>JAZNPK010000009.1:0-43985 GCA_045589595.1 Victivallales bacterium
GGAACAAATAGCCTTGAGAATTTGTAAAATAAGCCATGATTTTCTCCTATCATGACTTATTATACCTCCAACTTTCTGCTCAAACAATAGAAAAAGGCTGTTGCTCACCTTTTTGAGGTTTTGCAACAGCCCCTTTTTTTACGGCTTGGCAAGCCGGACCCGCACACAGCGGGGATGGATTGACAAGACGGAAACGGCTGTGGCAACAGCCGACGACACCGTTGCAAAAACTTACGGCAGAAAACGCCGCACGCCGTGCAAGTTTTCTGCTCGCGTCAAGGGCGTGCCCTTGCTGCGGTCCAGCGGCAGTCCGCTGGTCGCACGCAGTGCGAACCACACACAGAGTGTGCCATATAGTCCTTCCTCCCAACGCTGCGCTTGGTCGTCCGGACACACAGAGTGTGCCATATAGTCCTTCCTCCCAACGCTGCGCTTGGTCGTCCGGACACACAGAGTGTGCCATATAGACCTTTCTCCCCACGCTGCGCTTGGTTGTCAGGAAACGGAGTTCTGACGCTGGAAAAAGCGCGGGGAATCGCCCCGCTGCGCCCAGAGAATGTTTTCGCCGATGGCTGCAAGGGAGTTGGTCAGATTGTCTCTGATCTTTTCTGAATTTTCGTCCAGATCCGGTTTCCCGGTGTAGAGTTGATACCGGCTGCGGTAAGCGGTATCCGTCACGTTCGGCATAATGACATTGGCACCGGCGAGGATGCCCCGTTCTCTGCCGTCGGGCGCGAGCGTCTGAAGGGCAGTTGTCGCGGCAATATTGACATTGTGGAGATACAGTCTGGTCACCGCGATCATTTTCAGACCGGTGATCAACTGTTTCCGGCGGAACGGTTCCGTATCGGAAAAATCTCTGCCGAGGGGCGTATCCGGATGCGGCAGCCACGGTCCCATCCCGATCATATCGAGATCTTTTTTTAGATAGAATTCAATATCGTTTGCCAGATCATCTGCCGTCTGACCGGGCAGTCCGCACATAACGCCGCTGCCCACCTGATAACCGATCCGACGCAGGGTATCGAGGCACGCGGACCGGCGGTGATAATCGTGTCCTTCTGCCGGATGAAGTGCGCGGTAACGGGCTTCGTTCGCTTCTTCGATCCGCAGTAAATAACGGTGCGCACCGGCTTCAAACCATTGGCGGTACACATCTTCCGTCTGTTCGCCGAGAGAAAGGGTGATCCCGAGTCCGCCGTTTGTGGCGGCAGAGATTTTCCGGAGGATCTCCGTGATCATGGCGGTATGGGCGTCTGATTCGATCTCGCCGGACTGGATCGCGATGGAGCCGTACCGGGCATGGTATGCTTCCATTGCCATAGCGACCACATCATCCGGCGTCAACTGGAAGCGGCTGACTTTGCAATTGGAGCGCCGGATCCCGCAGTAATAGCAGTCTTTGGAGCAGATGTTGCCCATTTCGATGAGTCCGCGCAGACTGACATTTCTGCCGATGAAACGGCATTTGACATCGTACGCGGCGGCAAAAAGCGCCTCCAGATCTTCTCTCCGTTCCAGAGAAAGAAGAAAGACAAGTCCGGCGTGAGATAATGCGCCGCGACTTGTCTTTGCCTGTTCAAGCAGTGGGATCAGCTCCATGTTCAGAGAGTATCCACCGCGATCTTGATGCAGACTTTACGGACATGCTGCGGACCTGCCGCGGCGGACTGGACTTTGCCCCAGTGCGCGTCTGCTGGGAAAAATACCGCAAACATCCCCGGTTTCATTTCCAGATGAGAGATCTCCGTTTTTTCCGGAATGGTGAGGAAGGTGACATCTTTCGTTTCGTTGTAAGGTGTTTCTTCCGGAATGGAACCGTTGTTGTTCGTCCATGCAAGGACTTCCGTGCCGGAGATGGTGTACTGGATGTCGATATACTTCCGGTGCACTTCAAACTTGACAGGTTCGCCGGCAACGGTGTCGTAGGACTGGACCATGGCATAGACTTTGCGTCCATCCAGTTCGTAAGTCCCGTCCGGCGTTGCATCGGTCAGTGTTTCGAGAAAAGCAAATGCCTTGTCAAAAGACGCGCTGAGCGTAACTGCTTTTCTGTTGGAAATATGGTCACAGATCATCGCTGTTCTCCCGGATCATTTGCCGCAGCATTTTTTGTATTTTTTGCCGGACCCGCAGGGGCAGGGATCGTTTCTGCCGACTTTGGGTTCCATACGGACGAAGGGACGCTGGGAGACAAGTTCGCCGTCGTAGAAGAACCATTCATCGTTTTCTTTGCGGAATTCGGCAAGTTCGTGATGTTCCAGTTTGATGCCGCGGTCGGCGTAATTTGCCACAAATTCCACCAGACCGGTACCGGGCTGTTCCGGCACATCGGCGGTACGGAGGATCTCCAGACCCAGCCATTCAGAATTTTTGGACCAGTTTTCAATTTCGTTGCGGTCATTTTCCCCGCGTTTTTCCGGATGGGTGGAGTTGATGATAAAATCGATCTCTCCGGCGGCGTAGGCGCTGTAGCGTGCGCGCATGAGTTCTTCTGCGTTGGCGGCTTTGCGATCACCGGCGATCACCGGTTTGCAGCATTCTTCAAATGATTTGCCGGAACAGCAGGGACAGGGTGTGTTGTTCATGTTTTTTTCCTTCTTCTTGCGAAATTGATGTTGCTTTCCGGTATAATACGCCATTTTTTTGAAAAATCAAATGAAAGTTTGATTGCAAAGCGAATATTTCTGTGTTATAATACGCTGTTGACAGTAAAAACTGAATTTCGGAGGATTTGAAATGAAGAAACAGCATGATTTGCGGGTACGCCCCTTCACGTTGGTTGAGATCATGACCGTGCTGTGTGTGATCCTGGCTCTGATCGCAGGCGCAACATTTATCGGACCGGTCATCACCAAAATGAGCAACGATGCCAAAACAAAAGCATTGATCCGGAGCATCTGCCTCGCTCTGGAAGAGTACAAAAACTCCGAACTGAACGGCGGGAACTATCCGGTGTCACGCCCACGCGGCAGATTCACCAATCAGACCAATACCGCAGAAATCTCTTATCAGCCCTTCTATCTGGATAATTTCGATTTCACCAGAAACGATGGTTCCGCCGTGGACCCCCGCAGAAATATGATCCAGTATTTCGATTTGGACAGCTTGAGAGAGTTTCTCCAGTTTGACTCCGCCGCAAACTCAAACTATCTGAAAGACGCTTTCGGGATGCCGCTGATCTATCACTGCCCCGGCAGACTCAATACCGGCACATTCGACCTGATCTCCACCGGCGCGAATGCGTTGCCGGGTGACGGCGTCGATACCAAAGGCAATACGTTGAATACATTTTTCAGCACATCAAAGCAGACAGACGATACCGGTCAGTCAGTGGATGACCGGCCTGAATACATCAAACCGAATGCCGATTATGCACAGTATCTCGGTAAAGGTGACGACCTGACAAACTGAATGAAAACAAATGAATGAAAGGATATACAGAACTATGAAAAAGACACAGCAGCACTTTACCCTCATCGAGATCATGACCGTTATCGTGATCATCGGTATTCTCTCTGCGATCCTCTTCCCCGTCCTCGGCTCCATCCGTGAACGCGGAAAAGTGACGGAAACACAGACATTGGTGACCGGTATCAAAACCGCCATCCTCACTTTCAAAACGGATAACGGCCTTCTGCCCTATCACAGCCCCGATGGCGCATCCACGGATGAAAAGATCGGTGACTGGGGCAGTATCAGCAAAATCAACTCCATCAAGCCCGATTCCAACTATACGAAATTTTTCGATGTTCTGACTTATGCCAATCACAACAGCGCGGGTTCCTCCCCCACCAGCAATACCAAAGCGTGCAATCCCAAGGCTCAGCGTTATCTTGACGTTCCCAAAAAATATTTCGGCGATGACAGCGTGAACAGCGTCCGCGACTCCTGGAACAGACCCCTGATCATCTATCTGGATATGGACCAGGATGGACATCTTAAAGTGAATACAAACGGTTACGAGTCTGACGAATTGACCGATGCCGTAGTCCTCTCCATGGGCGGTCAGGATGCAGGCGCAAAAAGTTATGATACTTCCCAGTTCATCTCCTCCTCCAAGTAAGTCACAGAACAGAAAACAGATCATGTTGCCGGCAGCGTTTCTCCGGCAACATTTGTATTACATAACCAACGCCGTTTAAGGAAAAAATTATGGCAGCATTGAAAATCGGTTTGATCGGATGCGGAAAAATCGCAGAATGCAACCACATCCCGAGTGTCCTTTCCCTCGGAAAGAAAGCCAGAATCGTTGCGATGTACGATATCGTCAGGGGCAAGGCTCAGGCTCTGGCGGAAAAAATGAAACTGGATCCCGCGCCGGTCTTCTGCAAATCCCAGAAAGAACTGCTTGCAATGGATCTGGATGCGGTGATCATCGCCACTCCCAACAGCTGCCATCATCCCCAGACCATTGCCGCGCTCGAAGCCGGAAAACACGTTCTGGTGGAAAAACCCATGTCCACGACCACTGCGGAAGCCGATGAAATGATCGACCTCGCGGAAAAGAAAGGTCTGGTGCTGCAGGTCAATCAGTCCTGGCGTTATATGGCGCCTTATGTGATGATGCAGGATATGATCGCCAACAAGGGGATCATCGGAAAACCCCTGCACGCACGCTGTCTCCGCACGACCGACGACAGCCCCGATCAGATCTGGTCACCCGGCGCCGATTGGTTCGTTCAGAAAAAATATCACGGCAGTCTCATCGGAGATATTGCAGTGCATATGGCGGATCTGCTCCAGTGGTTCTTCGGTCCTGTGAAAAGTGTACAGGCGCAGAACACAAATCTGAAGCATGAAGTTGTGGACAACACCGTTTCGCTTTTCCGTTTTGAAAACGGCGCCACCGGTACCGTGGAATTGTCATGGACATTCCCTCACTGGGATTCAGACCTTGCGTTTTACGGCGATAAAGGCTCTGTCAAAGTTGTCGGGCAGACTTTTGTGGTCCGTCTGAAAGGGGCGAAAAAGGAAAAAGTCATTCCCTTCAGCAAGGCGAAAAAACAGAAAATTTCCCATGCCGTTTTTCTGGATGCGATCAAGGCGGGCGGCAAAACGGAAAACTGGCAGATCGGCAGAAAAGCCATTGCGCTGTGTTGTGCCATGGTGGAATCCGGCAAATCCGGTCAGGCGGCGAAACCCGCATACAGAAAATGTAAATGCAAATCCAACTGTAAATCCAAATAAGGAGAAAATAACATGATCAATATCGGATTGAGCTCTTACAGTATGAGCCGTGCCCTCAGCGACGGGCGGATGAACATCGGTCAGGTGATCGACTATGTCGCGGAAAACAAAGGCGGTCACATTGAGATCGTTCCCGGCGGCGTCCTCACGCTCAATGGCAATGACGAACTGACGGCAGAGATCGTTCAGCGTGCCAAAGATGCAGGGATCGCCATTTCCAGTTACACCATCGGTGCAAACTTTGCAGTGGATACCGCGGAAGAAGTCCGCAAAGAAGTCGATCGCGTCAAAACCGAGATCGATGTTGCCGCCAAACTGGGCGTGACCCGTATGCGTCACGATGCCGGCTGGTGTCCCATCGAAAAAGCAAGTTATGCCACCTATGAAAAATATCTGCCCCAGGTGGTGGAATCCTTCCAGGAACTGGCGGATTATGCGAAAAAATCCGGCATTACCACCAGTCTGGAAAACCACGGTTATCTGTTCCAGGGCAGTGAACGCGTTCAGCGTGTGATCCTTGCCGTGAACCGCGACAACTTCGGTACTACGCTGGACGTCGGCAACTTCCTCTGCGCTGATGAAGAACCCGTTATTGCGACGATGAACAACCTGCCTTTCGCAACGATGATCCATTTCAAGGACTTCTATGTCCGGAAATATGCGCCCACCGGCGAAGGCTATTTCAAGTCTCTCCACGGCAGATACCTCCGCGGTGCCATCACCGGCGAAGGGGATGTGGACCTGCCCGCCATCACAAAAGTGATTCAGGATTTCGGCTATGAAGGATTCCTCTCCATCGAGTTTGAAGGTCCGGAAGATTGCGTTATGGCATGCGCCCGCGCATTGAAAAATGTCCGCGCACTCTTCGGTCTCGAAGCATAATACGCCTCCTTCAGATCAGAATATCAGAGCTGCTGCAAACGAGTTTGCAGCAGCTTTTTTTGTGCAGACGCACACAAAAAAACGCCCGGAGCATTTCGCGCCGGGCGTTTGATGATGCTGTTTTCAGCGATTACTTCCGGGCATCGGCCCGTTTCTGAAGTTCTGTGAAATAGACATCGTAGCGGTTGCGGGTGGGGCGGTTGGCATACTGCATAAAGTAGTCTTTATAATGCATTGCCTTTTTGTAGTCGCCGACAGCCACGCAGCTGCGGATGAGCATATCGTAGAAATCTGCATTGCCCAGAAGACCGAATCTGGGATGGATCTCATAGGGTTGCAGTTTTCTTTTCTGTTTTTCCGCCGCGGCGGCGGATTCTTCATATCTGCCTTTTACCGCTGCTTCAAGGTATTCGACTGCTTTCTGATAATCGCCCTTCAGATAAGCGGCTCTTCCCTGGAAACCGAGTGCGTCAAATGCACCTCTTTTGCTCTGTGCAAGAAGGGCTGCCCCTTCTTCCAGCAGTTTGACATCTTTGCTTCTGTTTGCGGCTTTCAGCCAGGAGCAGAGAAGATCGTATTCGACGCGGCTTTGGGGGTCAACAAGTTTCAGCGCAGCTTGTGCTGTGGTGATGATCTTTTTGCACACGATGGGATCGGGCGGCAGATAGAACCGGGTCACTGCTTTTTCCTGCAGGCCGATCATGGAGGAATAGACAATAAGACGTTCTACGTTTTCTTTTGCTTTGGGCAGGATATTCTTTTCCATATCCAGTGCCGCCTGCCATACTTTTTCACGGGGAACAAATTCCGCAGGAACGGTGTACAGTCTGATTTTGTCCGTTCCGGTGATCTCAGGATTTGCCAATGCTTTTTTCAGTTCCGCTTCCGCTTTTGCGGCATTTCCGGTGCGGTAATATGCACGGATGGTCCAGCGGGAAGCCGCATAATAGTTGTTGGCTCTGAATTCGGGGCGTTTTTCCGCATTGGCGATCTTGAACAGTTGTTTGCTGTAAAAGTCGATTTTTTCCGGCTCCATGGTAACATAGTTCAATGCACCGTTGATGTCCAGCGGAATGGGATCCTGATTAAACGCGCTGTCGATGAGATCATTGCATTTTTTCTCATCCGCGAGCGTAAATGATTTCAGGAACAGACCGTATCTCCGTTTCAGAAATGCGAGTTCACGGGGATCTTTCTGCAGTTTGATGGCTTTTTCGTAATACTTGATCGTCAGCTTGGCGCCGTAAACTTTTTTGGATTCAAAGAGCCTGGCTGCCGCCGCAATATCCCGGGCTTCTGTCAGGGTATCGGCTGCCGCTGCGGCTTTTGTCAGATCGTTATCTTTCAGGGCAGCCCGGATATCGTCCATGGGACCTGCCCAGACTGACGCCGGTGCTGCAGCAAGAAGAAGGAACAGAATAAAACGTTTCATCATTGCTGTTGTTCCTTTCAGTTAGCGTTTGAAGATGAGAGATTTCATATATTTGCGGTACCCTTCCTCCACATCGTAGCGGAAATTGAAAAGCATATCGGAAGCCTTGGCATAAAATTCTTCCTGTTCCTTTTCAGAGAGGGTTTCAAAGGCGAGGATCGTCTTGCCGAGGGCATCCCGGTCCGCCACTGCCTTTTCCAGATAGGCTCTGCGGAAACCGAAGTCTTCGCCGTACATCTTGAAACTGTGCGGCAGGTGAGCAAACTGTTCCTTGAAGTACGCTTCTTTGCGTTCAAAGGGACGCGAAAGGTTCAAGTCGATGCTGTTGACGGCTTCCCGGTAGGCGTTCCATCCGCGCAGCAGCACATGTTTGCGCATGGCTGTTTTCTGGGCGGGAGTGAAATCCGGCCAGCGGATATAACCTGCCTGGTTCGCCTGATGGACCGTACCGCCCCAGGTCTGACGGTTGGTGATCACGGAAAGACGCCAGAAATTGTCGCGCTTCTTTGCGAAGGGCAGTCTGTCGAACAGGGGATCCCAGGGAATATGATACCGTTTCAGGTAGCCGTTGGGCAGGATCCGTGTTTCGGCAGTGATGAAATCTTCAATGGAGCGGAACGTTCTGTCTTCCATCATCCACGGATAACAATTGATCTTCGGGTTGATGTTGTTGCTGATGAACTGGTAATAGTGTTCGATCTTGGACGTATCCGCATCGCCGGGCGTAAAGAAACATTCCGATGTGCCGGCAGGAAGATTTTTGCCTTCTTCCAATGCTTTCTTGAAACCGGGTTCGCTGGTGAAGATCAGCAGATCGAAACCTTTTTCACTGCAATAGACTGTAATGGCGCAGACGGATTTTTCCGTATCTTCACCGGTCAGTGCATCGCGCTGAACAATGGGGTCGGTCCAGAGCTGGGAGGCACTTTTGCCGTAGGGTCTGAATCCGAAATGCCACCGTTCCGGGGCTGTTTTCAGCAGTGTTTCAAAGTTGGCGGGCAGTTCGCGGAATTCCACATCCAGACAGTTTTTTGCGTCCGGAACGAAATCGACGAGCTCTTTTTTTGCCGCTTCGTCAGCGGTGCATGTGCATGCGCTGAAGAAAAGTCCGCACAGCGCGGCGGCAGCGGAGAAGAAAAATTTATTTTTGATGTTCATGATTATTTGACTCCCCGGGCTTTCGCCAGTTCCATGAGGGTGATGATTCTGTGAGCGGCACCGGCGCGGAATGCATCGTAATCGCCTTTGTCGCCGTTATAGACTTCCAGCCAGACCAGTTGGCGTCTTGCTTCTCTTGCAACGACCTGATCCTTGTGATCCCGGTATTTGAGCGCCTGCATTTTCATCAGGGACGCATAGCGGACGTCATCGTAACCTTCTCTGGTCCCGAGGAGTTTCAGGGTGGGGATGGCACCGTTCTTCTGGGCGTAAGCCATACAGAAGTTACGGTAGTTGCCGTCGCCGCCGGGCCATTCATCAAATTCGTTGACGTGTCTGCCGATATAGCCGTGGAGCATGTGACCGTCCATGTGGCGTTTGTACATATACAGACCCAGTCTGCGGCGGTACCAGGAGGGATTTTCTGCGCCGGGGAAGGGGTTGCAGTAGTTCATCTGTCTGCCGCCGGCAGCGTGCCAGATCTCGGACCAGTCTTTGCGGATACGGGTGGCGGAGTCCATACTGTTGAAGTCGGATGTATAAGCATACAGCACATCGCTCATACCGTGGGTCATCAGATGACCGTTGGAGTTTTCGCGGATCAGATCCACGCCCGGTGCGATCATCTGCACCAGCAGCGGATAGTAACTGGATTCGGATGCACCGCAGGAATACCATTCCGGTTCAAAACCGAGAACGGATTTATACATATCCGTCGTCTTTTTCAGTTCGCGGAGGAACAGTTTATCCAGCACGGCTTTGTGTTCAGATGTCATGGCATCCAGAGGTCCGCCGAAGTTGTTGAACCACTGGCGCGGGGACAAGCCCTGACCGACCAGATAACGGACATCCAGACCCACATTTTTGGCGATCTTCAGATGTTCCGCAGAACCGGCGATCCCGCTCGGATGCATCAGATTGTATTCCACCAGCAGCTTGAGTGCCGCTTCATAAGTCTTCATGCTGTACTGGAACGGTGCGCGGTTGATGTGGGAGAAATAAACTTTGTTCACATCTGCATAAGTACGCGGTTCCGGCAATTCAAAGGGCAGCACGCGGACGGTCATTTTCAGTTCGCCCTGTTTTTTGCCTTTGGAAAGCATTTCGACTTTGCCTTCATAGAAGCCCGCTTCCGCTCCCTTCGGCACGTGGACCGTCAGAACAAACTGCTGGTTTCTGCCGGTTTCCGGAAGATCCATGGGCTGAAGTTCCGTCGCATCATTGAAGGGAACATTGTCCAGATCAAAACTGGGACGGTCATAATCGTAGCAGCTGATGTCGGCGTATGTGGTGCCGGTGGGATAAGTCAGACGCATATAGTTGGTGCGGGCGATCTCATCCACCGTAATGGCTTTGTCGTCTTTCATCAGCAGGTCCGGCGTAAGAACGCGCTGCCGTTTGTCGGAATGATAGGTCATCCATGCACCGCCGGTACGGAACCAGCGTTTCACAAGACGCACATCCACTGCCGATGAGGGAATGGTGTGTTTGCCGTTCTTCAGATCCGTGACCTTGAGAAGGAAGTCTTCGTGTTTCCGCAGGGGAACCACGATCACAGAGGCAGATTCGTATTCACCTTTCGCCGCATAGATGGAAAGATGATTCGTAAATTCACCGGATGCCGGCAGCGTGTAGGGCAGGAAGATCTCCTGGGATGTGGCTGAAACGGAGTAGGTGGCAAGGCTGTTGCAGGTGATGGCAGGATCGGCTGCCAGTTTTTCCGCAATGGTCGCCGCATTGGAAAGATCGCGTTCCAGACGGCGGACTTCACCAATGGTCGTCACAAATTTATTGGCGTCCGCTTTGAGAACCGCATAACGTTTCGCAAGGGCATTTTTCCAGTCGCGCAAATTGGCAAAACGGGGCGTATTGTTCTTCGCAAGAAGTTCGTTAAACGCCTTGAACGCGTTGTCGATACGGGCAATATCCTGCTCCTGCAGATGCGCAATGGCAAGATCTTCCGATTCCAATGCCATATTGTACAAACGGAAATGATGGATCTCACCATCAAATTTTTTCACGGCATCTTTTTTGAACCGGACAGCCGGCAGGTGGAGAAAATCGTTTTCCGTCTGCCATTTGCCGTCCACATAAAGCGCACAGCGGCGGACTTTGAAGGAATAGAAAAATTCCACATGATACCATTTTCCTTCTTCCGGTTTCACCTTGCTCAGAAGAACAAGACGGTCCGCCATCAATTCTGTCGGCTCACAGTCAAAACGCAGTTCAATGAAACCATCCTTGTTGACCGCACAGTCAAACGGACCTACGGAAACAGATGTTTCCCCCGGCTCAATGTCGTCAAAACGGATCCAGAAACCTCCGGAAAATTCCTTCGTGTCAAAATTTTCCAGCGGATTCTGTTTGGATTTGACAGCCGGCGCTGCCATGTCGGATGGATTTTTTACATCCAGATTGGATTTGTAGAGCAATGACGCTACCGGTTCCGCCGCAGGCAGAACTGCTGCTCCAAGACAGAACAGCCCGGCAATCCACTTTGCATAGAGATTTCGCATCATCTTTGCCGATCTCCTTTGTGTTGGTTAGGGTTGTTTATAGAGAATACATTATCCTTGATAACTATCAAAACTACACAAAATACATCGCTATTTCATAAAATGCAAATACCACGGAGAAAAAAATGCAAAAAATAGCAGAGCATATCCGTGTGCGGTGGACGGCAGGCGCGGCACTGCGGCGGCACCCGCCGCCGCGGACAGCAGCTGTCGCAGCTGTCCAGCCCCGGACCGCCAGCGGTCCGGGGCGTGCCGCGCCTGCCGTCGTGCTGTGCGTTCAGATGGTGTCGTGATTTTGTGCGTTGATGCAGACTTCCCGGATGAAGCAGACGCCCATTTCGGCGAAGAAACCGCATCCGCCGCGAGAGAAGGTATGATCTTCCGTTTCGAGCCGGATGCCGTTGATATCGGCGGTGATCTGTTTCCCGTCTTCTGCGAGGGAAATGGGGAAGAAGGTATCCGGTTCCGGTGTAAACGGGACCGACTGCAGAATGGTGACATCCTCATCGTTGTGCCGGACGAGTTTGGCGGTTCCGTTCTGAAATTCCAGTGCGGTGTACCGTTTTGTTCCCTGATAATGGATGATCAGACCGCAGCAGTCGGCGGCGTGGATTTTGAATTGGCACTGCATGGATGTGCCGGACCAGTACCGGTTGCCGGTCACGAGAACGCCTCTGCCTTCATTCTGACCGAGCCTTGAGCCTTCCGGTGTATTGTACCAGTAACAGGTGCTGTTGATCCATCCGCGGGGACAGAGTGCGTAATTTGCATCCGCGGCGGCGTATTCCGCATGGACTGTTCCCTTGAGGCTGATGGAGCGGATGACAGCGGATCCGCTCTGTTTCAATCTGAATCCGAAAGCTTTTACGGTATCGCCGCTGTGGAGTTCTGTTACGGTTTCTGTGCTTTCATCGGCACGGATGATGTCGTAGATGAGTTCCAGTTTTTCCGGATCGTCGCACTCATAAACCGGTTTGATGCCGGGATAGATCAGTGGCGTCGCAACGGACTGATAAGGAGCATTTTCCGCGTTGATGATCAGACAGGGACGCATAAAGCGGTCACCTGTTTTCCCGGTCAGGACAAGGGATCCGTTTTTATTTTCAGCGGTCCCTTCCTGTTCCGGCATGAATCCCTGAACGGAACCGGGCAGACTGAAATGGAAATAAGTTTCCGGGATCACCGGCTCCATACCAGCGATTTTTCTGCCGATGGCGGCGATCCGGCAGGCTTCATTTGCGACATCGCAGCAGGCAGTTGTGCCGTCTGCAGTGGGGACGAAAATGCGGTCGGAGAAAGGCGTCAGGAAGTCGTACGGTTTTTTCAGCGCATCCGATCCGGCGGCGAGGGCGGTAACGGTTCCCACATTGGCGGCATTGCAATCGGTATCCCACCCGGCAGTGGTGACGATCTGCATGGTCTTATAAAAATCCTGTTGTCCGTACGCCCATGCCATGACCATAACGGCGTGATTGGGGACGACGTGGCATCCGCCGCCGTACCGGTGATAACCGTATTTTTCCTCGATCCGGGCATAAGTTTTTTCCCAGTCACCGTCTTCTGCCGCCCAGCTGCGGACGTCTCTGTGGATTTGTGCAATAAGACAATCGGCGGGGATCACACTGACGCCGGTATCCAGCAGCCGGTTCATATCTTTTTCGGTAAATGCCGCCGCCACCATAGCCGCTACGGTCTGCGCCGCATATACGGCTTCTCCATCGTGGGAGACGCGGGCGGCTTTTTCCGCCAGTTCCGCTGCCAGACGGGGATCGCCCGGTGCGACCATGCCGAAGGCATCGATAAAGATCTGGGCACCGATCTGTTCCGATACGACTTTTCCGTTCAGAGCCATACTGCCGGAGGCGGGGGCTTTGATCCCGTTTTTCAAACGCAGATACGCGGTATGTTCCGTGGACCATGCCATACCGCCCCACCAGAGAATGGTTTTACATTCAATGAGATAATTCAGCCATGTATCGCCGAAAAAAGTCTGCGGTGTTTTTCCGTACAGACCGGAATCTTCCAATGTGCGTATAAATGTGACCGTACCGGAAATATCATCATCCACCACGATCAGCGGCACATTCAGTTCAGCGGCACAATAATGATCCAGCAGCGGACCGAACCGTTGCTGGATCCTTGTTTTGTGCCATCCCTCCACAGGACGACCGAAATAGACACCGGCGATTTTTCCAAGCAGCGCCGTATAAACCTGCGTTTCATAGTGCGCCCAGTCCATCAGAAAGACTCCGGTTTTTGATTGGATCGATCAGACAGGATCAATGACGGCGTTTTCTGCTCTTGGGTTCATCATCGAAGTCATCGTCCAGAATGTCATCGAAGTCGTCAAGATCATCGAAATCGGCGTAATCGTCATCATCTGCGAATTCATCATCATCTGCGAATTCGTCATCGTCGTCGTAATAATTGTCGTCCTCATCGTCATTCAGGACATTACCGGCTGTGATCAGAGCGCCGCATTCCGGACAGCATCCGTCTTCTGCTTCCATCTGTTTTTCGTTGATTTCCATGTCGCAGTAGGGGCAAATCAGAACCATATTCAAATCTCCTTTTGTTGATAAGGTGTTGTTGTTATTTCTTCAAAGCGTCAAATACCAGACCGGAATACAATTCCATCAGACTGATCCCGGCAGCCATGGCGGCTTTCGGCAGCAGACTGCTGGCTGTACAGCCCGGCATACTGTTTCCTTCCAGAACATAAACACGGTCATCACCCTTCCGGATGATCACATCCACGCGCAGCAGTGTTTCCGCATTGACCGCGCGTGCAAAACGCAGGGACATTTCTTTTGCTTCCGCCTGGACCCGTTCAGACAGACCCGTGGGCGGGCAGAGATACAGAGTTTCGCCCTGCGCGTGCGTATATTTTGCATCGTAGTCGTACAACTTGCCGGGGAAACGGATCTCGACCGGGGGCAGGGCATTGCCGAGAAGGATCCCGACTGTCGCTTCCACGCCGTCGATGTATTCTTCCACAAGAACGGTCTTATCATATTTCAATGCAGTTGTCACCGCTTCCTGCCAGTCTTCCTCTTTTTCCACCAGCGTCAAACCGAAGGTGGAGCCTTCCGAATTGGGTTTGACGATCAGCGGCAGACTCATACCTTCCGGAATGGGCGTGCCGGGTTCCGTGATGACCGCATACTTCGCATTGGTAATGCCGTTCTGGTCCATCACTTTTTTGGATTCCACTTTGTCCATGACGACACTCATGGATTTTGCCGGACAGCCCACCGTTCTGATGCCGGCATCTTCCAGCATCTTCTGCAATGTTCCGTCTTCGCCGAATCCGCCGTGGAGGACCGGATAGACCACGTCCGCCCAGCGCATATCGTCGGTGATCTCCAACTTCTGAATATCATATTCCCGCACATCAAAACCGCCGTCGCGGAGCGATTCCGCCACATTGGCAGCTGAAAGCAGGGAAACTTCCCGTTCACTGCTGATCCCGCCCTTCAATACCAGAACTTTTACCGCGGGACGGTCCTTGCCCCATTTTTCCGCTGTTGCCATATCAATAAATCTAACCTCCGGATTCAGCCGGATGCCGGTCGAATCGTAAACCAGACGCGCCATGGCGTCTGCCGTTTCAAAAAATGCCGCTTCACTGCCCGGAAGATCCGAACGGTCTGTGCGGTTGATGATCCAGTTCGCATGATCGGGCGAGACCTGAAAACGGCCTTTGTCCAATCCTTTCGCCCCGCATTGTTCCAGCAGTTTACCGGCAGGCAGATACATGGAGGGATTTTTGAATACACTTCCGGCACTGCGTCCGGCAGGGGAACGCATCCGGCGCAGCATTTCACGCCGCTGAAGCAGCGTCTCCTCTTCCGGATTGACCGGCAGAAAACGGAATGCCACACGCAGGACCAACTGTTTTTCAGTGAGAGATGTTTTGCGGTAGTTCCAGACGATTGCATTTTTTTTCAGACGGCTGACTTTTCCGGTTTCCAGATCCATAACTTCCAGAAATTCCAGAAAATCGCTGATACATTTTCCGTTCGCCCCGGCGTTCATCACCGTGGCACCGCCCACACTGCCGGGGATCCCGTACAGTGCCGAGGCTCCGCCGTATCCGCAGGCACAGGCGATATCCAGAATGTTTTTCATGGACATGGCTCCGCCCGCAACGAACAGACCGTTCCGCCCGTGAGTCATACGGCTGAAATCTTCCTGATGCAGTAATTTCAGGAAAACAGTATCCGGCAGAACGCGGTCCGCACCCACAAGATTTGTGCCGCCGCCGATCACACGGATCGTGTAGGCAGGAAATTCTTCACGGATCCGCGTGACAACATTTACTGCCTGTGACATCGTCTCGAGGCAGAACAGGGGAAATGTCCCCGTTCCGGCACCGAGGGATGTGTGGTCGCTCCAACGGGCTTCAGGATCAAATCTGACACCTGCAGCCGAAGCGATCTTCGCAAGAGTTCTACCCTTACTTTTTATAAACTTCAGCAGGATCAAAGACCCGCTCCCCGACGATCTCAGTATCGCCGTTTTCCAGAAGCCGACGGAAGAAACAGGAACGGTAACCCTCGTGGCATGCCGCTCCGCCGATCTGCTCCACTTTGAAAATCACGGTGTCTTCGTCACAGTCGATCAGAATTTCTTTCACGACCTGACGGTTGCCGGATTCTTCGCCTTTTTTCCAGAGTTTGCTGCGGCTGCGGGACCAGTAGGTGGCATAACCGCTTTTCAGCGTTTCTTCCCAGGAAATCTTGTTGATGTACGCCAGCATCAGCACATCACCGGTCTGCCAATCCTGCGCGATCGCGGGGATCAGACCGCCGCTCTTTTCAAAATCCAGTTCGATCATCGGTTCTTCCTTTGTATATCAGGTTTATGTTTTATTTCAGTTTTTGATCATACCCTTGCTCAACAGCAGAACTGCACGGGTGCAGCCCGCAGGTGCTTCTGCCGAAAATCTTGCCGGATCACCCGGTTCGATCAGACGGTTCAGGACCGGGGAAAAGGTGATCCCCCCGGCTGTCTGAAATGCAAAGCAGAAATGATAAGGGCGTACCCCTTCCGGCGTGATCAGCCATTCAAAAAACGGCAGTTTATTCATCAGACCATCCACGCGGACAAAGTTTTTTCCGTCACTGCCGCTGAAGAACACCGCATCCCCGGCAGGTTTGAAATATCCTGCAAAGTTTTCCGGAACGATGACCCGGATGTTCTGTTCCGGGAAGGTGAAAGAGGCGGGCTCTGCAAGCCACTGACGGAAAAGGTCGGGATCAACTGCCAGAACGCGTTCCGGTTCCGCTTTTTCTGCGGCGGGTTCTGCATTTTCTGCTGCAGTCTGCTGCTGTTCCTGCTCCGGCTGTTCTTCTGTTACAGATGCACAGGCAGCTGTAAACAGCAATGCAATGGCGGAAATCCACAGCATAAACCATTTGTTCAACATATTGCAAAACCTCACTTCAGTTAGACAGTTATCTTCCGGTAATTTACACGCTGCACACACCGTGTCAAGGGACATTTTGAAAAAAATCAAATGTCTTTCGGTGTTTTTCCGGTATAGATCTGACGCGGACGCACAATTTTCGGGTTGCTGGCGATCATTTCCTGCCAGTGAGCGATCCAGCCGGGGAGTCGCGCCAGTGCAAACATCACCGTAAACATACTTTCGGGGATCCCCAGAGCGCGATAAACAATACCGGAGTAGAAGTCCACATTGGGATACAGATTCCGTTCGATGAAATAATCATCCGCCAACGCGGCTTCTTCCACTTCGCGGGCAACATCCAGCAGAGGATCTTTCAGATGCATTTTTTCCAGAAATTCGTGGCATTTCCGTTTGATGATCTTTGCGCGCGGATCGAAGGTCTTGTAAACACGGTGTCCGAAGCCCATCAGTTTCGTGGAACATTTTTTGTCCTTGACCTGATCAAAGAATTTTTTGATGTCGCCCAGTTCCTGAATGTGACGGAACATCGCCACGACTTCCTGATTCGCACCGCCGTGGAGCGGTCCGGACAACGCGGAGATACCCGCAGAGATCGTGGCATAAAGGTTGACCTGGGCACTGCCGATCGTGCGGACCGTTGTGGTGGAGCAGTTCTGCTCGTGGTCAGCGTGGAGGATCAGCAGCGTATTGAGAATGCGGACTGCGTCCTCGTTGATTTCGTAGGGCGCCACCGGAGAATCGAACATCATGTTCAGGAAGTTTGCGCAGTAGGAAAGGTCGTGACGGGGATAGACCACCGGCTCACCGATACTCTTCTTGTACGCAAATGCCGCCATCGTGCGGACCACGGAGATCAGACGCGCCGTGGAAAGATCGATATCCTCCCGGAGTGACAGTTGGTCCACATTGGGGTAGAACACTGCCAGTGCGTTGATCATGGTGGAAAGAATGTGCATCGGGTGCGCACCGCAGGGCGAGTGGTCGAAGAAGTGACGCATGTCTTCGTGCATCAGAGAATTGACATTCAGAAGGCGGGAGAACGTTTTCTTTTCTTCCAGCGTTGGCAGTGTGCCGTGTACCAGCAGATAGGCAACTTCCACAAAGGAACAACGTTCCACCAGCAGTTCAATGGGGATCCCGCGGTAGTGCAATATGCCCTTTTCGCCATTCACATAGGTAATGCTGCTGAAACAGACTGCCGTGTTCATGAGACTTTTATCCAGCATGACACAGCCGGTTTTTTTCCGCAGATCGGATGCGTCGAAGGCGACTTCACCCTCAGATCCGGTCACCACCGGCAAATCAATTTCTGTTTCGCCGAAACGGAGTGTTGCAAAATCAGGTTGTTTTTTCATGTTCAGTCTCCGGATCCGGTCCCGCCGGATCTGCGTGTTGTTTCTTCTCTATATACCAAATTTGAAACGGGATCGACAGAGTCAATCGGCTTGTAATATACCCCAAAGATCCGCTTTGTCAAGTCCCGCCGCACTTTTTTTTATAATACAGAAGAATCGGAACGGTTCGATTTTTATTTATCCGGATTTTCCAGACGGTAGTATCTGTTGTAAAACTCATACAGCGCGCGTTCGCTCCCGGTGCGGAGCCGGGGACGGAGTCTGGAAAAAGTACAGGGCGTCTGACCGGGCAGGAAAAGCCATATTTTTTCCGTCACATCCCGCGCGATGGCGAAGGAATTTTTTGTTGTGATGTCCTGTCCCATGAAGGTATCGGGGATCTGTTCGCCGAGCATCCGTGCGAATGTGGCAGGCAGATCGATGGTGGAGAAGATACGGTCTTTTGTTTCCTGCGGCAGAATCAGCGGTCGTTTCGTGATGAAAATGAGGGGGATCCGTGCGGGATCGGTCAGAATTTTCCGGCGTGTTCTGTTTTTGCCGTGACTGGCGGAATGATCTGCGGTCACGATCAGCAATGTACGGTCGTTGAACAGCTCCGGATCGGCGGTAAAATCCCGGACGAATCTGCCCGCGTTGTCATCGGCACCGTGGACGGCATCCAGAAACGCATCTCCGAACTTGTGCTGACCGGCAGTCGGTCCCGATGCGTGATAGGGATGGTGAGTATCCATCGTGCTGACCAGCAGAAAGAAACGGTCCGGTTTTTCCGTTTTGAGATATTCCATGGCGATCCGGTACATGGATTCATCGGAGAGACCCCATCCGCCGCTGCCGGTGGCGTAATCGTATCTGCGCCGCAGTTCCTCCTCAAAGAGCATGGTATCGAACCGGAACATTCTGCCGAAATGTTTTTTATTGTCGCCGAATTCACCGCCGACGGGCGAGAGATAGATGCTCCGGATGCCGTGTTTGCGGAAAATATCGCAGATGGAATCATTCTGAAGCGCTTTGTCCAACTTGTAGCCCGGTCTGGAAAGAAGGAGCGCATTCAGACCCCATGATGTTGGTTGCGCCGCCGAATAACAGTTGGAAAAAGAACAGTATTCCCGCTTCAGACGGTCGATGTTCGGCGTCAGGTCCGGCGGCATTTCCGGATTGACGGATGAAATGAAATCCCCGTCCAGAGATTCGATCGCCACCATAACGATCCTGTCGAACCGGAGCAGGGCGCCGGGAAGTTTGTTTTTATCCGCCAGAAGACCTTTTTCCGTCAGGAATTTTTCCGATTCCGGAGAGATGACATGATTTTCAAAGCCCCGTTTCCCCTTCCGCCGATCGGGCATCAGCGCGGCTGTGCCATCCTCAATGATCTCGCCGAAAGTCCTTGTCAGCGGACAGATGATATGGCCGGTATAATTTTCCTCATACACCGTATTGACTTCACGGTACCACACATAACGGGCGTTGGCGATCAGACTCAACAGCAGATAACAGAACACACAGACCAGGATCCTGTTCCTCTTTGCGTCGTCTGCCCGGCGGACGAAATCCATGGCGTCCCGGCAGCAGAAAACAGTTCCTGCCGCAATGACGGCGGCGCACACCGGGGCAATGCAATAATAATATTCCCCCACCATGGCTTTGACGCCTTCGTGGTCGGTGTGTTCCCAGAGCAGAACGAGCGTATCGAAACTCAACGGCAGAAAAGATTCATCGTACAGCACAATGGTCCCGATCTTGATCAGCAGATACAGAACCGTCATCACCGCGGAGACCGCGGCAAGTACACGGCTGCGCGTCCACAGGGCGAACGCCGTCAGAGCCGCACACGGGAGAAGATCGGTAAACACCATGTCCACGATCAGATTGGTGTAGCCGGGCGCGGCAACGATCCAGAACACGACCGGCAGGATCGCTCCGGCAAGGGCGGCACTTGCGAGAAACCACGGATACCGTTTCATCACGGTTTCTCCACGGGCGTCAGATGACCGTCCGGCAGAACGCGGAACAGCCGGTTGTTCAGATCAGCCGGTGTCAGGGGCGCCTGTTTCATTCCCTTGAAGACGGAAGCGAAATCTCTGGGAAATTCGGGGCGGATGCTCTCGATATAGACATAGTCCAGTTCCTTCTGAACGATCTCACTGCGGAGTTTTTCCGGCGTCGTTTCCAGCGTATAATCCCAGGATGGTTCCGCCTGTTTGACAAGGACCGGGTCCCACGCCTTCAGTTCACGGAAATTTCCGGGATAAAGATAGGAGCCGTAGAAATTTTTGAATCCTTTTCCCGTGGATGTGATCAGCGCAAAATGAACATCCGGCTCCGCAAGGATCTGATGATAATCCGTTTTCATCCGGTCACATTCGATCCGGTGTTTCCGCCATACAAACATGGCGTAAGGTATGAAATTGTAAACCGTTGCGATAAAACACCAGCCCGCCAGGATCCAGAAAAGACGCCGCCGTTTCCGGTCGCTCAGCCCGAAATCTTTTTCCGGCGCGAGACTGCCGCTGCGTTCAGTCCATTCATCGTTCCAAAGGAACAGCAGCAGAAATGCCGGAGCGATCAGAAACGCACTGACATAACGGTCAAAGGACGGGATCGTGCGCAATTCATTGAATTCAAAAATGTAAAAGATGAGTGTCGTGATCAGGAACAACGTGAACGCCAGCGAGAAAAAGACGATCCCCCGTTTTGCCATCGCTGCGCGGTCTGCGGAAATACTCCGCCGCTTCAACAGCAGCAGCCCGATCATAATGGCAATAAACGCTTCCAGATAACCGCAGGTCAGGCGCAGCAGAAACGCTTTGATGACCGTGTGACTTTTTTTCGGAATGTTGCAGATGAATGCGTCCCAAATCGCGGCGGGCGTAATGGCAGTCCCGCCGAATTTCAGCGGCGTTTCATAATATTCCAACAGGAACGACCAGGAATATTTGACCGCGAACGGCAGCAGAAATACAAAAAACAGCCACGGAGAAAAACGGTATTGTTTCCGGTCGAGAAGCAGTTTCACCGCCAGCAGAGCAAGGACCATGACGGCATAACCGAATCCGGCGTTGCGGACGGGGAAAAGAAACGCTGTCAGCAGCCCCAGCGCAAAAAGATCGTACGCTGAATTTTTCCGCAGAGTCAGTACCGCATAGATGCAGAGCCCGAACAGACATGCCAACGGCGCATCCGTGTAGCAGGTATGAAAATCCTCCCGGAGAAATACCGGCACAAAACCGAGATATGCCATGGAGATCATCAGAGACTGCCAACGGCGCACCGGATCCAATCCCGCCAGCGGATAAAGCCAGATCCCCAGCAACAGCAGTTCGTGTCCGAACATCACGATATTTTCACTGAACGGCACCCCGGGAAAACAGTAATGCGTCAGCATGGCGATCAGACACGCCCCCGGCGGATAGGACGCGTGACTCAGGATCCCGCCGTATTCACACCCCAGTTTCCCGTCACGGAAAAACAACTGCGCCGCCGCGCCCCAATGGGAGATCTCATCCCAACTGTAAAATTTCCGCCACAGCGTCAGAATAAAAAATCCGGTCAGAAAAATCAGAGCAAAGATGATGCCCGGCGTGAGAAAACGGTTCAGAACTGTGCGGATACCCGCCCGTTTCATCCGGAAAATTACGGGAACATACAACGCAAGATTCGCGGTGAGAATGACCGCAAAACCCGCCTCCGCCCGGTGACACGCCGCCGCAATGTAAAGCAGAAACGCATTCAGGATCAGGACGGGCAGAAACACTCGTTCCGCACGCTGTCCGGCAACTGCCGCCGCGAACATGCCGGATGCAAAAAGAAAGAGCATCAGCAGCAGGAAACCGGTCAGGATCAGCATGATGTTTCACGCCTCCGGAAAATCAGATATTTCTGCGTGAAGTAGCAGAGCAGGAACAACATCAGGTCAACACCGAGTTTTCCGGTGGAGATCCAGTTGTCCGGCAGAAGTTTTGTCAGCAGGGATGTCAGGAGCCACGAAGCCACAAAGATCACACAGCAGAGCAGATAATATCCGGCAAGACTTTTTCCGAGCGGCTGCCGCTCTTTGTCGTTCTTGGGAAACACAAAATAACGGTTCAGGGTGAAATTCCAGACCGACGATGCCGCGCGGGCGATGAAACAGGAAAGAAACAGCCGCGGATGCCGCCCCGACCAGGTCAGGTCCTCCGTGAAAATCAGATAATAACAGAGATTGAACAGGGCAAAGTCCACAAGCGCGGACGAGAGAGAGGAGAGGATGAAGGAAAAGAATTCCCCAAACAGATGCCGGAAGATCACGCCATAGATCCGGCAGGCATCTTTTACCGGACGGAAATGGGTGCCCGAGTTCTGTTCAAAGTACACCGTTTCAATGGGATACGCATGGATCAGGACCTGTTCCGTTTTTGCCGCAAGCAGCATTTCCGTTTCAAATTCAAAACGGTTCCCCGGCAGCGAAAGACAGGCTTTCATAAAGTTTGCAGGGATCCCGCGCAGCCCCGTCTGGGTATCGGTGACGCCCTTGAGACGCAGGACATTCTGGAACATAAAACTGGTCATATTGTTGCCGAAACGGCTTTTCCACGGCACATCATCGCCATGGAATACACGGCTGCCGAGAACGAGCGCGTCCGGATGATTCCGCAGTTCAGTTTCCGCCTGCAGAATATCTTTGACCAGATGCTGACCATCGCCGTCCGCCGTGACACAGCCGCAGAGTTTTTCGCCGTATTTTTCCAACAGCCACGCAAACGCCGTTTTGAGCGCAGCACCTTTTCCCCGGTTCACTTCGTGATGCAGTACCGTACAGAACGGTCTGGAGTCCAGTTCCCGGAAGAGAGACTGTTTCGCTTCGCAGCTGCCGTCATCCACGACCAGCAGTTCGATCCCGTTTCCGGCGGCGTTCAATTCGTCTGCAAGAGAAACGATCCTGTCGTCCGGGTCAAGTGACGGCAGAACAAAAACGACCGGATGATCTTTGTTGATCATAGATTTACATTCTCCTCAAAATAAAAAAAATTATCTCCATAATATATATGCGATTATGCAATAGTCAAATTACATCTTTTGCAGTCCATACAAAATTTCTGCAATAAAAAAAGGCGGACCGCCGTAACGGTCCGCCCCTGAGTCGTATCGTGTTATTCTTCGATACCGCAGATCTCGCGGAGAAGAATTGCCGGATCACTGGCTTTGAAATCCAGCAGATCCAGTTTGTGACGGTAGATCCCTACAGATACCGCCCGGATCTTGATGGGCAGGTCGATCTTTTTGTCACCGCCGCAACTGACCCACTGTTCGCTGACGGGGCCGGGGCTGTGGTCGTTGAACAGTTTTGTATCGCGGAGGGCAGTACCGATAAAGCACCAGCCGTCAAAGTCGATGGAGAGATTGCCGGGCCAGTCAAGAATATCACATCCCCATGTTTTGCCGGTGGAGAGGTTCTTGAAGATTTCGCCGTTGGCGTCTTCGATCTCGAAACGGATCTGACCCCAGCTGGAATTCCCCTTGACCCAGATGCCGACCGCTGCCGGATTGCCCGGAACTGCCGCCGGTTCTTTCAGACGGATCGTGGTGTATTCCATAATGTAATTGCTCTTCCAGGGATCTTTGGCAAGATCCAGTTTCACTTCCAGACTTGCACCTTTTTCCGCATCCTGCACCGTGGAGACCGTGAAGGTTCCGGGTTTCAGGATCGGCAGGAAGTTCGTGTGGGTGCTGGTGTGCTGGGGATCGGGTTCCGCGATCACTTTTGCAGCATCATCCAGAACAACTGCCACTTTCGCCTGATCCGCACGCGCCTGTTCCTTCGGGAAGGAGCGGCCCGTAATGGCAACTGCCGTCAGCGGTTTGGCGGTCGTCACATAAGCCGGAGCTGTACCCGCATTGACTTTGATCACATCGCCGTCAGCGGATTTTTCTCTGCCGTAGAGATCGGTAATGACCGCTTTGCCGGAGGGATTCTTCAGTTCAAATTCCACATTGCCTCTGGTGGACCAGAGCGCGGTGACCGTATTGCCGTCACCGCGTTTGAATTCCAGCGCATAGACCGTGGTGGAGCCGGTAGCGATCTGACGGACAAACTTGACATTGTCCAGAACCTGCGTCAGTGCCGCGTATGCGACATACGCACGCTTCGGATAGACGTAGGGCGCACGGAGAAGGATCCCCGACTGCCCCCAGAGTCCGTTGTAGTAACCGGTGCAGCAGTCAAAGAAGATACCCGGGCTGATGAGCGTGAAGTTGTTGGCAAGCGAGAGCAGAACATCGCGCATGTACCATTCCGCCTGCTGCTGTTCGCCCATATCGCGTTCGCAGCGGTAAACAAATTCCCAGCTGCCGTTGATGGGAACATCTTTCTTTGCCAGAAGTTTCGCAATATCTCTGGAGATCACCAGACCCTGGAAACCAACTTCCTGCAGTTTTTCCGGGACGATCACCTGGGACGGCGTTTCGATACCGATGCTGTCGTAGTACTGAGGATCGGCACCTGCGCGGAGCGGTCTTGTGGCAGCACCCACACTGGCGGAACTGTTGCCGATCTGGATCCGCAGATTGGGGAAATGTTTCCGGATCAGACGACCGGATTCATTGATGTATTTTGCAAAACGCTCATCCGCCTTGATCTGTTCTTTGATCTTGTCCGTGATGGGCATATTCAACAGTTCTTCCGGGATCCCGTAGCCGGGTGCGCTTTCGTGCCAGATCAGGATATGATCATAGAAACCGTGGGGTTTCATGCCGTTTTTGATCATATTGACAAAGTTTTCTTCACCGGAAATGGTCTTTGTGATCCATTTTTTGGGATCAGCCGGATCTTTTTCACGCACGGTCTGATCTTTGAAGACACCTTTTTCCGCGTCAAAATAGCGCATGGAGGGGCAGGAGAGATTACCTGTATTGCAGATGTTGTATTTTTCCATCATTTCTTCCGTCGGGAACACCCAGGAACATTTCCGGATACCGGCTTTGTTCATCAGGGGACCGCCCAGTTCGGGCGTGCCGGGCGAACCGTGGGCATTGAACCACCAGGTGGCATAAGGACTTCCCGTGCGCGTGGCTTTCCGGTTGTCTTTTGCCAGAATGGCGAAGCGGGCAGGGTGTACGATCTGCGTTTTTGCACCTTCCACCAGGCTGATATCCAGATCGTAGTAGCCGATCCCCGCCTTCAGGGGAATCACGATTTCAGTTTGATCACCGGCTTTTTTCAGGCTGTAAGGCTTGCTGCCGTTGAAGATTTCCTTGCCGTCCACATCCCGGGCGGTCCAGATCACTGCACCTTTTGCATCATCCGTCAGCGCTTTGAGCGTCACACCGGTCTGCGCTTTTTCATCGCTGGTGAAAACGTTGCCGGGAGCGTACTGTTTCATATCCATGGAAACAGCAGCTTTTTCCAGTGTCACCGCAAAAATGTTGAACGCACTGTCGGAATGGGGATGGGGCTTCATGGTGTTGTCGATCTGTTCATAGTTTTCCCAACCCTTACCGATGAATTCAAAATCGATCCCTTTTCCGCCTGCGGCAATATCCAGGATCTTACCGGTGGGCAGAGGGATGGAGACCCGGTACAGCGGAACTTTTTTGCCTTTGAGTTCAACCGTTCCGATCTGCTTGAAATCGTCCGGGATCACGCCGTCTTTGATGGTGATGACATGATCGCTGAGCATGTTGCCGCCGCTGCCGTTGGGAACAATGTAGTAAGCCATGCGTGTGGTCAGCACTGCATCTTTGCCCGGAGCCGGATCAAGCGCGAGGATCAGATGTGCCGTTGCGTAAGGCGCAGACGGCAGTTTGTAATGGATGGCGGAGGGGAAACCATCGGATGCCGCTCTGCCCAGATATTCTTCCACTTCCAACGCCCAGTTGCCTTTTGCCTGTTTGCAGATGGCAACGTCGGCGGAATTCATACCGTCCGCCACATTGAAGGGGATCCCGTCAATGGTCTGGAATCCGGGTTTGACGGATGCGACGGCATCGGCAAATGCTTTCGCGCGGGGATTGGCGGAAAGGTCAATGATGGTATATTTCGCCGCATCCGGATTTTTGCAGGCGGGCTTGACTGCAACTTCTGCCACGCCGTTGCCTTTGATCCGGATCTCTGTCAGTTTCGCCAGCGGAAGGGCTGCTTCGGCTGCTTTGGCGGCTTTCAGTGCCGCTTCGGCTGATGCAATGGCGTCTTTCTGGTTGTCGCGTTTGGCGATCGAGAGCGCACGCTGTGCTGCACGGACTGCATTCACTGCTTCTTTTGCCGCATTGGCGTCTTTCGGGGTCTTCACGGTGGTGAAACAGCTGCCGTCCATAAAGACTTCAATGGAGTTGTCCGCCTGAACAGCAAAATCAACATCCAGCACATGTTTGGAGGCGGGAGGCAGAGAGTCCCATTCGCGGATGACATCAATGTACTGCGGTTCCGCATCGTAAGACGATCTGAAACGGCGCAGCATGGGACGCACATAAACGTTCAATCTGCCGAACCCGGAGGCGATCAGCATATCGGCGAGTTCCACTCTGGTCCCTTTGTTTTTGCCGAGCATGGGGATCACGAGCGTTTCCGTGCCGTTTTTCGCTTCAATGGGATGGACCGTTGTCGCGCCGTTGTCGTACACCAGAGTCATTTCCAGCGGTTTCTGGACTTCATTCAGGACGACCTGAAAACCGCATTTGCCGTTGGCAGGTTTGAGTGTGACATCGGTTTTGACGCCGTTTTTCAATTTCTGGCTGAGACTGCGGTAGTCTGCAAAATGTTTTGCCGCCGGATAAGATTTGAGGGGACGCACATCCGAGATCATAATGTCGCTGATGGAGAACCGGTTATCCGGAATACTGGCAAAGTTGACGCTGTTGACCGCATCCGCAAAGGGGACTTCGAGGATCTTGTTCAGTTTGCGGTCCATGGAGATGTAAACGGAAAGTTTGCCGTTCTGGATACGGATGGTGGCTTCTTCCCATTTTCTGTTGCGGATAAAAGTCATATCCCCTTTGGCGGAACCGGCGGTGACCGCATCCGAGGAAATGGTCACTGCGTCTTTGCCGTTGAGGACGATCTTGAAACTTTTTGCCGTACCGGGTTTTCCGGAAACTGCTGCCTTGGTCACAACACCTTTCGCATTTTTGACTTCCGGTTGTTCAGGAACGGGGTCAACCGCATTCATGAAACGGAAACTGAAAAAGATGTCCATGGCTTTCAGCGCGGGGACTGCAATATCTTTTTCATAAATCCTGATGCCGGGTTTGTCTGCCGGAGCATTGATGTTCAGTTCTGCCGCGCGCCGCCAGATCGGGTCATTGCCCACACTGACGCTTTCCGCCTGCGTAATGCCGGGCGCAACATCGCAGTAATTCGTAAAATTTTCCTGCATGTAGATTTTTTCCGCCGCAAATGCCGTCAGTGCGCAGGAGGTACATGCAAGTACCGCGCCGAGCCGGAGAGAATTCCAAGGGTTCGGGATCATCTGTGATTCCTTTCATTTGTTGTATGTCTGTCAACGAAATAAAACAATTCTGAAACATGAAAAAATAACGCAGCAACATTGCAAAATCAAATATCTGCAGTTGTAAAAAATTACTGAATTATTGTAAAAACTTACGGTTCATCAAAACGCACGGCGCGGATGAAGCGTTCCCCCAGATCGCGCAGCTGCGGTGCTGTCGTGCCGCTGCCACGCTGGGAGTAAAAGATGGATCCGACAACGCCCGGTCTGCCCGGAACAAAGAACAGATATCCGTGGCTGTTCACGGTACTCCCGGAAGTGGTGAGCGATATGAAATATTCAACGGCATCGATGGAATCGTCAGAGATCTTTACGGGTGTGACCGTCAGGTTCCGGGCGTCCTTTCCGAATCTTGCTCTGCAGATCTTCAGCAGCTCCATCTGTGATGTATCGCCGGTGACGATCTGGGGCGGCAGAACGGTTTGCGTCACGCCGCAGATCAGGTTCTGCCCCTGCCAGTCTTTGGGATCGACACGCCACTGTGCATAGTCCGGACGGTTCTGATGCAGATAGATGTGCAGCTGCTCAAGACCTTCCCGCAGAATGTGGAAATTGCGGTACCGGATCACCTCGCAGTCTTCATCCGTTTTGAAAAAATAGTGACCGCTGTTGTCGGCGTCCAGCAATTTTTTGTCGACTTTTGTATTGGCTGCCGGAATGGTCAGCGTATCGCTGCAGCAGCCGGCTGTCAGCAGCAGAGCGGCTGCGGCTGTGAAAAACAGGATCAGAGTCCGTTTCATTTCAAAAGATCCTCCAAAGGTTCAGATATCTGTCAGTAATACCATAACTTTAAAGCCGGAATCCGGGAATTGCAAGTCCGATGCGAAAAATAGACGGTCCATCTCAACTGCAGGAGATGAGCCAGATGGTGTATCCGATGTAGATCAGAAAGAGAATGTACCCTTCGCGTCTGCTGATGATCATTCCGGTTTTCATCATGGGGATGAGCAGAGCGGAAAGCCCCGTCATCAGCCCCAGATCGATCATGCTGATACCGGGCGCGGAGGTGGGGGCGATCATGGGCGCCACACCGAGAATGGCAAGAATATTGAAAATATTGGAGCCGACCACATTGCCGATGGCGATGTCTTTTTCCCCTTTCAACGCCGCTACAATGGATGTGGCAAGTTCCGGCATACTGGTCCCGATGGCAACAACTGTCAGCCCGATGACTGCCTCCGGTACATCGAAGACCTTGGCAATGAAGACTGCCGAATTGACCAGCAGTTTTCCACCGCAGATCAGGCAGAACAGTCCCGCAATGGCAAGCAGCAGTGCCAATGGCAGACGCATATCCCCGCCGGCGTTCTCATCTGTTTCCTGCGGCTGTTCCCCATCTCTTTTGGAGGCGAAGAGGCTCCATGATGCGTAGAGGATGATCCCCGTGAGAAATACCAGACTTTCCCAGCGGTTCACGCCGCCGGTGAAATAACAAAACACACCCAGAACAATACTGGAGAGCAGCATCAGCGGCACATCCAGTTTGAAAAGTTTCGGATTGACATTCAGCGGGGTGATCATTGCGCAGACGCCGAGGATCAGTGCAATGTTGCAGATGTTGGAGCCGACCACATTGCCGATGCTCACATCGCCGTGTCCGTTCAGGCTTGCACCAATACTTACCACCAGTTCCGGCGCACTGGTCCCGAACGCAACAAGCGTCAGCCCGATGACGAGGGGCGGGATCTTCATTTTTGTTGCTACCGCCACACTTCCGCGGACGAGTCCATCTGCTCCGTAATACAGCAGGACCAGTCCGCCGATCCCGCCGCAGATCTGAAGAAATGTATTCATATTTGCTCAATCTCCTTCATTTTATCCGCCTAATATAGCACCATACAGAAAAAAATCAAGCAGCGGATCGGGGCGGCATAAACACAAAAAAGGAATTGCTTCCGCCTGAAAGCAATTCCTGAAGAAGTCCGGGAAAAAGATCGATCCCGTCAGCCGATCTGTCCGCCGTTGAAATATTCCTTCCATTCATCCGGAACGGGGGGAATATCACAGGGGATACTGCCGTGACGCATGGAGTAATGCCCCATTGCGCCCGCAGCGACAGCGTTTCTGGCATCGATGGGGGACACGTGGGGGACCTTGCCATCCAGCACAAAGTCTACGAATGCGGGTACGATATTGGTATCGGAGCCGCCGTGACCGCCCTCGCGGGGGTAGATGTTGTACACAATATCGGGTTTATGGCGTTTGCCGCGCTGAGTCCAGACATGGATCTGCACGCTTTCGCCGTAATCACCCACGTTTTCGATTCTGCCCTTTGTGCCGATGAAGGTGTAATTCCGTTCGGAATCCGGCGTGTACATGCAGTGCATATAAGTCGCCTGAATACCGTTTTCCAGTTCCATCATCAGGATATTATGGTCTTCCACATCCATGGCGGGATTCAGTTTCTTCTGTTCCAGCGGGGGCCATGAACTGTCTTTGAACGCGATCTTGCGGTCGGGCTTTTCATCTTTTTCAAGAAAATCAGTCGTCCGGTTGTAAACGGAAAGTCTGCCCATGGCGGAGACCCGTTTCGGGGCGGCGCCCGCGAGCCACTGGATCACATCGATATCGTGACTGCCCTTCTGGAGCAGAAGACCGTTGCAGTTTTTCTGTTCGGCGCACCAGTGATGGAAGTAGCAGCTGCCGTACGCAACAAAGTGACGGCACCAGACCGCCTGGATCTCACCGATCACACCGCTGTCGATGATCTCCTTCATCTTCAGGACGAAAGGCAGATAGCGCATATTATGACCGATCATCAGTTTGCTTTTTGTGCGGTATGCGGTTTCCAGGATGTGGTCGCAGCCTTCAATGGAGATCGCCATGGGTTTCTCAAGATAGACGGCTTTCCCCGCTTCCAGCGCGGCAACTGCCATTTCCTCGTGAAAATGGTCACGCACCATAATGAACACCGCTTCCACTGCCGGATCAGCAAGAAGTTCTTCCGCGGTGCTGTAATATTTCGCAGGTTCATCCGGATACTTTTCCTGCGTTTCTTTTATTTTTTCCGGATCGCGGTCCGCCACTGCAACGATCTCTGCTCTGTCGCGAGGCAGCAGCAGAAAAGGCAGCGCGGCACGAAGATTCTGGTCTGCACCGATGACACCGACTTTCAATTTTCTTTCAGCCATGATGATTTTTGCTCCTGAATTTATTTTTTTTCGGATTGCTTTTTTACATTAACCTGCTATTGTAAGACAGACAACTGGATTTTTTTTGCAACGACAGGATATAAGATGCATACGATCATTTCCCGGAACAATGTGAACCGAAAACCCGATTTGCCATTGCCGTTTTATGTCCGTTCTGCAGGCTGTAATCACGCAGAACCCGGATGGCGCGAAACGACTCCCCCCGGATGGAAAAATTTTGTTCAGATCTTCTGGACCGTTTCCGGCTGCGGCGAATTTGAGTTCAATGATACCTGCATCCGGACGGGGCAGGGCGATTTTTTCTACCGTCTGCCGGGGGAACGCCACAATCAGCGCAATGCCGGAGACGATGTCTGGATCTACCGCTGGATGACATTTGACGGACCCGGCGCGGCATCATTCATCAATGCTTTCGGTTATCCCCGCAACGGGCTTCATGCCGGAGAATGTCCCCAGACGCTTTTTCAGTCGCTGGAACAGCTTCTACCTCTGGGATCACCTGCATCGCAGCGGCGCGCACTGGTTTTCTGTACGGATATCCTTGCCAGAGCCGGCGGATCGTCCGACGATATCCCGGCACGCATGGATCTGCTGACCGAGGCATTGGAAACGATCCGCAACGATTTTGCCGATCCGGAACTTTCCGTGGAGACACTGGCACTTCAGCTGGGCGTCCACCGGACCACACTCAACCGGTTGTTTCTGGAAAAACTGCAGCGTACACCCGGTGACCTGATCCGCGAGCAGCGTCTTCACCATGCGCTGGAATTGCTGAAATATTCCTCTCTGCCGGTAAAAGAAACGGCGTATGCGTCCGGATTCAACGATCCGGCATATTTCTGCCGCTGCATCCGCAAACTCACCGGCAGGACCCCGTTGAAATTCCGGGATGGTCCCGTGGAAAAAACGGACTGAATTTATGAGACAGCCCTTGAATTTTGTATGAGAGCGGGTATTTTTTGAACAGAACAGAATCGCACAGAAACAACAGAACGGAGAAATCAGCTTATGATCGCGCAGCTTACCGGGACAGTAGTCAAGTCCAGCCTGACGGAAACCATCCTTGATGTTCAGGGCGTGGGGTACCGCGTTTTTATCCCGATGAGTACCTTTGATGTATTGCCCCGAGAAGGCGGAAAAGTGACGCTGCTCACCCATTTTCAGGTGTCGGAAAACGATATGGCGCTCTACGGATTCGCCACGGAACGGGAACGCGCCGTCTTTCTTCTGCTGATCACAGTGAACGGGATCGGCAGTAAAACGGCACTGAACATCCTCAGCAGTATGAATATCCCTTCCTTCTGTCAGGCATTGATCGAAGGCGACATCAAAGCACTCAAGCAGTTGAACGGTATCGGCGCAAAAACTGCCGAGCGTATGGTGGTGGAACTGCGGGACAAGATCACGGACATCGTGCCGGAAGCCGCTTTCGGTTCGCCGGAAGCCGCATCAGCTGTCAGTTCACGGGAAGTGGAAGATGCTCTTCTTGCGTTGGAACAGCTGGGATTCCAGAAGAACAAAATCCAGAAAACAGTCACGGATCTTGTTGCCGCTCTGCCGGAAAATCAGCGCAGCGTGGAAAATATTGTCCGCAAATCCCTGCAGGCACTCAACAAGTAAGGATGGAAGTATCATGCCGGAACTGCAGCCGAAATCCATGGAGGAACACCGTCAGTATCTCTACGATATCGTGCGGCTGAAACTCTTTTATCTCCATCTGCATCTGACAGAACGCGCTCCGGAAACGGGCGAAACATTTCAGGACGTGATCCGCAACCGTGTGGATATCTACCGGAAAACCGATGCCAACCCCGGACTCCATACGCCATCGGAATTGTTTTTCGATGCCCCCGCATGGAAAAATATGGAGGACGATGCCGGAAAACTTTACCGGAAATATGCGGCAGACTCCGACCGGGCGATCTTTGAGGAAAAAGCATTTGCCGTGTTCAAAGATGCCATTGACCGCCGCTGCGAACGGGACTGGCTGGACAATTCGGTGATCTCCAATTATCAGTGCGGCAGCATCAAACACGAAACCTGCCTTTCTTATGAGGATCGGGCTCTGCTTGGTTTCCATATCGGAAACGCTGTCAGACCCCATTCGTTTTATGATGATCCCCTGTATCTGCCCCGCTGTTTCCGGGCGCTGGTGCGCGTGGCGGAAGAGATCTATCACGCAAAAGGCATCTTCACCCACACCTGGCTCAATGACAGTGCCAGATGGTGCGCGCAGTTCCCCGATGAATGGCAGAAAAATATGTCCGCCCCCGGCACAGAACCGAACTGGACGTACTGCTGGTGGGGACAGTTCATTTCCGGACGCGGTCTGCTGAACAGAAAAAACGCTGATTATTTGCGTGAACATCACGATTTCCGCTATCATCCCCGGGAATCGTTCTGTTCCATTGAAGCCATGAAAAAACATATCGCCGCCGTTCTCGGCGACTGAAACTGAATACATAAGGAGTCATTCCCGTGAGAAAGTACACCATTGCAAGTTGTTCCCTCGGTAGTTTTGTGGATGAAAAAATGGAGCAGTCCATGCGCAAAAGCCGTATCCGGCGGCTGGAATTGACCGGTTCCCTCTGCACCCGGGAAGAGGATGCCGCCGTAGAAACGGTCCGCCGTCTTCAGAGTATGGTGCAGGACGGCAGCTGGGTCATCGGTTCTGTTCATATCCCCTTCGGCGAACCTTATGATCCTTCCGCCGCAGATGAAACTGCCCGTCTGGCAAATTGCGAACGGATCCGTGAGGTCGTTATGAAATGCGTGGATGCCGGTCTGGGCGCACCCGCCTACACCCTCCACGGCGGTATGGAACCCACAACGGATGAGGAACGGTCCCTCCGTCTGGCACAGTCCCGGAAAAGTCTGGCGGAACTTGCACCCTTTTTCAAAGAACTCGGCGCATATGTGAATGTGGAATTTCTGCCCCGGTCCTGCTGTGGCAACTGCGTGGAGGAACTCCAGTTCATCACGGACGGACAGCCTGATAATGTGGGGATCTGTTTCGATGTGAACCACGTGATGGATCACAGCCGGGATCTGCCCCGATGGATCACCGCCCTCGCGCCACGCATCCGCTCCTTCCATCTCTCCGACTATGACGGCGTGGATGAACAGCATTGGCTGATCCCTCATCAGGGCGTGATCGACTGGCACGGCGTTATGGCTGCCATCAAAGCCATCGACCACGATGTGAATATGATCTTTGAATGTAATTTCCGCGGCGGCGTCACATGGCGCGGCAACACTTGTCTGGATTCCACCCCGCGGATCTTTGAATATTCCGCATTCTATCTGGAAAATGTGGAACGTTTCAAAGAACTGGACGACGAATTTGAAAACTGTACATTCTGAACACAGACACTGCTGTCCGGTAAAAATTTCAGAGCAATAATGGGCTGAAAAGTTCCTCTCGGACTGGCAAATTCCAGTTTGGCGGCTTTTCAAGAATTTTTCGGTCAAGCAACAGGACTTCCAATAGAGACTGATTTTGCATTAAGGTATCACGAATACGGCTTGATTGCCCCTTTGTGTTTGCGGTAATAAGCCCAGTTGTAACGGGAAAGACACAGGTCTATCGTGGTGCTGTCGATGGCATACAGCGGATTTTTGAACTTGAATTTATGTTTTGGAGCAACTGCATCGGTTTCCGCCTGACTTTTTTACGATTTTTTCAAAACGATATCGGGGTATGAAGTTGAAAAGTTGAGAATATATGCTATTGTGATACATCGTTCGGGACTTTCGTGTTAAATATTAAAGATTTGAGCGTTTTTAGTATATAACAAGTCCCGACAAATTCAATTAACTCCGGTAATTTTTACCGGACAGCAGTGATTTGAAAACTGTACATTCTGAACACGGAGCAAACTGTTATGATCCACAGACGGCATGAAATTTTTACATTTGACCCGGCAGATGTCCTGCCGGAAAAAAATTCACTCACCTTCCAGATCGAACTGGATTTCAGCACCCTCACTTCCGATTGCGTTCTGGCTGAGATACCCGGCAGATTCATCCTGCGGCGGCGTACTGCAAAAGGCGGATTCAGTGCCCAGCAGTCTTACACAAAATTCTGGTGCGAGACCTGTCTGGACCGGAAATATGACGAGGCGCAGCATTATATGGCGCATCCCATGCCGGACGGTACAGTTCCCGTGATCGAAGCGATACTTTTTCTGCAGAATGACGACCCCGCAGAGTGGAAAGCACCCCGGAACGAAGTCGCCTTTCAGGAATGGACGGAGATCCGGACCGGTTTCGCCCAGAGCCGCACAACACAGGACAAACATACCCTCACCGTTCACTGCGACGGCGTCCGGTTCCATCTGCTCCTCGACGGCGAACTCCGGGATGAAAATTTTATCTACGGTTCCATCGTACCCGCAACCGGTGAACTGATCACTTCCGCACAGAATGTAAGGTATGATTCCCCCGGTCTGAATCCGCATGTGACAGTGGAATACCGGACAACGCAGGACTCCGTCCAGTATTTCACGCCCCACGGCGACAACGTATGGGTGGGCGATGTCGTTCCGTTCTCACACAACGGGACCGTACATCTGTTTTATCTGCTGGACCGCCGTCATCATGCCAGTAAATTTCAGACGGGCGCCCATTACTACGGACATCTTTCCTCCACGGACCTGATCGAATGGACGGAGCATGAACCCATCGGCAGAATCGAAAATCAATGGGAAAGCTGCGGGACCGGTACGCCATTCTATCACAACGGAAAATATTATTTTGCCTACGGTCTGCACACGGACAGATTTATACCGCGGGCAGAAAACGGAACTGCCCCTTATATCGCACCGGATCAAGTCAAACCTGTATCCTTCAGCGAACTCGGCGGACGCGCTCCCGAAGGAATGACTTACGCGGTCAGTGATGACTGCATCCATTTTGAAAAATCTTTCAAGATCACCCATTTCAGCGAAAATCCCAGCGTTTACACCATGCCGGACGGTTCCCTGAAAATGTACGCGGACGGCATCTGGCGGGCGGATCAGGTGGACGGCATCTGGACCTGTCTTTCCAGCGATTTTCCGCCCTTCGGAAAAGCCGCGACAATGCGCAATACATTGGAATGTCCCTCCTTCTTCGAGTGGAACGGATATTATTATGTGGCTGTGGGAATGAACGGATTTTACGGCAGCCCAACTGCTGATTTCGCACAATACGATGATATGGCGGCGGACGGCAGAGATGTGTACAACGGTCTGATTGTCCCCATGATCTTTTCCTGGAACGATAACCGCCGCCTCATCTCCGGTTGGATCTTCCCCTTCGGCAGTTTTATGGTGACGCACGAACTGGTGCAGCTGGAAAATCACGCCCTCGGCATCAAGTGGTGTCCGGAACTGTTCCCCGCAGTCACGGCGGAAAAAACGTTGTCGACCGCTTCCGGCGTACTGGATGATCAGCCTTCTCAAAAGGCTTGTTATGTGTTGGAGATCGACGGTTCCAAAGGCGGACGCATTGCGCTGCAGTTCAGCGGGAAGGGCGCGGAAACGGTGGAATTCCAGCTGGATCTGGACGCAAAGACCGCCCAGTTTGAAACGGTGGAAAATGGTCAGGTCTTCGCACCGCCTCTCCGGACGATGCGCGAATGTGTGGCGGAATACGCAGACAAAATCGAAAGTTTCAAGCAGCTCCCCGCAGAAGTCAAATACAAATGTCATGTTTTCAGCCGCGACTACAAACTGGACCGGATCGGCGGAACAGACGGTGTGTTCACGCTCCGCATCATGGCGACGCAGGAGGAAAAAATGCCGTCCGCCATTCTGGATGCGGAGATCGCCGGTATCCGCACGATGCTGTCGCTCCGTCCCGATCTGCATCTGGAAAAAGTTGAACTCATCACAGATGGCGGCGCTCTGGTTCGCAGCGCGGTGAAACAGGTTCTGGAGTGATCGCGTTTGACCATGCAAAGTGTCTCCGCTGCGGCGTGTGTCTGCGCGATTGTATGGGCGGGATCCTGACAAAGGATGAGGCGGGTTATCCCGTCCTGACTCCCGCCTGTGAGAAATATTGTATCGCCTGCGGTCACTGCTATGCAGTCTGTCCTGCGGGAGCCGTGACTTTTCACGGCAGAACTGCAGAACAGGCGTCAGTTTCCGGACCGCTGCCGGACAGCGCGCTGGTGGCAAATCTTCTCCGTCAGCGGCGCAGCTGCCGTCACTACAAAACGGAACCTGTCAGCCGGGAAAAACTGGACCGTCTGAAAGAGATCCTGGATTATTCCCCCACCGGCTGCAATGATCACCGGCTGATCTTTTCCCTTGTGGAAGATCCGGCAGTGATGGACATGATCCGCGGCCGCGTTCTCAAACGGCTGAAAACAATGATGAAACTCGGGTTGATCCAACTGGTGTTTCCGCCGTCCCGACGGTATTTTGCCGACATCATGAACGGGGCGGATATGATCTTCCGGGGTGCGCCCCATCTGATCGCCGTATCCACGCCTGTTTTTGCCCCCTGTTCCACATGGGATGCGAAGATCGCCCTGTCGTATTTCGATACTTACGCACAATCCATGGGGCTCGGCACCTGCTGGTGCGGGTTCGGGGTCTGGGCGTTCCGTATGATGCCGGGTCTGCGCAGAATGTTGAAACTGCCTTGGTTCTACCGGCTGGATGCCATGATGATCTTCGGGGAGCCGGATATCCGTTACGCCCGTCCTGTCACACCGGATCCCTTCCGGGTGGATGTGATCGGGTCATCCGGTCAGAACTGATCGCGCAATCCGGCAAGAAACGCTTTTGTCCGCTCGTTTTGCGGGTGTTCCACAAGTTCACGGGCTTTGCCGCGTTCCACAATGACGCCGTCTGCCATGAAGATGATATGGTCTGCCACCTGTGCGGCAAAATCGATCTCATGGGTCACGATGAGCATGGTCATGCGTTCTTCCGCCAGAGTCCGGATCACTTTCAGGATCTCACCGGTGAGTTCGGGGTCAAGGGCGGATGTGGGTTCGTCAAAAAACAGGATCTCCGGTTTCAGTGCCAGAGCGCGGGCAATCGCCACACGCTGCTGCTGTCCGCCGGAAAGTTCGCAGGGATACGCTTTTTCTCTGCCGGAAAGACCGATCTTTTCCAGCAGCTGCACCGCTTCCTGTTCCACAGCGGTCCGATCCCGTTTCTGGACCCGGACCGGTGCGTCTGTAATGTTCTGAAGTACGGAAAAATGCGGAAAGAGATTAAAGTTCTGGAATACAAAACCGAATTTTTCTCTTGCTTTCTGAAGATCTTTCTTCTCCGCATAAACGCCGCCGCGGACTGCTGCAAGATCACTGAACAGCAGGTCGCCCGCATCCATGGTCTCCAGCATGGCGGCGCAGCGCAGAAACGTTGTTTTCCCCGATCCGGAGGGACCGATGATGGCAATGACTTCCCCCTTTTCCACGCTCATGGAAATATCCCGGAGAACCGGTTTGCCGGAAAAACTTTTGGCAAGATGATTCACTTGAAGAACTGCCATATCTGTCACCCTTTGTAATAATTGAGTTTCTTTTCCAGCAGCCCCATCGCGCCCGCCACAAGGAAGTTGAAAACGTAATAGAACACGCCCGCCACCACAAAGGGCAGCATGGTGGCATTGGCACTCGCCAACTGTTTTGCGATCGTGAACATTTCAAGCACGGAAAGCGAGAATGCCAGTGAGGTATCCTTGACCAGCGTGATGACTTCATTTGTCACCGGCGGCAGGATCCGTTTCACGACCTGCGGAAAGATGATCCGGATAAAGGTCTGCGGTCTGGAATAGCCCAACACCTGCGCAGCCTCATACTGACCGCGCGGGATCGATTCCAGACCGGCACGGTAGATCTCTGCAAAATACGCCGCATAATTCAGCGAAAAACCGATGATCACAGCCGAGAAACGGTATTCGATCCCGAAGATCTGAAGATCGGACAACGCGATCCCGAAAAGGTAGTACGGACAGAAAAACCATACGAAGAGCTGCAGCATCAGCGGCGTACCGCGCATAATGGAGATATACACCACGAATATGGTGCGGATCACGGGATTTTTTGCCATCCGCCCCCAGGTGATCAGCAAGCCGAGGGGCAGGGCGAAAAGCAGTGTCAGAAAAAAGATCGCCGCAGATACAAGCAACCCTTCAGCCAACTGACTGACGATGCTGAAAAATCCGGGTGATGCTGCAATAAACGGCGTCGGGAACATAACTTATTTTCCGATGATCAGAACATCTTTGCCTTTGAAATATTTTGCGGAGATCTTCGCCGCAGAGCCGTCGGCAACCATGTCGAGCAGCGTTTTCTGGACCGTATCACGCAGCGCAGTATTGCCCTTCTTGAAACCGACTCCGTACTGTTCCGTGATCACGATTTCGTCCAGAATCCGGAAATTGCCGCTTTTGAGTTTTTCATTCGCCACGCCGATATCCATGGCAACGGCATCAACACTGCCCGCTTCCAGTTCCATCACCGCATTGTTGTAAGTGGGCGTGACGACCAGTTTCTTGAATGTTTTGCCCAGTTCTTCCTTTTTGCCTTTTTCGATCAGGGCTTTCTGAACGGGGGTATCGGTCTGGACAGCCACAGTTTTACCGGCAAGGTCCGCCAGTTTCACGATGGTGGATGCCTTCATGACCATCACCACCTGACTGTTGTCAACATACGGTTTTGTCCATTCGTATTTATCTTCTCTGCCGTTGATGGTGAAGCCGTTCCAGATACAATCGATGGAGCCGGTATTCAGTTCCATATCTTTCGCATCCCAGTTGATGGGCTTGAGAACAAGTTCCCATCCGTTGCGCTTGGCAACTTCTGCCGCAAGTTCAAGGTCGAACCCGGTATAGGTCCCGTCCGGAGCCTTGAACCCGTAGGGCGGAAAGTCTGCATCGAAGCCGACAGTAAATGTCTTCGCATTGCTCTTTTCCCCGCAGGCTGTACAGATAAACAGAGCGGCTGCCGCCAGAAACATGGTACGGATCAATTTTTTCAACATGATCGTTCTCTCCTGAAATTGATTGTGTTTTTATAGATTATTTGTTCCTGTAATATAGTGCCGCCGCGCAAAAATGCAATCCCGCAACCGGATTTTATTTCAGAAACGCAGAACCGACAGCGCAAGCCCCAGCACGATCAGAATGACGCCGGTGATCTTTGTGGCAGTACATTTTTCTTTGAGGATCAGGATCCCCGCCGCCAGACCGATCACAAGCCCCAGCTGACGGAACGCCTGAACAAAAGACACATTCGTCACATAGTTCATGGCAAGCAGGACCGAGGGATAAGACAATGTCGCAAACAGACCCGCAAACAACGGAGACTTGCTCCGGCTCCGCCAGTATTCAAACAGACACGCCCGCTCGCCCGGAATACTCAGGATCACCGGCCAGAGAATGCAGCACAGCAGAAAACCGCGGGTGGAATAATAAGTCAGCGAAACGATCGTACTGGAAACATCCGGATAGGCACTGCGGATGACTTTCATCGCCTGACTGTCGAAGACTGTGTACCCGGTCGTACCGCAGGCAACCACAAGAATGAACAGCAGATTCCGGTTCAGATACTGTTTCAGATTGAAACTGCGGAAATCTTTTTGCGGCATCAGCATACAGCCGCAGAAAACAACGATCATCCCGCAGATACTGACGCCCGTCAGGGGCTGCCCCCACCCCATCAATGAGGTCAGAAGCGCCGTCATCAGCAGCGGCAGAGACCGCATCATGGGGTAAACGGTCGACATCTCCATCCGGTAGGCGCGAACAAGTCCGGAACAGTAGATCATATCGCTTGACAGCGTCAGAATGATGTACAGCCAGAATTCTCCGGGCATCCCCGTCCAGACCGGCAGCGGTGTCCAGAATTGGATATGGATCCAGAACAGCGCACAAACCGAGCAGATCAGCGTGTAAAATGTCAGCGTTACAGTGGATTTTTTTGCAAGCAGATTCCACCCGGCGTGGAGAAACGCGGAAAATATGATCAGCAGAAACGCTGCAAATGTCATGACATTACCCTGTTAAAGCCGGATTATTTCAGCAGCCCCACCGAGTTGAGCAGAATCACCAGCAGACACGGTATCACGATGAGGCACATGCACAACTGGAAAATGTACTCACGATACCATTTTTTGTCCTGCCTGATCTCTTTCGAGAACTTTTCAAGCCCGATCACCGCCACCACAAGGATCGTTGTGAAGATCGCACCAATAGGCATGAGAACACTGTTGCTGATGAAGTCAAGACTGTCCAGAATATCCTTATTCCCCAGATGGCTGATGAAGGACAGGGGTTTGACATGGCTCAGTACGCTGTAGCCGAGGATCGTGACCACACCGACGGCAACGATCTCAGAGATCCCGAAGAAAATCGCTTTCTTACGCGTGATCTTCAGTTCCTGCGACAACGTCTGCACGTTCGTTTCCAGCAGGGAAATGGCGGATGTCGCCGCCGCAAACAGCACCAGAATAAAGAACAGCGCACCGAAGATCTGTCCGCCAGGGAATGAGGCAAAAACCTGGGGCATCGTCACAAACACAAGACCCGGTCCCGCCTGCTGCGCAGCCTCTTCGCCGCCGAACGCCACCACTGCCGGAATGATCATCATACCGGCAAGAAATGCCACCGCCGTATCACAAAGTTCCACCTGATTCACGCTGGAAACAAGGTTGTCTTCTTTCCGCATGTAGGAACCGTAAGTGATCATGATCCCCATTGCGATGGACAGAGAGAAAAAGAGCTGTCCCATCGCCGCCACCACCGTCATATAACTGAATTTCTCAAAGTCCGGTTTCAGATAATATTTGAATCCGGCACCCGCATTGGGCAGAAACGCACAGTAAATACAGATCCCGATGATCAGCAGAAGCAGTATCGGCATCAGAACTTTGTTGAACCGTTCAACACCTTTTTCCACGCCCAATGCCACCACAAGCACCACCAGAAGCATGAAGATCAGGAAAAAGATCAGCGGTTCCCACGTGGAGGTGATGAAGTCTGTAAAATATTTCGCGGAGAATGTCTGACTTTCTCCCACAATGTTGTCCTTGTGGAAATCGGCGATCGGGTTGCTGCACAGCGCTGCCACATATTTTGTCACCCAGCCGCCGATAACACAGTAGTACGGCACAATGATCACCGGAACCAACGCATTGATCCACCCGCCGACACGGATCGATTTCAGAAAAGACGCTTTCCCCGCACACAGTTCGCGGTAGGCACCGATCGGTCCCTTCCGGGTCATTCTGCCGATCCCGTTCTCGGCGATCAGCAGCGCATAGCCGAAAGTCAGGACCAGAATCAAGTATGTCACCAGAAAAATTGCACCGCCATATTGCGCCGCCAGATAGGGAAAACGCCAGATATTGCCAAGACCGACAGCCGAACCTGCCGCTGCAAGCACAAATCCGATCTTGCTTGAAAAACCTTCGTGAGATGATTGCATCTGTATTACTCTTTCTTCAATGTTGTTGCGCGTGAAAAACTACAGATATATAACATAGCGCACAATCACAAAAAAGCAAGCGGACACCCGGGCGAACTTTAAAAATAAAAAAGATCCCGGCAGGAAAAAAGGGAGGGAAACCCACCGGGATCAGGAGGGGCAATCTCATTGATCTCTGCTAACTAATGTAGCACACTTTTTCGCGTTGTCAAATGAAAATTCGCAAAAAAATAAAAAAATATTGTCTGATGCCGCTTTTTGAATATTCTGTAATGTACTTCAACACAAACTGTTATGCGTTTTGCCGCGCAGACCGACCCGCGCGTATCTCAATCACGGCGCCGTTTCCGTCCGGACCGGTGCTTCCACGCATAATACCGCACATATTCCGCAAAGTGCGACAGAAAGCCGCGGTGATGTTTTTTCAGTACCCCTCGCGCTCGCGGCAGTTTGAAGTATTTCTGATTTTTTATGATTTGCGCCATGATCTGCCTCTCTTTTCTTTCAAAATTTTCGCCGGAACAGTTGAAACTCACCCGTTCCGATTGTAGATTACCACCGCATGATGCAATAAACACAGCGGTGTAAAATACAGACAGCGGAGCAAGGATGATGTTTGACGAACAGAAAGTGATGACATGGGATCCGGATGAACCCATTCCCGTTTTGAATCAGGTGACCATCCCTGCAGAAACATTCCGCGATGGCATTATCGTGCGCGGCTCAAACTGGCTCGGCGATGCCGTTATGACATTCCCCGCGCTGAAACAGCTCCGCAGTATCCTGCCACCTTATTGCGGGTTGTGCGTCGTGACTCCCGCCGGTCTCGCCCCCGTTTATCACGCATTGAAAGGCGTGGTGGACCGCGTGATCCCCCTTTCAAATGCTCACGCATTCCCGACAAAAGATGAAAAATATGAACTCCACACCTTTCATGCGGGCGCGGGCGTGATATTCAACAATTCTTTCCGCGATGCCCTGATTTTCAAACTCGCAGGCGTCAAAAGACTTTACGGCGCAAAAGCCAGAAACCGCTCGATCCTCCTCGCCGCTTCATGGAAATTTGAAAAACGCAGAGATCATGAACTCAATCACCCCCATCAGGCACTGAAGTATCTGGCAATGGCTCAGGCGCTCGGCGCTGCTCCATGGGATGGTGAAATGCCCGAAATGACGCCCGGCGCCTGTTCTGATGAGATCACGGCATTGATGAAAAATCCAGACGTCCTGGCAATCGCTCCCGGTGCGGCGTACGGCGACGGAAAACGGTGGCGCGCTGCTTATTTCAGAGCCGTTGCAGAAAAGTGGCTCGAAAAATATCCCGATGGCCGCGTCCTCGCTCTGGGCAGCCGTGCAGAATTTGACGGGGCAGGGGAAGCCATTGAAGGTCTCGATCCCGCACGCGCCATCAACCTCGCAGGAAAAACTTCACTCGATGAGTTGATGTATATCCTGAAATATGCACGGTTCTGTATCGCAAACGACAGCGGGATTATGCACCTTTCCGCAGCACTCGGCTCTTCCGGTATCGCTGTGTTCGGTTCCACGGACCCCGCCGCAACGGCTCCCGTTTCTCAAAAATGGTACATGCTTTACGATAAATTGCCATGTTCCCCCTGTTTCAAACGCGTCTGCCCCCTCGGAACAAAGGCGTGTCTGGACCGGATCACGCCCGCAGATGTTATCGCGCTGATGGAAAAATTGAGCGTGATTTGACTTTTTTTTGGATTTTTTGCGAAAATGCGTTTGACTTTGGGCGTCTTTGTGCTAAATTAAATCCCACGACCCCGCTCCGGACAGGCTTGGAATGGTCAGGACTGAAAAAAAGTTCTGAAAAATTTCAAAAGTCCGTTTGACAAAGCGAAAAACTGTGCTACATTAAACAGCACGACGCAATGAGAGCAGTCGGTGTTGATTGAAAGACGTGATTTTTATGAAAGATCTTTTCGGGATCGTCGTTCG
>JAZNPK010000010.1:0-132760 GCA_045589595.1 Victivallales bacterium
CGCGGCAGAGATGAGAGCCCTTGCCGGAGAGTCTGAACCTATGGGATTCGGACTGGACGGCGAACGGGATGAATTCCGCGAAATGCTGGAGAATGTTGACTTCTCCGAAGCCGCGGAACAACTCCTGCACAAGGCACTCGCTCTGCGGAACACCTGGGACGACGAACTGGAAAAGATGATGTCATTCGAATAAGCCGTTCTCACGGAAACCAAGTGCGCCTCAACTCGGAATGAGGCGCACTTTTTTATATTTTTTTTCAGTTTCCGTTTGAATTGGCACATTGACATTGTATTGTATGTAAATATGTCAACATGATTATTCCCGGTTGCCGGGATCAACAACTTAAAGGACAAGAAACGATGAAATGCAAGATTGCAGTTATCGGAGTGGGACAGCGTGGTTATGCTGCCGTGAACCTGATCAAAAAATCTTTTTCCGAACGGGCGCAGCTTACTGCGTTGTGTGATACGGCGCCGGAACGCGTGGATGAATTTGCCGCACAGCTTGGCGTGGAAGATATTCCCCGTTTTTATACGGTGGACGATCTGATCGCCAAGGGAGATTTTGATGCTGCGATCATTACAGTTCCCGACTTTGCGCATCGTGATTGCGCCATTGCCGTACTGAATGCGGGGAAGCATATCATGCTGGAAAAACCCATGGCGCTGACCGCTGCGGACTGCCGGGATATTATCCGTGCCGCGGAACGGAATGACCGCATCATCCAGATCGGTTTTGTGCTGCGTTTCCATCCGGTCTATATGACGGCGAAGAAGATCCTTGCAAGCGGAGAGATCGGCAAAGTCCTGAACATCTCCGCCTCGGAATGTCTCGGTGTGATGCACGGGGCGAGTTACATGCGCCGCTGGCACCGGAAAAATGCGAACTCCGGCAGTTTCATGCTGACGAAATGCAGTCATGACATTGATATTCTCAGTCAGGTTGCCGGGTCCCGTGTCGCCCGCGTCTGTTCCTTCGGGAGTACGGATTATTTTACGCCGGACAAGCAGAAATATGAATACTGTTCGGAATGTCCGGATACATCGTGCCGTTTCCGTTTCGGCGGGGAAATGGTCCGTATGACGGATCAGGAAAAGGCGTCTCCCTCGGTCAAACGGTTTGATCTTTGTGTTTACAACGACGACAAGGATGTGGTGGATCATCAGAATACATTGATGGAGTTTGAAAACGGGATCAAATGCGATTTCAGCCTGAATCTTTTTGCCCCGGTTGCCAAACGGACTCTGACGGTTTACGGGACAGATGGTTATCTTTTTGCCGATACGACCGCCGATACGATCCAGCTTCATTTTTCCGACGGACGCGAATCCAGAGTCGAGCCGTGCCACAAGACCAATGACTCCGGTCACGACGGCAGCGATTACGGCTTTATGTCGGACTTCATCGACTGTGTCACAACGGGCAGAAAACCCACATCCGATACGGCTTCCGGTCTCGCCTCCACCGTTGTCGGCTGCGCCATTGAAAAATCCCGCCGATCCGGTCAGGTCGTGAACATCGATCCCCGCGAATACGAAACCGATTACGAAGATTGAGGTGTTTCAGTGAAACGGTTCGATATGCATGTTCATTGCGACAGTACGCGCAAAGATGAACTTGATATTCTGGCAGCAGCCTGCCGCAAGGCGGAAACGATCGCTGCACTTTCCGGCGGACTCCGCTACGGCGGACACGATTATGCCCCCAATGAGGAAGTCGTGAAAATCTGCAGAGATTATCCCGATTGCTTTGTGCCGCTGGCAAAACTTGATCTCTGGGAGACCGCCGATCCCGGAGAGGTTTACCGCTATGCAGAAATGGGCGTGAAAGGATTCAAATGTATCTATCCGTACTATGAATACGATCACGATATCTACATGCCCGTTTATGAGGCTGCCGAAAAATGCGGTCTGCCGATCCTGTTCCATACGGGGAACTACCGTCAGAATGCATCGGATCTGATCTACCGCCGCCCCATGCTGAAAAATATGAACCCCATCAATCTGGACCGTATCGCCCGTTCTTTCCAGAAATTGAAACTCGTTATGGCACATCTTGGGACCCGTATTTTTCAACAGGAAGCATCACAGTACGTGATCTCCACCCCCAATCTCTACGCAGATCTGGGCGGAAACGGACAGTGGAAACGGATCCAGGCGCACGAGATCGCCGATCTCTTCAATCCGCATCAGACATACGCCGATACCAAACTGGAAAATTTCCGGAAACTGGTCCTCGGCTCCGATGCGTATGTCACATATCCGCACCTGATCGCTGAAGCACAGAAATACTACGAGATCCTGCTGGAACGTGTCGGTGTATCCCGGGAGATCATGGACGATGTCTTCGGTAAAACCGTCGCCGGATGGATGGGAATACAACTGGATTCATAAACGGATGACAGCGCAGAAGGCGCGGCTCCGGGCTGCGGCAGCAGCCCACACCATAAAAAAAGCAGTTCCTTTTTTGGGGGAACTGCTTTTTTTATGGTGTACGCGATCCAGAGGACCGCGTGGAGCCGCGCCTTCTGCGCTGTCAATTCAGTATGGGATCCCGTTTCCACTCTTTGCGATAGAGTTTGACAGCGGTATGGAGGACATCTTTCCAGAGATTTTTATCCAGTTTTCCAAATGTGGAATATGTGGCGATGAAGCGGAGTGCGTCTTTTTTATTGAGGCCGCAATCCATGGATGAGAAGAAGATGCCGGCGAGGTCTTTTATCCGCAAACGGCGCGGGATGGTTTTTCTGATTTCAGCGCGATGGAGATCGAGAACGGTAAGGTCCACCAGATTTTTCTCCTTCAGTTTTTTCTGATCGAGGAGGAAGTGGCAGATGTAGCAATCTCTGTGATTCATTCCGGCGAAGTGCATTTTTGCGCATGTTTCCGCCAGTTTCCGGATGACGGCATGTTTGAATGCGGGGGCAGGGGGATTGACAGCCCAGTCTTTGCCGACATCTTCCAGCGGGATTTTATCTTTCAGTTCATCGGTGACGATAAAAGATTCCATGCGGGCGGGATTTTTTCCGCGCATGGCGAATGCGCGACATGTCATTGTCGGGACATTCAGGCTTTCCAGCAGCCGGATGGCATAATATTCATTATTTGCGCCGAGGACGGGTTTTTTCCCCTGCAGCAGACATTTGAAGATTTCTTTCCAGCCGACGCCCTTATGGAGTTTGATGAACAGGGATCTGCCGTTATATTCAAACCGCATGGTTTTGCGGTTTTTGACATTCCGGAACACTTCTCCGTCGATGGCGAATGCATTGGCGAAGATGGTATCGGGCAGCTCTGTGGGGAACAGCTCTTTCAATTCCGTATCGATATCGGCAAACATATTCATTCTGTTATCATCCGCAGATAGAAAGACCCGGCGTCCGTTTGGGCAGCCGGGTCCTGTATCGAATTCAGATCAGTCTTTGCTGATCAGGACTTCGGCGATCTGGACAGCGTTCAGGGCAGCGCCCTTGAGGAGCTGGTCGCCGGTGATGAAGATATCGAGTCCGCGTTTATCGCTGCGGGAAATATCCTGACGGATACGACCGACGAGAACATCATATTTTCCTGTCGCATCGATGGGCATGGGATAGATCTTTTCAGCGGGATCATCGCAAAGCTGCACACCGGCAGATTCAGCGATGATCTTCTGTGCTTCTTCCACGGAGATATCGTTTTCAAATTCCAGATTCAGGGATTCGGAATGTGCGCGGAGGACGGGAACGCGGACGCAGGTGCAGGAGATCTGGACATCCGGAAGGTGCATGATCTTCTTTGTTTCGTTGACCATCTTCATTTCTTCCTTGGTGTAACCGTTGTCCTGGAAGACATCGATATGGGGGAAGAGGTTGAATGCGATCCGCTGCGCCATGACTTTGACTTCCGGTTCTTTACCTGCCAGAACTTCACCAGTCTGGTCCACCAGTTCTTTCATGGCTTTTGCGCCGCCGCCGCTTGCCGCCTGATAGGTGGAAGCGATCATGCGTTTCAGACCTTTTGCTTTGTGCAGGGGATAGACTGCCACGCACATGATCGCGGTGGTGCAGTTGGGGTTGGCGATGATGCCTTTGTGTTTGAACACATCTTCCGCATTGACTTCGGGGACCACCAGCGGAACTTCCGGATCCATACGGAATGCGCTGGAGTTATCGATCATCACGGCACCGGATTCCACTACTGCCTGTGCGTATTCCTTGGAGATGTCGCCGCCCGCTGCAAAAAGAGCGATATCCACATCCTTGAAGGATTCTTTGGTCAGTTCCTGGATCACGATGTCCTGACCGCGGAATTTGCAGGTTTTGCCCGCAGATCTGGCGGATGCAAGAAGTTTCAGTTCAGAAATGGGGAAATTGCGCTTTTCGAGCGTTTCCATCATTTCCATGCCGACAACGCCGGTAGCACCGACGACAGCCACTCTGTAAGATTTTGCCATTTTCAAACTCCAATATGGTTGTTTGTTATATTGTATATTTTTCAGCCATATAAAATACACGCAGGAGCGTGAAATGCAAATCCTTTACGGAAAAAAAGCTGTTTTTTACTGCATTGCCGCGCAAATCGCCCGGTTGATACGGTCGCGCGCCTGAAGAAGCCATTTGGTTTCACGGGGATATTGTTCCAGAGTCATCCGGTAGGGGACATCCTCGTAAATGACAGCTTCCGCGGCTTCTCTGCCCACAAGTTTTTCCAGCAGTGTCAGTGCGCGCTGATCCTGCAGACCTTCCCGGTACACTTCATAATGGAGGGAATCGACAGGACCGTTTTTGCCGGGATAGACCATGAACGAGCCGCCTCCGGAGAAGGCACGGCCTGCATCCGTGATCTGGTACGGATCAATATCGGTTTCCAGAGAAAATTGAGTGTACCAGAAATTGTGTCCCCAGTTCAGGAATCCGTCCATCCTGTAGAGATAGAGCAGCATACCGAGGATCCGGTTCCGGGCGGACGGCATCCCGAACTGACGGTTGGGTACGCCGTTCTGCCAGTTGCCGCAATAATAGACCCAACGCTGTTCCAGCGGTTCATGATCGAATTCTTTGAACTGATTGGTAATGGGAATGGGGCGGCGGATCAGACCGTCGCGGAAATATTCCACTTCTGAAATGGCATCGATCACGGGGTAACCGTCGATCAGGCTGTTCAGCAGTTCAGAGGCGTTTTTGTAGTCTCCGATCTGTTTCGCATTGGGTTCATCGGACACATGGAAATAAGTATTTTCCTTTGTCAGACCGTGACTCTGCAGGAACGGCAGCAGTTCTGCCATCAACTGAGTCAGGAACGTTTTGTACATGGGGTCCATGGCGGAAACATGCCATCCGAATTTTTTGACCTCAACACCATTTTCTTTCACAACGATCAGCGGCGTTTTGACCGCGCCCCACTGACTGAATGCGTGGACCATTTCAAAATAACGGAATCCGCATTTCTGCGCCGTCCGGATCCAGCGTTCCAGTTTGCCGAAGTCGAATGTGTACTTGTCAGTGTTTGCATCATATTCAATATCAAGGAGCTGCGTAATGGGGCGTTCATGTCCCACCGCCGTATCGAGGGGGACGGTCCACAGGGGCGTGAAGATCACATTTTCCCCGTGTTCCATCATGTTTTTGAAATAGGCTTCCAGCAGTTCCCAGTGCCGTTCGCACCACGCGTCCAGTTTGTAATATGTGCGGAGACAATCCGCATAGAACCAGCTGATGGAGAGCAGCGTCTGTTCCGGCAGTTCAAACGGCAGGATCTCCAGCGTCACGGTAACGGTCCTGTCCAGAACGCGGATGGTGACAGGATATTCTCCCGGCACTGCATCGGCGGGAATCGCCATGGACACCCAAACAGCGTGCCAGTTGCTCCGGGTGAGACGCAGTTTGTTGTCTTTCAGCGGCAGAAGGGGATCGGGAAAAACACCCGGATCACTGGTGATCACATACGGATCATCGGGGAAACAGGGCGCAAGACACGGCACGAGCCCCACTTCCCGGAGAGATATGGGGCAGGGCGGAGCAGTTTCCACCTGAAAATCTATAATGTCGGAGTTATCACCTTGCAGGGCGATCTGGAACGCAACGGTTTCGCCACGCGCACCTGAAACACGGTCGGTGACCGGCGCTTCAAAACGGGGATTGCAGAAAACTTTTTCCAACGAACTGACTGTCTTTACATCAAGAAGCATGGTTTGGTCCTTTCAAATGTTGTTGTCGTTTGCAACTAAAATAAATTCATTACAGCAAAGTGACAATAGAAAAAATGATGCATTGACTGGAAAAATATTGTTGCCGCAGAAAAAAATACCGGATTTTTCACCGGTTCAGTTGACGGTGCGGTTTTGACAGTGTAAAGTGACCTGCACGAATGAGGATAAACAGAAGAAGAACAGGAGTTTTCAGTATGGTGCAGGATCCTTTGCTCATCGGTTTGGATTTCGGTTCGGACAGCGTCCGCGCGGTCCTTGTGGATTCACACGGAAAACAACTGGCGACAGCCGTACATCCCTATCGACGCTGGAATGAAGGATTGTACAGCGATGCCGCCGTCAGCCGGTTCCGTCAACACCCGCTGGATTATCTGGAAGGGACAGAATCCGTGATCCGTTCCGTGATGAAAGGCGTTGATCCTGAACTTGTTGCAGGGATCGGCGTGGATACCACCGGGTCCACTCCCTGTGCTGTGGACCGGGACGGCAGACCCCTTTCGCTCCTGCCCGGATTTGCGGAAGATCCCGATGCCATGTTCCTGCTCTGGAAAGATCATACCGCACTGGCAGAAGCCGAACGGATCAATGAAGTCGCCCGGAACGGAAAAATCGATTATACCGCATATTCCGGCGGCTCCTGTTCCCCGGAATGGTTCTGGAGCAAACTTTTGTATATCCTCCGGCATAACGAGCGGATCAGGAACGCAGCATATTCCTTCGTGGAACACTGCGACTGGATCACCGCTGAACTCGCAGGTGTGCCCGTCAAACCCGGCAGATGTGCCGCCGGACATAAAGCACTGTGGCATGAGTCGTGGGGCGGTCTGCCGCCGGAATCCTTCTGGCAGGATGTGGATCCGTTGCTGGTCCCTTTCCGCAAACGGCTGTATCAGGAAACTTATACCGCCGATGTGCCGGTCGGGACCCTTTCCCCCGTATGGGCGGAACGTCTCGGTCTGACTGCAAAAACCGTGATCTCCGGCGGCGCTATCGATTGTCATGTGGGCGCTGTCGGCGCCGGGATCAAAGTCAATCAGCTGGTGAAAGTCGTCGGTACTTCCACCTGCGATATCCTCGTTGCACCCGAACTGGATCACTGCGTCAGAGGGATCTGCGGTCAGGTGAACGGTTCCGTCCTGCCCGGATTGACCGGGCTTGAAGCCGGACAGAGCGCTTTCGGCGACATCTATGCCTGGTTCCGCAGATTCCTCTCCTACGGCGGAAACGATGTGTCGATCCGTACCCTGGAAGAAGAAGCCGCCGCTTTGCCGGACAGCCCCGTTATGGCGCTGGACTGGATGAACGGACGCCGTACCCCGGACGCAAATCCTTTCCTCACAGGATCGATCCATGGCATCAATCTGGGAACGACGCCCCCGATGGTGTACCGGGCATTGGTGGAAAGTACCGCCTTCGGTTCAAAAGCGATCATCAACCGTTTTCTGTCGGAGGGTGTCCGCATCGATCAGGTGGTGGCACTGGGCGGTATCGCAAAAAAATCTCCCTTCGTCATGCAGTATATGGCTGACGCTTTGGAAATGCCCATCCGGATCGTGTCCTCCGATCAGACTTGCGCACTCGGCGCCGCCATGTTCGCCGCCACCGCCGCTGACGTCTATCCCGATATCTTCCGGGCGATGGATGCAATGAACAGCGGTTTCGATGCCCGATATGTCCCGCAACGCGATCTCACACAACGGTATCAGAAATATCTCGAACTGGGAAAAACAGCCGAAAGTTTCGCCAACTGATAACACCGGACGCCGCCGCCGCACACAACAAAGCCCCTGCGCTGTATCTTGCCCGGAGAGATACAGCGCAGGGGCTTTGTTCTGCCGCATCTGCCGCCGGGGCGGCAGATGCGGTATGCGCGGTAAACCGCGCGTGTGCGGCGGCGTCCGGTGTTATCAGTTGGTGGCGTGATCAGTACAATTTTTCCCGTGCGTCGTACGGTTCATTGAGATCGTCGCCGGAGAGTCTGTCGAGGCTGTTGGTGATGGGGCGTTCGTTATCGATATGGCGACTGAATTCAGTGTTGGTGGACTGTGCGTTCAGGTATTCTCTGATGATTGGGTCGATGTTTGTCGGGCCGCTGGTGATGAATTGACCGGGGCTGATATGGAAATGTGCTTTGAATGCCCGGGCGAAACTGCTTGCGGAATCGTATCCGGTCCGTTCTGCGATCTCCTTGATCGTCATGGATTTATTCTGGAGCAGCCGGATAGCGATCCGCATCCGTTCCGTGGCGGCGAATTTGCCGGGTGAGATGCCGGTTTGTGACCGGAACACGCGTGTCAGGTGTTCCCGGGTGACCTGCAGTTTTTCGGCGATCTGTGTCACATCCAGTGTACGGTCGATATTTGCGGCGATCAAATTCTGTGCATCTCTTGTCAGTTTCGCCTGTGGTGACGTACTCAAACCTTCCTCTACGGTTTCGCCGAATGCCGCCAGTGCATCCAGCACGATCTTTGCTCCGGCGGTGGGTGATACGATCTGGAAGATATTATCCTGATTCCTGTATCGTTCCAGATGAGGGATCAAGCCCGTATCCATCGGGATCCTGAACACATATCCGTATCGGCTGTTGAGTTCGCTCACAATATTCACCGCCTGTTCGCCGGAGAATGAGATCCACAGAAATTCCCAGGGGGCACTGCAGTGTCCGGGATAATAGTAGGAAATATCCGGTGTGCCGATGCAGGCGGCGAATGTCATACCCGGAACCAGCGGATAGATCTTATCGTGCTGACGGAATGCGCCTTCGCCTTTTATGGTACACACAATATGTGCTGCGGAGTGGCTTTCCCGCCGTGCTTCTTCTATGTGAAAAGAGGGATCTGTCTGCCGCTCATAAACGATTTCCTGGGGAACGGGCAGGGATTGAAAAGCCTTGATGACCTGAAAGCGTGTCTGCCAGATTCGCATCCGTTTTTCTCCTATTCTCACAAAGTGAATGTTAATATCACATTTTGTATACTAATAGCCGTTTGTAAAGATAATTTCAAGCGTATAAATTGATACAGAACGGAAAAACTCTGATTTTTAACAGAAGGTGATTACAAAATGAGTATTGAAAAGATCAATGTGACCGTATGGAACGAAAACTGGCATGAACGGGAAAATGAATTTATCCGTTCTGTCTATCCCAAAGGCATCCACGGTGCCATTGCGGAAGCACTGGAAGCCGATGGCTCATTCAATGTCCGTACCGCCACACTCGAAATGCCGGAACACGGTCTGACGCAGGAAGTGCTGGATCAGACAGATGTTCTTTTCTGGTGGGGACATTGCAAACATGGTGCTGTTGCCGATGAGATCGTGGACCGCATCCAGAAACGGGTGATCGAAGGTATGGGGCTGATCTGCCTCCATTCTGCACATTTTTCCAAGATTTTCCGCCGTATGATGGCGACGGATTGCTCTCTCAAATGGCGCGAATGGGCGGAAAAGGAACGGATCTGGGTCATCGAACCCGGTCATCCCATCGCGCAGGGGCTCGGACAGTATTTTGAACTGGAACATTGCGAAATGTACGGGGAACGCTTTGATATTCCCACACCGGATAAAGTTGTATTCATTTCCTGGTACGAAGGCGGCGAAGTCTTCCGCAGCGGTGTTACCTATGAGCGCGGCAACGGCAGGATCTTCTATTTCTCCCCGGGTCACGAAACGTTCCCCATCTATTACGATACCAACATCCGCAAGGTCCTTACCAATGCGGCGAAATGGGCGGCGCCCCGTTTCCAGAATCGTGAACACATCTGCCCCTGCGTTGAACCGCTGGAACCGATCGTCAAAAAATAATCTCCGGAAAAATACCACAAAATGAAACACAAATTCAACGGAAAATTACGTTGCGGTGTTGTTGGTCTCGGGGTGGGAAAACGGCGTCATATTGAAGGATACCGCACCCATCCCAATGCGGAAGTTGTGGCGATCGCGGATCTTGATCCCGCCCGGCTCAAAGATGTGGGCGATGCATACGGCATTGATAAGCGTTATCCCACTCTGACCGATATGCTCCGTCACGAAAAACTGGATGTGGTCTCCATTGCCACGCCCAATAAATTCCACAAACCCCTCACAGTGGAAGCACTGGAAGCCGGTTGCCACGTTCTCTGCGAAAAACCCATGGCATTGAACGAACAGGATGCACTTGATATGATCGATGCATCCAAACGGACCGGCAGACGGGTCATGATCAACTTTTCCTCCCGCATCAGTCCGGAAGCATACGCCATCAAGCGTGCTGTCGATACCGGTATCCTCGGCGATATTTATTTCGCCAGAAGTATCTGGATGCGCCGCAGACGGCTGCCGGGATTCGGCGGCTGGTTCGGCAAAAAAGAACTGGCGGGCGGCGGACCGCTGATCGACATCGGTGTACACCGTCTGGACCTCGCGCTCTGGCTGATGGGGTTCCCCAATCCCACATGGGTCATGGGTTCCACATACGATCCCATTGCTCAGGAGATCGCAAAGCGGGAGAAGAAAGAGTACGACGTGGAAGACCTTGCCGTTGCTATGATCAAGTTTGATAACGGTGCCACGCTGGAACTGGAAGCGTCCTGGTGTGCCAATATCAAAGAACGGGAACACGTTTCCACCCGTCTTCTCGGTACGAAAGCCGGGATGCTCCATCACAATATCGGCGATGTTTATGATTCGTTTGCCGAGATCTATCTGGAAAAAGACGGATGCCAGTATGATATGACGCTCCATCCCCCGGTCCCCGATGTGCATGTGAATATGTACAATCTCATTGAGGCGATCCTGACCGATACGCCCCACGATTGTACGCCGGAGCAGGGACTTTGCAATATGCGCATCATCGATGCGATCTACAAGAGCGCGGCATCCGGCTTGCCGGTACAGATCAAACAGAAAAAATGCAAGTGAGCATACAGGAGAATATGTTATGGCAGTGAAAAAAGCAACTGTAAAATGTGCCGCTGCAAAAAAAGCACCGGCAAAGAAGAAACCGGATCCGAACCGTAAACTGCGCTGCGGCGTTGTCGGGTTGGGGATCGGTCAATGCCACGTGGCGGGATACCGCAGCCATCCCAATGCCGAACTTGTGGCGGTGGCGGATATTGACCCTGTCCGTCTGGAAGAGATCGGCAACAAGAAACTCAATGTGGCAAAACGCTATTCCACGCTTACGGAAATGCTGGCGAATGAAGACCTTGATATCGTGTCCATTGCCACGCCCAATAAATTCCATGCCCCTCTGACGATCGAAGCCCTCAAAGCAGGTTGTCACGTCCTTTGCGAAAAGCCCATGGCAATGAATGTGAAAGAGGCGGAGGAAATGATCAAAGTCGCAAAGAGTGTGGGCAAACGGATCATGATCGACTTTTCTTACCGCACAAGCGAACAGTCTGTTGCGTTGAAACGCGCTGTGGAAAGCGGCACGCTGGGCGATATCTATTATGCCCGGACCCAGTGGCTGCGCCGTCGCGGGGCACCGCTCGGCACACAGGGCTGGTTCCGCAGAAAAGAACTCTCCGGCGGCGGACCGCTGTTGGATCTGGGCGTACACCGTCTTGATCTCGCGCTCTGGCTTATGAATTATCCGAAACCCGTGTGGGTAATGGGATCTGCGTACAATCATCTGGCGCAGAAACTGCAGGCGCAAGACGGTCATCAGTACGATGTGGAAGACCTTGCTGTTGCGCTGGTCAAATTTGAAAACGGTGCCACGCTGGAAGTGGAAGCCTCCTGGCTGACGAATATCCGGGAAAATGAATTGATGTCGACCCGTCTTCTCGGAACGAAAGCCGGTCTCCTTCAGCACAATAAAACCGATGGCGCTGATTTCGGCGGCTATACATTTGACGCGGAGATCTTCACCGAACTGGCAGGCTGTCAGTACGATATGAAACTGCATCCGCCGGTGCCCGCCGCAACGAGCCATTTCTACAATTTTGTGGATGCCATTCTCAACGACAAACCCCACGATGCCACCGGCGAACAGGGACTTCTTGTTATGCAGATCCTGGAAGCGATCTACAAGAGCGCAAAGACCGGAAAACCCGTACAGATCAAGTAAGAGAAAGAAGAACGGCTATGAAAAATATTCTGATCGGAACGATGGCAAAAGCCAATGCCGGTACGCCGGATTACATCCGCAATCTTGGAAAACTGGGCTTTGAATGTACGGAAGTCACATTCGGTCACGACTGCAGCTGGCTGATGTCCGGCATTGATCTTGATGCTTATGCAGCGGCGTGCAAACAGGCTGTGGATGATGCCGGTATGGAAATGTCCGCGCTGGGCGTTTACGGCAATCCTCTGATCGATACGGAAGAAGGAAAGACCTGCCTCAAAAGCTGGGAATTTCTCATTGATCATTGCGATAAATTCGGCACAAAACTCATCTGCGGTTTTACCGGCTGCGTGATCGGCAAACCGGTTCCGGAATCCATCCCCCAATACAAAGCAGTCTTCGGTGATCTTTCCGCCCGTGCAAAAGAACAGGGCGTGCGGATCGCCTTTGAAAACTGTCCCATGGGCGGAAACTGGAAAAACTGCAGCTGGAATATTGCGTTCAATCCCCGCGCGTGGGAACTGATGTTTGAAGCACTTCCCGCCGACAACATCGGGCTGGAATGGGAACCGGCGCATCAGATGATGCAGCTCATCGATCCCATGGAACAGCTGAAAGAATGGGTCGGAAAGATCTTCCACATCCACGGAAAAGACGGTGAGATCGACCATGCCAAACTGGCGAAATTCGGTATCTGCGGCGAAAGTTTCCCCGGCACACACAGAAATCCCGGATTCGGTCAGTGCAACTGGACGGACATCATTTCCATTCTGCGTGCGGGCGGCTTCGATGGCAACATTGATATTGAAGGGTGGCACGACGCTGTCTATCGCGGCGAATGGGAAATGACCGCGCAAGTCCACAGCCTGAACTACCTCAAGAATGCCAGAGGCGGCGATTATATCCCCAACTTCTGACAGACAGTACAGACGCATCCCGGCAACGCCGGCGGTCAACTGACTGCCGGCGTTTTTTATGTGTCGTCACGGCATAAAAAAAGCCGGTGCATTTCTGCATCGGCTTTTTGGTTTCTGCTTGTTGAACCGGGATTATTTTCCGGTCTGGAGCAGACGGTTGGTCAGGTATTCGCGGCGAAGCTGTTCGACTTCGAATTCGATCCCCTTCCAGCGGGGCAGGGCGTTCACATAAACGTCAGCCACATCTGCATCGCTCATATCTTCCGTGACCCGGGCAGCATAGGCATCCAGTTCTTTTTCCAGATCGGCAAGGCATGCCTGATAGAAGGCGGGATCGCCCACAACTTCATCATTCCAGAGCTGGAAGATGCTGATCTTGGTATGCGGTGAACGGCTGACCGGTTTCCAGTTGCGGAAGGTGCGGAAGAGGATCTTTTTCCGGATCTCATTGAGCTGTTTGGGCGTCAGCGTGAATTTCAGACTGCCCCAGGCGCCGGAAGAGTGGATGTCCTGACTGCCGCCCCAGGAGAAGCCGCCGGAGGGAGTCCAGGCAAGACATTCATACCGCCATTCGGAACCGTTGGCAGGCAGTTTGTTGTAGAACTGATCCCAGGAGAAGAAGAGATGCAGCACATAATCGTTGTCCGTGAATTCCACTTCGGATTTCAGGGAGAAACGGGGATCTTTATCCGTGATGCGTCTGTGGTTCTTGTTGTTGTACGTCGTGTTGAACACGTAACTGATGCCGGTGGCAGGTCTGCTGCCCATACAGATGTAGGGCTGATTTCTGCCCGGCGCAAAATACATTTCCGTACCGATGCCTCTGGCAAATCCGGCTTCGATGGATCTGGCGTTTTCGGCTTCCGCGCGGAGGAACACATGCAGACCGTATGCGTCGCACAATGCGGTCAGTTCCATGGTCTTGACCGCCTGAGCATTTTTATCGATCTTGATATAGCTGCGGTCGCCTGTGGCAACGTCAGTTTCAAGGAAGTCCATTGCGCCCTTGAAGGGGATATCGCAATACTGTTTTTCCAGTTTGTCATAAATGAGCCGCCAGTCGGCAACACCCACCACGGGTTTGTCGAAGTACGGAACATTCATGCTGCGGACAGGTTTTTCCATGAAATATTTTTCGTAAGCGGCACTGTATTTTTCCGCCAGATCGGATCTGTTCCATGCGGTGAGGCAGGTACGGGCCGCGCTCTGGTAGAGAGACGCTTCATCCTTGCGGGGCAGCTTGGCATCTTTGATGATCCCTTCGATGGGTTTACCGCTCAGGATCGCTTCATAAACCTTGAACAACGTCGTATCTTTGGGCGTGAGTTTGGGATTCTTCTGGTATTCCGCGATCTTTTTGACGGCTTCGTCATTTTTGCCGAGCGCGCCCAGAGAGATCACATGGATACGGCCGTTTGCCGCGCTTGTGGTCAACAGCGGTGAACCTTCGTACACATCTGCCCATTCCACAACGAGTTTGTAGTCACGCATCTGGAACGGATGGGAGAGACAGTTCTGATATCTCCAGCCGCCCAATTTCAATTCGGCGGGGATGCCTTTCAGGGATTTACGGGCTTTGGCTTCTTCTTCCGTGCCGTAGAAATACGCCAGATATTCTTTGGCGACCCAGACGCGCTGGATGGGCTGATTCTTTTCATCAAGGACAAACTTGACGGCATCGTTTTTCAGGCGTTTCTGCAGACTGTCTCTGGAGCTGCACCATATCAGTTTTTCGTAGAGATTGTTTGCTTCGTCCCAGATGGTGAGTGCATCGTCCGGCTTTCTGAAATGCAGGGCGATCTGCGCACCTGCCTGAGCCCCGGTCACGGGATCCAGCTTGATGGCTTCGCGGATCAGTTTGAGCGCATCTTCATAGCGGTCTTCGTAACGGTACACTTCGGCGAGATATGTGAGGATCTTCGCTTTTGCAACATTGTCCAGATCGGGCAGTTCAAGACATTTTTTCGCAAAGTCGGCGGCTTCTTTCAGTTTTTCTGCCACGCAGAAATGCTGGACCATTGCCCGGATGGCAAACGTCTTTTTGCTGTTGGCAAGGACGGACTGATCCAGTTTCAGGATCTCGTCAACAGTCTCTGCGATACATTTGTCTGCGGCTTCGTAACTGTATCTGCCGGGCGTCATCCAGGAGGGGACTTCCGCATAAGTGATGATGTTTTCGTAAATGATCACCTGGAGTCTGGGATCGGCATAACGGGGATCTTTCAGCAGAGCACGGATGTGATTCGCCCGGTCTGTACGCTGGATCTTTTTCTTTTCCAGGCCGTTGACAAAGTCCCGGATCTCGGTGCGTTTTTCAAGAAATTCCTCCCAGGCTTTTTTCTTTGCGAGGGCTTCGGCTTCCCGTTTTTTGCGGGCTTCCTGCCATTTGCGTTCTTTTTCGGCGCGTTCTTTGGCGCGGGCTTCGTCTGCGGCTTTCCGTTTGGCGGCTTCAGCAGCGGCTTTGTCGGCTTTTGCCTTATCAGCCGCGGCGGCAGGGGCAGGAGCCGCTTTTTCCTGTGCTCCTGCAGGAACAGCAACGCACAGCGCCGCGAGCAGGGTATATGTAAGAAGAGAATGTTTCATTGTTCGTTCTCCATTATTTGCTGATGGATTTGAGAGCCATGATATGGCGGATGATTTCCAGACGGGCTGCAGAAAGATCGAAGGAATCCGTATCAAGTTCTGCAAGGACCTGCATGGCTTTGCGTGCAACATCGCGCACTCTGTAATCCTTGGAGTGCTGCAGGGGTTTTGCCAACTTCTGGAGCAGTGTGGCATAACGGATGTCGTCCATACCTTCGCGGAATGCTTCCCACGCAAGGGTATCAATGATACCGCCGCCATCGCCGTACACGAAGTTCATGGGTTTATAGCCTTTGCCTTTCAGGTCGTTGTAACCGTTCAGGTGGTGGGCGTAATTGAAATGGCAGCTCAGACCCGCACGGTAGGGACCGAAGCCGTACTGACGGCGGATGAATGCCGGGTTTTCCACACCGACATGCTGCTGGGCGTACCAGCCGAAGTAACCGTCGGGAGCGACAAAGTGGTATTTGTCAGTGTGGTTTTCATTGTTCTGATCGGGCGTGACCGGGGGCCAGTACAGGTCTGCGAGGGTACAGCCTGCAACATAACCGTAACGGCTGTTGATGGCGAAACGGAAACCGTGTTCCCGGTAAATATCGACCATTTCACGGGCGGCGACCAGCGCGGCATAACCGTATTCGTCACCCCAGGTCCCGATGAAACCATCGGTGGTGCCGTACATTTCAAGATGACTTTCTTTCTGGCGGCGTGCGTCAAACTTCATGTTGGACGTATGGGAGAAATTGAACCGCAGGGAAACGGTCTTGTCTTCCGTCATACCGGCTTCTTTCACAAGATCCCGGTGTCCGCCGCGATTCCGGAACATGGGACGCGTTTCACCGTGTTCCACAAAGTTTTTCAGTATGGAGAGCAGCTGCTGTCTCATCAGTTCATAATTGTTGCCGTTGAGATGCAGAATGATCTCGGGACTGATATATTCGCAGAAATAGACCAGAAATTCTTTGTCGGTGTCAAAGTAGGTTGCCGGTTTGGGCAGACTGAAGGGCAGAACACGCAGTTCCACCGGGATGGAGGCGATCTGTTTGCCGTCTTTCTTCAGGGCAATTGCACCCTTATAGAGACCCGGCTTCTGATTGTCTTTCACATGGGCTGTCAGGAAAAATTCCTTGAAGTGGGCTTCATCAAGAGTCGCACCCTGGAATGTTTCCGCATCCTTGAAGTTGGGTTTCATGCTGGGGAAGCCTTCCGGACCACGGTAGCGGGTCGCGTCTTCAATGGGATAGTCTACATTCGGCGGGGGATTGAGCCAGCGGTAGGAAACTTTTCCGTCTTCCTCAGTCAGACGGGCATAGTTGGTTTTTTTCTGCGTGTCAACTTTGATCAGATCTTCATCGTTGAGCAGGAGTTCCGGACAGAGTTTCAGAGTCTTGTCCTGGAAATAGCTGTACCAGCCGTTGCCGTTCTGATACCAGACCTTGACCGTCTTCAGGTCCAGATCTTTTTTGGAAAAGACTGCGCCGTCTTCCGATTTGAGATCGCTGACCTCAAACGCAACTTTGCCGAAAGATTTCAACGGATACAGCAAAACCGCACCCGGTTCATATTCATTCTGCGCCGCAATGATCCGGAAACCGGTACCGGGTTTGCCGTCAAAGGGATATACATCCGGCAGATACTGGGTTTCACTCATGGCAGGTACGCTGTAACTGACCACATTGGTTCCGGCAGGAAGCCGGGGAAAATCTTTTGCAACACGGACAGCCGTCGTCTTCACTTTGTCAGACGCTTTGTCCAGATTTTTCAGAAGAGTCTGAAATGTACCTTGCGCTGAACACAACGCCTTGTACTCGTTCAGCCAGCCAGCCGTCTGTTCCGGCGCCGGCACCTCCACCTGCGCAGAAAGCGTGAATGCCCCCGCACAGCAGAGAATCGCACTGAGAAGTTTTCGCTTCATCGTTTTGCCTTTCTTCGTTACTTTATGGTTTCCGTTTGATGTTGATGTCAATAGAAAGTTTTATGTTAATCTAATATATGTATCGGAGATTGCAAGCCGCTTTTGTATAAAATATAGAAAAATATTATGTGGCGTTCAGGCATATCGCAGGTGCCCGGCGCGGCACCGCGCGGTACACCGCGCACATTTTTCCGGCGGCGGTTCACCGCCGCCCGGAAAAATGAAGGAACCGCCGCTGCCCCCGAAATGATCGGGGCAGGGGCAGTTCCCGGTGCCGCGCCTGGGCGCGTAAGTTCAGAATGTGAAGCGGAAGATGATCTGTTCGCAGACGGCGGGCGCGCGGTCCAACTGTACGATCGAGTCATTGATGCGCCGGAACGGGATTTCTTTCCATGTACCGTCGAGGGTGAGTTCTTCCACATACGCCGGTGTGCGGACGAGGCGGACATCCGTATGATCCAGAATATCGACCGAAAGATTCTGGACCACAAGCAGTTCCCGTTTATCTGCAAGGATGCCGTGGCGGACGAGTGTCTGCTGATCGGCATTTTCCACGCTCATTTCAAAGGTGGAACCGTTCAGGGCGTCAAGGATCTTTTTCAGCCACTGACGGCGGGCGGGACGCAGGATCTTGAAAAATTCCATATCGGTATGCCAACCGGCAACCGCGATCCTGCCGCCCAGTTCGTTGGTGAAGAACGTCACTGCGGGTGCAACGGGTTTCAGTTCATCAAAGCGGGGATTGCCCTGTGCGAACATCGTCAAGACCTGAACCTGATCGTTGATGGGGACCAGTTCCGCCAATTCGGGATCCCACTGACACCATGCGGTGAGATTGGTTTCCGGATCGAATTCCGTACTGAAATGGAAATCATCGCCGCCGTCAGATGCGGTGACGCCCATCAGCGGACCGTAGCCCCGTTCGGTCAGGATTTTTGCCGCTCTGCCGTCGATGAGCAGTTTTCCGGAGAACATGCTGCGGATCTCTTCATCTTTGAGCAGGGGGATCTCTGCGGACGTGAGTGTCTGGATCAGATCCGTTTCCGGAGCCGTATAGAACACCGGGAATGCGAAGGGGGAGAATACCTGCAGGTTCCAGCAGCGATAAGGCATACTGGGTTCACCGGCAAGACAGGGGTGCAATGCTGCCGGGGGATGGAACATGGGAGATGCCACACCCTGCCACCGGATCCCGTCCACGGTTTCCGCCAGTTTTTCATAAAACGCCATATTGTCCCGCAGTTTTGCTTCGTACCGGGCCTGTGATCCGGTATTGACGGGCTGATTGAATTCACTTACCCAGAGTTTGCTGCCGTTCAGACCGCAGAGGATCCCATTGACGATATGGGCGTGGAACATATTCGCGCCGACGCTGTAATAATTCTGGGGGAATGTATCGCTTTCCGCGATCAGATCTGAAACGCCGCTGATCTGGTATTTCACGATGTAAGTATTGTAGAGTTTGCCGAAAAAAGTGTTCCGGTGCTGATTGCCGTAAATGGCATTGTTGATCCGGATGAACGGTTCTGTTTTGCCCGCAAGAATATGTGCGGCATCGCTGACAAAACCATAGCCCAGACTGGGGGCGCAGAGACCGCAGCGGCAATCGGGATCCACGCTGTCGATGGCTGCCCGGATCTCTCCGGCAAAATCGAGAACCGTTTTGCGCCGGATCTGCATCACCGTCTGGATCACCGGATCTTCAATCGGGCGGGTATTGATGATCTCCTCCAGTTCCGCTTTGGTGTAATTCGCACCGAGGGCGCGGTTGTATTCCGCCATGTGCAGCGGACAGAAACATTCGTTGCGGCGCAGCCCGAAGTCGTCATCCACCAGCAGGAATGCCGCACCCGCACGGACCGTTTCCGCGCAGGCTTCCCGGATATATGCAACAAAATCCGGATCCAGGTGACACATCCGCTGGGATTTCTTATCGCCCAATTCAACAGAACGCTGCCAGGTCTCATCCGTCATGGGAACTTTGCCCGACCAGCCATGTCCCTGTGTACTCTGGATCAGTACGCCCAGTTCAATATCCGTCCCTTCAAGTGCTGCACGGATATGCCGGAATGCCGCTGTCAGCTGATCGATCTTTTTCCGCGCCGGATAACCGGTGGGGTGATAACTGAAACTGAGCGCGAAGCAGTCAAGTTTTACATCCCGGTGCTGACGGAGGATTTCCGAAACTGCAAAATCCACATCACGGAAAACAGGTACGATATTGATGAAATGCAACTTCTTTGCCATTTGCCGTTTTTCCTTATGTTGTTTGTTGAAACGGTATGTTGAAAGAGGATGGAATCAGTTCAAATATAATCTGTTCCGGTGATAATACAATCGGAAAACAGAAAAAATCAACAAAAAACGGAAGCGTTCAATACCCGCCCAGACTTTTGAGCCACGGCACAATATCGTATCCCCTCAGCGGAAGGTCCATAAAGGTCTTGGGGAAACACAGCCCCGAAAGCCCGATAAGACACAGCACAATGGCACTGATCTGAAGCGCCGTGACTTTTTCCCGGAGTTTCAGAATGGAATACAGAGAGAAGGACACGATACAGCTGCCCACCATCAGCGGATAACACACCGATCCCGCTCCGGCTCTGCCCATCGCATCCAGTCCGGGATAAAGAAGCACATACGCCAGAAACAGATTGAAGGGCAGCATCCCGAGAACATAAAGATACAGCCAGGGATTTTTCAAACCGGAAAACATCTCGCCCGCACTGTTTCTGTCGCGGACATACCGGACAAAGATCCAGATGCACGCAGCAAACAGTGTGCCTCCCGCCGCGCACAGAGACCGCAGGATGGGAGAAATCAGTTTCGGACTTTCAAAATAGGCGGAGGGCGCTGCGGAAATATTCTGCTGAAGGGCTGTAATGGCAAGAGCAAGCAGCGCATAAAACCGCCAGGATTTCCTGATCGCCGTGGCAGGCTGGACTTCCTGCTGATTTTTTGCCATGGTGAAAAATACAAGTGCGATCCCGACCAGAATGATCCCCGCAAGATTCGGCACCGTTATGGCCTGGGCAAATAGCAGCAGCCCCACCATATAGGGAAAAATCAGAGCAGACTGCATAATGCCCCAGACCGCGCCGTTCGGACCGCGTCTCATACCCGCGCTCATTGCCTGAAGCCCGAAGTAGTTCACAAAGTTGCCGCAGAACAATGTTGCGCAGGTGAACAGGATTTCTTTCGTGCCGCATGGAGTCGGTTTCATGAAGAAAAATGCAATGCACGAGCCGACAAGCAGGGTCGCAACTGCGCCGGTAAATTGTATCAGCGCCGTTTCAACTCCGCGTTTCGGAGCATCACCGAAAATGATGCCCACCAGACACCAGCTTGCCCCGACCATCAGCAGGGCGAAGATACCGAAAACGAGATCGGGTAACCCGAACATGATCCAGAATCCTTGTTGCTTTCTGTTTTGCTTTGGAAAAGGTGTATCCTTTAATATACACCTGCAACGCCTTGTCTGCAAGCGCAGAAAATCATGTCAGGATGATTATTTTTCAAATGTTACCAGAAATGCAGCGGAGCCGTTTCCGTTTTTGATCAGGGTCAGTGTATTGTTCCGCCAGATCAGTTGCGCCGGAACCAGATCATGATCGTTGTCCAGCACCATCGCCGTAACGGATTTTGCGTCTTCCATACCTGCAACTTCCACCTCGATCGTGGCTCTGGTCCCCAGAAAATCTGTGATCAGCAGACTGCCTTTGTTCTGTTCCGGATCGACAGCCGCAATGGTATAAGTCTTCCGGTGAAGGGCGGTCGATTCCACCTTTTCGGAATTTTCCGCAAGAAACTGACCGAACATCTTCATGGAATAGAAATTTTTTGTCAGGCGTCTGAACTCATCCCGGAATCCCCACGTCCCGTCAATGGCAGCCCCGTAATAGAATCCGGAATCCAGCGGCTGATCCTGCCAGCCGGAAAGGACCGCAAGATTGAAACAGGCGGAATCAATGCCGTGTATGCCGCAGGGACCTTCCACCGCATGACTGCGCAGTTCCGGCGTGGCACTTGACTGGACCCCGACCCATGATGTGATGTAATGCCATTCATTGATGCAGGTCTCGGTCTCTGTGAAACCGCGTGCATCCAGTTTTTCACGGACCCGGCGCGGCTGTTCGATCAGATCGTCTGCGTTGGCGGAATAACAGTGCCAGGAGAAAAAGTCGGGCTTGACACCGGCTTCTTCGCAGGCGGTCAGAATGAGATTGAGATACCAGTCACTGATGCCGCAGAGTGCAGGTCCGCCGATTTTGAGTTCAGGAAATTCGCTTTTCAACCGTTTGAGTACCGTTACAAAAAGTTTTACAAAACCCTCTTCCGTGCCGCACCAGGCTTTTGTACTCAGATCCGGTTCGTTCCAGAATTCCCAGTAAATCATATCGTTGTACTCAAAACCGTTCGCCCAGCCCTTTGTATAGTGCCGCACGATCCCTGCCAGAACTTCAGCATATTTTTCATAATCTTCCGGGGGCAGGGTGTTGTAATGTTCATCCGCTCCGCCGGTCCCTGTGTGTTCAATGCTGGTGCCGAGACGGTAGAAGACCGCCATGCCGCAGTCATGCGCCAACTTGATGATGTCGTCGGTCGCGCGGAAATAATAATTTTCCGGTTTTGACGGATCAAGATGCATCAGCGGAAAAATAAAATGCGTGTCGATCATACGCTGTCCGGCATTCCACAACGCCCAGTCGTGCGTACGCGTACCCCAGAAATTCATTTCCTTGAATTCCTGCGTAAAATCAATGAGCGCGCGCGAGGCGAGGGGCGTACAGGAATTGCTGCCGTGCTGTTTGTGACGCAGTGTCCCGGTCCGTTTGGAAAAATCCACTTTCGCTGCTGTCGTGACTTTGGACATAAGAACTATCCTTTCTGAAAAGTTCATTGTTTTTTTTATTCAGAACTGCTTGCAAAAAAAAGTTCATTGCTTTATATTACACCCGATCCGGAAAAAATTCAATGCACTATCCTGACGATTTTCTTATCTTTACTGCCAAAACGGAGATGTGGCGATGGAAGAAAAAAAACTCTATTATCTGTATGACGAAGAACGTCTGCTGGATTATCCCTACCGTCTCATCGCCATCGGTTGGATGCCTCATCATATCCACTTTCATAAAAATGCGAACCTGAAGTGCAGTTTTGTCTGTATTTCCAGCAATATGGAAAGCGCCGGATGCCATATCAGGAATGGTGTGGAGATCAATTCGGAACCGAATCGTTTGCCGCATTTCGGCATGCTGAAGCCCGGAACGCGTATCCATACCATCAAGGCGTCTTATCACGACGAGATCTTCTTCATGTACCCGGCAGAAACGTATGAGGATCTGCTGAAACTTTTTCAGTGCAGTGAAGATGAAAGCTCCTTTTCTTTTTCTGCTGTTCCGGAAGATATCGTGATCGAGATCCGGAAGGAATTGCTCAACCTCAACAGCCCCGGTACCGCGGACCGTCTCGACCAGTTGGCGATCCGTCTCTTTTCCGAGATCATTCTGCGCCGCCGGATAAATGACGATAAAACCGATACACCATCCATTAAACTCCATACCATCGCCGCTGAATTGAAACGGGGCGTTCCCCTGCAGCACCTCCTGAAAGAATTCGGATACAGCGAACGCACCTTTTACAGAGAATGGAAAAAAATCTGCGATGTGCCCCCCAATGAATACAGGATCCAGGCAATGCTTCATACCGCGTGTACCCTTCTGGCTGAAGGCGGGATGACTCACGGCGAGATCGCTCAAGTCTGCCGGTTCGATAATATGAGCTACTTTTATCAGCAGTTCCGGAAACGGATCGGTATGACTCCCGGTGCGTACCGGAAAAAACATAAACATAACATTTTCCCCGCAGAACAGAAGGCTCAGACTGATGAAGATTGATCCCATAGACATCATCCTGAAATTTTATCCGGACGATACCCCGCAACGGCAGATGCTCCTGAAACACAGTCATCAAGTCCGGGATAAAGCACTGGAGATCCTCCGGTCTCTGCCCCCGGAAAACGCTGAAAACGGGGAACTTGATCCCGATACCGTCGCAGCCGGCGCAATGCTGCACGATATCGGGATCTGCCGCTGTTATGCACCCGGTATCCTCTGCAACGGCCCCGAACCGTACCTCGCGCATGGTATCATCGGCGCCGGAATGATCCGGCAGCTCAATCCGGAACTGGAAGTCTTCGCGCGGATCTGCGAACGCCATACCGGCAGCGGATTGACCGCAGATGAAATACGATGTCAGAACCTGCCCATCCCCGAACAGGATTATCTGCCGGAAACAAAGTGCGAAAAGTTGATCTGCCTCGCCGATAAGTTTTTTTCCAAGTCCGGCGATATGAAAGAAAAATCCATCAGCCATATCCGGAAAAGTATGGAAAAATTCGGTGCCGGTCCCCTGAAACGGTTCGATGACCTGATGAAAGAATTCAACCTGATCCGGTAAAAAAGAAAAACGGTCAGAGGCGGCGGGCGCGGCACGCCGCAAAAATGTTTTTTTGCGGCTGGACAGCTGCCGCTGTCCGTGGCGGTCTGCGACCGCCACAGTGCCGCGCCCGCCGCCGGAAATCTGCTTGAGTTCTCCGGAATCGGGGCAAAAAAAATGGAGCCAATGATCGGAATCGAACCGATGACCTGTTCATTACGAGTGAACTGCTCTACCGACTGAGCTACATTGGCATCACATGCGGACTAATATAGCACGCTTTCCATTGATTTCAAGCGCAAATACAAAAAAAATCCTTTTTTATCCCCGCGTCAGATGGGAAATTGCAGGTTCAAATAATACAGCCACATCAGAACTGCCAGCGTTGCTGCGCCTGCGGCAAAAATCGCACGGGTCCAACTCTTGAAGATGAACGCGCAGATCATCAGCAATGCGCCTGCTGCTGTCACAAGAACGGAGAGGGGCAGTCCGCAGCCGATCGCCACATAAAGACAACCTTTGACGGTATGGGCGGTGGCGGTCGGTTCCTGCAGAAAGGGGCGGGTAATCAAAAGCCGGACGAATCCGTAGATCAGTCCGGCAAGAGATAACATGATCACGACGGGGAGCATCAGAATGGAGATGATCAGCTTCATGACCGCCGCCTCGTCAACAGGATCAGTTTTCCTGCATGTAATTTGGTGCGTCTTTCGTCATCAGGATATCGTGGGGATGCGCTTCTTTCAACGCAGAACCGCTCACGCGGATCACTTTCGCAGTTTCGCGCAGGGCAGGCAGCGTCCGGGCGCCGCAATATCCCAGAGAATATTTCAGACCGCCGATGAACTGATGAATAACTTCCCACAGAGAGCCGCGGTAGGGGACCATCCCTTCCACACCCTGGGGAACCAGTTTCTTGGTATCGTCAACATCGCGCTGACCGTACCGTTCACGGCTGCCTTTGTTTTTCTGCATTGCTTCCAGAGAACCCATACCGCGGTAGATCACATAGCGTCTGCCGTTGCGGAATGTCTTTTCGCCGGGGCCTTCCAGTGTTCCGGCAAGCATGCTGCCCATCATGACGCTGGAAGCGCCGATGGCAAGCGCTTTTGCCACATCGCCGGACTGCTTGATACCGCCGTCTGCAATAATGGGAACTTCTTCGCCGATGGCTCTGTAAGCTTCATAGACTGCTGTGACCTGAGGCGTACCGACGCCTGCCACAACGCGGGTCGTGCAGATGGAGCCGGGGCCGATCCCGACCTTGACAGCATCCACACCGGCATCCAGCAGGGCTTTCGCCGCATCATAGGTGGCAATGTTGCCGGCAACGATGTCGATGCCCGGATAACGGTCTTTGAACATCTTGACGGTATCGATCACGCCTTTGCTGTGACCGTGTGCTGTATCCACAACAAACGCATCGACTCCGGCATCTGCCAGCGCCTGAGCGCGTGCTTCATCGTAAGGGCTGATGGCGGCAGCCGCACGCAGACGGTGTTCGCCGTCGCGGTTGTACGCCGGTTCCATATTTTCAATGATCGAACGGACATCGGAGAAACTGTAAAGACCCGTCAGGAAGCCGTTGGCATCGATGGTGGGCAATTTGCCGACTTTGTTCTTCAGCATGATCTGGAACACTTCCTGAAGGGAAGATCCTTCGGGCGCGGTCACCGGAGGTCTGGTCATCACATCCGCGATCTTTACATCATACTGCGTCATGAACTTGATGTCGCGGGCAGTGATGATGCCCACAAGTTTGCCGTCAGAATTGATGATGGGGAAGCCGGAGAAAGAATAATCGTTGCACTTCTTTTCGTTGAGCATTTCCTGAACCGTCTGGTCCTCACGGAATACGACCGGCGTACGGATGAAACCATTGAGGTACTGCTTGACTTTGCGGACTTCATCCGCCTGCGCTTCCGGACTCAGGTTTTTATGGATCACACCGATCCCGCCGAGCTTCGCCATGGCAATCGCCATCTCACTCTCTGTCACCGTGTCCATCGCAGCACTGATGAAGGGGATGTTCAGCTTGATGTTCCGGGTGAAATTCGTGGAAACATCCGTTTCATCCGGCAGAAAATCGGCATACTGAGTCAGGAGGGAAATGTCGTCATAGGTCAGACCTTCATGTTTGAACGTCGCCATGAACCCGTCAATGTACTGGTTGCTCATAATCACATTCTCCGTAGCAAGTTTTATCATTTGCCAATGTAATATAGCAGAAAAATCCTGTTTTTCAAGTTCAAGAACGCAAAATATAAAAAAATATCAGAATTTTTTAACGCCACGCACACCCGCAGCACAAACAGGGCGCGGCAGCGCATCCCGCCGGCGGGATGCCGCGTCCTTTTTTCCGGCAGCAGCCCGCCCGCGGGCGTCTGCCGGAAAAAAGAATGCCAGCCGTGAGCGTGCTGCTCACGGCTGGCTGCCGCGCTTTGTTTTGTGCTGCGAGGTGTGCTTAAATCGTTTCGAGATGTTTCCGCAGCTCGCTGATACGGCATCTGGACCGGCAGGGATAGTATGGCATTTTACCGGTACTGCGGAGGATATCGGCATACCGTTCATTCAGTGTACCTCTTGCGGAGATGAACTGACCCCAGAATCCGTAATGCCACTGGATATCTGTAACGGGTTCGCTCATATTATCGAGCCACTCCTGCGGGAAATAGGACAGCCATTTTTTATTCTGGTTGAGCCATGTTCCTGTGGCGATAACGGTTGCGCCGTATTCGGTTTCAGCCTTGTCGCACAGTTGGAGCAGACAATTTTTCAGGTACTGCGGATCATCGAAGATGGAGTGCGGGGCAACGGCGTTGGCGATATGGAAGCCCAGAGAGATCGCTTCCGGATTATCCTTGTTCGCTTCGAGATTGTGGCGCAGACTGCCGCACTGATAGCCGCGCAGACCGCTTTTATCCAGATAATCTTTCAGCAGGCGTTTATCCAGAGAGGGGCGGAACACCTGAAATGCTTTTTCTTCAAATGCGGCTTCATCGTCTTTGTATTGTTCAAAGATTTCTTCCGCCTGTTTTTCCATTGTGAGCCACGGTTCCTCATCGAAATAGAATTCGACGGGGTTCAGCAGTCCCTTGTTCGCATGAGTTTTCCGGTAGATATCCACTCTGTTCCGGAGGGCGTTCTGAAAGGTTTCTTCCGGATGTTCTTTCAGCCAGCGGTGGAGAAAAAAGAGTTTCAGCCGGACAATGCCATGCATATATTCACGATGTTCCCCGATGGTCTTGATTTTCGGTTCTTCCATGAGTTGCTTGCTCCTCAAAACTGTCGTGTTGCCTCAATATATTTACAGGCGGCGAGTGCTGCCACTGCGCCGTCGCCGGTAGCTGTTGTGATCTGACGGACAAATTTGCTGCGGCAGTCACCGGCAACAAAAACGCCGGGCGTTGCGGTCAGACACTGTTCGTCGGACACGATATAGCCGTACTGGTTCAGTTCCGCCACATCGGCAAAGGGTTTGTTTTCGGGGACCTGACCGATCGCCACGAAAATACCGTTCACGGGGAAACGGCTGACTTCTCCGGTCTTCTGATTTTTCAGTTCCAGTGCTTCCAGATCTTCCGTTCCTTCCAGTCCGGTGACGATGGTATCGAAAATGAAACTCACATTGCTGCGCGCCTGAAGATTTTTGATCAGAGCCTCTTCGCCGGTGAGAAAACTCAAATTCTGGATCACGGTAACTTTTGTACAGGTTTCAGAGAGCAGCACCGCATCCTGCAGCGCGCTGTTGCCGCCGCCGATCACTGCCACTTCCCTGCCGGCAAAGAACGCACCGTCGCAGAGAACGCAGTAGGAAACGCCGTTGCCGGTGAGTTCCTCCTCGTTGGGCAGTCCCAGCGTCCGGTGTTTTGAGCCGGACGCGATGATGACCGCCTTTGCAAGATATTCGCCCCGTTCTGTGATAACGCTTTTCCATTCGCCGCCATCCAGAACGTTGATCACGGCATCCACATCCAGTTCAGCGCCGAGATCCAGAGCCTGATCAATGAGTTTTTCCGCCAGATCGTTTCCGCTGATGGCGGGGAACCCGGGATAATTTTCCACCAGCGGGGAATGGGTGATCTGACCGCCGAACGTATCTTTTTCGAGGATCATAACGCTTTTTCCGGCGCGCCGTGCGTAGATCGCAGCAGTCAATCCGGCGGGACCGGCTCCTGCGATCACGATATCATACTGGGGGGTATCCGTTTCCACGGTTCTTATTCTCCTTCTTCCGTAAATTTGCGGATGTTGGAGACATTGACGATCAGATCGGTCTTTTCGCCATCCTGAATCACCAGCGTGGGCGTCTGTTTGATGCCGAGCCGTGCCACTTCATCTTTTGCATCTTCCGCGAGACGCACCTGATACTGGAATCCGGCTTTGTCGAGGAAGTGTTTTGCCATTTTGCAATTGGGGCAGGTGCGGGTGGTGAAGAGGATCAGACCCGGATCAGATGTGGTGGAGGTGCTGCAATCTGCCGCCGGAGCCGCTTCTGCTGCGGGCGCTGCTGCTGCCGCCGGAGCGGTGTTCTTGCGGTTTTCAGGCTGCTTGTTCAACGCGATCTGGGCGTCATAGGTTTTGCGGTCGCGGAATTCCTGAGACTTGCCGTCATTCCAGTTCTGGACCGGACGGTAGTAACCGGTGATACGGCTGTAAACTTCAGTGGTCTCACTGCATTTCGGGCAGGTGAAGACTTCACCGGCGATATAGCCGTGATTTTTGCAGACGGCGTATGTGGGGGACAGGGTGTAGTACGGCAGTTTGTAATTTTCCGCGATCTTGCGGACGAGGTTTGCCGCGCTCTTCCAATCCGGCAGCTTTTCGCCGAGGAACGCGTGGAACACGGTACCGGACGTATAAAGCGTCTGGAGTTCATCCTGAATATCCAGTGCGGAGAAGATGTCTTCCGTGAATCCGACGGGCAGGTGGGAGCTGTTGGTGTAGTAGGGCGTTTCGCCTTCGCAGCCCGCAGTGATGATGTCGCTGAACCGTTTTTTGTCGTGTTTGGCAAGACGGTAAGCGGTGGATTCTGCCGGAGTCGCTTCCAGGTTGTACAGGTCACCGTATTTTTCCTGATAGTCGGAGAGGCGTTCCCGCATGTGGTTCAGCACTTCCTGCGTGAATTCCTGGGCTTCCTGATGCGTCAGATCGCAACCGATCCATTTTGCGTTCAGACACGTTTCGTTCATCCCCACCAGACCGATGGTGGAGAAGTGATTGTTGAAGGTGCCGAGATAACGCTTCGTGTAGGGATAAAGACCGCCGTCCAGCAGTTTTGTGATGATGGTACGTTTGATCTTGAGAGAGCGTGCGGCAATGTCCATCAGGTGATCCAGGCGGCGGAAGAAGTCTTCCTTATTGGCAGCCAGATAGCCGATACGGGGCATATTGATCGTCACCACACCGATACTGCCGGTGCTTTCGCCGCTGCCGAAGAAACCGCCGGATTTCTTGCGGAGTTCGCGCAGGTCGAGACGGAGACGGCAGCACATACTGCGGACATCGCTGGGTTCCATATCGCTGTTGATGTAGTTGGAGAAGTAGGGCGTACCGTACTTGGAGGTCATTTCAAACAGCAGTTTGTTGTTTTCCGTTTCGGACCAGTCAAAGTCGCGGGTGATGGAGTAGGTGGGGATTGGATACTGGAAACCGCGTCCGTTGGCGTCGCCTTCGATCATCGTTTCGATGAACGCGCGGTTGACCATGTCCATTTCCTTTTTGCAATCTTTGTACTTGAATGGCATTTCCTTGCCGCCCACAATGGCGTTGAGTTCCGCCAGGTCGTTGGGAACTGTCCAGTCCAGCGTAATATTGCTGAAAGGAGCCTGTGTGCCCCAGCGGGAGGGCGTATTCACACCGAAGATGAAGGATTCAATGCACTTTTTGACCTGATCGTAGTTCAGGTTGTCCGCCTTCACAAAGGGAGCCAGATAAGTATCGAAAGAGGAAAACGCCTGTGCGCCCGCCCATTCGTTCTGCATGATGCCGAGGAAGTTCACCATCTGGTTGCAGAGCGTGGCAAGGTGTTTTGCCGGATTGGAGGTGATTTTGCCGCCGACGCCGCCCAGACCGACCTGGATCAGCTGTTTCAGAGACCAGCCCGCGCAGTAACCGGTGAGCATGGAAAGGTCATGGATATGCAGATCGGCATTCCAATGGGCGTTGGCGATTTCATCGTCGTAACCTTCGCTCAGCCAGTAGTTTGCAGTAATTGCGCCGGAGTTGGAAAGGATCAGACCGCCCACGGAATAAGTCACTGTGGAGTTTTCTTTGACGCGCCAGTCATTGATCTTGATGTAGTCATCCACTGTCTTTTTGTAGTCGAGGATGGAGGATTTGACATTACGCAGCTGTTCGTGCTGACGGCGGTAGATGATGTATGCTTTCGCCACATCGGCATAACCTGCCTGCACCAGCACCGCTTCCACACTGTCCTGAATGTCTTCAACTGCGATCAGACCTTCTTTGATTTTCGGTTCAAAATCTGCCGTTACTTTCAATGCCAGAAAGTCGATCACAGAGGGATGACTCTGTTTTTCCTGTGCGTCAAATGCCAGTCTGATTGCCGCCGCGATCTTGCTGATGTTGAAGTCCACGACTTTCCCGTCACGCTTTTGTACCTGATACATAGCCTCTTTTCGTCCTTTTGTTTTTTTGGTTGTTATATGTATAGTTGTGCTTATTTTTTTCTTTTTCCGCTTTACATTCCGCGCAATTCCGCCGCCGGGATATACGGTTTCACTGTTTCCAGACAGGCGTGCATGAGTTCATCGCTCAACGCGCCCATATCCGGCATATCTCCCAGCAGTTCGCCGTGTTCTGTGAATTTCTGGAGAAAATAGCGGGGCGCCCCCTGCAGCCATTGTCCGACAGCCTCAAAATCTTCCGGTGTATGGAAGGGATGCGCAACAGTGGTCCGGAATTCGTGATCGATCCTGCTGTTCCGCAGCAGTTCCACACTGTTCCGCACAGCGTCAAGGGAAAAGCCCGGAACATTCCCCACCGTTTCCGCATATTTTTCCGGCGAATTTTTTATATCCATCGCCACATAATCCGTAAGATCTGCTTCCAGCAGACGCTGCAGCCGGTCCGGAAACGAGCCGTTGGTATCCACTTTGATCCTGTAACCGAGGTTGCGGACTGCACGGAGCATTTCAAAGATCCCGTCGCCGAGCAGCGGTTCGCCGCCGGTAAAACATACACCGTCCAGCAATCCCTGCCGCTTTTTCAGAAATGTCAGGATCTCTTCTCCGGTAAACAGACCGGATCGGTCTCCGTCCGGCAGAACAAGCATGGCGTTGTGGCAGAACGGACAACGGAAATTACACCCGTGTGAAAACACAGTACAGGCGACCCTGCCGGGATAATCCAGCAATGTCATTTTCTGCAATCCGAACCGTTTGTTTTTCAAATCCATGGTGTTATTTCCGCAAAGTCGTTGCTTTTCAACAGAAAACACAATTCCTGTATCCCCGTAAAAACAGAAAACCACAAGATATTGTGCCGTTAAGTGGCTAATGTAACACCATTTTGTGGGATGTCAACAAAGAAAACGAAAAATTTTGATCAAATTTTTTCGGGATTTTTTTCATTTGCCTCTTGACACTGCGTAAGACGATGGGATTTCAAAAATCCCCCGGCTAAAAGTTCATCGCTCCGATATCAGCTGCAAACCGTTTCAAGGCGGCAACATCGTTCCGGGGATCAGCCGCAGTACATCAGCAGGTCATTTTTTTGCGGATGGGGCTGACGGCGAAAAATCCAGCCGTCTGACATTTTTGAAGGCATTGAATCGGGGATTGGTCAACAGCGCTTCGCCATCGATCCCCTTGATCCGGGCGTCGCGCCACGATGCGGGGAACGCTTCTTCGATCTTTGCGTCCAGCTGCAGAAGTGCAAGCCGGTTGTTCAGCTCGGATGCCACTGCCGCCGCCCCGTTTTGCTGCCGGTTGACAATGTAATAATTCCACAATGCCAACAGCGGATAAGGATCCGCCGGATACAATTCCGCTTCACGCATGAGATGATGCAGCCCCTCTTTCGTTTTCCCCTGCGACAACAGCAGTCTGCCCCGGAGAAAATGAATGTGGGCAAAATCCGGAACCGCCATTTTATCAAAGGATTCCAGCAGCCGCAATGCCGTTTGCTGTTCCTCCTTTCTGTTGGTACAGTAACGCAGTGCCGTCTGATACCGGTAGAACGCCGTATTGTCCCACCCGTCCGCTTTCATACATTGTTCATAGTGATACCGGTTCAGGGGATCACCGGCAGCCGCCAGCCGTTCCCCTTTGCGGAAATGCCACGATGCATAAAAATTCATACCCGCCATCACTACGCCCGCAATGATCAACGCCGCACCCGGAATACAAATGATCCGCGACCAGCGTTTTCTGTTCATTCCTGTGTGGGGCAGGGCGCGCCATAACATGCCGGTCAGCAGCAATGCCAGAACATTGCAGGGCGGGCGTTCCATGATCAGATCAAACTGACTGTGCCACGCAAAGATCAGCCACCCCGCAAGATAAATACACCACTCCGGACGCCGCACAAAACGACAGGAAAATACAGCAGGAACGATCCACAGGATCACCCATGCCGCCAATCCGGTCAACCCCACCCCCGCCGCCATATAAAGCAAATGATTGTGAGGATGATCGATCCGGTCAGCCGCGTAAGGTTTCAGAAAATAATCCAGTGTGCGGTACGGCAGAAACGCCTGTTCAAAAGCCGCCGGACCGTGTCCCGCGACCGGCGCATCCGCAATCAGTGCGGGCGTCTGGACATAGTAAAAGATCCGGTCGTCCCGTTCAAGAAAATGCTGTACAGATGGCGTATCTTTCAGCAGAAATACCAGTACGCAGAAAAATGCACAAAGTCCGCCGGTGATCAGCAGTGCTTTTTTCCGGTTGCGGGCGAACGCAATAAACAGTACCGCACCCGTTCCGAGGAGAACCGGCAGCACCGCCAGAGTGTCGCAGACAAACAGAATGTATCCGGCGATCACTGCGCAGGGCAGGGCGATCCGCAGGAATTTCCGCCAGTTGCCCCCGGTCGCCCGATACCATGTCCATGCGGCAAAGGGCGCACCGCCCAGAATGAGCGCAGAGTTCCAGTTTTTGTTCATGGCAAGTCCGCCGATGAAAACCGTGTTCATGGCAAAACGCTCGTACAGCGACTGGATCAGCGTCAGACACCACAGCGCCGTAATGATCCACGGCAGATATTTCCGCAATTCCCTGCGGTATAGATAGGCAAATGCCGGTATGATCAGATAGGAAAAAGATGTCGCCCCGTCTGCCGCCGGAAAATCATGGTACGCCGTATGCCAGAGCAGCAGCGCCGCAAATGTGATGCCTGCCGCGTGAAACCACCAGGGAAAAACAGACAGTTCCCGGAACCGCCCCGGTACGAGCAGGATCGCACCGCCCGCCAACAGAGTCAGGCTTGCCGTGCTGAAACCGAAAAGGATCCACTCCGGCGCACCGATGATGAGCCGGTTCGGATAGACCAGAAACAGAGCCGCGAGAAACAGCAGCAATGGCAGTTTTTCGCGGATCGATGTCATTTTCCGGCGTCGGCTTCCGCTTCACCTGCCGCAGGTGCTGCCGCAGAAGCACCACTTTTGCCGGAGAGCGTCTGAAGCTGTTTGATGCCTTCCGGATTGAGAGCGGAGGCTTTCGCTGTATTGCCGCAAAGCAGATAGTAAAGCCACAGGGATTCCGTCGCTTCCGCTTTTGCCGCAACCGCTTCCACAACTTTTTCCACTTCCGCGGCATCCAGTTTGTCAAAGGGTTTCAGCATACCGGACGGCAGTTTGAGAAGCAGACGGGTCCCTTTCTTGGTCTTTCTGAGGGTGATCGTGTGCTTTTTGCCGCCGATCTCCGCCACAACACCATCCAGATTATCGTCCATGGTTTGCAGCCATTGTCCGATCTTCACCGCCTGCTGCAGTGATGTGATCAGACCGGATGCCCAGACTTTTGTATCGTTCGCCGCTTTGGAGACATCCGCATCTTCCGCGTTCAGCTCTTCATTCGCCAGACAGCTTTCAAGAGCTTTCTGCATGGTCTTGAGATTTTCAACCGGATTCTTGGTGCCGTCTCCTTCGCCGGCAGCAAGGAAATCTGCCGCCGCCTGTTTCTGACGGTCTGCCACTGCTTTCTTCTGGGCTTCCAGAAGGCGTTTCGCTTCTTCCGCTTTCCGTTTCGCTTCCGCTGCAGCCTGAAGCTGACGGCGTTTCGCTTCTTCCGCTTTCCGTTTTTCAGCGGCAATACGGGCAGCTTCCTCGTCCCGTTTCTGCTGTTCAAGTTCCAGCGTTTCTTCGTGACGGCGTACTGCGTTCTGGCGGTGCTGATCCAATGCCACTTCTTCCGCTTTTGCGTAATACATCAGCATTTCAGCGAATTGTTCCTTTTCGCCGGCAGTTTTCGGCGCGCCGAATTCAGGATTCGTCATGACCTTTTCGCAGAGTTGGAGGATCTCAGCAGGTTTTTCCGCATTGTATTTTGCATGAGCGCAAACTTTTTCCAACTCGATCTCAAACGCAGTCTTCTTCGGCGGAGGGGGCGCTTTCGGCTGTTCCACCGGCTTTTCACGGTTCATCATCAGCGGAACGGCAACACCGCCGCCAACCAGCAGAAGACCGACAACGATCCCGGCAACGATCAATCCCGTCTTGCTGCCGGATTTTGCCGCTTTGCCGCCTTTTTTGCCTTTTTTCTGTTTGCCGATATTGATGGAGGATGCCGTATTGCTGAGTTTCATCACCGGAGCGGTTCCGGTAAGACCTTTATTGCTTTTGAGTTTCAGCGGTTGACTGCTGCCCGCAGTTTTGAGTTTCATCACCGGCGGCTGTGCCTGCTGGACTTCGCCCGGAGGCGGCAGCATGATCGTGCTTGTAACACCATCCACCGCGTGGCGGAGCTGACGGATGTCTTCCACAAGACTGTCGGCATTCTGATAACGGTCCTGGGGATCACGCGCCATCATCTTCATAATGATCGCCGAGATCTCCGGCGAAACTGCCGCATTGATCTGATCCGGCGGGATCAGCGTGCCGCTCAGATGCTGCTGGGCGATCTCCACGGCTGTCGCGCCTTCATAGGGGAATCTGCCGGTCACAAAATGATAGAAGGTCGCACCCAGACTGTAAATATCGCTGCGGACATCCATCGGTGCGCCTGTCAGGTGTTCCGGGCTGATGTACTGGGGCGTTCCCATAAATTCATCCGATTCACTGTCGTCCAGATCGCCGCCGATACTGGCAAGCCCCAGATCGGAGAGCTTGGCTCTGCCGCTGTTGGTCAGCATGATATTGTCCGGCTTGATGTCTCTGTGGATCAGTTTCTGTTCGTTCCATGCGTAACTCAACGCTTCGGCGATCTGCTGGATGATCAGCAGTGCCTGATCGCCGGGGATCAGATGATATTCCGAAAGGACGTCTTTCATCGTCCTTCCTTCAATATCTTCCATGGCAAAATAGAAGATCCCTTCGTCTTCCCCGACGGCGTAAGCCTGAACGATATGGGGGTGATTCAGTTTCGCAGATGCCCGGGCCTCTTTGATGAAACCGACCACAAACTGGGAATCGTTTGCGTAGTTGTCGGCAAGGATCTTCAGGGCAGTGGAACGGTCAAGGGAGATCTGGTGAGCAAGGTAAACGACGCCCATACCGCCCCGTCCCAATTCCTTCTGAATGATAAAGTCGGCAATGACCGCACCGGGGGCAACTCTGGATTCCGGTGTCGTTACAACAGCCCCGCAATGACCGCATTGCACCGCGATCCCGAGGTCTGTGTTTTCAACAGCAACAATGCCTTTACAGGCTGAACATTGAAAGCGCATTTTCTGATTGAATTCCTTTTATTTATCGTCTTCTGATGACGTTTGTTTTCGGTTTCGGATCACTTGCTTTTGATCTCTGTTTCGTAAGTCACTCTGCCGGAAAGTCCGCTGATCTTCATGATCTGATAGACCTGCTGATTTTTTGCCCGGGGAGTCAAACGGAGATCTTTCAAATGGGGATCAAAATAACCTTCTGTCACATAGATCTCCAGAATATCTTCTTTCGATCCCTGATCCACAAGGTCTTCCTGATTGGAGCTGGTGTAAAGCTGACCGTTGGGGCTGATGATGACATAACGCTCAAAGTCGATTTTACAGTCAGAGTCGGAGAAAAGATCATCATCGCTGAATGTTTCATAAATGCGGCGGAGATTGCCCACATGAACATTCTTGATCGGTCTGTCGAGAACGGAAAAATGTGCGTCATTATCGCTGATGATGGAGCCTTCCGGCAAACGGACCCAGTCCGAATTGGGCAGCCACATGACAAAGTAAAATTCGTTGGTGCTGGTCTTGGTCACCAGCGCTGTACGGCAGGACGCATTGTAGTAGCCGGCAAGTTTGGAGGAGTCCTTGTCTGTTCTGTCACCATCCAGATCGTTTTTGCGCAATTCTTCCATGCGGGGGAAGATCACCGCCACATAACAATGATTGGTCAATGCGTAGTTTCTGGCAATGGCGATCTGACCTGCAATTTCCTGCGTTGCATGCGTCAGGACTTTACTGCGGGAAATTCGTGTGAAGGAGGGGACCGTGATACCGATGAGCATCCCCATCAGGATCATGACCACGATCAGTTCGATCAGGGTGAACGAACGGTTCCGGCTGTTTTGTTTCAGTTTCATCATTTATCTTTTTCTCCCGCCGCTGAAGATTGCTGTTTGAGTTTTTCAGCCGCCAGCCACGCCTGTCCGCGGCGCTGACGGTTCTTTTTCACCAGTTCCCGGTATTTTTCCCGCGGAATGATCTTCTTTTTGGCACGCAGACAATCTTTATATTTGTCCACGGTCTTTTCGAAGTTGTCAAATGCTTTGTCAAAGTAATCTTTATTGCCGGAAAAACGGGCTTTGTCCAGAATACTGACCGCCTGTTTGATTTGCATTCCGGCTCTGCCCAAATTGATGTACCAGTCCAGTTCATGACGGGTCACTTCCTGCAGATCGTCTTTGGAAATGTCATTCATAAAAAGCGTTTCATAGGGAAAGAAATGTTTTCTGAACTCAATGGACGAGATCACATATTCTTTTCCTTCGGCAAGTTCCCCTTCTTTCGCTTTCTTCCGGACGTTGGTGTTGTTGGCAGGATCCTTCCGGTATTTTGCCGTAGCCCAGTCTGTGAAAGTCTTGATCTTGTCCAATACAAATGTTTCATTGTATGGGGGAGCCAGAACTTCCTCCGGCACCATAACGCGTTTCTGACGCTGCTGCGCCGGCAGAAGCACGGCTGCGAACAGCAGAAGAAGCGTCAGCGCCGCACTGAAAATTTTTCCGGTATTATTCCGCATATTCATATTTCACAACTCCCCATGTACCTTCCGTCTGATTGAATTCCAGATCAATGATGACCTTTGTTTCGCCGGTGATGGCATCTGCACCGGCGTCAAATCTGCCCTTCTGTGCATCTACGATCGCTTCCAGCAGCACGCCGTTGGGCGGGTTTGCAAACAGGGAAACATTATCTTCCGCCGCATCCGAAAACTTGCGGTACCCGGCTTGGAACTGGGCTGCTGTGTTTTCTTCTTTTCTCAGATTTGCAGAACTGATCTGCGCGATCTTACCGTCGTTGTTCCAGTCTTTCACCGTAACGGCATCACCGGCATCACGCAACGTCTGCACGATCATGATCGCTTTGAGTTTTTTCGGCGTGGAATTGACTTTGACAAGATTGATGAATCTGCCGATGATCTGTTCTTCCTGCGCGTCAGTTTTGTTCTGCCCGCCGTCTGCGACCTGACGGATCGGGAACAGGATATCACCGTTTGAATTGTCGATCGCCAACAAGTCGGAACGGCGGAAGAAACGGTATTTGAACTTATCCTTGTCATCCTCATAACACTCGCCATTGTCGCTGCCGTTATCTTTTTCTGCGCTGTAGAGACCATCCCAGCCGTTACCGCCGTAGATCGCTCTGTCAAGTGTAGAGGCGAGAATGAGAGCATCGTACTCGTAATCCGGTTTGTTGCCGTGTCCATTGGGATAGATGATCTCTTCCGTTTCCGTGCTGTTGATGACGGCATTCGAGTCTTCTATACCGCTGCGGTCCAGACCCTGACGGAGATAATTTCCGTGGACCCGGATGGGCATATTGTTGAAGAGAGAACCGTAAATAACATTGCGGATGTCCGTATTGGTCTGACGCGCCAGTGCCACTTTGCCGAGAACAACAGCGTCATTGACCATTTTGAGCTGATCAAGGATGGGCGCATCACCGTATTTGTATTCCCCGCCGCCGAGGTCTTTGAATCCTTTTGCCTTGATGTAGGCTGCGCGGGACACACTGATATTCAGACTCTGCCATTTCGCTGCACGGTGGATCGCTCCCAGTTCCCAGAGGGATTCCATCGGCATTTCACCGCGTCCTTCAATATAATGACGGATAAACGCTGTGGAAATATGGGTTTCGCGGGTCGCTTTTTCCTTGATGCCGGTATAGGTGATCGCGCCGATACCACCGCCGATGCCACCACCGATGCCTCCGCCGATACCACCGCCGATGCCTCCGCCGATACCGCCGCCGATACCGCCGCCGATACCGCCGCCGATACCGCCGCCGCCACCACCGCCGCCTTTCTGGCTGCGTGCCCAGGCGGGATCACTGGTGACTTCATAGTCCTGAGTCGCGCGATCACCGCTCTTCTTGCCGTATTTGCAAGTGACAACAGAGTTTGTACCGATCTGTCCTTTCAGAGACAGCGAGTGTTCGTTTTTGTTGCCCATCAATGTGTTGAGGTAATTTGCATACTGCTGGTTGTCCCGGTCTTTCTTCTTTTCGTCCCGGACGCTCCAGTCGCCGCTGTTCAGGTTCTGACGGGGATCATCCACTTCCATGTCGCGGTAATAAACCACACCCGAACCTGCATTGTAGAGCGAGACATTCACTTCATCATTCCATGCTGTATCCACATTGATATTGGCGCAGTCCACATATTCTTCCGCTTTGCCTTCGGGGAATGTGGCGCATTTTGACTGTCCTTCTTCGGACGTGGTCTTTCTGCGTTTCAGCAGCAGACGCTGGATGTTGACTTTCACATTTCTGATCTTGATCCGTTCACTGAGGGAGGCATCGTTAAAAGTTCCGGCATTTGCAGTGAAGTTGCGGGTGGCAATGACTTTTTCATCTTCCTCCGCAAGATATGCAAAATATCCGGTCTTCGCAACCGTGGACGAATAACTCATAATGTCTTCCGCCCGCGTCTGTGTCAGACTTTTCAGATCAATGGTGACGGGTGTGGCGTTCCACTGATTTGTCTGGGGTTCCAGAAATTCAAAGGAGAGAGTACCGATGATCTCCGGGGTGTACCGGCTGAAATCGCAGGGATTTCTCGGTGACGGTTCCTGGGCATCATTGGCGTTGTCGCCCAGTGTGTTATAGTACATATCCACCAGTTCCGTGATGAATTTGTAGTCCAGTTTGTATTCCACTGAAATGGTCTGAATCTGGCTGTTCGCCGGCTGGTCAATGTGCTGGTCTGCACTGAAATGAAGCAGGAAGAAATGTTCATTCAGGTACAGGGTCCGTTTCAAACCGGTATATTTCGGCGGTGTGTCTTTCCATTTATCCGGATCGACATCGGACACGACCGGGCGGCTTGCGGGTGAACAGAAGTTCAGCAGGTTCGCGAGGATCTGGTTCCGTTTATCTTCTTCACTATCCCAGCCGCCTTCTTTATCCGCCCAGTTTTTGAACCAGGGGATACCGCCGGTATTCAAATCGTCTTTTGTGGGATTTTCGGGAACGAACGGAACAGGATCGGCGATCAGATCCCCGATTCCCAAATTATTCCAGTCCGTACGGCGCATATTGAAACGGTGATAAAATTCGCCTTCATCTTCGCTGCCGTTTTCGTTTTCGTCTTCCCACCAGGCTTCTTTATCGCCGGTTGTTTCCACGGTGAGATATTTTTCCACATTGGCAACGATCTGTGCGTAGTCCGCCTTTTCGGCATTGGATGCGGAAGATCCGGGCTTTTCATTGCCAAAAGAGGAGAGCAGATCCTGCGTATTCTGCCAGATCCGGTAATTTCTGCCGCCGAAATCGGCGCGGGTGCTGTAGAATTTTGACCGCAGGGAGGATGTCACAGCTCTGCCGTCGCCGAGGTTTTCGATCTTCTGGGACTGACCGCCATCGGAGGGCGGGATGTTCAGCGCACCATCGCTGTCGCTGCCGTTATTCAGCGTGAAAAACAGTTCAGCCGCAGAGTTGCCGAGGCGTTTTGCGCAGTAGTTGCAGCCGTCTGCAAGGTCCCGGTTCTGTTCTGTGGTCAGGTGTTTGCAGTAAACATGGTTTGCAATGGCGTTGGGATTCAGGCGTGCCAGAGTGGGAATGGTGATGTAGGCAAAACGGGCGATCACAGCACCGCTGTGGTTCGAGTTTCCGCTGGCGGGTCTGCCTTTCGGTTCATGGATATACTGCCAGTTCGGCAGTGTTTTTGCATCGTATTCCCGGTTTCCGTGCTTGTCTTCGGAATAGGTCGGCAATGCCGGTTTCGTACCGTCGGAATTCTCGGAATTGGCTTCAAATGCGAAGTTTGTACCGTCTTCCAGTTTCCAGATCCAGTCAAAGTCGTACCGGTCATCTTTGATCTCTTTCCATTTTTTACCGCCTTCTGCATCGGGATCATCATCATCCGCATCTTCGCCGGATGCGACGGAGGAAAAGAGCAGCTGATCCTGAAAACGTGTGGATTTATTGATGCCGATGATCACGCGGGGGATCAGGGATTTTGCCAGAATACGGGCGGAAAGGTTTTCACGCTGGATGGAGGAGATGGTGGACTCCACTCTTGCTTTTGATGCAAACATCATTGCGACGACAACCAGTACGGAAAGGACCCCCAATGCAAACAGCAGAGCGGTACCTTTGTTCTTTCTCAGATTTTTCCATTTTGATTTTTTCATGTCTGCACCTGCTTTCAACGGGGTTTGACCAAGGTCAGATCAACGGGAATGACCCGTGTGAAATACTGATAACGCTGGATCAAGGCATCATTGCTGTTGCCGAGCGCTTTTTTGATGCGGGTTTCGTCAACATTGTTTTCTTCCGCATCTTTGAGACTCTTGTATCCCAGACGGAGCGTATCCTCATCCAGCAGCGCCATTTGCAGGATCAGCGTATGAGGCAGACCGTTCAGGGCTTTCTGATAAGAACCGTCGCCGGATGTGGAGAGCTGCTGAAGAACTTCCTGGTCGATTTTGAATTTTGCCACATTTTTCAGCAGAATGGCTTTGTGGCTGGGATTGCGTTCAAAAGCCAGATCGTCTTCGATCCAACGGTAAACTTCCATCGTCAGGGTATATTTTGACTTGTTATAGGAGTAAACGACCCGGCAGAGCTGATCAAGCGTACCCATACGCTTTGTCAGGACCTCAAGCGTTTCGCCGTTGTCTTCGATCTTGATAACATCGTTGTTATCATAGTTATCGCCTTTGTCCGTGAAAAAGTCGGCAGCACCGATATCGGTTTCGATGATCCCGATCACCGTACGGGCGTCTTCAAAAATATTCATCTTGCTGATACCGAGGGATGTGGTTTTCTGGGTCTGATTCAGCATGGAAAGCAGAGAGTACACGATCAGAGACAGCAGCCCGGTCGCCATCAGCATTTCAAGAATGGTGAAGGAAAATTTTCTTTTCAAAAGGTTTCTTTTTTTCATACTTCACCTCAATAGTCCGTGTAGTAATATTCTTTGACAAAGAACTTTTTTGTCCGCCGGTCGTAAGGGAGATAACCCGGCCAGGAAAGTTCCACATAAACCCGGCGCCAGAGTTCTTTTTCGGAGCGCGGCGCTGTTGAGCCGTCACTGAATTTGATTTTATCCGTGAACGTATTGCCTTCCGATTGCGTATAATCATAGGGGACGACACCCATGGGGATCTCACGGTTGAAACGGATCTGATTCCCGTGGGAGTCATAACCGATGGTTTCCTTGTTCTGGACGCCGCCGCTGCCGTACGCTTTGATGGCATCAAAACGATCTGCAAGGTCAATTTCCACCGGCGTCACAAAAATACGGAAGCCGACGATCGCCACCGGGGGCGAGATCTCATTATCCGGCGTTTCCTTGAAGAACAGCAGTTTGTTGCGGTCGCCGTTGATGGAGATGCAGCCGCCTTCATCGGAGCCGTACAGACAGTACAGATCTTCCCCCATGTAGGACTTTAATTTTTCGAGCTGGGTACGGTCTGTCCGTCCCTTCAGGAACAAATCATTTTTCAGCACATCTTCATCCAGAAGTCTGTCCTCTTCGGTGTCGCCATCGCCTTCCGATTTCAGGACAGCGCAGAATTCATTCATCAGATCTTCTTTGTCCTTATTGCTCAGAACGCCGTTGCGCTCGATCTTTTTGAGCAGGACCGGCTGCTGGACCAGACGATCCATCTCTGCAAAAAGAAGTGCCGCAGAGTCCGCCAGATAAGTGTCAAAGGATGTTGTTTGCGCGGTTTTCAATGCATAAGGCAAAATCGTCATAACGCCAACGACTCCAACGGCAGTCACCCCCAACGCCAGAGAGACTTCCACCAGATTGAAGAACCGTTTGAGCTTTCTTTTAAGCTTCATAGCTGCACCTTTCATCGGGTATATTCTATTTTCTGACAATATATCACCGTATATATACCACAACTTTCGCTATTAAGCAAGCGGAAAACGATTTTTTTTCAGTATTTTTTTATTATAGATGTAAGAAAGTAGGTCGATCGTGTCTGAAAACGCAAAAAACCGCACCTCCGATCGACGGAAGTGCGGTCTTGTGCGGTCGATCCGCAGAACGCTGTTACGCCATTCTGCTGTGATATTCCTGCAATGATTCGGGCTGCTGTTCCGGGTGGTTCAGCACCGCTTCGATACCAATGGCGGCGGCATTTGCACCGGCAATGGTGGTCATATACGGAATGTGATACTGGATCGCCATCATACGGATGAAGCTGTCGTCTTCCTTGCTCAGTCTGCCGATGGGCGTATTGAAAATGATCTGGATCTCATTGTTCTTGATCAGGTCGCAGATGTTGGGACGGCGGCCGTCTTTGATCTTCGGAACAATCGTGTTTTCAATGCCGTTTTCCGCAAGGAATTTACCGGTCCCTTCCGTGGCAATGATCTTGAAGCCGATCTTTTTCATCCGTTCCGCGATGGGCAGCAGATATTTCCGGTTGGGTTCATTGATGGTCATCAGCACCGCACCGGAGGTTGGCAGCATACAGCCGGCGGCTTTTTCCGCCTTGTAGAACGCAACACCGAAGTTGTCGGCAATGCCCATCACTTCACCGGTCGCACGCATTTCGGGACCGAGGATCGGGTCAACTTCCGGGAACATATTGAAGGGCAGGACCGCTTCTTTCACACCCACAAACTGGGGGCGTTTCGAGATTTTTTCCTTCAGGTCTTTCAGGGTCTTGCCCAGCATCAGTTCCGTGGCGATCCGTGCCAGAGGAACACCGGTGACTTTGGAGACGACCGGGACCGTACGGGATGCTCTGGGATTGGCTTCGATGATATAAACTTCATCGTTGCAGATCGCGTACTGGACATTCATGATGCCGTCAACTTTGAAGTCGCGGGCAATGGCTTCCGTGTACGCCTGAATGGTCTGACGGTGTTTTTCCGGGATCGTGACCGGCGGAATGGAACAGGCAGAGTCGCCGGAATGGATCCCGGCAAGTTCAATGTGTTCCATAATGGATGCCACAAATGTATCAGTTCCGTCGGAAACGGCATCGACTTCACATTCCGTGGCGTTGTCCAGAAAACGGTCGATGAGCATGGGATATTCAGGACTGACCTGCAGAGATTCCACCGCGTAACGCTTGAGCGTTGCTTCGTCGTAGATCACTTCCATGCCCCGTCCGCCGAGAACGAAGGAGGGACGAACCATAACAGGATAACCGATCCGTTTCGCAATGGCAACCGCTTCTTCCAGAGATGTGCTGGTGGCACTTTCCGGCTGACGGATGTTCAGCGCGATCATACGCTGACGGAAATATTCGCGGTCTTCCGCCAGACGGATCCCTTCCGGCTGGGTACCGAGAACATTCACGCCGTTGTCTTTCAGATCCTGTGCAATGTTCAGAGGCGTCTGACCGCCGAACTGGACGATCACACCTTCCGGTTTTTCCTTTTCGTAGATGGTCAGAACATCTTCCATCGTCAGCGGTTCAAAGTACAGTTTATCGCTGGTGTCATAGTCCGTGGAAACCGTTTCCGGGTTGCAGTTGACCATGATGGATTTGTAGCCTTCATCACGCAGGGAGAACGCCGCATGAACACAGGTGTAGTCAAACTCGATCCCCTGTCCGATACGGTTGGGACCGCCGCCGAGGATCATGATCTTCTTCGCGCCCGGTTCATCTGCCGGCATTTCATCGGCGGAACCGTCATAAGTGGAGAAGTAGTAGCAGGCATTTTCCACGCCGCTCACGGGGACCTTGCGGTAGGTGGCGACCATGTTCAGACCCAGACGGCGTTTGCGGACAGTGCTTTCCGTCACATTGAACAGCTGTGCAAGATATTTGTCGGAGAAGCCCATTTTCTTGGCTGCGATGAACTGTTCATCCGTCAGCGCGAGGAAGCCGATGGCGCGCAGTTCTTTTTCAAAGTCCGCGATCTCTTTCATTTCCTGAATGAAATAGTGCGTGATCTTTGTCATATCGCAGATCTCTTCCACGGATATACCGCGCATCAAGGCTTCGTAGATGGCAAAGAAACGGCGGCTGTTGGCGGTGATGATCAGATCCCGCAGTTCATGGTCGCTCATCACGGAAAGTTTTTTGTCCATGCCCAGACCGGCTTTCCCGATCTCAAGTGAACGGATGGCTTTCTGGAAGGCTTCCTTGAAGTTTTTGCCGATGGACATGACTTCGCCCACAGCACGCATCTGGGTGCCGAGTTTGTCTTTGGATTTCGGAAATTTTTCAAATGCCCAGCGTGCAAATTTCACCACGACATAATCGCCGGACGGCGTATATTTTTCCAGAGAACCATCCCGCCAGTAAGGCATTTCGTCCAGCGTGACGCCGGTGGCGAGCTGGGTGGAAACATGAGCGATGGGGAACCCGGTCGCTTTGGATGCCAGTGCGGAAGAACGGCTGGTACGGGGATTGATCTCAATGACCACCACTTCATCCGTCACTTTGTTGTGGGCGAACTGCACATTGGTACCGCCGGTGACGCCGATGGCATCGAGGATGCGGTAGGAATAATCCTGAAGGCGTTTCTGCAGTTCTTCCGGAACCGTCAGCATGGGCGCAACACAGAAACTGTCGCCGGTATGGACGCCCACAGGGTCAACGTTTTCGATGAAGCAGACGGTGATCTTCTGACCTTTTTCGTCGCGGACAACTTCCAGTTCCAGTTCTTCCCAGCCGAGAATACACTGTTCCACCAGCACCTGACCGATCAGGGAGGCGGAGAGACCGCGCGCCATGACTTCACGCAATTCTTCCACATTATATACAATACCGCTGCCGGTACCGCCCATGGTGTATGCCGGACGCAGAACAACAGGATAACCGAGTTTCGCCGCGATCTTTTCGCCTTCCTCCACCGATTCCGCCGGTTCAGATGCGGGAACCGGTACGCCGATGGATGCCATGGTCTTCTTGAATTCAATACGGTCTTCGCCGCGTTTGATCGCGCCCATATCGACGCCGATCACACGCACATTGTATTTTGCAAGGATCCCTTCTTCTTCCAGACTGGATGCCATATTGAGTGCGGTCTGACCGCCGAGGTTCGGCAACAGAGCATCCGGGCGTTCCCTGGCAATGACTTTTTCAATGCTGTCGGGCGTAAGCGGTTCGATGTAGGTGTGATCTGCCATGCCGGGGTCGGTCATAATGGTGGCAGGGTTGGAATTCACCAGAACCACTTCATAACCTGCCTGACGCAGTGCTTTACAAGCCTGAGTTCCGGAATAGTCAAATTCACACGCCTGTCCGATGATGATGGGGCCGGACCCGATGATCAGGACTTTCTTGATGTCGTCACGTTTCGCCATGACAAAGATCTCCTTCCACAGATGTTTTTTTGAATTTTTCAGACCGCTTTGTAATATGCCACTTTTTTTGATTTTTTCAAGCCGGATTATGAAAATATACAGAAGGATTTTGTTTTTATGCGAAAGAATTATTTTTTTCAGAACTTTGATACTGATTATACTGGAAAAATGTTCTGTCATGTGCTATATTATTGCGTCATTTATTTTTTTTGAAAGGATAAACCGAAAATGCTCACTGTTCTGCGGAATGATCCGAAACGCGCTGATCTGCTCGACGCATTGTATTGCCGTCCCGCATGTCCTGCCTCAGTCGAAACGGCTGTCGCAGAGATCATGGACGACGTCCTGAAAAACGGCGATGAAGCCATCTGCCGCTATCTGAAAAAATTTGACGGCGTAACGCTGTCTCCTTCAGAATTTCTTGTTTCTGACGATGAGATCGCCGAAGCGGAAAAACTGGTGGACCCCGCCATGAAACGCGCCATCCGGCACGCACTCGCCAATATCCGGGCGTTCACGAAAAAAACACTGCCCCGCAACTGGAAATTTTCGCCCCGCAAAGGCGTGATCCAGGGGGAACGGTTCACCCCGATGGAACGTGTGGGCTGCTATGTTCCGGGCGGGACAGCGCCGCTGGTCTCCACTTCGATCCATACCGTCGGGATCGCCAAAGCCGCCGGTGTGCGTGAGATCATTGCTGCAACTCCGCCCATGAAAAACGGAAAAATCAATCCCGCCACGCTTTATGCACTCAAAACGGCGGGCGCAACAGAGATCTGCAAACTGGGCGGTGCATACGCGGTTGCCGCTCTGGGATACGGCACAAAGACCATCCGCAAAGTGGAAAAACTGGTCGGTCCCGGCAATGCGTATGTGGCTGCTGCAAAGAAACGGGTCTATGGTTCCGTTGCCATCGATATGGTGGCAGGTCCTTCCGAGATCATGGTGATCGTTGACAAAGATGCCGATCCGGTTTTCGCAGCGGCGGATATGCTGTCGCAGGCAGAACACGGCTCCGGTCTGGAACAGGCGGTTTGTGTGTCCGATTCCGCAGAAATGCTGGAGGCGGTCAAGGCGGAATATCTGCGCCAGAAAGCTTCACTGACCCGGCAGGGACCCATTGAAAAAGTCACGGAAAACGGGATCTTCTTCATTGAAGCTGCCGATATGGATGACGCGGCGGAGATCGCATCCTCTTACGCGCCGGAACACCTGGAGATCCAGACCGCATTCCCCGAAAAAGTTGCGGCGAAAGTCCGGGCTGCCGGTGCCATTTTCCTCGGTGCATGGACGCCTGAGCCTGCCGGTGATTTTACTTCCGGACCCAGCCACGTTCTGCCCACTGCCGGTACAGCAAAGTTCTTCCACGGGATCTCCGGTGCCGATTTCATGCGCCGGAGCAGTATCATCAAATATACAGAAAACGCTCTTCTTGCCGAAGTCGATGACATCGCCCGGTTTGCCCGGATGGAAGGTTTGGATGCTCACGGCAGAAGCGCAACCGTCAGACGCGACCGCGAAATCAAATGAGGCAGGTGTACTATGGATGACCAGAACAAAACCTATGTTTCCTATTTCCGCCCGGAGATCGATGCCATGGAAGGGTACACCCCCGGTGAACAGCCGAAGGTGAAGGATATTCTGAAACTCAATACCAACGAAAGTCCCTATCCCCCGGCTCCCGGCGTGAAAAAGGCTCTGGCGGAATTTGATACGCAGGATCTCCGGCTCTACCCCGATCCGGTCGCGCTGTCTGTCCGTTCCGAAATCGCCGCCATGCTGGGGCTGTCCTCTCACGATCAGGTGATCGCCGGCAACGGATCGGATGACATCCTCAACATTGCCATCCGCTGTTTCTGCGATGCGACCCGTCCTGTGGCGGTCCTGGATCCCAGCTACTCTCTCTACACGACACTTGCCGCGCTTCAGGGTGCTGAATGTATCAAGATCCCGCTGAATACCACCGACTTCTCCCTGCCGGATGATCTTCTGGCAAAGGCGGAGCGGGCGAATCTGCTGATCATCACCCGCCCCAATGCGCCTACGGGCAATTCCTTCCCGAAGCGTACGATCGATGCCATCTGCCGGGATTTCAAGGGTGTGGTGCTGATCGATGAAGCTTATGCGGATTTTGCGTCTGACACCTGTGCTGATTTTGTGAAGCGTCACAACAACGTGATCGTGGCGCGGACCTTTTCCAAGAGCCGCAGTCTTGCCGGATTGCGTTTCGGTTATGCGATCGCCTGCCGGGAACTCATCGACGGGCTTATGAAGATGAAAGATTCCTACAATGTGTCCATGCTGACACAGCGTCTGGCATTGGCGTCTCTCTGGGACAGACGGTACTTCAATGAATGTATCGCCAAAATCAAACTGGCGCGGGAAATGCTCTTCGTCGGGCTGCTCGATCTCGGGTTCCGGGTGATCGAATCGGAAACAAATTTCCTTTTCGCATCTCCGCCGGATGGTGACGGACTTGCCTACTTCCGTAAACTCCGGGAAAACAATGTGATCGTCCGCTACTTCCCCGGACCTGTTACCGGAAAATTTGTCCGGATCTCCATCGGTACGGAGCAGCAGGTATCCAAAGTATTCATGCTGACCCGCAGTTTTTATTCCTGACGGGGGGAGGGAGGACGCCGCTATGAGATCCTGTCTGTTTCTTCTGATACTGACCCTGATCTGCTGCGGATCGTTGTCTGTACCCCTGTACGGTGAAGTTTATTCTCTCTGGCCGTTTTCCGGCAGCGGCAGCTCCGCCGAAACCCTTTCCGGTGCAGAGCCGCGGAATTTCTGGAAGGAAAAAATCCGTGTCAACGGCACGGATATGGAGCTTGAGATCTTTCTGCTGGAACGGACCTTGAAAGATGTTGCCGGATCACTCCGCAAAGATTCCGGCAGAAAACAGAATGTGTATGCCGCGGGAAACTCTCTGCTGGTGGAGGAAGCGGAAAAAAACGGATCGGTCAAACGGACATTCTATCTGGAATTGCCGGGTGTTCATTCTCTGCTGCAGTTTCAGATGATCCTGCCGCCGGGCCGCCGGACAGCCACACGGAATGACTGGACAAAGGAACTGCCGCTCATTGCTGATGCTGAGGATATGACCTGCATGGAATTTCCGGTCCGCCGCGCAGTTTTCGGTGCGTTCCTGCTGAAAAATGCAACGGTGCCCCAGGTGTTGAGCGATCTGACCGTGCGGATCAGAGCCATGGGCTGGGAGCAGGTCAGCCGGGAAGCGGATGATGTTTTTACCGGATCCGGCGAAGTTTTTCTGAAACACGATCCTTATTCTATTATGATCCTCGGCGTAACTGCCCACAACGATGGTGTCCGGGTTTCCATGTATTCCAGACCTATTGAGAAAAAATAAGCGGGGACTGCGCCTATGAAAATTTCTTCCTGCGTATGGCTGACGGGTCTCTGTGCCGCGTTGTTGCTGACGGGCTGTCTCACGCCGGATCCCTCGGTCAGAGTCGCGGATCCGGAAGATCGCAGCGGGTATTATGAGCAGGCGATGACCCGGAGCGGCGGTTATTCTTTCCGCACCATGAATTTTCTCCGGGCCAATCTGTTTCTGGAGATGCTGCAGGAATCACCCCGGGAATTGCTCCGGACACTGGAAGGGATCCAGCGGAGTTGGACCGGTGATATGCCGGAGATCATGTCCGACATCTGTTTCAATGTGGCGGAACACCTTCCGGATGAAGATGAAGCGGTATCTTTTTATCTTTCCGCCGCCATGTACGCCTATGATGAATTGTTCGGCGCGCCGTCTGCGGAACAGAAAAATGAAAAGTTTGATCCGTCCCGCTGTCAGCTTCTTGTGCGTTACAACGCATCTGTGGCGCAGATTTTTGAATACATCCGCCGGAATGGATTGTTGAAACGGGATTCTTACGAACTGAAAAATGCCACCGGTGTCCGGCTGCGGTTCGGAAAAACAGTCACTGAACTGCCTTACGGCGATGATTATGAGGATCTGCTGCCTTGCTCCACATTTCAGGTCTATGATATGCAGTTGATCAATCAGCGGTTCGGTGTCGGTGTGCCGATGATCGCGCTCGCCCGACCCGAAAACCGCGGAAAACTGGTGCGTATGTCCCCCAGTCTGCCGATGCCGGCAACGCTGGTGCTGAAACTGGACAGAAAAAAGAACAGCGATAGCGTGGATGCAGTATTTCATCTTTATGATACATTTGTAAAAGAGGAGATCAAGCTCGCGGGCGACACGGTCCCGCTGGCATTGGATTATTCCACGCCGCTGGCTTCTTTTGATCACTACAATGTTTTTATGACGAAAAATCTGATCCAGTACATGCTGGATCCTGCATCCGGCACAAGGACCACCGGTCTGTATCTGCTGGAACCGTATAATCCGGACAAGATCCCGGTGGTATTTGTTCACGGTCTGATGTCGGCGCCTGTCACATGGGTCAAAATGCTGAATGTGCTGCGTCATTATCCCCGTCTCCGCAGTAAATATCAGTTCTGGTTTTTCAAATATTCCAGCGGCAATCCGGTCCTTGCCTCAGCCGCCACGCTCCGGGATGCGTTGAACGAAGCGGAAAAAACATTTGCCGTAACGCCGGAAGCCAGAGCCACTTTCAACCGTATGGTCCTGGTGGGACACAGTATGGGCGGTTTGATCTCAAGGGTGGTAACGCAGGACGATCCGGAATATTTTGTGGAGAGTTACACCGGCGAGCCGTGGGAAACATTTTCAAAACAGCTTTCTCCGGAGGAAATCGCCGGATTTGAAAAGATTTTCTTCAAAAAGCCGCCCTATATCAGCCGTCTGGTGATGATGGCGGTGCCGCATCGCGGGTCCAGTATGGCGAAATGGTCTGTTGCACGGATCGGCAGCAACCTGATCCGGATCCCCGGCGATGTGCTCAAGCAGTCGGCTCTGATTTTTAAAACGCTGCTCCGTATCAGAGAAAAAGACAGTTCCGGGGATTACTGGCGGGCAATGGTCTTTACCGGGATCGACAATCTTGATCCCGACAACCGGTTTATCACCATTCTTTCCGGATCGCCCTTCGCATCGGACATCCCCCGTCATTCCGTGATCGGCAACAATGAGCGTGACGGCGTTCCCGGCGGCACAGATGGCGTGGTCCCGTACACCAGTTCCCATGTGGATGGTGTTGAAAGTGAATGGATCGTGAAATCGGGACACAGTGTTCATCAGAGTCCGGCGGCGATCCGCATCCTTGCCCGGATCCTTCATCAGCATCTGGAAGAAAACGGAAAGAACGTCAAGGTGAAAAAATGAATGGCAACGGTGGAAAACTGATCTGGATCTTCGGGATCGCGGCGGCGGTGATCTTTGCCGCATCCGGCATCGGCAGCTGGTTGACGCATAAAGAACTTCTGGAGTATCACAATTCGCAGTTCCGGACCGTTCAGACGCTGCTCCCTGCCGGTGCTTCGTGGGGGGCCTGTCAGGACGCCCTGAAAGAAAAAAGTTTTGTTGTCACAGAGGAAAGTCCTTCCGTATTTCTGATCGTCTGGAATACGCCGGAGGAATCAAAACGCCTTCAGAACAAAAGACTTGGCGTGCCTCTTGCCGCACGGGTGGAACTGGATGGGGCTGGAAAAGTCCTTTCCGTTGACGGTGTTGAGTGAGCCATTATGTTTGTGTCTGTTGAAAAACTGGTTCTTTCCGCCGCCCGTCTGCCGGAATCCATTGATCTTGAACTGACGGATCATATTGCGCGGCATCTGAAAATCAAGCCGGGGCAGGTCCGTTCCTACCGGATCCTCAAGCGCAGTCTGGACGCCCGGAAAAAGCCGGATGTGAAGATCCAGTACCGCCTGACTGCCGAGTTGGATGACCGGGCGTGTCCCGCCGGAGTCGAACCGGTTGCCGCTCCGGAAAAAACGATCCCTTTTGAACCTGTCAACCGCCGCACATTGAAACACCCCGTAGTGGTGGGAGCCGGTCCCGCCGGATTGTTTGCCGCCTATACTCTCGCTCTCGCGGGCGCGGAACCTGTCGTGCTGGAGCGGGGCAGGGATGTGGTCCGGCGCAAAGCGGACATCGATGAATTTTTTGCCATGCGGCATTTGAATACGGAAAGTAATTTTCTTTACGGCGAAGGCGGAGCAGGGACGTGGTCCGACGGCAAACTTTACACACGGATCCGGGATCCTCGTATGGATTTTGTCATGCGTTCTTTTGTGGATTGCGGCGCGCCGGAACAGATCCTGTATTTCAGTCATCCCCATCTGGGCAGCGACCGTTTGCCGGGGATCGTATCTGCGCTCCGGAACAGGATCATTGCGCTGGGCGGTACATTCCGCTGGGACAGCCGGGTGAAAGATGTGATCATCCGTGAAGGGACCTGCCGCGGTGTGGTCCTGGACAGCGGGGAGACGATCGATGCGCCTGCAGTTCTTATCGCGTCAGGTCACAGCGCCGTGGATCTGATCCTCGGTCTCACGAAAAAAGTGCCGTACCGCCTGAAGGGATTTCAAACCGGTATGCGGATCGAACATAAACAGCGGTTCATCAACCGGATGCAGTTCGGGATGGAACGCCCCTGTGCGGCTCTGGGCGCGGCGGAATACAACCTTGCCATGTCGCCCCCGGACGGCGCGGCGACTTTCTGTATGTGTCCCGGCGGCGAGATCATCCCGGCTGTCTGCGAACCCGGAACGCTCTGCACCAACGGAATGAGTCTTTACGCGCGGTCCGGTATCTTCGCCAATTCAGCCGTCATTACCACACTGAACGGAGAAGATTTTGCCTCGGCGGAAGATGCTTTTGCTCTTCTTGCGGGTCTGGAACGCCGTGCTTTTGAAGCCGGCGGCATGGATTATACCGCTCCGGCACAGTCCGCCGCCTGTTTCCTTGATGGCGAAACGGGGCATATCAATGACGAAACATCTTATCGGCTGGGTCGCGTTCCGGCGCGTCTGGACAGGATCCTGCCGGATAAGGTGACGTCGATCCTGCGGCGTGCGCTGCTGCGGTTCGACCGTTTGATGCCGGGCTTCATCCGTGATGGCGTCTTTACCGGCGTGGAAACAAGAGTTTCAAGTCCGGTCCGGTTCGACCGGGACCCTGTTACGCTTGCTTCTTCCGGCTGCCGGGATCTGTATCTGGCAGGGGAGGGTGCCGGAATGGCTGGCGGGATCACATCCGCCGCCGTGGACGGGGTGCGGCTCGCTGCCGCCATGCTGGGGATGACAGCGGATTGAAGGTGTTATATTTTAAAAAAATTCTGTTTCCGGATTGCAATACGCTGATCTTGTTGTATCTTACCGGAGTAAACTTATTGATTTGGAGCTGAAGAATGGACAGATATTTTGAGATTCAACTGGACAACGGGGCAACTTATGTGGCAGTTTCTGATGATGCCCTGAGTATGAAAAACGGCGATTTTTGTGTGATCCGCAAAGATTTTTATCTTGATTACGGTCAGGTGACGAAAGAAGTGCCCAAGCCGGAGGAACCGGCGAATAAAGACCAGCCGGACATCAAAAAGACGGATATCCCCCGAATCCAGCGCAAAGCCACAATGGTGGATCAGAGCAGCAATAACGAAAATACCATGCGTGCAAAATCCGCCCTGCGTATCACTCAGCAGTATGTGACCCGGCTGGAACTGCCGATGAAACTGATCAATGCACATTATGCGCTGGACGGCAAATACCTGATGGTGCAGTTCAGTGCAGACGGCAGAGTCGATTTCCGGGAACTGGTGAAACTGCTTTCCCAGGAACTGAATACCCGGATCGAACTGCGGCAGATCGGCGTCCGTGACGAAACCGCTGTGATCGGCGGCATCTCCGTTTGCGGCAGACCCCTGTGCTGTTGTGTGTTCCTGCAGGATTTTGCATCGATCAACGTGAAGATGGCGAAGGAGCAGGATCTTTCCCTGACGCCCAGCACCATCTCCGGTATCTGCGGCAGACTGAAATGCTGTCTCAAGTACGAACACGAAGGTTATCTTGAACTGGAAGCCGGTATGCCCCGCAGAGGCGATTGCTGCGAATGTAAAGAGGGCAGAGGACGGATCATCGACCGCAATCTTCTGACTCAGAAAGTCGTTGTCCAGCTGGATGATACCGGCAGAACTGTGACCTGCGATAAGGAAGAAGTCTCTGTGATCTATCCGGACAAATATAAAGTCCAGAAAAAAGAACAGTCCGGCGGCGGAAACAACAACGGAAACGGCGGACAGCCGCAGCGTCAGCAGCAGAAAAATCAGGATGGCGCCGACCGGAAAAAAAATCACAACGGCGGCAAGGGGCGCGATCAGGATCAGTGATCGGTTTTCGGGCGTCTGACGCCCCGGTGCGCAACTGCCTGCGTCGGATCTTCCGGCCAGTCATGTTTCGGGTATCTGCCCCGCATATCTTTCCGTACAAGAAAATAGGATTCTTTCCAGAACGATTCCAGATCTTTTGTTTTCTGGACCGTCCGCATTGCCGGTGACAGAATATCCATCAGCAGCGGTACTCTTCCGCCAGCCAGCTGCGGTGCTTTTTTCAAGCCGAAGATCTCCTGAAGACGCACGGACACAGCCGGCTGCATGGGATCGGAATAATCCAGCGTGATATGGCTGCCGCTGGGAACTTCCAGTTTTTCCGGCGCCAGTTCCCGCATTGCCATCAGTGCCCGTGGCGAAATGGTGCTTTCCAGAATGGCGCGGTAGTTGAGTTTTTTCAGATCCTCCAGCCGTTTGAAGCCGGAAACAAAGGGTGCCAGCCAGTCTTCCAGATGTTCCATCAGACCTGCTTCGCTGAGGTCGGGATAATCGTCGGCGTACCCGTTTTTGTGAAGAAATGTCACGCGGTTCCGGAATGCAAGTTCATTTTTTGAAAGATCCAGCGCCTGAAATCCGGTTTTCCGGATGCCTTCAAGAAAAACCGCAAGCACCGTTTCCGCCGGGGGATCACTGACCTGTTTTTTTTCCAGCACAAGACTGCCGTGCGCCTTGACGCGGTAACAGCGGACGGATTTGCTGTTGTTGTCCCAGACCGCCTCAAACCGTTCCCGGATGCAGTTGCTGAGAAGGTTGTGCAGATCGTTTTCCGCAAGCGGTGCCGCCAGCCGGATCTTTGTAATGCCCCGGTGGGTGGATGTTTCGCCCACAGCAAGAAAATCAAAGCGTGTCAGGGGATCGTTCCGGTCCAGTTCCGCCGTGACGCCGTTGGCAAGCGTGTATTGGACCGGTCCGGTGCCGGTGAGCGTTGTTTCCCGTTTTTTTGCAACGCGTTCCGGGTACGCCAGAGCCAGCAGTTTACCGGGTTCGCGGATGGATCTTTTCCGGTCCTGCGGCAGAAGACGGCGCAGACGGTCCATATTCTGCAGGATCCGGCTTTTTGCTCTGTGATCGCAGGGGATGCCGCGGTCTCTGCCGAGCGCATCCAGACGCAGCGCAAGATCAGCGGAATCCGTCCGGACAAAATCCTTTTCCGCAAGGATCGCCGCCAGCCGGACAGCTTCCTCCGAACAGCCGGTGAGGATCATGTGTCCTGCGCGGGGATGTACCGGAAGATCCAGCAGCTGCCTGCCGTGAGGCGTAAGCGTAAGGTTGTCATCCGCCGCTCCCAGATCCTGAAGGACCCGGACCGCCTGCTGCAGATGTACATCCGGCGGTGCATCGGGGAAGGGCATGGTGTGAACTTTATCCGGGGGGACGCCCCAGTTCAGCAGTTCCAATGTCAGTTCACACAGATCGGTTTCCATGATCTCCGGGGGACGGTGTGCTTCAAAAGACCGTTCCTCCACATCGGTCCACATACGGATGCAGACGCCTTCCGCAGTTCGTCCGGCGCGTCCTCTGCGCTGTTCTGCCGATGCGAGGGAAACGCGGATCGTTTCCAGTCTGTCCATTCCGTTTGCGGGCGAGAATCTGGGGATCCGCATCCAGCCGGAATCGACAACGATCCTTACGCCGTCGATGGTGAGGCTGGTCTCTGCGATGGCGGTGGAGAGGATCACTCTGCGCGCATCGGGCGTGGTTTCCGGCGTGAAAACCCGGTCCTGATCGGCGGCGGAGAGATTGCCGTACAGGGGCAGGATCTTCATCAGACCATCGGCATTGAGGGCGTCAAGTTCCTGCTGAACCCGATGGATCTCACCTTCTCCCGGCAGAAAAACGAGCGTATCTCCGGGAAAATGATTCAGGGCGTTCCGCACAGTCCCGGCGATGAGTTTTGCTTCTTCCACCGCAGTTGCTCCGGGGGGGATCACACCGGTGTGGAGCGTCTTTACAGGGAACATCCTGCCGGGGATGTGAATGGTTGATGCGTCAGGCAGAAGTCTCTGCAATGCAGGGAGTTCCAATGTTGCCGACATGACGGTGATCCGCAGGTCGGGGCGGAGATTCTCCCGGACATCCAGCGCCAATGCAAGCCCCAGATCCGCATGGATGCTCCGTTCATGAAATTCGTCAAAAATGATCAGCCCCACATCGGGCAGTTCCGGGTTGTTCCGGATCATCCGCGTGAGAATGGCTTCCGTTACGACTTCGATCACCGTATCCCTGCCGCAGACGGTGTCCGTACCGGTGCGGTAACCGACATGTCCGCCGCATTTTTCGCCGAGAAGAAACGCCATCCGGGATGCCGATGCCCGCGCTGCGATCCGGCGCGGTTCCAGCATGATGATCCGTCTGCCGTTGAGCCACGGTGCGTCCGGAAATGCCAGAGGAACGAGGGTACTTTTCCCCGCTCCGGGTTCCGCGGAAAGCAGCAGGGATGCACCATCCGGCTCCAGGGCGGCGCGGATCTTTGCCAGATGTTCCGTAACAGGCAGAGACGGCAGATTTGCTGCCGGAATGGCGAATGGGACCTGATTTTTCATAAAAATGTTAAAAAAATGCTGATTTTTTTGTTTTTGCTATATAAAAATACACGCGAAGGGTGTATATTGCAAGGCAATACTGTAAAAACCAGAGAATTTTCAGGAGTAAGCTATGAAAAAAATCGAAATCGTACGCGGCGGAACCACTTTTACTTTTGAGGCTCCGAAGGGGATCTATTCCTTTTCCGGCAAAGTCTTTTCACTGAACGGACTGAGTCCCGCTCTGTATATGAACGGCGCAAAAACTTCTTTCGGTGCATGGAAGATCGTAAAAGAATCGGAAACCGGTATGACTGCGCAGGCGTCCGGAAAAAGCGGCATCTGGGATTTCAAAGCATCCGTGGATAAAAACGGCAAACTGGTTCTCGGACTTTCCTGCCGTCTGAAAGAACCCTGCGAAGATCTGGATATCCGTTACTTTGAAAATGCAGCCATTCCCGCCGATCATCTTGCCGCGCAAGGCAACAAGACCGGCGGATGTGAACTTTACAAACTGACCGGAAAAGATGTGAAGAAGGAAGATTTCAAGAGCGCATCCGTGATGACGATCACGAAAAAGAAAGTGCAGTTGACCGTGTCTTCTCCGCTCCGCGGCGATCATCTTGAATCTTATACCGGCCGCGTGAAAAAAGGCGGACTGGAAGATGTTCAGGCTGGAGCAGTGATCCGCCACATCACCGCGAAAAACATCAAACTCAAAGAACTTTCGATCCGTGAAGGTGACGGTTTTCAGGCGCTTTACGCTTACGCTGATGAAAACTGCAAACTCAAACGGGATCTCAGCCCCTATGTCGCTCCCGGCTGGAACTCCTGGGATTATTACCGCTGGACGATCACTGAAGATGAAGTGCTGGAAAACGCTGAATTCATCGCACACGATCCCGTTCTTTCCAAACATGTGAAGAAGATCATCATTGACGATGGCTGGCAGTATGCTTACGGCGAATGGAAAGCCAACAGCTACTTCCCCCACGGCATGAAATGGATGGCGGAGCAGCTCAAAAAAATGAAATTCATGCCGGGTCTCTGGGTCGCACCCAATATCATCGAACCCCAGTCATGGATCGCCCAGATGGAACCGGATATGCTCGCAAAAGCGGAAAACGGACAGGGCACGCTCTGCTGGGAATGTATGAAACGCCACGGATTCATTCTTGACCCGACGGTGGAAAAATCCAGAAAGTTCATCTACGATCTCTTTGACGGTCTCGTGAAGGACGGCTTTGAATATTTCAAGGTGGACTTCCTCTGGGGGCTTTACGGTGCGCGTCAGTTTACGGATAAAAAAGTCGGACGCGGCAATCTTGTGGATCTGACGCTCGGACCCGCACGGGAAGCGATCAACGGCAAAGCCCATCTGCTGGGCTGCGGTTATCCCTTCTGCGGCGGTGAGATCGTGGATATGGCGCGTGTGGGCGGCGACATCCATTCCCGCTGGAGCAGTATCAAAGCCAATACCCCGTCCATCGCCCTGCGTTACTGGGCAAACAAGAAACTCTGGATCAACGATCCGGACTTTGCGCTGTGCCGCGGCTTCGATACATCCGAAGACCCGGCAATGAATCAGATGCGCTGCTGTATGGTGTATGTGAAACCGGATGAAAAAGATCCCGATTTCTTCGGCGGAAAATGGGAACTGGTGGATGTGAACCGGTCTCAGGCGGAAGTCCTCCTTTCGCTGGTGATCTGTGCCGGCGGTTCGGTGAACCTGTCCGACAAGATGACGCGCCTGAACGAGTCCGGGCTGGATCTCGCCCGCCGTACGGTCGCTGCGGAAAGCGGAGATGCGGCGCTGCCCCTTGATCTGTTCAGCGAAAATCTGCCGAAATACTGGGTGCAGAAAGTCGGCGACCATCACCGCGTGCTGATGATTAACTGGGAAGATGCGCCCGCAGTTCTGCGGATGGATCTGAATCAGCTCGGTCTGCCTGCCGGAAAACTCCGGAACTTCTGGAACGATAAAGCCGTCAAGGCGAAAAACGGCGTGATCGAGGTGGAACTCGCACCCCGGTCCTGTCTCTTTACGGAGGTCCGGTAATCTATGCAGATCAAGAGTTTTCTTCTTGCGGCACTGCTGCTGTTCTGCGGAGTCCTTGCCGCGCAGCAGAAGATCGCCGTGGTTGACATGCAGAAAGTCTTTTCCGGTTACGACCGGACGAAGACCATTGAGCTGAAGATCAATCAGCAGGTCGATATCTACAAGCAGTATGCCGCCGGGCTGATGAAGGAATATCAGACCCTGCGTGCCGAGTTTGAAAAATTGCGTGACGAATCCCAGAACATTGCCCTGAGCGAGTCGGAACGGGAAAACCGGCGTCTCCGCGCTGTGGAAAAAGCAGAGCAGGTCAAACGCAAAGAAAATGAACTGGAAGATTACAACAAGTCGCGTCAGAAACAGATGAAAGAACAGTTTGAAAAACTCCGTGCCGAAGTGCTGGAGGAGATCAAAGCTGTTGTGAAAAATAAATGCGTGCTGGAAGGATGGACGATGGCGCTGGACAAATCCGGCGTCACCATGTCCGAACTGCCGCTGGTCATTTACAATACCCCTGCCGTTGATCTGACACAGTCCGTTCTGGAAGAACTGAACCGTGCCTACCGCACCGGCAAAAAGAAAAAAGATAAACCCGTTGCAAAATAACGAAAGAGATACAGACATCATGAGCGAAAGCAGTTATTACGTCACAACCCCCATCTACTATGTGAACGATAAACCCCATATCGGTCACGCCTATACCACAGTGCTGGCAGACATCCTTGCCCGTTATCACCGTGCAGCCGGAGACGACACCTATTTTCTCACCGGCACCGATGAACACGGACAGAAAGTTCAGAAAGCCGCCACGGAAAACAATATGACGCCTCAGGAACAGTGCGATGCCACCGTGATCCGTTTTCAGGAACTCTGGCAGAAACTGGGCATCACCAACGATGACTTCATCCGCACGACTCAGGACCGCCATAAAAACATTGTCCGCGCCATCATGCAGGATCTTTATGACCGGGACCTGATCTACAAAGCGGAATACAAAGGCCGCTACTGCGTTCCCTGCGAACGGTTCTTCACGGAAAAAGATCTGGCGGAAGGCGGACTCTGCCCCGATTGCGGCAGACCCACCGATGAGATCATCGAATCCAATTACTTTTTCCGCATGAGCAAATATCAGGACTGGCTGATCGGATATATCACGGATCATCCGGATTTCATTCAGCCTGCATTCCGCGCCAATGAAACGCTGGGCTTCCTCCGCAAACCGCTGGAAGACCTTTGTATCTCCCGTCCGAAATCCCGTCTGGCGTGGGGGATCGAACTGCCTTTCGATCCGGATTACGTCTGCTACGTCTGGTTCGATGCCCTGATCAACTATATTTCCGCCATCGGCTACAGATCCAACGATGAACTGTTCAACCGCTTCTGGAAATCCTGTCACCACCTGATCGGCAAAGACATCCTGACCACTCATACGGTGTATTGGCCCACCATGCTGAAAGCCATGGGCGTGGAAATGCCCAACAGCATTTTTGCCCACGGCTGGTGGCTCTCCGGCACTGACAAGATGAGCAAATCCAGAGGCAACGTTGTGAACCCCATGGATATGGCGGACCGGTACGGCGTGGATGCGTTCCGTTACTTCCTGATGGCGGGTATGACGCTCGGCAATGATGCATCTTTCACGGAAGGTGAATTTATTGCCCGCTACAACAGTGATCTGGCGAACGACCTCGGCAATCTGTTGAGCCGCGTGGTGAAACTGGCGATCAAGAATTTCGATGGCAAACTGCCCGCCCCGGATGATTTGGAACTGCTGGATAAGGAACTGGGGGCGAAAGCGTATCAGGCGATCGATCAGCTCGCGGCATCTGTCAACAGTATGAAACTGGATAAAGGCATCGATGCTGTGATGAATGTGGTCCGTGCCGGAAACCGTTATCTGGAACAGACCGCCCCGTGGACTCTGGCGAAGAACGGCGATATGAAACGCCTCGGCACCGTCCTCTACACGGCTGCGGAAGTTCTCCGGATCGTGTCCGGTCTCTTTATGCCTCTGATGCCGGAAAAAATGGCGGAACTGCGCCGCACTCTCGGTATGACGGAAGAACAGGTGCAGGCATTTGATTTTGAATCGCTCCGCAACATCGGAACATTGACGCCCGGTACGCCGCTGAAAGATATTGCCGGTCTCTTCCCCCGTATTCAGGTGGAGGAACCCGTCTGCAGCAAACCGGCACAGCAGAAACCCGCTCCGGAAAAAGCCAAAAAGGTCAAAGCCAAAGCGGAAGAACCTGCTCTGCCGGAAGGCGTGATCACCATCGATCAGTTCATCAAAGTCCAGTTGAAGACCGCAAAGGTCCTGACAGCTGAACGGGTGGAAGGTACGGAAAAACTGATGCGCCTGACCATTGAAGTCGGCGAAGAAAAACGCCCCCTTGTGGCAGGGATCGCCCAGTTCTATACGCCGGAGGAATTGATCGGAAAGATCATTGTGATCGTTGCCAATCTGCGTCCGGCAGTGATCCGCGGCAATGAATCCCACGGTATGCTGCTGGCGGCAAAATGTGATGCCGGTCTGAAACTGGTGACTGTTGACGGCGGCGATTTCCCCAGCGGGGTAAGTATCGGTTAAGTTGAACTGCAGCAGAGGAGCAGAAGAAATAAAATGTTGATGTTTTTGTCAGGTCTTGTATTGTTGATCGCCGGTTATTTTACCTACGGGCGTCTGGTGGAAAAGATCATCGGACCCGATGACCGGAAGACTCCGGCGGTGGAAGTGAACGACGGCGTGGATTATCTGGTGCTGCCGAAATGGAAAAACATGCTGATCCAGCTGTTGAACATTGCCGGTGTGGGACCGGTGATCGGGGTGATCCTCGGAGTCAAGTTCGGGGAGATCGTTTTTCTCATCATCCCCATCGGCTGTGTGATCGCCGGGGCAACTCATGACTTCCTCGCCGGGATGATGTCGCTCCGGGACAACGGGGCGAACCTGACAAAGATCATCCGCACCAATCTCGGCAAAGGGTACGCCGGATTCTTTTCCGTGTTCACGGTGGGATTGCTGCTGCTGGTGGTGGCTGTCTTCATCAACATCCCTGCCAATCTCTGCAGCAATCTGATCTGCGGCGATTCCTCCATCTTCTGGTTGTGTGTCGCTCTGATCTTTGCTTATTATGTGATCGCCACATTGTTCCCGGTCGACAAGATCATCGGCACGATCTATCCCTTCTTTGCCGCCATGCTCCTGCTCGGTTCCGCGGCACTGTTTGTGGTGATGATGGTGGACGGCGCCCTGAATCCGGATCTTCTGGAGGAATCCGCAATGTTTGAACTGGCAAAATTCAAGCCGCCCCATGCGCCGATCATTCCCCTGTTGTTCGTGACCATTGCCTGCGGGATCATTTCCGGGTTCCACGCCACGCAGTCGCCCATTGTTGCCCGGACGATGAAAAGCGAACGGGAAGCGCGGATCACCTTCTACGGCATGATGATCGCAGAAGGCGTGATCGCCATGATTTGGGCGGGCGCTGCACTGATCATCTACAATCAGTTCCCTGAGTTTATGGCAAGGAATCCCAACAGCACCCTCAGCAAGATCACAACGGAAATGCTGGGACCCGGCATGGGAACGGTTACGGTAGTCGCGGTAATCATTCTGGCGGTGACGTCCGGCGATACGGCGTTGCGCAGTACCCGTCTGATGGCGTCGGAGATCTTCCGTATCCCCCAGATCAGGATCACGAACCGGATCCTGGTCTGTCTGCCGCTGATTCTGGTCGTGGGGGCTTTGCTCTTCTGGTCGAACAGCGATGAAAAATCGTTCAGCTATCTCTGGAACTACTTTGCATGGGGTAATCAGGTCCTTGCCGCCTCCACGCTGATGGCGGGTACGGTCTGGCTGATGCGCCGCGGCAAAAATATGCTGATCGCATTGGTTCCGGGCATGTTTATGACCTTCATCATTGCCGCATACATCCTCTGGACGAGCAAGGAGCATAAACAGGCGTACGGCTTCGGTCTGCCCCTGTGGCTCGCGTGTACCATCGGTATTCTGGTGGCTTGCGGTGCGGCGTTCTGCGCTTACCGTCTCGGCAAAAAGAAAAATGATGAATTGATCCCGGAATAAAAAGGATACTGCTTTATGGCATCGGGTAACGGCTTGAGACCACAGATCGCCCGGATCGGCGATTATATGATCGAGGGACAACTCGGTACCGGCGGCATGGGCGTTGTCTATAAGGCGCGCCAGATTTCCCTGCACCGGACCGTTGCGCTGAAAGTCCTCCGGGACAATCTGGCATCGGATCAGGTCTATATGCAGCGGTTCTTTTACGAGGTGCGTCTGCTTGCCAGTATGGAACACCCCAATATGGTCCGGGTCTTCGAGGCGGGAAGAGACCGGGGCAGTATTTATTTCTCTATGGAATATGTGGAAGGCAGCGATCTGAAAAACTGTCTGGACCGCCGGAAAAAGTTTACAGAAAAGAAAGCCGCAGATATCGGTGCAAAGATCGCCGCAGCACTTGCTTTCGCTTGGAACAAAGAGCGTCTGGTCCATCGTGACATCAAGCCTGCCAATATTATGCTTCTGCCGGACGGATCGGCAAAGATCCTGGATCTGGGCATTTCAAAAAAGTTGGGAAACAGCGAAGAAATGCTCCAGACAAGTTCCGGTGTGATGGTCGGTTCCCCCACATATATGAGCCCGGAACAGGCGCGGGCGGATCAGGATCTGGATTTCCGGACCGATATTTATTCCCTCGGCGTATCCCTGTTCCAGATATTGGCGGGTGAAGCACCTTACGCCGGAAAAAATGCCGTGGCTGTGGTGACGCAGCATCTTTCCGCGCCGATCCCGGATGTCCGGATGTACAGACCCGATGTCTCCGGAAAATTCGCCCGTGTGATCCGCAGAATGATGGCAAAGGAACCTGCCGACCGTTACGACTCATGGGAAGAAGTGGAAGCGGAAATGAAAGCCATTGTCGCACTCCCGAAACGGCGGTTCAGACTGCCTTATTTCGGCAGACTGGTCCGGTCAATCAGATTCAAGATTGCGGTTATTCTGCTGTTGCTTCTGCTGTTGATCGTGCTGGGTGTGGCATTTTTTGCCGGAAACGATGCCATCCGCCAGAGAAAAAATGCAGTTCCCGCCGCAGGGGCAGTGACCGGACTCGAAACGGACAGAAAAGAGGCGTACCGGACGCTCCGGGCGCAGTATCTCCGGATCTTCGATAAACAATGTACGGAATACTGGTCAGCGGATCAGTATGAAAAAGGGCTGAAGTATTGTGAGGATCCCAATCTGCCGCAGGAATTTCAGAAGGACGGGCTCTTTGCGGAAGAATATCGGGCAGATGTGATGCTTCAGGACAAGATCAATTCCCAGAAAGAAGCGTTCAGGAAACGGCTGGACGCACAGAAATCAGCGCTCCAATGACGCTGCGGCTTCCTGCAGCTGCGCCTCTGTAACGGGACCCTGCCGCAAGATCTTCCACGTATGATCGTCCAGGATCTGTACCACGGTGGACGCCAGTGAGTCTGCCGGGATCACGCCCCCATCCACTGTAAGATCCGGTTCCCCGTCGATCGTTGCCAGTGCTTCTGCCGTTGATAATGCCGCCGGTGTGCCGGAAAGATTCGCGCTGGTGGACGCCAATGCTTTGCCGTACGCACGGAGCAGAGCAAGAACGAACGGGTGATCCGGTATCCGGAATCCGAATGTTCCGCCTTTTCCATCGGGAATGACCAGCGTCAGGGGACCCGGACAGAATTTTTCAGCAAATGCCGCGGCAAGGGGCGGGATCTGTACTGCAAAATCTCCGGCGGAATCCAAATCGGGCAGAAAAATCGCCAGTAATTTGTTGGCGGGACGGTGTTTCAGTTGATAGATCCGTTCCTTTGCAGAATCGCTTGAAGCGTCGCAGATGAGCCCATAAACCGTTTCCGTCGGCACAAGGAGAACGCTGTCGTTTTTCTCCTGAAGGAGGGACAATGCCGCAGAAAGGGCATCGCAGTCATGGAGTGACACCTGTTTCATCGATCACTCGGTATAAAGATAGATGATCTCGCCTTCGCCGCAATAATTGAATTTTTCACGGGCGATTTTTTCAGTGGCGGCAGGCAGGTGTTCCAGATTGTAGATCTCCTGCTGAAGACTGGTCAGTTCCCCGCGGATCTGTTCCAGAATGGCTGTTTTTTCAGCAAGTTCCTGCTCTGCATTCTTTTTGCTCTGATACGCCGGAATGATCTGGGAAGCAGTACCGGCAATGAACGTGATGATCACGAACGCAAAAAGTATTCCCTGTAATTTTCCCATATCAGCTCCTGCTGTTCAAAAGTTTGCTCTTTCTATAATATAGCACACATCAACGCGTTTTGCAAATCAGATGCGTTTTTTGAGCCGTCACGCCCGTCAGAATACCTCATCCGCAAGGGGGATCGACTGCGCCGCACCACGGCGGCTGACCGTGATGGATGCCGCTCTGGAGGCGTCACGCAGCGCCTGTTCCGGCGTACTGCCACGCAGCAGCGATGCCAGATAATAACCGGTGAAGGTGTCGCCCGCACTGGTCGTATCTACAACTTCCGCAACCGGATGGGCTGGTACAGAATAACGGACAGCGCCTTTCGCATAAAGCGCACCGGCTGAACCAAGCGTCAGAATAAATTCCGTGCCGCTCCATCTGCCGCACAGGATCGAAGCAAGGTCCTCCGGCAATGTACCCGAAGGTGCATCAGCCAGAACTGCCGCCTCGATCTCATTGACGAAAACTGTTTGCGCCAGATGCAGGGGCAGGGTGCGGACGTCCGGCGTACAGGGCGCCGGATTGATGCAGATACGGAATCCGCGCGCCGCCGCTTCCTTCATCAGAAAATCAATGCCGTTGATCTCGTTCTGGAGCAGCAGGATCGTGTCGGATGGAAAACGATCCAGAATACGGCGCATTTCGTCTTCCTTTATGGACCGGTTCGCTCCCGGAAACAACAGGATCCGGTTCCCGCCGCCGGAACGCTCCACTTCAATAATGGCATGTCCCGTGGCAACAGAATCATCCGTAAGCAGATCGTCCGTGTGTACCCCTGCCGCTGACAGCGTTTCCTGCAGCATCGCGCCGTCTGATCCGATCTTGCCGGCATGATAAACACAGACTCCCGCCCGGGCGAGCGCAACACTCTGATTCAATCCCTTGCCGCCGGAAAAACAATTGAAATCCAACCCGGTCTGCGTCTCACCCGGCAGCGTAAAGTGATCCACAGAATAAACATAGTCCAGATTCAATGATCCGAAATTCAAAACAACAGGCATCTTCATAAGTCCGGTAAACTCCAGTTATTGAACAGTTTTCAGTATCACTATACCACACAGCTGTCCGGAAAACAAGACGAACACCGGGAAAAATCACGGAAATCACAGTCAGTCAGTCGAGTACACACACGCCGCCGGGCGCGGCTCCGCGCGGCAACGCCGCGCACAATAAAAATGGCACAGCAGAAAATCTGCGTGCCATTTTTGTTGTCCGGCATCCGTGCAGCGGATGCCGGGGAGCCGCGCCCGGCGGCGCGTGTGTATAGCTGTAGTGGATCAGCCCTGAAGGGTCCAGAGGAACTCAGCGTTTGTCTTCATCTTTTTCAATTTGGAGACGATCAGTTCCATAGCCTCGACGGGAGGCACGCCGTTCATCGCTTTTCTCAGGGTCCACATTTTCTGCAGTTCATCGGGATGGAGCAGCAGTTCTTCTTTTCTGGTACCGCTGGCTTCGATATTGATTGCGGGATAGACGCGTTTATCCACGAGTCTGCGATCCAGATGCAGTTCCATATTACCGGTACCTTTGAATTCTTCAAAGATGACTTCATCCATTTTGCTGCCGGTATCGATGAGAGCGGTTGCGATGATGGTGAGGCTGCCGTGTCCCTGAATATTCCGGGCTGCGCCGAAGAAGCGTTTCGGTTTATGGAGAGCGTTTGCGTCCACGCCGCCGGAGAGGATTTTTCCGCTGTGGGGCTGGAGAGTATTGTACGCGCGTGCGAGGCGTGTAATGGAATCCAGCAGAATGACAACATCTTTTTTGTATTCCACGAGCCGTTTTGCTTTTTCGATGACCATTTCTGCGATCTGGACATGGCGTTCAGGGGGTTCATCGAAGGTGGAGCTGACGACTTCCGCGTTGCTGCTGACGCACCGTTTCATATCGGTGACTTCTTCCGGCCGTTCATCGATGAGGAGGATGATCAGGGTCACATCGGGATTATTTTTGATGATGGAATTTGCCACTTTCTGCATGAGGACGGTCTTACCGGTTCTCGGCGGAGCCACGATCAGACCGCGTTGTCCCATACCGATCGGGGTCACCAGGTCCACTACGCGTGTGGAAAGTTCTTCCGGATCGTTTTCCAGGATCAGTCTCCGTGTGGGGAAATCGGGCGTCAGGTTGGTGAAGGGAATGATATTTTTCTTCTTTTCCACCGGCTCATGGTTGATGGATTCCACCTTGAGCATGGCGAAGAACCGTTCTTTTTCTCTGGGGGTGCGGATCTGACCTGCAACAAAGTCACCGGTTTTGACAGCGAAACGGCGGATCTGCTGGGGTGACAGATAGATGTCTTCGGAGGAGGGCATATAGCTGTATGCGGGAGAGCGGAGGAAACCGTAGCCGTCGGGCAGGATCTCCAGATATCCGCTGCCGTACATGATGCCGTGTTTTTCGGCGTTGGCGCGGAGCAGTTCAAAAACCAGTTTGGATTTTTCCAGTGCGCCCACGCCTTCGATGCCCATTTCAATGGCGAGCTGCATCAGCTCTTCCATGGTCTTTTCCTGCAGTTCTGCAATGTTCAGACTGGGCAGATCGGGACGCGGCTGCTGGTCTGCCATGGCGGCTTCGCCGTTCTGCGGCAGCATACCGCCGTTCTGCTGTTCCATGCGCTGATGACGGCGGAATTCGGCATAGACCTGTTCTTCGTAGGAACGCTGATTGTTCTGGTTATTGTTCCACTTGTTGTTATTGCGCTGATTATTGTTGCGCTGGTTGTTCTGCTGATTATTGCGCTGATTGTTGTTGCGCTGGTTGTTCTGCTGATTGTTACGCTGATTATTGTGATTATTCTGCTGATTATTGCGCCGCTGCTGCTGCTGAAATTCCGGAGAATTGTAAGCGCGGATCTCGGCGGCTTCCTGTTCTTCTTCGGAAAGGACCGGCGGCGGAGCGGTGATCGCCTGTTCCGGTTCCGGGGGCGGAACATAAGTATCTTTTTCGCCGTCATCCGGCAGTCCGGCAGGTGTTTGACGGATGGACGGTTCCTCCGCGGCAACAACGATCTTATCCGGGCGGATGACTTCTTCGATTTCCTGCGGTGCGTCCTGATTGTACCGGCTGTTCAGAGTCATGGTGCGGACTTCTTTCACACCTTCATTGTCAGCGGGGGCAGGGGCGGGCTGTTCAACGGGAGCGGGAGCCGGAGCTGGTTGTTCTGCAGGGACAGCGTTTTCAGCGGCTTTTACCTCTTCCGCGGGGCGGGTTTTCGGGGGGCGGCCCCGTCTTTTCGGTGCGGGGGGCGGTGTTTCCTGATTATTTTCCTGGGGGGGGATCAGTTCATTGCTGTCCATACACATCTCCTGTTTGCGATTGTTCGCACGATATTTCAACTTTAATTAGTTTCGTCTTCATTGAGGTTGAGATCTTTCCGGATCTGCAGCCATACGCGGCGGCATTGTTCTGCGAGAAACGCTTTATCGCCGCTGTTGATGATGCCGTAATCGGCGCGTTCCAGTTTTTCCTGTGCATCCATTTGTGCGGCACAGCGGCGCCGGATCTCCGTTTCGTCCCATCCTCTGTTCTGTTTCAATCTTTCATCCCGTATTTCCGGCGGGGTCCAAATTGCGATCACTTTATCAGCCAATGCGTCCCAACCGGCTTCGTAAAGCAGCGGAACGTCAAGCAGAACCACTTTTTCACCGTCAGCGCGGAACTGTTCCAGACGCCGTTCCGTTTCTTCTCTTGCCAACGGCTGGATCATATTGCCGAGTGCTTCCAGTTCCTTCTGATCCCGGAACACGATATCCGCAATGATTTTTCTGTCCGGCGAACCGTCCGCGGATAAAATATTTCTGCCCCATCTGGCGACCATCATGTTCAACAGACGCGAATCGGCGCTGCTGTAAAGCTCATGACACAGGGTATCGGCATTGATACAAGGCATACCTTCGTTCTGAAACAGTTCAGAGGCAGTTGTCTTTCCGCAACCGATACCGCCGGTGAGTGCGATCACTTTCATCTGGATCTCCGGAGGTGGTTGATGTTCTGCTGTATGATTGCAGTTTTCAATGAATGACCGGAATATACGCACAGACAAGCGGAACATGTCGGGGGTGACTGAAAAAATGTTCCGCGTGTGAAAAAATTTTCAAAAAAGTGAAAAAAACAGCGGAAAACCGATCAATCCATGCTATATTATACCACAAAATCTGAATTTTTCAAGCGAAAAGACAAAAAATTTTGATTTCATCAGAGGTCAGATATGAAAAGAATATCAAAAACAACGATCGCTGCAGGTAAATGGCTCGCCTTGTCCCGGATCACTTATCTTGCTCACGATGGTGTGGAACGGACTTGGGAAACCGTTTCCCGGAACAACAGTAACGGCGCCATCGGGATCCTCGCCACGATGAAAGATACCGGTGAGATCATCCTTGTCCGTCAGTACCGTCCGCCGGTGGATTGTTTTGTGATCGAATTTCCAGCCGGACTCATTGATGACGGGGAAAGTCCCGCCGAAGCCGCCCTGCGTGAACTGCGTGAGGAAACCGGATATATCGGCACGGTTTCCGATATTTCCTCCAAAGGGTATTCCTCCCCCGGACTGACCAATGAATACATCATCCTCGCGAAAGTGGAAGTCGATCCCGCCAACCGGACCGATACGGATTTTGATGAAACGGAATCCATTGAAACATTTCTGGTCAAACCTGCTGAATTGAATGCCTTTCTCGAAAATGCCCGGAACAATGGCGATGTGATCGATGCCAAAGTTATGGCGTATGCGTTTGCGCTTTCCACCGTACAACCGTAAAAAGGAGATCTTACCATGACATTGAGAGATGCCCTGAAAGAAATCTGTATTTCCTCCAGCTGCTCGGATGCAGATTTTGAAACCGAATTCAATCCCGAAATGCTGGATGCCGAATTCATTGAACAGGAAGATGATCTGCAGCTTGATGATGAAAGCACCCTTGAAAATATCCGTTACTGTTCCCTGCCGGCGGAACTGGAATCAGAGATCCTTGACGCAGTCAGGATCGTCCGGGAAAATCCCGCAATGCGCGTGATCGGTCTTTCCATTTACCGCAGCGTTTTTCTCTGTCAGAACGCGGAACCCTGGGCGTGGCGTCCCCTTGCCAATGTGATGCATGGCAAAGCCGGTTTGTTTTATCTGGCTGTCGCTGCCGGTTTTGTGCCCCGCATGAAAAAACTCCATGCCCGCCTCGGCATTGCGGAAGAGATCACAAAAAATACCTGCTATCAGGTTTGCGCATACTGTCACAATCATTTCGCCGGAACCGGATACTACGGCATCTACCCCAGACAACTTTCCTGGCTCCACAACTATCTGGATCCGGATCACTTCATCGTGCGGCTGGGCAGATTCGAGTTCCGCCTGATGGAACATTATTACGATGGTCATGTTTACCGCCACAGGAAAACCGGCGAACTGGTCATCTTTGCCATTACCGGACTCGCTTTCGATATCAATGGTTTCGCGGTGGAAAGTACGCCCGACTCCCCGGAACGCGCCTTTGAATCCATTTACAGAGAGGAAAACGGCTTCGCCACCGGAAATACGGTCGATCCCTACGGCAGAACCGCTGCGGAACCCACAACGATCGACCTCGCGGAATACGACCTCGTCCTGAAAAAGGGGATGCCCATCCTTGATATGCACATCCCGTCCGGCGGCGGAATGACGCCCGCTGAAACCGAAAATTCCTTCCGGATGGCGAAAGAATTTTATTTCGCACACTTTGATGAGGCACACCGCCCTGTTGCCGTGGTTTGTTCCTCCTGGATCTTCAATCCCAATCTGCCGGAGATCCTTGATCCGGAATCCAATCTGGTGCGTCTGCTCAAACGGGTGCATCCGGTTCCGAGAAGCAGCAAACCTACCGACGGACTCTGGTTCATCTTCCGTCATGAAGGCGCATTTGAACTGCTGAAAGCGCCCCGTAAAACAAGTCTGCAGCGCGCTGTGACAAAGTTTATCGAAAACGGCGGCAGGTGGCGTACCGGCGGTATGATCCTGATGATGGATGAAATTTGATCCACACCCCTTGATTTTTTGTCGATCCGGGTGTATAGTGTAGCGAAACTGGGTAATTTTGTCTCACAAAAACAGCAGAAAGGAGTTGTGCCGTTATGTCGTCCGGAAAACGCATTCAGCGCATTATGCCGAAGCTGAAAACTCTGGACCCCGGAAGTATGCACTCCTTTGTGCAGCATCTCGCGCGGGAACAGGGATTCCTTGATACCGTGTTCAACACCATCCGCGAGGCTGTGATCGTGGTGGACAGCGCACGGAAGATCCTGTATCACAATGCCGCCGCCAAAGCCATGCTGGGGATCCCCGATGATCTGGCTCATCTCACCATCGATAAACTGCTCAAAGGTGCAAACTGGGACGCCATCCTGCCGGACAGCGGCGATTCTCCGGCAAAACTCCTGCGGCAGGAACTTGAGATCTCTTATCCCCAACGGCGCATCGTTCAGGTCTATGCGCTGCCGCTGGGCGATTCCGAAGATCAGTTCGCCGTGTTCCTCAACGACATCACCGATACCATGGACAAGGCGCACAGTGACGCAGAATCCGAGCGGAGCCGCCTCGTTTCCATGCTTGCTGCCGGAGTCGCGCACGAGATCGGCAATCCCCTGAACAGCCTTTATCTGCATCTGCAGTATCTTCAGCGCGTGGTTGACAGGGCAGAGAACAGCGGCGATCTGGATAAGGCGGGGCTGCTGGAGGAATTGGACGAATCCCGGAAAGAAGTGGAGCGTCTGGATGTGATCATCAATCAGTTCCTTCACGCATTGCGACCGGGCAAACCGGATTTTCAACCCATTGATCTCAAAACACTTGTGCTGGAATCTCTCAATTTTATGCGCCACGAGATCACGGCAAAAAAAGTCAATGTGGAATTTCTCTGGAACGATGATGTCCCGCTGGTGGATGGCGATGCCGGACAACTCAAACAGGCATTTTACAACCTTGTCCGGAACGCACTCCAGAGTATGACCTCCGGCGGCTCCCTCGGGATCCGCTGTTATGCAAATGACGAATTCATCTCCCTTTCCGTGTCCGATACAGGAAAAGGGATCTGTCAGGAAAATCTCGCTCATATTTTTGAAGCCTATTTCACGACACGCCGCACCGGTACGGGGCTGGGATTGATGATCGTGGAACGGATCGTGCGGGAACACGGCGGCAGTTTGTCCGTCGGCGGCAGAGAAGGGGAGGGCGCAGTCTTTACCATCAGCCTGCCGCGCCGGGGCAGATGCGTCCGCGTACTGCCGCCCCCTGAAACAAAAGGAGATGCCCAATGACAAAAAAAGATGTCCGCCCCACCGTTCTGCTGGTGGATGATGAACGGGGTACACGGGATGCCCTTTCCAAAATCATGATGCTGGATTATAAAGTCACCACCGCCGAAGACGGGGAAGTGGGGCTGAATCTGTTGGAACGCAACGACTACGATCTGGTGCTGACCGATATCCGTATGCCCGGCGCCGACGGTTTCGCCATTCTGGAAAAAGTCCTCTCAAAACCCAATCCGCCCCCCTGCATCATGCTGACCGCTTACGGGTCCATTGAATCCGCTGTCGATGCCATGCGGAAAGGCGCATTCGATTTTGTGACAAAGCCTGTCCGGTTCGACCGTCTTGAGCTGATCATGAAAAAAGCCATTGAATCCAAACGCATTATCGAAGAAAATATTGAACTCAAAAAGCGGCTGGATCACAAGTTCGGTCTCCCTTCCATCATCGGCACATCCGCCGGGATCAAACGGGTGATCGAAACCGTGCAGCAGGTCGCACCCACCCGGGCAACCGTTCTCATCGAAGGGGAAAGCGGTACCGGAAAAGAACTGATCGCTCAGGCGTTGCATCAACTCAGCGGACGGACCGGAAAATTTGTGCCTGTTCATTGCGCCGCATTGCCCGAAACATTGCTGGAAAGCGAACTTTTCGGACACGAGCGGGGCGCATTTACCGGAGCCGCTGAAGCCAGACCCGGCAGATTTGAAATGGCGGACGGCGGTACTTTGTTCCTGGACGAGATCGGCGAGATCCCGCTCTCCATTCAGATCAAATTGCTCCGGGTGCTGGAAACCCGCTCCTTTGAACGGCTCGGCGGTACGGAAACGATCAAAGCCGATGTGCGGATCGTTGCCGCCACCAATAAAAATCTGGAACAGATGGTCGCAGCCGGGACCTTCCGGGAAGATCTCTTCTACCGGTTGAATGTCGTTTCCATCGATCTGCCGCCTCTGCGCGAACGGAAAGATGATATCCCCCCGCTGGTTCATCACTATATCAATCTCTTCGCCGGGGAAAACGGAAAAGAAAATATGACCATAGATGAGGCTGCCATGACCGCGCTCACGGCGTATGCGTGGCACGGAAATATCCGGGAATTGCGGAATTGTGTGGAGCGGATGGTCGTTCTCTGCCGCGGGCATGAACTCACCATCGACAATGTCCCTGCCAATATCCGGGAAAATGTTTCGCCCGGCATCACGAAAACCCTGCTCGTTCCCGCCGATGGATGCGATCTGGAAAAAAATGAAAAACTTCTCATCGAACGGGCATTGAACGAATGTGGCGGCAACCGCAGTCAGGCTGCCGTGAAACTCGGGATCAGCCGCCGCACCCTTCATCGCAAACTCAATCTCTACAACATAGAATAAAGGAACAGACAACATGAAAAACTGTATCTTCTGCCGCATTATCGCCGGTGAGATTCCCAGCCTCAAAATCTATGAAGACGATCTCGTCCTCGCATTTATGGACATCGCTCCCATCAACTTCGGTCATGTTCTGGTGATCCCCAAAGAACACCACACCAGCGTCGCAACCATCCCCGAAAATACTGCCGGACGCATGTTCCTTGTCGGTTCCCGTGCAGGTGTCGCCATGCGCCGCGGTCTGGGCGCGGACGGATTCAATCTCCATCTTTCCGACGGGACCGTTGCGGGGCAGGTCGTTATGCACGCTCATCTCCACATCGTCCCCAGATGGACCGATGACGGGTTCCACTGGAATTGGCGTCAGCTTCAGTATGAATCCGATGAAAAACGCGCGGAGATCCAGAACCTGATCAAGGCAAAGTTCCAGCTTGTGCGCGATGATGCCGAGCTGAAACTGAATGAAGAAGAAGCCGCCGTTCAGGGCGAACGCCACGACTGATCCCCGGATACCCCCTGCTTTTCGTCGGTCCCCCCTTACCCCCGATCATGAGCCCGCCGAAAAGCAGAAGATCCGGAACACGGAACACAGTTCCGCGTCCAGTATAGCGCGTCGCGTCAAAGAAAAATTGCCGGAAACGGACAGAAAAATGCCACCGATGGATCACCGGTGGCTGTGATTTTTTGCGGGGTTATTGTGCGGTCAAGCGGGCGTTCCGTTGAAGCCGTTGCCTTTGTTCTTGAGGTCGTCATTCAGCAGATCAACAGACCCGGTGCTGTCCGGCAGAAATTCCGTCAATGCATCGCCGGTCTTGTCGGCAAGGGGAGTCACTTTGATGGACGCCTTTTTCGCCTTGGATTTGTTCCCGGCGGCGTCAACGGCGTACGCGCTGAACTGCAATTTTCCACCAAGGTCCTTGCGTTGTACATTGAATTGTATCGTAAAGCCGCGAACCTGGGACATGAAAATACAAAAAATCCTGTTCGCGGTTTGCTGCCGGGAACAGGATCGTTTTATCCGTCGGGGAGGGGGATTATTTTTCGAGGGCATCCACCACACATTGCTGGATGAATTTACCGACGGAGTATTCCTTCCGCCGTTCGACCTCTTTCTGTGCCGCTTCCAGTGTGGGGATGTTGAATAAGACCCGGTATTCTCTTGCAGGCATGTAATACCAGACCTTCTTTTCGATCCCGTCGATCTGTTCCGCCGTGGCGCCGAACGCATTGAGAATACTGCGTGCGATCAGTTTATCGCCGGAAAATGCCGTATTGCGTCCGTTGTCCTGCATCAGTTTGTTTTTATAATCCCGGGGATTTTTGACGTTCTGATACGAGTTCGTGATGAACGCCATCATCTCCACATTGACATCAGCAAGCCGGTATCCGCGTTCTTTGGCAAAGGAACGGAGCCATGCACTGTATTCCGCCAGACGCTTGTTGCTTTTGTATTTGGGATCTTCCGTAATGATGCCCGGGGTGAGGACCATGATCTTGATCCCCGCTTTTTCCACTTTGAGCAGCAGATCCGCCATTTCTTTTTTATACTGTTCCAGCGGTGTATCCTTGCGCCAGATGGCATACCAGATATCGTTGACGCCGCAGCTGAGAAGCATCCAGTCCGGCTTTTTGGAGATGACATCTTTTTCCACACGGGCGTTCATCAGCGGGGCAGTCTGTCCGTTTCTCCCGGCATGGATCACTTTGATATCCACACCAATGGATTTCAGACCTTCTTTTATCAGGGGGATGTAGTTGCCGACATTGTCGTTAAAAAATGCGACGCTTTCGCCGTTTTTGATCGCAAGCCCTTCCGCCGCCGAGAGATGCAGAGCCGCAGCTGAAAACAAAGTAAAAAGGATGGTTTTGATTTTCATTTCTGATCTCCCGTGTTGGAAATATTCAGGGCTTTGCCCACACATTCACGGATGAACTGATCCGGTGTGATGCCGCGCTCCGCACAGATTTTTTCCAGTTTTTCGATCTGGGGCGTATTGAGCGTGATCAGTTGGCTTTTGCAGGGGATGTAGCGCCATGTGTTTTCTTCTGTCTTTCTGATCTGTTCTTCCGTGACGCCGAACGCCCGGAGGATGCCGCGCGCCATCATCTTGTTGCCATCCACCCCCATGTGGGTGCCGTCACTGGTCAGGATATATCCGCGGCGGTCCGGTTCTTTCGCCTTGACTTCGGTAATGATCTTTATCATATCCGCGCTCAAGTCGGCAAGGAGATAACCCCGTTCCTTTGCGATCTGACGGAGCCAGTTATTGTACGGGATCATATTTTTATTGAATTCGCCATTGACATTTTCCGTGATCATGGTGGCGGTGAGGATCATGACCTTGATCCCGGCTTTGTCCACTTTGTCCAGAAGTTCAGTGATCTCTATTTTGAATTTATCCAGCGGGACGCCCCGTTTGCCGTGCCAGACATCGTTGACGCCGCAGCTCAATGTCATCCACGCGGGACCTTTTGCGATCACATCCCGTTGGACTCTGCCGTTCATGTTGATGGATTTGTGTCCGGATACACCGGCGGGGATGGGGGTGACATTCACGCCCGCATCTTTCAAACCGGAAACGACCAGATGCAGGTAGCCGTAGGGATTTGACCAGCCGCCATAAGTGATACTGTCGCCGAGAAACGCAATACTGTCGCCATTTTTAATGGGCAGTTCCGCCGCGCTGACCGCACATGCCGCTGTCAGAAAAAGGAGCGTGGCGGAGAGAAAATTTCTGATTTTCATGATCCGTTTTTCCTGTTGATGTTATTTGTTGATTTTCAGTTCTTTCAGTACACATTCGCGGATGAAGTCGGCAGCTGTGATCCCTCTTTCATTGCAGAGCTTTTCCATTGCCTGCAGTTCAAGATTGCTCAAATGGACTTTGTTTTCCGCCGCGGGGAGATGATCCCAGACATTGCGCCGGACTTTTTCGATCCGTTCCCCGCTCACGCCCAGAGCGCGCAGAAGACCCGTTGCCATCATCTGATCGCCCAGATGATTCATGTGGACGCCGTCGCGGGTGTAGATGCGGCGCGGAGTCCCGTTTTTCTCCGCTTCTTCTTTTGCCGCAGTGACAGTGCGGATCATTTCCGCGTGCAGGTCCGCCAGAGGCAGATCCCGTTCTTTCGCAAATGCCCGGAGCCAATCGCAGTACAGCCCCAGTTTTTTGTTGTGTCCGTATGCCGGATTTTCCGTGATCATCGTGGGGGTGAGGATGATGACTTTGATCCCGGCAGCTTCACATTCATCCACAATGGCAGTCACTTCTTTCTTGTATTCGTCCAGCCCGACGCCCTTCGTATGCCAGACATCGTTGACGCCGCAGCTCAATGTCATCCACACGGGCTTTTTGGAAATGACGCTGCGTTTCAGGCGTGCGTGCATATCGGTTGATTTGTTTGCGGAAACACCGGCAGGTATGACCGAGATGTTGATCCCTGCATCTTTCAGCGCTTCCACCGTAAGCCGGATGTAGCCGCCCGGTCTGCTCCAGCCGTAGTTTGTAATGCTGTCGCCCATAAAAGCAACGCTGTCACCATCTTTGAAGAGGATTTTTTCTCCGGCAGCCAGCGGCAGAAGAAGCGCGCTGCACAGAACGACGGCAATTTTTTTCAACAACATATTCAGTCCTTTCTGATCGTTTTGTCATTGTGATGGGAGATTATACCACACTTTCCGTAATATTTCAACATAATAAAAGAAAATTCAGCGCATTTTCAAACTTCGTATCACAAATCTTCTTTTGCGGCTTGACAAATAAACAAATGAGCGGTAGATTTAACGCAAATATATCAGAATAATAAAACAACCTGCAGAAGGAGAACCCCCAGATGAACCTGAAAAAAATGTTCCTGACCTGTCTTGCCATCGGGACCGCGTTGACCGGAGCCGCCGGACAAAATGCGCCCGATGTGCCGGAAAATACCAAGATCGTCAAAGCCGCATTCGGCGATGCCCCGGCTGAAGTGCGGTCCGATTTTTATTCCATCCCGGAAGGAAAAGCCGTTCCGCCCAGTTCCTTTTCGGCGAAATGCGACATGACGGGCATCACGTTCTCCATCCGGTTTGCTTCTGCAGACGGATCCCCGATCCCGGATACCCGCAACGCCCTTGAATTTTATTTTCAGCCCATGGAACTGGAACATCCCCTGCAGTATTATCAGTTCTACGGTATTCTGCGCAACGAAGCGCCCTGTCCGGAATCGATCCGCGGCAGTCTGACGGATCTCGGGATCCCGTGGAATCCCAGCCGCGATATCGCGCCCTGTTACTACTATTATCAGGCTCCGCCGGAACAGTTTCCCTATCTGCGTCATTATCAGGTGCAGACGGTCTATCAGAAAGATGCAGTGGATATAACCATCTTTATTCCGTGGTGCGAATTTGTGACCGTTCTTCCCTTTGATGAAAACGGGAAAGGCAAAGCGTGGCGGTTCAATGTTGCCCGCGCTATCGGGAACGACCTCTTCACGTGGCAGGGAAATCTCCACAGACACAAAACATGGGGTTTGCTCCAGTTCCCCGATCTGACCGCGGATCAGGTCAAGGCTCTGTACCGGAACGCCATTCTGCAGATCTGTGATGCCGGACCGTGGCTGCCGCGCTGGAACTTCAAACGGAGTTCCATTCCCGCCGGCAGAGAAAAACTTTCCGCCGAACTCAAACAGCGCAAAGCACAGATCCCCGCCGATCCCGCCGCCCTTTCTGTGAAGGAATGGAAAGATCTTGCCGTGGATACCCGTTATGTGGCAGGCGGCAGACGACATATCGTCAGCTGGAACAGCCGGGAGAAAGAACCGGAAAAATCCGGCTGGACAAAGTCTTACAACAAGGCGGAAAAGAAACTCACCTGGACTTATACTTTCACCAAACCGGTCACAAACGGCTGGTTCTCCGATGTGGAACTGCACGCACACCGGAACAAAGAAGTCGGCGCTGTTGAGATCGAACTGGATGGAAAGAAAGCCCCTGCCGGTGCGCGGCATTGGCAGTTCGGTGCGGCAAAAGCCGGTTCTGTTCTCCGGATCACTTACTCCAATACGGTATCGAACGGTATCGGTGATATCTGCGACCTTTACGGCGGTCTGCTCCCGGTGGATCCCTCAATCAGAGATTCCAGAACGGCGCTTGAACCTCTCCCGACACGCGGCGGCGGTATCCCGACTCCGGCGTTTATCTGTCATCATACAGAAAACAGTCTGACGATCCTGCGGAAACGCCCCAAAGTCATCTGGTACGGCGGCGCGATGCTGAACGGATTGGGGTTCCGTAAATCTCTGATCGAATTTGATAAAAAATACGGTTCCATCAACTGCGGCACTGTGAATGACGGCGGACAGCAGCGCAAGACCCTCTGGCGTATCGGCAACAGCGTGATCGATGAGGTCAAACCGGAATATATCGTGTTCCAGACCGATGTGTCGAAAGGCGCCGTTCCCGTTGTGGAAGAGATCTTCAAACTGATCCACAAGATGAGCCCCGATACAAAGATCATCGCCATTTCCTGTATGCCGGGCAAACGCAACGCTGCCATCCGCAAGCCGGATGAAGAATATATCGTCTTCAATGAAGAAATGAAAGCCGTTGCCGGAAAACTCAAGGACTATGTGCGCTATATCGATCTCTCCGGAGATTTCTACGATAAGGACGGCAGACTGAAAACCGAACTGATCGCGACACACTCCATCTATTACGCCGATTGCATCTATCAGCACTGGTGCGACGCCGTTGCTGAGATCATCGAGAGCGACAGAAAAAACGCGAAGTAAAAACGCTTACTTTTCCTGCCGGAAACAGTGAACGACTGTGCATCCGGCAGGATAGACTGTTTCTGTGCCGCTGCAGCGGATCACCGTTCTTTCCCGGTCCGCGATCACATCAAAAACGTGTCCGAAAGCGTGGATGTTCCGGAGGCTGATCTCCGGACATTCCGCCGGGATCCGCGGTGTAACCTTGAAGGAACGGAAGGACATCGGTTCCAGTCCGAAAAGTCCTTCTGTAATGATCCGGCAGAAAAGGGCACTCTCTGCTGAAAGATGCCGTTTGTTGCCTTCCGGCCATGCTTCGATCGGGTAGGGGACGTGATCCCCCAGCAGACGGTGACAGGTGTACGACATCAGTTTTTCAAAAGTTTCGTCCACATTTCCGGCAATGAATGCGCCGCGCAATGCGTAAAGCAGACTGCGGTCCCAGTAAGTGGCGGCACCTTCTTCGCACATCATCCCGTCATTTGCCCAGAGATATTCCGAGTAAAGCGCCGCGACCGTATCATCCGCCCGGTTCAACAACCCCATGCAGAGCGGGATCCCGATCCACGACCGGAGCGTGGAGTTCCCCTCATAATAACGGTATGTGTTGAAGCCGTGCAGCTCCGCGCCGAAATACTGTTCCATATCTTCCGCCAGCTGTTGAGCCTGTTCACGGTACCGGATCACAACTTCCGGATCGGCGTTGAGTGATTCCGCCAGACGGGACGCGGAACAGAGCGCACCGTAATACAATGCCGATGTACAGAGATTGGCGGTCCCGCTCTGGAATCTGCCTTCCATTTCATCGGTATCGGAACGGACAACACCCGCTTCGTTCCGGTTTCTGCGACAGTATTCCAGGCACCATTCCACTCCGGGAGCCAGTTTCAGCGCCCATTCCGGATTGCCGCATGTCAGGGCAAAACGGGATGCGCCGTACGCCCACATCGCGGCATCGCCCCGGTCTTTCGCCCCCTCCCAGATATCGAAACCTTCCGAGATCACAGAACTGGGAATATGATAAAAATCCGGTCCCATAAAGGGCATGTAATGGTGATACGCGTTGCGGGATGCTTCCAGCACCAGCGCGTCACCGGTCCACGCGAACCACGGTCCGGCATATTCCACCTGATCGTTGCACCAGGTGGCGGCGTAATAACTTTCTCCGCCCGGACCGTGCATATAACCGCCGCGGGTCCGAAAAATACTTTCCCCGGCACGGAGTTTGCAGAAATGAAATGCCGTATCCAGTTCAGCGATACCGGTTTCCAGTTGGATCGGCGCTGTCAGTTCCCGGATGCGTTCGAGCCGGTTGAGATATTCCGCAACGCTGTCGAGGCGTTTTTTTTCCACATCGGCAGTTCTTGCTGTGATCTGCAGATACAGATCCGCTTTGGCATGCGGTGCGAGTTCAAGCGCATCTTCACCCATATCGCAATCGACAAGATACACGCCTCTGGCGCCGCGGCTGATCAGTTCGGTGTGATTGTTGCGGACTGTGATCCGGACCGGTTCTTCTCCCTCATTGGTAAGAATGAACCAGATGAAAGACGCCGGTGCATCGTTGGATGGATAAATGATGCGATCCACACGCAGTCCCGGCACATCGCTGCGGCTGTTGATCCGCATGATGCCGTTGAACATCACTTCTTCCGGATACTCCACAAGCGCCTTGTCATCGACTTCAAAATATGGCAGATAACCAGTGGGGCGTCCGCCTGATGAGACCGTTTTGCCGTCTTCCGGCGGGACTCCTGTTTTCAGGTTGGCCTGAAACGATGCGTGGGTCATATTCGGGATCAGACGCAGCATGGGGAAAACACAATGCAGTTCCTGAAATCCCGATCCGTCGCTGTTCACGCCGTAATAAATAACGAGCGCAGTTTCCTTCCCTGCCGTTTCCACATGATCGCTGTGAGGGATCGGCGTTTTGCCGACCTGCCAGCGGATCCCTTTGCCGTCATCGGTGATATGCCAGTAACGGTCTGTGTACCATTTTTCTTTATCCATCGGATCACTTGACGGTCAGGAGCGTAATGGAATAGGGGTTCAGGCTGCCGGTAAAATTACAGAGTCCGTAGTTGTAAGCTTCGTCTGTCAGACGGCAGGATGTGATTTCTTTTCCGCCGAGATCAAGATCCAGTTCCACTGTTTCGTTGCTGTAATTTACGATCATAACAGCGCCTTCCGGATCGCCGTCAGCGGCAGCAACAAACAGATCTTCCGTATCAGAAATCGCTTCCACCTGCACTTTGCGGCGGTAAAGTTCATTGAAGGCGGGGAACGCCCAATAGGATTTCAGCGGGAGCTGCGACATCGGATCGAAGAGACCGCCGTAAATACTGGTGCCGATGCGTGCATCGTAGAACATCCCGATATCCACGGGCGAGTTCTGCATGGAGAGAATGAATCCTGCCGTTGCCGCCGCGTGACATGCCGTGCCGCGTTTTGCGGGCATACAGTTCCATTCATTCAGGTGCTGTTCTGCGTGACCGTAGCCGTATTCTTTCAGTTTTTCCGCCACATAATTGGCGTAAAGCCCCGTCTGTTTCGGTTCATCGTAAGAGTGCCAGGAGAAGAAATCCAGCGGCGTGTTGTGGTCTTTGATATACTGCATGAACTTGAGGAAGGCATCCAGAAAACTCTGATCTTTCTCAAGCCTTTTGATGTTTGTATCGTTCACCGGTCCATGATCTTTCAGGATGTAGAAGCCGCAGGACGCGTAACCGCCGATCATGATCTCCGGAAATTCTTCTTTCAGAAGTTTTGCTGTAACATCGTAAAGTTCCATATACTGTTCCCACGTGCCGGTCCACATGCACCGTCTGCCGTATTCACATTCCGGCTCGTTCCAGATTTCCCAGTATTTGATATTGTAATGATAACCGTTCGCCCAGCCTTTTGTGTAGTGGCGGATCACTCCGGCACAGATCTTTGCCCATTTGTGGAAATCTTTGGGGGGATTGACATGGTATGCTTTCCGCCAGACTTCGTTTTCAATGGTCACGCCCAGACGGAAATAAGGTTCAACTTTCGCCTTGAAAAGACTTTCGATCAGGGGATCGGTCCAGGTGAAATCGTAAGATTCAGGATCGTCCGGGTCTGCATCAAAATTACGGAAAACATTGGGGATATCCACAAATTTTCCGCCGCCGAAGCCGCCGCCCACATCGTGCAGACGGGAGTAGGGAATACCCGCTTCCGTGAGATAGTGGAACAGTTTATCGCTTGTCCAGCCGAGGATCGGGGGCTGACCGACAGCGTGAACGGGTTTGATTTTTCCGGTTGTTTTTGAGAAATCGACGGTGATTTTAGCCATGGCGTTTCATCCTTCATCTGTTAAAGTTGCAGGTCGCTGAATGTCACTATAATATCTCAACCGGAAAAAACAAGATGTAAAATCGCAGCGACACCCCGTTTTTTACAAAAATATTTTATTCCGGATTTGATTTGTGATGATGATTTTTTGCCGCTTTTTCTCCGGTTTGAGGTTGCTTTTCTATTCTGCTGTATTATGTTAAGAAAGTTTCCCACCAAAACGATACAGGAGTTCCTTTATGATCTGTAACATTTGTGATTACGGTGCTGTTCCCGACGGCGTTACCATGAACACGGCAGCGATCCAGTCCGCCATTGATACCTGCGCTGAAAACGGCGGCGGAACGGTTCTTGTTCCTGCCGGACTTTTTATGACGGGCAGTCTTTTCCTCCGTTCCCATGTGGAACTGCATCTCGCCCACGGCTCTGTCCTGAAAGCAAGTTCCGATCTGGCAGATTACAATGCTTTGGATGCCTATCCGCAGAATATGTCATCCGAAGCAGAACGCTGGAAGGGACATCATGTTGTGATGGGGATCGAGATTGAAGATGCCGCCATTACCGGTACCGGTTGTATTGACGGAAACGGTGTTGCATTTTTTGCGGAACTGCGTCCGGATTCCTATCGCGGCGAACTCTCGTGGCGCGACGGATACTGCAATGTGAAAGATAATGAGATCCGCCGTCCCGGACAGATGATCGTTTTTGCGGAAAGCAAAAATATTGTGATTCAGGATGTATTCTTCCGTGATTCCACCTGCTGGACGATCCTGATCCACGGCTGTGAAGAAGTCCGGATCCGTGGCGTGAAAATCAAAAATCCCGGCTGGAATGCCAATACGGACGGGATCGATATTGACTGCAGCCGGAATGTGACCATCAGCGACTGTCTGATCGATACGGGGGATGATGCACTGACGTTGCGCGGTTCGTTCCGCACGCTCAAGGATCAGACCCGGATCTGTGAAAATATTGCTGTTTCCAATTGCGTCTGCCATGCCAGAGCATGCGGTATCCGGATCGGCGTCGGGAACGGTACGATCCGCAATGCGGTCTTTTCCAATATCACTTTTGCCGGCAGCGGTGCGGGGATCCAGATCCAGAGCAGTTATTGGGCGCAGGGGAAGGGTGTGGATATTTCCAATCTGCGTTTCGTCAATATCAACTGCCGCGGCGCGGCGTATCCGGTGAATATCGGACCGGGCATGGAAACCGCCACCGCACAAATCGAGGATATCGTTTTTTCACAATGCACATTTGAAGTGTTCTATCCTCTGACGCTTTCCGGGAATGCACAGACGCGCCCGCGGAACATCCGTTTTGAAAATGTAGATTTCATCGTTGCCGATGCGCCTCATCCCTTCCGTGAATATCCCGCGCCGGAAATCTTTTTGCGTCTGTCCGCGGTGGACGATATTACATTCCGTGCGTCCCGCATCCATTGGAAAACGAAAGATCCGTGGTGGAAACAGACGCTTGCCGTTCAGGATGTGAACGATCTTGAGATCGCTCCCGACTGCCGTTTCCCCGAGCCGGAAAATCATACCGGAACACTGTCTTTGGATGAACGCCCTTTTGCCACCTGATCGTTTGTCGCAGAGTTGCAATATAATGAAAGAAAACAGAAGATGGATTCTGAAAAAGTTTTGAGATTGAGCGCAACGGAAGAACACAACCGCAATTCGGAAGGCTCTTTCGTCGAGTTGAAAGACGGCACGATTCTTTTTGCATATTCCCGCTACAGCAGCGAAGGGTGGAACGATCACGCCAAAGCAGATATCGTCCTGATCCGGTCGGAAGACTTCGGCAGAACCTGGAGCGAACCGGAAGTGCTGGTGGAACGCCCCGCCGGTCCCGGCAACGTGATGAGCGTTTCTATGCTCCGTCTTCAAAGCGGCAGGATCTGTATGTGTTACGGAAAAAAACAATATATCGGAAATTGTATCGACGCCCGTCCCCTTCTGAAATATTCCGATGATGAAGGCAGGACTTGGAGCAAGCCGGAATATATCGTTGCCATGCCCGGATATTATGTGACGAACAACGACCGCCTGATCCAGTTGAAATCCGGCAGACTGCTCCTGCCGACTGCAAATCACCGTTGGGCAGGGGTGGATAATCAGCCGGACAATTTCACGATCGATCATCGCGCGGTGGATTATGTCTTTTACTCCGATGATGACGGCGTAACGTGGCACGAAGCGCCGGACTGGATCCTGCCCGGTACCGACAGCGGATACAGCGGACTTCAGGAGCCGGGCGTGATCGAACTGGAAAACGGAAATGTCATGCTCTGGGCGCGGACCGATCGGGGATGTCAATACAAAGCCTTTTCTTACGATGGCGGTATGAACTGGACAGGTGCCGTTCCCGCCCCGGAATTTCTCAGCGGCTGTTCCCCATTGAGCATGAAGCGGGACCCCGTGTCCGGTGACCTTGTGGCTGTCTGGAACGATCAGAAACCGCGCTACGGAATGAAACAGGATCCAAGCGTCATGGAAGCGTGGGCGTGGGACCGGACGCCTTATGTGATCGCATTCAGTTCCGATAACGGTGTGACGTGGACCGGACATCAGGCGTTTGAAACTGAGCCGGACAGCGGGTTCTGTTATTGTGCCATTCATTTCAACAGTGACGGATCATTTCTTCTGGCGTACTGCTCCGGCGGGCGCCGTTACGGCACAGGGATCCTGCAGGATATCACGATCCGCCGCTGCACCCGATAAGGAGTTTTCTTTATGAGATTTATCGCTGATGAACGGATGATCTATCATTCGCCGTATCCTCAGGATCTTTATTGTTATACCCCGTGGCTGGAACATGCGTTCAACGGCAGGATCATTGCATCTTTTGATGTTTCCGGCAGCGCATTGAAACTGGAGAAGGGACCCAGATCCGGCAGAGGTGATTACTCCGGAAATCAGCTGCGGATCTATGTGTCCGACGATCACGGCGCAACGTGGCGCGAAACCGGCAGACTCCCGATGCTTCACGCCCGGGTGATCCCTGCGGGAAAATGTCTTTACGCCATCGGACACGCCGGAAAACTTCTCGTTTCCAAAAGCACGGACAACGGAGAGACCTGGGGCGAACCTGTCTGTCTTGAGGATCAGGCGCCGTGGCATCAGAGCGCCTGTGCTTATGAGCGGATCGACGGCAGGATCTATATCACGATGGAGCAGATCCCGAACAACAAAGCCGGAGCCGGTGATCCCGTACTGATGTGCGCAGATGAAAACGATGACCTTACCGATGTGAAGAACTGGCGTTTTTCCAACATCGCTGAATTTCAGACCATTGCCAAAGCCGCGCCCCCTCTCGGAACACGGCATCCCGGCGCGTGGCTGGAATCAAATGTGGTGCTGGAACGCAATCCGGAAAGCCGTTTTTACGGTCAGCTTCTGGTCTTTCTGCGGACGCTTGATCCCATTCATCCCGACACTGCCGCCATGCTGGTCGCAGGTGAACGGGAAGACGGAACGCTCTATCTGGAACGGAACACTGAACCTTATTTCGATTCCGTTTATCTGCCGTTCCCCGGCGGTTATATGAAATTCCATATCCTGTGGGACGAAAAAAGCCGTCTTTACTGGATGATCGCCTCACGCGCACGGAAATATTCCATGATCGCGGAGGATGCCCGGTATATGGAACTCAACTGTTTTCAGGAACGGCGTCAGCTGGAACTGTTCTATTCCGGCAATGCGTTCGACTGGTGTTCTGCGGGCGTGGTCGCATGCGGCGAAACGGAACACGAATCACGCCATTACGCCTCGATCCTGATCAATGGCGACGATATGCTGGTCCTGAGCCGTTCCGGTGATAAAAATGCCAAAAACACCCACGATACGGATATGATCACGCTTCACCGGATCAAAGATTTCAGAACTTTTGCCTGATTGCAAAAAATCCCGGTGCGGTGATGCCGACCGGGATCCATTTTCATTGAAAACAGATCAGAATCTGATCACTTCTCCGTTTTCTGCCGAATCCATCATGCCGAGACAGAAGGTCATGGCATCGATCGCCGCGTCTGTTCCGGCAAGGGGTGCTTTCTTGTTGACGACGCAATCCACAAGATACGCCATCTCCTGCGCGTACATATTGCCGGAGATGTCATCCTGCAAATGTCCGGTTACGCCTTCATCGATCTCAATGTGTGTTTCTGCACCGCCGATATCATAAAAGATCACGCCCTGTTGGTCGGAAAATTTCAATGCGCCTTTTTCGCCGTGCAGTGTCATAAAGGTTTCGGATGGACCGCCCCGGAGCCAGGAACATTCAAGATTGCAGATGACTCCCCCTTCATAAACTGCCGTTGCGCTTACATAATCCCGCGGTTTCTCAGCATCTTTTGCGAGTTTGAGACTCCGGGCATACACGCTTAACGGTTTGCCGAGAAACAGGTTCTGCAGATCGCAATGATGTGCGAGCATATCCAGCATAACGCCGCCGGATTTGTCATAGTCTGCAAACCAGTCGCCCCATTCCCGTTTGAATCCGCCGAAAAGACAGGTGACGGACGAACTGATGATCCTGCCGATCTTGCCTTCTTTCAGCAGTTTTTCCAGCATGAGCGTTGCGGCGGAGTAGCGGCGGACAAAACCGATGGCAAAAAGATTTTTGTAACTTCGGAGCAGAGGCACAAGTTCCTTGAAATCTTCTTTCGAGCGGCAGAGCGGCTTTTCGCAAAAAATGGGCTTGCCGGTCGCCATGGCGGCAAGAAGACCTTCTTTGTGACAGTATGTGGGGGAGGCGATGATGATCAGATCCACTTCCGGGGCATTGGCAAGTGACGCCGCTGAATCCTTGATCTCCATGCCGGGGTATGCCGCTTTCAGACTCTCACTCCTGGCTGGATCAATATCATAGACCGCAGTCAGTTTCACATTTTTCAGTTTTGCCAGATTGGCGGCATGGTTCATTCCCATACGCCCCGCTCCGATGATACCGGCTTTCAACATTTCAATTTCCTCCTTCAAGCGTTGATTTGATCAATTCCGTTGCGTTTTTGATGTCGGATTCCTGTTCCGGGCCGGGCAGGATTTCCCGTTCGATGATCAATGGACCGCAGAACCCGTTGGAAACAAGTCGTTTCAGTAGAGATGTAAAGTTTGTTGAGCCGGAGCCGAGTACCGTTTCTCTGCCCCGGATGGCATCTCCGATCGGGGGATCGGCATCTTTGCAGTGCATGACTTTGATCCGGTCGCCGAGCAGATCCGCGATCTCTGCGGGGGTGCCGTTGTTGTAGATCAGCATATTGGCGGGATCGAAGTTGACGCCCACATTGGGTTCATTGATGTCGTCTATGATCTGCTTCAGATGAATTGCCGTTTCGGTTCCCGTTTCAAAAAGAAAATCCAGTCCGAGTGTGGCGGCAAATCTTGCAAGCTGCCGGATATCAAGAATAAAGCGGTCATAAAACGCGTTCTTTTCTTCCGGGACAAAGCCCACATGGCAGGACACGGAGTTGATGCCGTAACGTTTGCACCATGTCATCAGACGGCAGGAGATCACCATCCTTTCGCAGCGGGTGGTGAGGGGAACGATGCCGACACCCTCCCGCGGGTTCGTCCAGTCCTGATCGGGATAGGAAAGAAACATAGACGGAACGGAAATTCCGTATTTGTCGAGCAGTTCAAAGAGTGCATCCGATTTTTTCACCGCTTCAGCGGTCGGCGCAAGATATTCCTCATAAACACCGGCGATCTGAATGCAGTTAAGCCCGATCTCTCTGAAAAACGCAATGCGCCGTTCATCGATATCCGTACATCTGATAAGTGCTCCGATATTCATTTTTGATCCTTTTGATGTGTTGAAAAGTTATCCAACATCACTTACTATACAGCAGTAAAGATCATTTGCAATGAACAAAACGAACTGAATTCAGCATAAAACGAACATCGTGATCTTGCAGCGCAAACCTTCAGCGGCACTTCATCTTTTATTCCGTAACGGAACTCTCGCCTGACCGCATAATAAACCCATAAAAAATTACAGCCGCCGTCCGGCGGCTGTTTTCTGCGGGGCAGGGGGGTGTTTTTCCGTAAATGCGTAACGGATCTTATTTCAGGGGGATCAGCGTGAAATCTGTTTCGTGCAGGACCCTTTCCAGAAACTCCTCCGCGCCGGACATGGGGATACAGTTGTCCTGTCCCCACATTGCAAATTGTCCGTCTGCGTGCTGGATATAAGTGTTTCCGCGGAACTGCAGAGCGCCTTCCGGCTCGACAAAATGGGAGTGATAATAAATGTATCCGGTACTCCGTTCAAAGATATTGTTTTCGGTCCGGTAATTTTCCGTATGCTCTGCCGGTTGAGCGAAACTGTACATGGGGATACGCTCTTTCCGGAGGGGGCATCCCCAGCCATCGCCGCCGAAACGGCAGAAGTTGTCGTGTACGTATATGTTACGCGTGATACTGGTGCGGTTCCGCTGATTGTAATACTCAATGGACCAGAAACAATATTCGATCAGGTTGTCGTGATACTCCACATCTTCCTGGATCACATCCCATTTTTTCATATCGTTGCACTGATGCGTGATGCCGGTATCATAAATCTGATAGATCCAGTTGTGATGTACATGGTAGCCGTGGCAGCCGCCGAAGATCTCCACTGCATTGCCGTAACGGATCAGTCTGTTCCAGTTCCAAAGGGAGCCGCCGATGTAGTCAAAGATACAGTTTTTAACCTCAAGTCCGTGAATATCAGAAACACCGCTGACGCCATGCGCTCCCGTGACGGTGATATGCAGATTATCGATCGTCACATGTCCGATATCGCCCCAAAGTGAAATAATATGATAATTTTCCGCGATCTCGATCCGTTTGAACCGTTCCCCCGGATTCCCTCCGGCACATTTGAGATAAAGCGTATCCGTATCGCCGCTGCACCAGAATTCCAGATCCTTTGCGTTTTCCAGATGCCGGTATCCATCCGCCGTATGTCCGGGCAGCAGCCAGCCGAGAAGAGCATCATATTTGCCGATGCTCCGCGGGTCGTGATCAAATGTGATCAGCCCTGCATTTTTCAGGGGCAGGGTACACCGCCAGACATCCGGCAGAGCTGTTTCCACCCACAGATCCGGATCTGCATAGTTCTGTCTGGAAGCGCAGATCACCGGCTTTCCGCCGTTTCCGTAAGCGGAATAAGTCACGCCGGTGGACGCCACAAATGTTCCGCGGAACAGATCGCCCCGTTTGAAAAGAACGGCATCCCCCGGCTGCAGCGGCAGTGATCCGATCCGTTTCAGTGAACGGACCGCCGTTTCCGGCGTCAATCCGTCCTGCGCATCATCACCGTTTTCGCTGACATAGTAGCAGGTGCCGGAAATGGCTGCCGGATCTGTGTTTTTTGCGTTCAGACAGGCTTCTTTCATGGCATCTGCTTTTGCCTGACAGTATGCAGTTACGGCAGATTTTTCAGCGGGAATATTTTTCATGATCGTCTTGACTTTCAGTTGATTTGTTCGATATGTTTGAAGATAATATATCCACACGGAAACAAAATTCAATGGGATCTATTCTTTATGATCTCATTTTCGATTTTGTATGCCAGTGTTTCTCTCGCATCGGTTTGTACCGGAACACCGGGCGGAAAATCCTCTTCATTTTCTTTCAAATCGGATAAAATCCTCCGCACTTCGTACAGCAAATCTTTATAACGGAATCGCCATTCTGATTTGAACGGAATATCCGTTTCCTCTGTGGGCAGCGGTTCAAAAAATGTCAGGATAATAAAGTCTTCCTCCCGTCGGCTCCGAACCTGAAACAGCGGTGGTTCGTCTGTTTTTTTGCCGAAGAAAAATGGCGCACATTCACAATGCGAAAACAACAGGCAGTCCATTTCAGTAAAGTCGATCCACAGTGACTGCAGAACGATTCCATTCAAGGTTGCTTTGATCGATATTGAAGTGGATATACTGCCGTGGATATTATCGCGCTCCATCAACTCCCGGTGAGGGGGCAAATGAAAATGAGTTACCGGATGAAGTTTGATGATGTCAACCGCATTACCGGAATTTTGATCCCAGAACTGCCACATTTTTTTCGCGCAGCATCCTTCCCGCCAGAAACGGAGCATTTTGTATGCGGTGTCATCAAAACGGATCTGTCTGTCTCTGTGAGTTTGCATAAAAACTTTTTCCGGTGCTGTCAGGCAGTCGCGCGGTTTGGATTCCAGCAATTTGAGGCGTTTTATATGTGCCGACCGCAATTCATCGCAACTGTTGTAAAAGATCTTGCGGTCAGGATCATTTTCAAGTAATGACCAGTTCGTGCTGCCGTTTTTGCGAAATTCTGTTTCGGCATCAGAGAGTGGAATATTATGTTTTTCCTTTTTAACGATGATGCCGCTCAGGGAATTTTGATGCAGGATCGTCGCCCTGTCCGGATCTTTTGGGTCGAAGTAACCATGAAAGTTGCTTTTTCCGGTGAAACAGTCGTAAATAAATATATCGCCCTGTGGCATAACAACGCTCCTTTTTTGTTTTACTGCAGTATCGCAATTATTTATCTATCAGCCTCGTCAGAAAAGGAAAATGAAACAGCGGCATCCGCGGGATCAGGGCATTGGAATTATAATTCAACAAGCCGATCTGCGAAATATTCCCGCCGGATTTGTCAATAAAATTCGCCGCTCCGATGGATACACTGTCATACTCCCGGACAAGTGTTTTGTATCTTTCACCTTTCCACAGGCAATATAATGCAGATAGTGATATATTGCAAACGGCTAAACACTCATTTTTCATTTTTACATCACGCAAACAGAAAGCGAATGCTTTACCTGTCAGGCGGAAATAAAGTACGGCTCCGGTGATTTCAGTGCCACTCCGTTAATAATCAGAAAAAAAGCGTTTTACAGCCTTGTCTTTTTCAGAAAATAGCTATCTTCTGAAAAACAAGGTGGTTATTTGTCAATCAAAAAGGAGAAGTATAATGAGTTTGTCTAAGAAGATTCTGGTGCTTTTTGCACTCCTGGTATGCGGCGCTTTGTGTGCTGGCGTTGAAAGCGATCCGAAAGAAACCGTAAAGAGGTATCGTAAAGCCGCAGAACAGGGAGATGCAAAGGTACAATACAATTTAGGGGTTCGCTACCAAAATGGCATTGGCGTTGAAAAAGACCCGCAAGAAGCAGAGAAATGCTGGAGGGTGTTTTAATTCATCGGAATATTTCTCTCAAGCTCAAAATGGTTGCTGACAATGCAAACTTGCTGAACTATGCCGTTTCTTCGGAAAATATCTCCAAAAGCATAAAAATAAAAACAGAGAACGGCTTTTACCTCAAACGAAATATCTGTAAATTCCGCAGAAATAAAAACCGCCCCGGAAAATAGTCGCACCACCGACATTTATTTAAATCCGGCTTTTTCCAACTCCAATGTCCGGGAACTCGCCCGTGCCATCGGCAAGGATATGGCGTATGTTTCCCGGATTACCCGGCTCACGCTGCTGTCGCCGGAAATCATCCACGGCGTCCTCACCGGGCAGTTGGACCAAATCGGCGTGGAAAAGTGCAAGCAGCCTTTTCCGATTTTATGGGATGAACAGAAAAAGTTTTTCGGCATCGAGTAACGCGCCCAGCGTTTTGCGGTAGGAATTATCCTGCCGCCCTTTTTTGTCGTACAGCATTTTTTTGCATTTTTTATGATATACATACTTGACAATGCAATTCGTGGAAGGTACAGTAACTGCGCGTGCGAATAAATTTAAGAGGAGAGCAACAATGCCAGTATACAGTCATAATGTTACTCAGCCGTTGAGCATAAATCAAATTTTGTACTCTAACGGTATGGTATTTTGTGGTCTGCTCTTCACCAATTCAGCTTGCGCGAATGTAGTGAGCGCAAGCAAGCAAGCAAGCAAGCAAGCAAGCAAGCAAGCAAGCAAGCAAGCAAGCAAGCAAGCAAGCAAGCAAGCAAGCAAGCAAGCAAGCAAGCAAGCAAGCAAGCAAGCAAGTAAGCAAGCCTTTATTTGTCAAATAAAGGCTTGCTTCAATCCGGCGCGATCCCGACCGGATTTTTCCTTCCCCATTTTTCATCATTCTCCGGTATGTCTTTTCATGCCCGGACTCTCTCTTCGTATCTTCGACCGGCACGGCAGGAACTGTGCCGGTCTTTTCTATTTTTAACACACAAAGGAGCTTGAAATAATGGCAACCCCAAAAAAGCAAAAAAACATTGCTGCTGCAACAAATGCAGGTACACCTGAAAAAGATGCAGGTACACCAGCAAAACGTGCAAGAGATAGTATCCAGGAAGAAGTTGATCAAATCCTTAAATTTAAGAGCGAAAAAGATTGGGGCGATTTCCTCCGAAAGAAGGGCGAGGGACACAAAATTTATTATCATTACACCACGCTGAAAACATTGAAGGCGATCTTTACAAGTTCCGCTTGGAAACTGAAACGGGCTGATCTTTCCAATGATCCGCTGGAAAATCCGGTGCATAATACCTCTTTTGTCAGCAGATCTTTGAGTTCCATGGGGATGTGGGAAATGTATTCCAAACTTTCTGCGGATGATGATATCGGGGTACGGATCGGGATCCCGCAAAAGGAGTTCCGGGAAATTTTTGCCGAAGATTCTGTTTTTTACACGATGGATCCCAACGGAAACCTGCAGCCGTTCGGCAGTAATACACCTGTTATTTGTGACATGGCATATTGGCATTTCGGAAAAGATACAGGAAGTTCTCTTGCGTTCTACCGCAACTATGAATTCCCGGGCAACGCTTTGAATTTTCATTTTGAAAATGAAGATCAAATGCAGCAGATCGGTAAGAAACTGCCGCCGTTTTTCAAAACTGCGGTCTGGCGGAAAGAGGATGAAGTCCGGGTTTATGCAGATTTTTCCAATGAAAGAAATGTTCCGGATGAACTTTTCGTAAAAATCAAACCGGAGCATTTCAAGGAAATGTCCTTCCGCCTCTCTCCGGCAGTTAAGAATTCAAAAAAGATGGCAGAAATACTGAAAAAGCAGGAAATGACTGAAGTATTATTTTTCCTGATGTTCAAATTGCTTTGCAACGAATTGAAAGTCAGTCAATTTCAAATGCCGAACCAGTATGAAGCCTGGCAGTGATGAAACTTTTGAACAAAAAAATAACACATACAAAAAAATGTAAGATAGGAGTTGTTTCTGTAAAATGAACTGCAAAGTAAAAAAGACATTGGTCCTGCTGGGGCTTGCTCTGGCGGTGACGCTCGGGTTCTGCGGATGCGGTCCCTCGGAAGAGGAAGTGTATGAGATCCTTGGTCGCGTCGAACAAAAGCAGAAAAAGATCAAAGAAGCAAATCTGAGTATGGATCAGGGATTTCAGGAAAAATTGGACCTGTTGGAACGGCAGTTTACATCTGCAAACCGTGCTTTTTCCAAAGGGGATTACAGTGCCACCGCAAAATTTCTGCAGGATGCGGAATCCGCCGCAGACTGGATCATGAGTCGCGGTCCTCTCCGTTACGAAGCGGATGAAAAATACAGCGAACTGCAAAGCCGGAAGAGGTACAGCAATTCTAACGAGATCAATGCTCCGAAATATGCCTCCACAATTTATGCGGAAGCGGAAAAATACGAACAGCAGGGACGGGAAGCCTACGAAAAAATCGAATTCGAGGAAGCGACCCGGTTGTATGTTCTTGCCACAAACGAATACAAAAAAGCTACTTCCACCGCCTCGGCATTTCATGCGGCAGTGTATGAAATGAATGCCGCCAAAGAAAAAGCGGATAAAGAAAAAGCGTCTCAGTTTGCCTCCACGATTTATCAGCCCGCTTTATCTCAGGTACTGTCGGCGATCAAAGCAAATGCACAGGGGCGTTATGATGAAGCTTTGCAGCTGTTGGAATCAGCTGAAAATAAACTTGAAAACGCAGCAGCAACTGCATCACGGTTCACCGCAGCTCAACAAAAAGCCAATTCCGCCAAAGAAAAAGCAGAAAAGGTGAATGCTTTTCTGTGGGCATCTGCGATTCATCAAGAGGCTCTTTCTTATTCGCAACGAGCAGCGAAAGCACATGCACAGGGAAAATATGATGAAGCATTGCAGTTGCTGGATGCGGTAGAAGGGACTTTTGAAAAAGCAGAAAAAGAAGCTAAAAAAAATATTTCGTTGCCTATTATCAAATCCCTTGTAAAAATTGAAGAAAAAGACTATTACATTGGCAAATACGAAGTAACTCAGGCGCAGTGGAAGGCGGTAATGGGGAACGATCCCGCTCACTTCAAAGGTGCAGACCGTCCCGTGGAGAACGTCAGTTGGCACGATGCTATGGAGTTTTGCGAGAAACTGAATGATTATGGTTATGCACCCCGCGGTTACAAGTTTTCTCTGCCCACAAAAGCCCAGTGGGAATTTGCCGCCCGTGGGGGGAACTTGAGCAAGGGGTATGAATACAGCGGCAGTAATGATATCAATGAAGTTGCATGGTATCGTGATAATTCCGGCAGGCAGACCCATGATGTGGGCGGAAAAAAGCCCAACGAACTCGGTTTGTATGATATGAGCGGAAATGTACAGGAGTGGTGCTTTGGCGGCTTCAACCCCTGCCATATACGCGGGGGCAGTTGGCGCGACGGCGCGGGCGGCTGCCAAGTGGCGCACGGCGACTACGACCCGGGCTACGAGTACCCCTACCGCGGCTTCCGGCTCGCCCTTGTCCCGGTTCAATAAAAAGATATCCTCATAATCTTTGAGCTAAAACGGAGTGTCTGAAAACGCTCCAGATCCGGGCAATAGCGGGAGCTGCATCGGGGATTTGTATTGCATTCCCAGCAGTCAAGTCAGTCTGTGTTTTTTATGAGTCTTATAAGTCCTGATAAGTCTTATTTGGGTAATGCAAGCTTCAAACGAGCGATACACCCAAAAAAACGGGGGCGGACAGGTGCGGCAGAGCAGCTCATCCGCCCGCCCTCAGGCGTCTGTGCAAACATTGATATTATGGAGAGAAAAATGAAACAAGCGATCCTGTTATCGGGGGTATCTCTGGTTGTGTCGGTCTTTTTCTGCGGATGCGGAAATGAAGCCGAAAAAACGGAAGGGAACGGCGTTGATACCGTTGAGATCAATAAAAAGTGGAAGGAGATGGTCCGACCGGCAGCACGCCGCAGCCGTCTGGAACGGGATTCGGTATCTGTGGTCAATCAAATCATCAGAGAAAATCCCGGAAAGATCAGAGGTCATTGTACCCGGGTGGAGTTAACAGAAAAACTTTCAGATAAAAAATGGAAGGGGTTCGCCCACCTCGATAACGGAAAAAAGTTGACCTGTTATGTGACCGAATCCTTTTCCGGAATCGAGGTGGAAGTGGAATACGAGGAGAAAGTAGAATACATGGAGAAATACGAGGAGAAAGTAGAATACGAGGAGAAAATGGAATACGAGGTGAAAGTTGCTGTTCCCGTCTGGACATGGTAAAAAAGGTTTTTCGGAGGGTAACGATTGCTTTCTCAACAGCACGCTGAAGGCGTGCGGGAGATCTCCGGTCAGAAGTTGAAGTAGATAAAGGGGGAGACCTTCACGAAGAAGAACATCGGCACGATCAGCAGAAGGATCGTCAGGATGGCGTTGACCCATGTGGGGCGGAATTTTTCCTCCATATCCACCGCCGGTTTCAGGAAGACAATAATAAATCCGCCCGCGATCAGAAACAGCAGACCGCGTACATCAAACGGTGCGGGCAGACTCCATGATTCGGGGCAGAACATAGCGGAAAGCAGCTGCTTCACCTGACTCATATCCGTTGCCCGGAAGGGGATCCACGCCAACAGCACAAAAAGGAACGTGATCAGCTTTGCGGGGATGCGGTGCATCTTCAAGCCCAGGAACTTACTCCAGATCCGGTGGATCACCAGCGCCGTCCCGTGGAGCATCCCCCACAGAACAAAGAGCCAACTCGCCCCGTGCCACAACCCGCTCACAAAGAACGTGATCAGCAGGTTCAGACAGTTCGGAACTTACCGCAGCGGTTGCCGCCGAGGGGAATGTAAAGTCCGGTCATGAGGAAGCGTCCCAGCGTGATATGCCACCGCCGCCAGAAGTCGGCAATATTTTCAGAAAGATACGGCGAATGGAAGTTTTTCGGCATTGAGTAACGCGCCCAGCGTTTGGCGGCAGGAGAAATCCTGCCGCTTTTTTGCGTTTTAAGAAAGATAAACCATCATCTGCAGGCGCTTACAACTGCGGAAAAGTAAATTAGCAAAAATTAAAGTTTCATGCTACGGGGGAATGCTTCATGGCGTAACAAGCCCCACATTTTGTCAATATACGCCAATGTATAAAAACTTTCATAGTAGTGAAAGTAAAATGCTCCTTTATCCGTCAGCTCCAATACGCCATTTTTTTCAATAATCATGCCGGTAAGCCGGGCAATTGTCAACTCTGCACCAAATGCTTTTTTCAACGGAACTCCAAAGAATTTTTCAAAATCAGCAATTACAACTTTCGTCGTGTACGCCCGCCAGAAAAGCCAATAAATCATCCTTTGCCGTACGGAAAAATCACAATGTAATGCCGTCGGTAACAAGCCATGATCAATTCTTTTGCAGTATTCTTCGACGGAGAAAGTATTGATCCTGAATTGATCTTTAAGCAGTGAGGTCGCAGAACAGCCGAATCCGATAAAATTATCTCGGGTCATGGATGAATATTTATGTGTCCTGCTTTTGGCAAATGTCCAAATCGAATCCCGGTGACAGCCAATAGAACGGAAATATTCTGTGATTTCGTTCAAAAGATGCCTTTTTTCATTTTTTCTCATTTCCTTTAACGGTGTCGATGTAAAAGAAAAGTCAATAAATGGATAAATGGCTGTATGATTTGCGCCACAGTCAAATGCCCTTTGGATGTCGAGTTTCAAGTCTGTTGCCTTTTGCCCCGGTAACGCAAAAATAAAATCCATCGATATGGTTTCAAATTCAGTTGACGACAAAACTTTTTTCATTTCCTGAATATCAATGACTGATCGACCTAATAAATCCTGAAAATGTTTCTGAAAAGATTGTATGCCGATACTGATGCGGGTAACTCCGGCAGCTTTTAACTTTTGCAACGTGTCCGTATTGACATCCTGCGGATGAAGCTCAACACCGATGCCTTCCGTGATCCGGTAATATTTCTGCAAATGCGTGATGATCTCACCGAGCCTGTCTGCCGCCAGTGCCGGAGAGCCTCCGCCAAAATAAAGTGATGATACCTCTTTAGGAATGCTTATTTCTGCTGAAACAAGATCGATTTCGGTTTTCAATGCATCAATATAACGGTTGTATAAATCCCGATCATAAACAACTTTGCAATATGGACAAAAGTTGCAGAGTGTACGGCAAAATGGGATATGGACATATAATCCGGGTTTTTCAACTGCTGCAAGATCAATTTTTCTTCTTCCGTCATCCGGAGCGAAGGTAAACGGCTTGAATGAACGGGTAAGGTACATCCTGGTTGCAGTAGTGATCATGCTCATCAGATGTACCTCAAATATGTTTTGAGCATATCAAACATGATCCGGAGATTTCCCCGGAAAAGCAAGGTATATTCTGCCACAAAGAAATAGCCGCATTGCTCACACAATCCCGGGATCTCAATGCATCTGCCGCATGTGCTGATCTTGCCGTTCTCGATAACAACGCACTGATGACACGGTGTGGGGAAAGAATTATTGACAAGATAAGGCAATGCGCTTTTCAGATTGAAGATCGGAGAGCCTTTCTCAATCGCATCTCTGATCACAGATGCACATTGTTGTTTTTCATCCAGAGAAAGCATCAAATCCGCAGTATCCGGATATGGCGTATGAAAATTGAAGGAAACCGCCCGGATATTGCAGTCTGTTTCGGCTGTTTTTATGACATCCTGAACGGTTGATACGTTCAATTTGTTGATTGCCATATATAAAACAATATTATCAGAAGCGGCACTTCTGATGTTTTTCATAATCGTGTCATAGGTTTCGCCTCTGATCAGATTATGTCTTTCCCGATCGCCATCAAGAGAGAGCAGAATAAGATCGGCTTCCGGCAGATCAAGAGTAAAGGTTCCGTTGGTTACCACATTGACGATGAGAAAACCCATTTGCTTCGCTTCGATGACCAGGTCGCGCACAGATTTTTCGCCATCCCGCCACAGAAAAGTTTCTCCTCCGCAAAAGAAAAGGATGCGGCAGCCCATACTGTAAAGGGTCTGCATTTCATTGCGGATTTGAGAATAAGGATGTATGACAGCTGTAATGTTATTGACAGAGCAATGCTTACACTTCAAGTTGCATTTATCTGTAAGAATCACTGTCCCGAGAATCGGTTTTTTCTGCCGGAATAAAATCGTTTTTATTCCAAAAGCTGCAAAATATGTAAATGCAGAAAGTTTCATATTTCAATACCGTTATAAATTAATCACTCACCGGTAATATACCATCTCCCGCAGGCGTTTACAACTGCGGATTACAAATTTTCGATAATTTTCTGTAAGTGTCGGGGATTGTGGTATTTTCAGTTTGTAGCAAACTTTTTGAGATTTTTTCAAGGTTCAAGTATGGTCATTTTTAGTGTATTTGACTCGACCCCCGACTATTGTTTTTGATGATTTTACGCTCAAAAGTATGATTTTTGAGAATTTTTCCACAGTTTTTTATAAAGGTCTTTGCAAAGGTCGGATGGGAAATTCTCTGTTTTTTATGGCACGAAACGGAGAATTTGGCTCTATTGCACCGTGTGTTTCTGTAACTTTTTAATCTCTAAAATCTTACATATAAAGCAATACATAAAGGTCGCCGACCTTTACATAACAGAGAATTTTCGCAAGATTTATGCAAAACACACCCGATTTTGAGAATTTACCGTTTGATGAAAGCTCTGCCGCAATGGGTTTTCAAGTAAAAGAAATTAAGCGGCAAAGCCGCGCTGTAAAGGTAACACATCCTCCCGCCGGAGGCGGCAACTTCACACGCGGAGCGGCTTCACAAGTGCAATGAAGCGACAGCGTAATGAAACGACTTCATCCGCCGTCGCTGAAGGCTATGGCGGGACAAGCAAGCGAGGCTTCCCGGAATTCGTGAAGATGTGAAGAAAACCTTTGGTTTTGAGTGAAGAGCGGCTGGCGCCGCGTGAAGAGAAGCCTTGCGGCTTCGTGTTTTTTGCCTTGTGATCAAGGCAAAAAAATGGTGGAGGGTGTTTTAATTCTTCGGAATACTTCTCTCAAGCTCAAAACGGTTGTCAACAATACAATCTTGTTGAACCGTTTCACTTCTTCGAAAAACATCTCCGAAAGCATAAAAATCAAAACAGAGAACAGTTTTTACCTTAAAGTAAATGTCTGCAAATTCCGATGAAATAAAATCCGCCCCGGAAAACGGTCGCATCGCAGACATTTATTATTAGGCTCTGTTCCCCATTACAGTTGATAGACAGTAAAGATGTTGGATCATATTTTTTTACCATTAATGGTGATTGATCCTTTTTTGGAAACAGATCATTTCAAAAAACTTACCGATAAATCATATAATCGGTTATTCCTGAATTTTTGTATATATCGAAAGGCATGACGAACCGGTAATAATCGTATTTCTGCAAATTTTTGCACTTGTCTGCAATGCCTGCAATCCCCTTTGGTTGGTGTGTACATGAAAATGCGGCGCACATGATGAGGAAATGTCCACACGCAAACGGTCTCCGGCAAGCAGTTTGAAAGCGTGGGGCGCAAAAATAAAATTGACAATACGTTCAGTTCCCGGAGTATAATTTTTTTCCAGACGGCACAGCGAATCTATATCATCCCGCAAAGGAAGCGTTTTCCCATTGCGCTCAAAACTGATCCTTGCATAAAAACAAGTATCTTCTGCGGTGGAACTGCAATGAAGTTCAAGTTCCATATGTCCCTCACAGATCAAATCATTTTCAAGCGGTTCGGAGAGAAATGAAATGATGTCATAACGGGAATTCGGAGGATCCTGCAGCTGCATTCCACCGAAATTATTGCATAGGCCGCCGGCAAAAAATGCCGGATCATAAGGATTACTTGTATAGGTGATCTTTCCCGGTGCCGATGATGCAGCAAGAGTCCGTCCCGAGGTCAGAAAAAACTGATTCCTCTGCGGGGCATTGGTCAATTCCGGCGTGGAGTGCCAACAGTTGTCCCATAAGCGGTAATAGACTGTTTTGCCTTTTTGAACAAAGGGCAAAACAGTGCCAAGCCGGAAATGATCGAACCATACATACTTCAAATCAGGTACACATTTGTCAAGCACAGCATCTTGGAAATCCTGCATTTCAGCCGGGAGAACAGTGGGATTATATGCGTGATCAAACGGCGTAACCACAAGCGCACAATTTTTTTTACGCACCGGGGAAAGTTTTTTCCACATATCAAATATACCTTCGGTATAAATATCATACATCGAAGTTATCAGCAGAATCGGGATGTCGCATTTATTACAGGCATCCTGATAATCGCTGCCGCCTTCCGGAGTACTCCAGTAAGGATCGTCAGGATCCGGATGACTGAAACTTTCCTCAATGTAGGGAACATATTCATTGAAAATAGTTTGGGTTATACCGGCAAGAGGCATTGTCCGGAAAGTTGCTGCAGTAAAGTTCCTTTCGACAGGCTGATTTTTTTTATGCATTTTCATTACCCAGCTGCCATGCAGACCGCTCTTAAAAAATCCATGCCGGAAACAGATGTTGTATCTGTTACTGTCTTGAACTGCCAGCAATGCAGCTTTCACATCCGGCGGATTTGTATTCAGATAAGAAAGATGCACTGAAGCAGTATAGCTGCCTCCGAAAAGATAAATTTCTCCATTATAAAAAGTTTGCTGCCTGACCCATTCCAGCAGATCAAGACCATCGTTGCGTTCATTCAAATAAGCATTACATTCTCCTTCACTGCGTGCGGTTCCCCGGCACTGTTGGCTGACCACCGCATATCCATGAGTATTTTCCTGCCGCAGCTGTTCAAAGTCGATTTGTTCTGACTGATAAGGACTTCTTGAAATAATCACCGGAAAAGAACCGCTTTTTTCCGGGAGCTGGACGATGGTATAAAGTTTTATTCCGTCACGCATGGGGACAAGATATTCAAGAACAGTGTTGGCTGCCATAAGGGGATTTTCCTTTTAGATACGTTTTGTTAATGTCCCAAATTTTGTGATGGGACGGGTTATTTGACAAAAGTGCATCTGACCTTTATTTTTTAGTGACCAAACAAAAAAATAAAAGGCAGCATCAGATACGCAGTAAAACTACTATGAAAAAGCCGATTTGTCAAGCGGAAAATGAAATTTTTGGGGGACGAATTGGTAAAAAAGTGGCAGATTCTTATAAAAAGAAGGCTTTCGCCGATATTTTGAAGATGAACTTGCAGTTAACTCAAGAGGTTTTGATGTACTGTATTTTTAACTAACGCTTAACAAAAGAACTCCGCATAAATGACTGCCGACATTTACAAACAGAGAATTTCCGCAAGATTTATGCAAAACACACCCGATTTTGAGAAAATACCGTTTGATGAAAGCTCTGCCGCAATGGGTTATTTAAGATTCTGATTCGTGGTGTTGATTGAGGCGATCAGAGTTATTCTGATTTCCCGGCAGAGAGTTTCCAACCGATCATATTCTGCAGAAGAGAGGATATTTGTTTTTCCCAATAGCAGCAGCCAGTAGCTTGTTTCATTGGCTTCTTTCAAGGCAATTTGCAGTTTTGAAACAAAATCAGCTTTCCCGTGAGCATATTGCGCTTCGTGGATGTTGGCTCCGATACTTGTTCCGGCTCTGCCGATTTGATTGCAGATGATCGTTTCTCTCTGTTCTTTCAGATATTTTACAAGATTCAATAATTTCAACTGCAAATGCAATTGAAAGATCGACAAGTTTGTTTGACGATTTTTCCATGACAGATTTTTCCTTTCCACTGAATAATGTAGCATTGGTAAGGAATATTTGCAAACACAGCTCTCATTTTTCATTTTTTCATCATCCGTCGCACGAAGTGCTATGGATGACAGGTCATACGGAGCGTGAGCGGAGTGCTTCATATCGGAATGAAATGAAGATGCTTCATATTGTGGAGTGAAACGAAACAATGCTTCATCTGAAAAGGCGTTTTTATGAAGCACGTTGTGTCTTGCACGCCTCTGGCGTGTCAAGCACACAAAAGTATGAAGCACATTTTGTGCTTGCGAGCTTTGCTCGTCAAGCATCAAAATATATGAAGCGCACCTTCGGTGCATGAAGCGAAGCCTTAGGCTTCATTCACCATTTTTGCTCAGCAAAAATGGTGGGCGTTGAGGGACTCGAACCCCCGACATTCACGGTGTAAACGTGACGCTCTAACCAACTGAGCTAAACGCCCGATCGTAAGAAAAAATGATCTTTTCGGTAAATTTCTTATAAGATACTCCATTTTTTTTACTTTTCAAGTGGGAATTTGCGGAAAATGGTGTATATTATGTGATGATTCTATCAAAAATGAACATTTTTCCGGCACGCGTGCCGGTATCAAACAAGAAGGATTGTAGAAGATGCATCAGTTTAGAACGCATACCTGCGGCGAACTCCGCAAGGAAAATGTGGGTGAAAAAGTCCGGATCTCCGGCTGGGTAAACAGTGTCCGCGACCACGGCGGCGTTATTTTTATCGACCTGCGCGACCACTACGGTAAAACTCAGGTCGTCATCGATCCCAAGATGGATTTTTATCAGGAACTGGAACGGTGGCGTGTTGAAACCTGCCTGAGCTTCACCGGTTCCGTTGTTGCCCGCGCACCCGAAACCGTGAACCCGAAACTGGAAACCGGCGAGATCGAACTCTTTGCCGAAACCATGGATGTTCTCGGCGAAACGGAGCAGATCCCCTTCCAGATCGTGAAAGATGAAGATGCGCCCGAAGCGACCCGTCTGAAATACCGGTTTCTCGATTTGCGCCGCGATGATCTCCACAAAAAGATCGTCATGCGTTCCAATCTGATCCGCGAGATCCGCAAAAAAATGTGGGATATGGGCTTCAATGAATATCAGACCCCGATCCTGACCAGCAGTTCTCCCGAAGGCGCCCGCGACTATCTGGTGCCCAGCCGTGTTCATCCCGGCGAATTTTATGCGTTGCCCCAGGCTCCCCAGCAGTTCAAACAGCTGCTCATGGTTGCCGGTTTCGACCGCTATTTCCAGATCGCGCCCTGTTTCCGTGACGAAGACGCACGCGCCGACCGGTCTCCCGGCGAATTTTATCAGCTCGACTGCGAAATGAGTTTCGTTACGCAGGACGACGTCTTTGCCGTGATGGAAGAACTGCTCACCACGATCTTCCCGAAATTTACCGATAAGAAGATCAGTGCCGCTCCGTTCCCGCGTATCCCCTTCAAGGAAGCAATGAACAAATACGGCAGCGACAAGCCGGATCTCCGCAACCCGCTGTTCATGGTGGATCTCTCCGATATTTTTGCAAAATCCGGATTCAAAGCCTTTGCTGCAACAGTCGCCAACGGCGGCAGCGTGAAGGGGATCCGCGTTCCGGGCATCGTGGGCGTTCAGCCCCGTGCGTGGTACGATAAGATGGAAGCCTTTGCAAAAGAAAACGGTTCCAAAGGTCTCGGTTACATCACCTGGAGCAAGGAAGGCGAACTCAAAGGACCGATCGCCAAGTTTATGAATGAAGCGGAACTTGCTGAACTGAAAGCTGCAGCAGAAATCGAAAACGGCGATGCGCTCTTCTTCATTGCCGATAAAACTGCACTGGCAAACCAGATCGGCGGCAAAGTCCGCACGAAATTTGCGGAAACGCTCAACCTCATTGCAACGGATGAATTCCGTTTCTGCTGGATCGTGGACTTCCCCATGTTCGAGCTGGATGAAGAAACCAACAAGATCATCTTCAGTCACAACCCGTTCTCCATGCCCCAGGGCGGTATGGATGCGCTCCTGACCAAAGATCCGCTGGATGTTCTGGCGTATCAGTATGACATTGTCTGCAACGGCATTGAACTTTCTTCCGGAGCGATCCGTAACCACATGCCGGAACTGATGTACAAGGCGTTTGAGATCGCCGGTTACGATCCGTCTGTTGTCGATGAAAAATTCGGCGGCATGATCCAGGCGTTCAAACTCGGTGCGCCCCCGCACGGCGGTATTGCTCCCGGTATCGACCGTATGGCGATGCTGCTGGCAGATGCACCCAACATCCGCGAAGTCATTGCGTTCCCCTTCAACCAGCAGGCTCAGGACCTGATGATGAATGCGCCCGCGAACGTGGATATGAAACAGCTGCGTGAACTGCGTATCGTGCCGATCCCCCATGAACTCAAGTATGAAGAAACATACAAGAAGATCATGGCGGAAGCTGAAAAGATCCGTGCGGCAGAAGCCGCCGCAGCCGCCGCACAGGCGTAATATCGCACTGAAAGGGGTGGACATTGCAACAGCGGTACAGACCCTACGGCAGAAAAAGGATGACCAGCGGAAAAGCTGCGTTGATCCTTTTTTCTGTTGCATTTCTGGCTGTTGTGGTGTCCATGGCTGTATGGATGCTGTGCCGCTACATTGCGGAGCGCAGCTCCATGGAGGAACGTTATACTGCTCTGATCCTTGCGGCATCGCGCAGAAATGAAGTCGATCCCGATCTGATCAAGGCTGTGATCTGGCGTGAGAGCGGTTTTGACCGTACGCAGATCGGCGGAAAAGGTGAAGTCGGGTTGATGCAGATCATGCCGGATCTGGCGGCGGCGGACTGGGCAAGGATCAAAAAGCGTCCGTTGCCGTCCAGAGCGTCATTGAGTGATCCTGAACTGAATATCGAGATCGGATCATGGTATCTGGGCAGGGCGTTGCGTCACTGGTCAAAATATCAGGAGCGCATCACACTGGCTTTGTGTGAATACAACGCAGGACGCAGTCGTGCCAATGCCTGGAAGCCCCATCAGTTCAACGGATCTATGGAAGGCAGGATCCGTATTGAATCCACGCGGAAATATGTTACGGACATCCTGCGGAAATATGCGCAGTACCGACAGGAAACAGAAGAAGCCCGTGCTGCTGCGGCAGCCGCAAAATAAAATCAGTTTTTGAGTTGTCCGGCAATGATGTCCGCTTCTGCCATGTAAGCGGCAAAAAGCCGTGACGCCGTTTCTTTCAGGACTTCCGGTACATCCGGGAGTCTTTTTGTATGTACCATTTTTGTCTGTGCGTCATGGAATGAATCGGCAGAACCAGTGGCGACAGCGGCGATCACTGCAGCTCCGAGGAGGGATGCTTCGGGATTGACAGGCAGGGATTTTTGCTGACGGAACAATGCCGCTGCAGTTTTCCGGACCGCGTTTTCCCGGTATGCCAACGATTGCAGAACGACATTCCGGTAACGGCAGTTCAGCAATTTTTCGAGCAGGACTGCGGACTGACAGAGGGCGGAAAGTGTGCCGGTGACTGCGCCCAGTGCCAGTTGATCGCTGTTGTGATGAGCGGAAAGTCTGCACCATTTTGCGCAGGGCGTATAATCCATATAAGGTGCGCCGCGTCCCAGAAGATAAGGCATGAACAACGGCAGATCCTCCTGCAGTTCCGCACGGTCAGCCATACTGAAAAATTGATCCAAGGTACAGTGGAACATATTTTTCGACAGCCATTCAAAGGTGAATCCGCCGCCCGGAACGGAGCCGAGGTAAAGGTCTTCTGTTGGATCGGCATGAGCAAATGCAAAAAGTTTTCCGGCAAGCAGGGGATAAGAGCCGCGCGGTCCTGCAGCGAGAAGTTGTCCGGCAGTTCCCAGCGTCAGGGACAACGTTCCGGGTCCGGTCCCGCTGCCGAGGGCGGCACTGGAAAGATCTCCGGCTCCGGCAACGACCGGCAGCCCCGTATCAAGTCCGGTTTCTGCGGCAGCTGCGGGTGTGACTTTTCCGCAAATGGAAGCCGATGGGCGGATCTCCGGAAAACAGGTTTGTTTCAACCCCAGTTCCGTGATCATATCCTGATCCCATTCGTGGGTATCAAGACGGCAGAGCAGGGTGCCGGTGGCGTCTGTCGGTTCTGTTGTGAGTTCGCCGGTGAGACGCAGGGCGATATAATCCTTGACCTGTAAAAAAGCGACAGTCTTCCGGTAGAGATCCGGCTGATCCTGTTTCAGTTTCAGGATCTTCGGCAGGGAAAAAACAGGTGTTGATACATTCCCGAACCGTTTCAGAAATTCTCCGGCATATCGGCGGTTCAGCAGATCCGATTCCGATGCGGCTCTGTTGGAACACCATAACTCCGCATCCATCAAGGGGATACCATCTTTATCGATGGGGAGCAGGGCGTGCATGTTGCCGGTCAGGGAAATCGCATCGGGTTTGGGGGAGGCGGGCAGATCCCGGATCAGTTCCGCCGTGATGGCGTACCATTCTTCCGCATTCTGGAAATCGGGAGACGATGCCCGGTCGAGACGCCGGGAACGCTCCGCGATCATACTGCCGCGGTCATCGATCAATGCCGTTTTTACCCGGCTGGTCCCGATGTCGATACAGAGAAAAACTGCCATTTCCGCACCTGTGATCAAGGCAGTAAAAATGCTTCGCGGACCGCTTCACGGGCGAGGAGTTCCTCATTCCGTTCTCTGCCGCCGGGCGCGTTTGAACTGAGGAAAACGGGGGCATCGGCACCTGCCGCCTGAAGTTTTTCAATGGCGAGCGCGGAAATCGTATGCATGATGAAAGATCCGGCAATGGTGGAGAGCGGTCCCATGGGGGTGACTCCGCCCGCTTTGACGGAGGCATCGCCCAGAGGCACATGGTTATCGATCATCAGCAATCCCTGCATATTCCAGAGGGAGGGAGATGTATTTTTGTACGCGGAGGACGAGACTGCAATGAGTCTGACGCCTTTCTGCAATGCCGTTTCCGCCACAGCCAGAGGCGCTTCATTTTTGCCGGATGTGGAAATCACAACAAGCACATCGTCCTGTTCGATCCGGGAACACCGGATCACATCGGCGCCCAGTTGCGCGTTGTGTTCGGCAGCGCTGGTCAGAAATCCGGGCGTCTGGGCAATGCTCATACCGGGACCCCAGAGCGGACGCCAGAAAACAGGTGCCCCGGCGCGATAAAAAACATCTTCCGCAAGAATGGCGGAGTGCGTGCATCCGAAGATATAAATATGTTTTCCGGCAGCATAAGCATCTGCGATCAACTGAGCGGCGCGGTCAAGATTTTGCTGTTCGGTTTCAGCGATCTTATGCAGAATAAGATCTGTTGCTGCAAGATATTCAGAGATAAAACGGGACATAATCATCCTTTCAACTGTTATTTTTCTACTAATGTAACTTTTATTTTCAGAAAATCAACCGGAAAGCATTGAAAGTGACTTGCAAAAAAGAAAAAAAACAAGTAGATTACAGAAAGTTCAGCAAAAAACCATAAGATAGGATCAGAAAACAATGAACGAAGATTTTTGCAAGAGAAGTATCGAAGCCGCCGAAAAACTTTCAGCGATCCGGATCGTTCCCGTACTTGTGTTGAATTCCGAAACGAAAGCACTGAAACTCAGTGAACTTCTGCTGAAACACGGTCTCGGTGCAGCCGAGATCACGTTCCGTACGGCAGAAGCGGCAGATATTATCGAAAGCCTTTCCAATCACTTCCCCGAACTGTATATCGGGGCAGGGACCATTCTGAATGTTGCCGACTTGAACCGTGCGTTTTCATCCGGTGCGCGCTTTGCTGTTGCTCCCGGTTTCAATCCCCGTGTTGTCAAGGCTGCCATTGAAAACGGTTATGCGTTCTCACCGGGCGTCTGTACGCCCTCCGAAATCGAACAGGCTTGTGAGCTTGGCTGCCGTTTTCTCAAGTTCTTCCCTGCAGAAGCTGCGGGCGGGATCAATATGCTCAAGGCAATGGCTGCGCCGTACAAACATCTGGGACTCCGCTTTATGCCCACCGGCGGCGTGACCAGCAAGAATGCGGCAGATTATCTTGCCATCAAGGAAGTTGCAGCTGTGGGCGGAACCTGGCTGGGCAAGGCTTCTGATCTGGATGCCGATAACTGGGATGTGATCGAAAATTACATCAAAGAAGCGGCAGCCATCGCCAAAGGATGATTGCTCATGAAACGGAAGGCGTGTTTCATTGACCGGGACGGCGTCCTGATCGAAGAAAAAAACTACCTTTCCGATCCGGCAAATGTGGTGTTGATACCCGGTGCAGTTGAGGCAGTGAAAAAACTGCACGCCGCCGGGTATCTTGTGATCATGATCTCCAATCAGGCGGGGATCGCAAAAGGATATTTCAAACCGGAAGATCTGCAGGCAGTCGAAACAAAACTCGATGAATTGCTGTCACTGGAAGGGATCGCTCTGGATGGGAAATATCATTGTTATCACCACCCGCAGGGGGTCGTGCCGGAATATACAAAAGTTTGTGAATGTCGCAAACCGGCACCGGGTATGCTGTTGAGAGCAGTGGCGGATTTTGATCTTGATCCTGCAGAATGTTTTATGATCGGAGACCGGACAAGTGATCTTGAGGCGGGCTTCAATGCCGGGTGCGGTGCTGTTGCCCAGGTTTATACCGGACACGGCACAAAAGAACAGTTTGAAAACTGGAAAAAAGAACACAGGATCAAAACCTGCGAAGCCGCATCTATCGGCGGTGCGGTGGATCAGCTCCTGAATTTCTGATGCAACAAAAAACAATGGAGGTCGTGATGAAAAAAACAATGATGATCGGAATTACTCTGGCGGCGATCTTTTCCGCCGGAACCCTTGCCGCACAACAGACAACCTACCGCAGCGGCTCCGGCTCCTTCACCGGAACTGCCACAAAACAGGGCTCACAGACCACATACCGCGGTTCCTCCGGACAGTTCAAGGGAACTGCTACTGAACGGGGAAATACAACGACCTACCGCGACAGTTCCGGGCGTTTGAAAGTGACCGCCACCAAACAGGGAAATACAACGACCTACCGCGACAGTTCCGGGCGTCTGAAAGCGACTGCCACCAAGCAGGGAAATATGACGACTTACCGCGATGCGTCCGGTAAATTGATCAAAACAGAGACCCGGTCCGGCAGACAGACCATTTACCGCGATGCATCCGGCAGAGTGATCGGCACCGCGACAGACTGATCAGTAGAATTTTCTGATCACGGTAAAAAAGGGAGAAAAACGGGGTCAGACGTCATCACGGACGGTTGAGACGCAACCGTTCTTCACGTGCCACGCTACGATATAATCTCTGGCTTCTTCCGCACTGTCCGCCAGATGGAAAAGATCCATATCTTCCGGCGAGATCAAATGCTGTTCCAGCAGCGAGTTTTTGAACCAGTCGATCAGGGGCGACCAGAATTCTCTGCCCACCATCACAAGTGGCACACGGTTGACTTTCCGTGTCTGGATCAGCGTCAGGGCTTCCGAGAGTTCGTCCAATGTTCCGAACCCGCCGGGATACGCCACCACCGCCACGGAATATTTCATAAAACAGACTTTGCGGATGAAGAAATAACGGAAATCCAAAGATTCCGTCTGATACTGATTTTCGTGCTGTTCCATCGGCAGTTTGATGTTCAGCCCGACAGATGTTCCTTTTTTCTGCCACGCCCCGCGGTTGGCGGCTTCCATAATGCCGGGGCCGCCTCCGCTCAGAACGCCGTATCCGGCTTCGGCGAGCATTTCGCCCAGCCGGACACAATCGCGGTACCACGGTGAATCCTCTTTCAGGCGCGCAGACCCGAAAATGGGAACCAGTTTGCGGTATTTGGACATGGTGTCAAAGGAGTCGATAAATTCCGCCATAATGCGGAAGATGCGCCACGGCTCAGCTTTTGTAAAATCGCACATATATGCGTCATTGGCGTGATCCTGCGGATTCAGATAAAATGCGCGGACATCGGGGATATTTTCAAAAGTGATCTTTGTCATGGCTGCACCTGTTTTTTCTGCTCAATCCAGTGTTTCGAGATACTTCAGGTAATCGTCCTCTTCCATAAGGTCGCCCAGTTCCGTATCGTCAATGTTATCCAGTCTGTAGAGCCAACCGTGTTTTTCCGGCGAGCGTGTAACGATCCCGGGGTCATCATCCAGATGCCGGTTGATGGCGCAGACGGTTCCGCTGACCGGGGAATAGACTTCGGAAGCCGCATTCACTGTTTCGACCGTGGCAACCGTATCACCCACGATCACATCGGTTCCTTCTGACGGCAGTTCCACATAGGTGATGTCGCCCAGACCGTCGATTGCGTATTTCGTAATGCCGATAATGGCGATCTCGCCATCTGTCTGCACCCACTCATGGGTCCTTGAATAATATTTTTCCATTTCCATTGAATCTGACTCCGAAATTACTGTCATGTTCTCTGTTTTTGAGGAAACATGCACGGTATAATCACATTTTTCAAGTCATTTTTGAAAAAAAATGCAAAAAATATGAAAAAAATGTAAGATTTTGGACTGTTTGTGCCTGAATCACTTCTTTTTTGTGCCGATAATCTGCACAAGAAGGATTTCCTGATCGGCGGGAAGCTGGAGTTCTTTTTTCAGCGGAGGACCGTCAAAACTGCCGCAGATCACCGTGGCAAGACCGCGGGATGTACACGCGAGATAAAGGTTCTGCATCACCGCGCCCGCGTGGGTGTACATATATTTTTCCGCGCCGGGCATATTTTTCCATTTGCCTTTGTCGCCGCAGATCACGATGGAGATGGAACCCGCTTCCCCCATACCGGGGCGTTTTGTGGCGTATTTGCGCAGATCTTTTTCAGCGCAGACCACAAGCGATTTGCCATCGTCGCTGTACCGGTATGCTTTTTCAGGCGTGAGCACATAGATCACAAGGTCCTGCCGGTTCAATGCTGTGGGGATCGTGCGTTTGCCGTCGGGGGAAGAAACGCCCCATGCCGCGTAGAGAAGATCGGAGATCGTCTGCATATCCAGTTTGCCCGGCGTGAAATCCCGTTCAGTTCTCCGTTTGGCGATCGCTTCGTTCAGGGGCATACCGCCGGTGATCGCAGGTTCAGGCAGGGCGATCTTTTCCTGTGCGGAGATGTCACCGCAGAAAGCGGCGGATGCAAAAAGGGCGGCTGTAAAAATGGTTTGTTTCAAATTCATTTCCGTTCTCCTTGTTGTGACGGGGTGAAGGTTATCTTGAGAATACGTTTCGTTTCGTGTGTGACCGGTGCTTCTGCCGAATGTCTGACGCCGGGTGCGAGGAAGATCCTGTCGTCTCCGGCTTCTCCCCGCAGAACGACGCGTTTTTCAGCTGGGATATGCTGATCGCAGAACAGGCGTTTCAGGTTTTTCCGTTTGCCGTCAAATGAAAGGATCGTATCGCCGCTGCGCCACGGTGTCAGACGGAAATATTCCGGGAGTTCTGCCGCATCAAAATAAGCGGCGCCGTCTGTCAGATCCGGGGCAGGGGATGCCGGAATCAGTTCGGCAGTCAGATCACCGCAGACCGACTCCGTGCGCCAGAACCATTGCTGTTCAGGCGCGTCTCTGTATTCTGCAAGGCTTACGCCCTGTTTGTTCACGCGTAGAAAATATCTGCCATTGACGGGGATCTTTTCCGTTTTATTGTTTCGCAGCGCAGACCGGAGCCGTTCCGCCAGATTCCGTGAAGGCAGGATCTCTGCCGGTTCCAGCAGAAGCCGGAGGACCCGGATCAGCAGAGCGGGATGCAGTTCCTTCCATGCAGAAAGACCTTCGGTCCGGCACGACTCGTACGCCTGAAACGCTGCGTCTTCCAGATATGCCGCATCGTCCGCCAGCGACAGAATTGCCTGACGCAGTCCGCCGGGCGCAAAGGGCGCATGTTCCGCCAGAGACGGCAGCAGATCGTTCCGCAGATAGTTCCGGAAATAAATATCCTGTTCATTGGTCCGGTCCGTACACCATTGCCGGATGCCCTGCTGCCGCAGAAAATCTTCGATCTCTTTCCGTGTCATATCCAGCATGGGACGCCGGAACCTGATCCCCTGAACGGTCCGTTCCTCCCGGAGCGCTGTCAAGCCGGAAACATTGGAGCCGCGACACAGGCGGATCAGCATCGTCTCAACGGCATCGTCGCCGTGATGACCGAGCAGGACCACGGCATTTTTTCTGCCGTTGATGATCTTCTTCCATGCCTCAAGCCGGAGCCGCCGTGCTGCAGCTTCATCGCCTTCGCCGTGCCGACGGTTTGCCGGGACATCCAGCGGTACAAGCAGAAAAGGGATCTCTCTTGATTCACAGAACTCTTTGCAGAAATCGGCGTCCGCAAGTGATTCGCCGCCCCGCAATCCGTGTTCAAAATGTACGGCACAGATGCGGCTGACAGGATACATTTGTACCGCCTTCAGCAGCAGTGTCAGAGAATCCGCACCGCCGCTGAAAGATACAAAGATTGTTTCCTGTTCCGTAATGCCGGACACCGTGTCAGGCTTCCATCAATGCGTTCAACAGCGTTTCTTTTGTCTGGACGCCCATGAATGAACGGACGATTTTACCATCCTTGACAATGAAGATGGAGGGGATGCTTCTGACGCCGAAACGGGCTGCCAGCGCGGGGAACTGATCTACATCGATCTTCCCAACCAGCACATCGTCCGGCAGGTCGGCGGCAGTTTCTTCCAGAATGGGGGTGAACATTTTGCAGGGACCGCACCAGGTTGCCCAGAAGTCAAGCAGGCAGAGTTTGCCCTGTGTTTCAGCGTCGAAATCTGCATCCGTCAAATTTTTGATTGTACTCATCGTTGTTTTTCCTTTTTCAGTTTGCTGTTCATACCAGTCCGCAAGGCGGACACAATTCTACCGTATTATACAACGACAAGCGGGGAAATCAACAGGTTTGCCGGAAAAAGAACAAAAAAAATGGCATCCCCAACGGGATTCGAACCCGTGTTACCAGGATGAGAACCTGGTGTCCTGGGCCTCTAGACGATAGGGACGCGCGATAAAATAATATAGCCCGCCCCGATCATAAATGCAAGGCGGGCTGCGAAAAAACGGTTATTTTTCCGGCTGGATGTTTTCAAAAATGAAGCCGAACTGGAAATACCTGGATTCGCCGGGCATCAGCTTATCCGCAGTTCCGTCTGCGATCTCGGCATTTCTGCCTTTCAGATAGGTATTGGTCGGTTCCAGACCGAGAACATAGCGGCTCTGATGAATGTTTTTCCACTGGACCAGACGGGGCAGGGTATTGGTGTTGTACACGATGGAAACGCGGATGCCGAGCGCGGGATTCTCCACGGAAAAAATAGCATCGCCGCCTTCATTCGCCGGTTCCAGTTCATGGAAGAAACACTGTTCCGGCGGATTGCTCGCGTCCGGCGGCGGCATGACATTCCATTGATCCAAACCTTTTTCCGCATGGATGTCTCGGGGCGTGATCTTGTGTTCCGGCAGGGGGAACCGGATGTCGGGGGAAATAAAAGGATAACCGAAGTTGCAGTGATACAGGATCTGAACATAATCTTCCGCCGGTCCCAGATTGGTGACACGGTCCGTGACCATGATCATATTGCTGCCGAGAGATGTTGTAATGGAGCGCTCCAACTGCATATTTTCACCGAAAATGGCGGCTTCACGCACCACGCCGCTGATACGGATCCGGTACTCGGAACCTTCTTCGTTCCAGCCGCGGGATATGGAAACATCTTCCGCAGGTTGCGCGGAGATCCTGCCGTGCAGACCGAATTCATCGTCGGGCGTGCCGGTACTGCGCAGACCGCAGGTCGTCATCAGACCGCCCTGCCAGGTGCGGAGCCACGCCGCGCCCGCCGGATCGTATTCCATCCGGGAACGGTGGATGCCCGGCGTCCGGAACACCAGCGGCAGACCGTTGAAACTCGCTTCCACAATATCCATGGCACGATCCGGCGCAATGGTGAAATGCAGACCGGAACCGTTGTCAACATCGATGATCCGGTTGCCTCTGCCGTGGCCGCTGGTCAGTTCCGATTCGCGCACCCACGCAATCTGATCCATTGTCGCAAGAAATGGTGTAAGTTCTTCTCTCAGGGATGCCATGTTTTACCTCCGTTCAGGTTTTTTTATTGTGTCGCAAGGATCACCGTTGCCATATCGCCGGACAGTTTATAATTGCCCAGTTGTGCCGGTATCAGACAGGAATGTGCCGCCGGCAGCGTACAGGTGTTGCGGCTTGTGTGGATTTGTACAGGTTTATTGGTTGCGGTGAGAACATGATAGGTTTCGTGTCCCGTGGAAAGTTCCATCTCACCGTTTACTTCAAGTTTCAGAACACGGAACGGCATGGACGCATCCATGTCTTCCGGATGAAGCCGGACGTGCTGTTTTTCAGATGTGTCAAGAATGGATAACGCCTGTTCCACATGAAGCGGACGCTCCGGCTTTCTGTTCCAATCGGAAAAACGGTACGTGATATTGCAGTTCGTCTGGATTTCAAGCAGCAGGATCCCGCCGCCGATGGAGTGGACTCTGCCGGGATGGATACAATACATATCCCCGGGGACCGCTTTATGGACCTGCATCAACTTCATCAGAGAATCGTTGTCCGGCAGCGCAGCCACAAGATCGCCGGAGGTGACGCCTTCCGCGAGTCCGGCAAGGATCACCGCATCCGGCTCGGCTTCCATAATGTACCAGACTTCCGTCTTTGATTCCGGATGAAGCTGCAGAGAAAGCATGTCGGCAGTATCGATCAGTTTGACGATCAGGGGGAACCGCATACCGGGGACCCAGGAGGACCCCACGATCTCCGCTCCGGCAACACTCATCAATGAATGGAGCGTCATACCCGCAAGCGGTCCGTTGCAGATCCTTGCACGGTCAGCGATCTCCCACGCTTCCCCGATCCGTTCTTTGCCTTTACGCAACAGACAACCGCCCCAGGGCGCAGAGCAATACTCCGTCTCGAACATGAGCGGATAAAGTTCTCTATACTGAGAATCCATAGTACAACAATTTTTTTCCTGGCGAAAGAAAGTTTTGGGGACGCCGACGTTGCTAATATAAATGTAATGTTTGCCGAATTCCAGTAAAAAAACAGTTTTTTTGCAAGTTTTTTGCGAAAAACAGTTTCATTTTCCATAAAATGCGCTATAATACAGGCGTATCAACCCGAAAATATGAAAGGAAAATCAAAAATGGCAGTCGAATTGAAAAACGATCAGGATAAGCTGAGCTACACACTCGGCATGAACATTTCTTTATCCATCCTCCAGCTTCCTCTGGAACTGAACAAAGAAGTGGTGATCGCTTGCGTGGCAGATCTTCTCCGCGGCGGTCAGCCCCAGATCGAACAGCAGGAATATCAGAAGATCATGCAGGATTTCCAGAAACAGCTTCAGACCATCGCCGCTGAACAGAAAAAGAAAGCCGGCGAAGCCAATGCCGAGATCAGCCGCAAATTCCTGGAAGAAAACGCAAAGAAAGAAGGCGTGAAAGTGACGAACAGCGGCTTGCAGTACATCGTGCTGGAAGAAGGCAACGGCGAAAACCCCAAAGCCACCGATACCGTGAAAGTCCATTACGAAGGTACCCTCATCAATGGTCAGATCTTCGACAGCTCCATCAAGCGCGGCGAACCCGTTGAGTTCCCCCTGAATCATGTGATCCCGGGCTGGACCGAAGGTCTCCAGCTGATGAGACCCGGCGCAAAATACCGCTTCTTCATCCCCTCCGATCTGGCATACGGCGAACACGGCGCCGGTGATATGATCGCTCCCAATTCCGCACTGATCTTTGATGTGGAATTGATCGAAGTCAAAGGATAAGATCCGGGATACCGCTTACGCTCCGTACAAGGCTGCGGGCGGGACCGTGGCAGACGCACGCGCGTCTGCCGAAAAAAACCAGGCACAGTTCAAGCGTGAACTGTGCCGTTTTTTTTTACGCCGCACCTCCCGGTGGCGGCGTTACGGTCCCGCCCGCAGCCAAAAAATGCTGTTTTTTTACAATTTCCGTATTGACTTTACGCAGAACTTGAAGTAAAATACAGGTGAATCATATTTAACTATTTAAAATAATGAAAGAAGGTCAACTGATGAGAAAGAGTATGATCCCTCTGCTGGCGGCGGCGCTGTTCAGCGGTTCAGTTTATTTGTCGGCACAGAATGCGGAGAGTGGACTGGTCCCTTCCGCGGCGGTGCAGAAGAAGCAAGTTGTGAAAGTTGTGTTTTTCCCGTTCCGGGAAGCGATCCTTGCATCCCGTATTGACGGCGTTGTGCTGGAAAACAATTTAAGGATCGGGCAGCGTTTCAAACAGGGCGAAGTCCTTGTCCGGCTGGATGATGTCCGGTTCCGTGTGGAACTGGAGCGTGTTCAGGCGTTGGAGAAGGAAAGTATTGCGTTGTGTGATTTTGCCAAAGAAACGCTGAAGGCGCAGGAAGATATGTTCAAACAGGCAATGATCAGTGAGATCGACTTCAAGAAAGCGAAGCTGGATGTGGAAACATCTGCCGCCCGTCTTCTGGCGATCCGCGCCAATCTGAAAGAAGCCCAGAACCAGTTGTCTTACTGCGTGATCTCGGCACCGATCGCAGGGCGTATCGAAGAAATCGCCACACGTTCCTTTGAAAACCTCCGGGCGGGGCAGCCTCTTGTGCGGATCATTGACGACAATCTGCTGAAAGCTGTGATGTTTGTGCCGGTCTCCCTGCTGGAACAGCTCAAGCCCGGAACGGATGTGGATCTTTTCTGCACCGATACGAAAAAAGCGATCAAGGGAAAAGTGTATGAAATCGCGCCCCGCGCCGATCACCGGAGCGGAACGATCGAGATCCATGCAGTTGTTGACAACAGAGACGGCGGTATCACTGCCGGTATGACAGGAGAATTTTCTTATGCCGGGACCCGCTGATCAACTTCAGGAAATGGCTGCACGCCTCAAGGCGTTCGGCGTAATTATGCGTTTGGGACATGACATCTTCAACGCAAATGATTTTCAGACTGCCGCCGTCATGGCGGTGAACAATGCCCGTCCGGTGGTCGGATTCCGCAGTTCCACACTGTTGCGGATCCAGGACCGCAAAGCGGATGTGATCGCCCAGTATGCACAGCCGAATGTGAATGCGCACAGCCGTCAGGCGGTTCTTCAACGCAACATTCTGGAAATGACGGGTCCGCTGGATGATATTACGGAAATTTCTTCTGCGGTCGCAAACCAGTACGGCGACGGCTCCGCGGTCCGCGAACTCTGTCCGGATGATGTGACGATCGTTCTCGTTCCGTTGAAACCGCCCCCGTTCCTGAAGAAACCTGCGTTCCAGTTGGTCTGGCTGCTTGAATTTGACGGCAAACCGCCTGCATATTCCATGACATCTGCAAAGCTGCTGGCATCCAGTTATTCGGAAGCGTTGTACTGTCAGCGGCTTGGTGGTTCCCGCGTCAGAAATTTCGGCAGACGGAAACTGATCAACTTCAAACGCATTTTCTGGATCCTTGTCCTTGCGGCTACGATCTATGTGATGTTCCAGCCGATCCCGGAAAAAGTCAATGCCGAATTTGAATTGAAAGCACCGGAGATCACAACGGTATATGCCTGGTTTGACGGTCCGGTGGCAGACTGCCGCAGACCCGACGGACGCCTCTGGAAAGATGGTGATCAGGTGAAAGCCGGAGATGTGATCGCACGCTACGAGACCAGTCAGCTGGAATACCGTCTGGCAGCCGCACAGGCGGCAGTCCGTGAAACCGAGGCGGAACTTCAGTTGAAACAGGATGCCTCTTTCACTGAGAAAGAAAAACTCGGCGAAGTGAAATTGCTGGAAGCCCGTCTTCAGTCTGCAAAAGTTGCCGTGGCAGAAGCCCAATGGTATCTGGATCATGCGGAAATGAAAGCGCCCTGCGCCGGTATCCTTCAGTTGGCAGACCAGCGTGCGGAAGCGTTGATCGGGAAAGCGGTCCGTACCGGTGATAAGATTTTTGATGTGCTTGGCGGCGAAGGTATGGATGTGAAGGTGCCGATCAATGAACGGGAATCCTCCATTCTGCTGCAGAATCCGGAGATCATCACGCTGTTTCTGCATACATCGCCCGACACCCCGATCCTGGCGAAAGTCCGCGAGATCAGCCCGTCACCGGAGTTGACCGAACAGCGTACCTACTGCTATAATCTGATCGCAGAACTGCCTCCGACACAGACCCGTGACCTGAAATACGGTATGCGCGGTATTGCCAAAGTGGAAGGTTCGGAAGTCTCCATCGGTTACTTCCTGTTCAAGAGTGTGATCCTTTACTTCCGGGGGCTGTAAATCATGGCGGAAGAACAGAAAATCCAGGCGGGCGAAAACGCATCGGCATCTGCCGCGTCCAGCCCTGCCGGGCAGCCGCCCCAGATGCCGAAGCCGGAACTGCAGACCGGTATGCTGCGTCAGGACATTGAATTGATCCGTCCGGGAGAGCATGGGGACTACGCCATGTTGTTTGACCCGGCGGCGGATGCCTATTACAAGATCAGTGAGCGTTCACTTGATATTATTTCCCGTATCGACCGCAGCTATCCGCTGATGGAATTTCTGGAAATGCTGAACAACTGCGGGATGCAGGTGACGAAAGATGAAATGCTGCAGTTGATCTCATTTCTGCATCAGAGCAATCTTATTGCGCCGGAATACGGTCAGATGGAGCGCAAGTACGCCCAATATGTGAAGATGCGTGAAGATACGATGTTCCTGCGTTTTTCAGCGGCGTATCTGTTTTTCAAACTGCCGCCGATCCGGCCGGAAAAATTTTACCGCTGGATCCGTCCGGCGGTTTCCTGGATGGCGTCCAAAGCCTTTGTGCTGATGCTTCTGATCCCTGCGGTGATCGGCTATGTGCTGATGATGCGGAACTTTTCGGAAGTCCGGTCCACGTTCCTCGACTCTCTGTCGTGGGCGGGATTGGCGAAATACTTTGTGGCGATCCTTGTAATGAAAGTGGTCCACGAAGCGGCGCACTCGTTGTCTGCGATCCACTTCAACTGCCGGGTACGCGGGGTAGGGCTCGGGTTCATGGTTTTTTATCCCCGTCTGTTTACGGATACCACCGATTCGTGGCGTCTGCCGCGTCGTCAACGGCTGTTGATCGATGCTGCCGGTATCATCATTGAGCTGCTGGTTGGCGGTATTGCGGCATTGATCTGGGTATATTCGCCGCCCGGAGCGTGGAAATCCACCATGTTCTATCTGTTTGCGGTAAGTACCATCAGTACATTGTTCGTCAACGGCAACCCGTGTATCCGTTACGATGGTTACTACATTTTGTGTGACGTGATGAACATTGAGAACCTGATGACCCGTTCTTCGGAATATGTGAAACAGTTCTGGCGTTGGCATTTTCTGCGTCTGGGCACGAGTCCGAAAGAGGAGCGCGGTGGTTTTCTTCTGTTCTTCGGTATTATTTCCTTTATTTACCGTATTTTCCTTTACACGTCCATCATCATCATTATCTACAACCAGTTTGTGAAAGCGGTCGCTCTGGTGCTGCTGGTGCTGGAATTGTACAGTATCTTTATTTATCCGATGTATAAAGAGATCAAAACGATCCGGATGCTTTCCAAAAAATCGGCAAACAAAGCGCGTCTGTATCTGTTTCTGATTTTGGCGGCGGTGATCTCGGCGGTTCTGTTTGTGCCGTTGTCCTGGAATCTGCATCTCGACGGTGTGGTGGTCCCGGCGTCACAGGTGCAGCTTGCGGTCCAGGAGGGCGGTTATCTGAAAGCTGCGCTGCCGGACCGACCGACGGAAGTGAAACCCGGCGACAATATTTTTGGCTTGTCCTCGCCGTTCCTTGATTTCGGTATTGAACGGAATCTCCGCGATGCGGAATATACGAAACAGCTTCAGGATCTGCAGTTGTCCGGCAAAGAAACGCTGGGTGCTGCGCAGGTGAGTCAGCAGAAACTTGTTACGGTCGATTCCGTATTGAAGGAACTGAACCGCCGGAAAGGTGAATTGTCCGCAGTCTCGCCCATCGACGGTATTTTCATTCCGAAACTGCCGGGACATGTTTCCGCCGGTATGTTCCTGCCGAAGGGCGCATTGATCGGGGAGATCATTTCCCGCGAAAAGATGATTTATGCTTATGCGGACGACCGCGACATTCCCAAGCTGAAGATCGGGGAACGGGTACAGATCCGCGCCCACGACAGTCTGGAAGATCATTTCGGCACGATTACTGCCATCAATCCGGTTCCGTCCAAACTGAAAAATTCGCCATTGCTTCAGCAGTTCGGCGGACCGATCCCGGTTTACATCGATGAAAAGCAGGTCGGGGAATACACTTCAGTTCTGCCGTTGTACCGGGTGGAAATCAACTTTGATCTGCCGCCGCCGATCCAGGTCGGGCGGACATTGAAATTGGAAGTCATCCATACGGAGCGGCTTTACGATACACTGAAACAATATGCAATCTCTATTATCCGCAAGGAGTTCTGAGCATGACAAAGTTTGAAAAACTGACAACATTCCGTCCGTCGGCAGGGAAGACATTCTCTGTTGCGATCACAGGGGACTTCTGTCCCTACAGCGCCATCAAAGTTGAAGATGTGGCATCGATCTGTTCCGACATCGCCCCCACACTGGCGGCGGCAGATTACCGGATCATGCAGTTTGAAACTGTACTGACCAAAGGTGATCCGGAGCCGATCCACAAATGCGGTCCGAACATCAAGTCCGATGTGGCATCCTCTCTTGAATTTCTCAAGACGCTGAACATTGATCTGACGCTGCTGGCGAACAATCACACCGGCGACTTCGGACCTGATGCCGCAATAGAAACCCGGTCCATTCTCCGGGATGCCGGTTATGCCACGGTCGGTATGGGAGTTGATCCGGAAGATGCGGCAAAACCCCATTGTTTTGAACTGGGCGGCAAAAAGATCGCGGTGCTGAACTTCTGCGAAAATGAATTCGGTATCGTCCGGGAAAAAGATTATGCCGGTTCAAATCCGCTGCAGCCCTATGTCAATATGGAACAGATCCGCGAAGCGAAGAAAACGGCGGATTTTGTGATCGTGACGGTTCACGGCGGACATGAATTTTTCCCCTATCCCTCCCGCCGGATGATCGATACCTACCGTGCGTTTGTTGATGCCGGAGCGAATCTTGTGTTCAACTGCCACACCCACTGTGTGCTTGGCACGGAATATTACAAAGGTGTTCCCATTTTCTATTCTCCGGGCAACTTCTTCTTCCCGGAAAAATGCAACGAACTGCCGGATATGTGGAGCGGCGGCGTACTGCCCACATTCCATTTTGATGAGCAGGGCGTTTGTGCCATGGGACTCCAGCCCTACACCTTCACGTTTGAAAAAATCGCCCCGCTGTCTCCGGAAAAAGAAGCGATCTTCTTCAAGGATTACAACGAACTTTCCGAAGTGATCCAGCAGCCGGAAGAACTGAAACGGCTCTTCAATATCTGGTCCGTTTACGCAACCGACAGACTTGCGGCGTACATCTTTGAAGGTTATTTCCCCATGGGATTCCCGCCCGACAACAAAGTCAAAGGCTGGTTGCTGTTCCGCAATCTCTTCAACTGCGAAACCCATGACGATGCCACGCGGACCTATCTGCGGCTGGTGGAGCAGGGGCGTATTGAAGAACTCAAGCCGCTTTTTGATCAGGTGATCAAACCCCTGCAGACTCCTGCCTGGCTCTGATGAAAAATGTGCCGGAAAAATAAAACCGGCACTTTTAAATTTTCTGCTTTATGCTATATTATATGGATCATAGCAAACTGTAATTTGTAAGGAAGCAGAAAATGAACACCATCAGGGAAAACGCGATCGCCGCGGTGGCTGCCATGCCGCCGGTACTGGAAGAAGATATCCGTCCCGTTGAAGACATTACCGGAGCGTTCGGCTCGGATGTCTTCAGCATCGGGACGATGCAGACCGTGCTTCCCCGGCAAGTCTTCGAGACCCTGATGAAGACCATCCGTGACGGTGCGCCCCTTGATCCTGCCATCGCAGATGCTGTGGCGTCCGCCATGAAAGACTGGGCTGTTTCCAAAGGCGCCACCCATTATACCCACTGGTTTCAGCCCATGACCGGGGCAACGGCGGAAAAACATGAGTCGTTTCTGGAGCCGGACGGCAACGGTGAAGCGATCCTGAAATTTTCCGGCAAGAACCTGATCGTCGGCGAATCGGATGCCTCCAGTTTTCCCTCCGGCGGATTGCGTTCCACCTTTGAGGCGCGCGGTTATACTGCGTGGGACCCCACAAGCCCCGCCTTCCTCCGCCGCAGCCGCAACTGTGTGACGCTTTGTATTCCCACTGCGTTCTGCAGTTACACCGGGGAAACGCTCGATAAAAAGACGCCGCTGCTCCGTTCCATTCAGGCGTTGTCCGGGGCGGTCACGAAACTGATGCGGGCATTTCAGGAAGAAAAAGAAGATGCCCGGTTCAGTGTCAGTCTGGGCGCGGAACAGGAATATTTTCTTATTGACCGCCATTTTTATTATGCCCGTCCGGACCTGATCCAGTGCGGGCGGACGCTGTTCGGTGCTGCACCCCCGAAGCATCAGCAGCTGGATGACCATTACTACGGCGCGATCCGCCCCCGTGTCCTTGCATTCATGGCGGATGTGGATCAACAGCTCTGGCGTCTGGGGATCCCCGCAAAGACCCGTCACAACGAGGCGGCTCCGGCACAGTTTGAAATCGCGCCCCTGTTTGAAGAACTGAACCTGGCGGTTGACCACAACATGGTCATGATGGAAGTGCTGCGTCTGACGGCTGAAAAACACGGCTTTGTCTGTCTGCTTCATGAAAAACCCTTTGCCGGTGTCAACGGTTCCGGTAAACATAACAACTGGTCCATTGCCTATGGCAAGAAAAATCTGCTCAATCCGGGTGATGATCCGCATCAGAACGCTCTGTTCCTGACGACGCTCTGTGCTGTGATCCGGGCTGTTGACCGCCACGCGGATCTGTTGCGTGTGGCGGTTGCAGGACCGGGGAACGATCACCGTCTCGGTGCGTGCGAAGCGCCGCCTGCCATCACATCCATTTTTCTTGGCGAACAGTTGACGGATGTGATCGAACAGATCGAAGCGGGTACCCGCACATCCAGAGGTAAAGCCGGAGTTTTGAGCGTGGGCGTGGATCGTCTGCCGCCGCTGCCCAAAGATGCCACGGACCGGAACAGAACCAGTCCTTTTGCTTTCACCGGAAATAAATTTGAGTTCCGCGCGCCGGGAGCAAGTCAGTCCTGCGCAGGTGTGAATATGATCCTCAACACCATCGCCGCTGAATCCATTGAGGATATTGCGGAAAAGATCGAAGCATTTTCACCGGATGAGGATTTCCATACCCAGCTTCAGGCGCTGTTGCGGAAGATCATCAAAAAACACAAACGGATCATTTTCAACGGCAACGGCTATGATCAGGCGTGGATCGATGAGGCGGAACGGCGCGGATTGCCTAATCTCAAAAACACTCCGGCGGCGTTGAAGCGTTTTATCGCGCCGGAAAATATTGCCATCTTTGAGCGTTTCGGCGTGCTTTCCGAGGCGGAAGTTCTTTCGCATCACGAGATCATGATGGAGGAATACGACCGGAAGATCCGGATCGAAGCGGAACTTTCTCTGCTGCTGTCCCGTACTGTGATCATGCCCGCCGCATCCAAAGAACTCAAGGAACTGTTCCAGACCATCCGGGATGCCGGTGACAGTGTCGCGCTCCGGTCTTTGCAGAAGACTGCCAACTCCATTGCGGTCCTGCTGGATGCCATCGACACCAAGAATGATATTCTGGAAGAGCTGATCGCGCAGGAACGCTCCGAAGATATGGTGGATGCCATGCGGTCTCTGCGGGAGGAAGTGGATCAACTGGAACGGATCCTTGCCGATGCCACGTGGCCGCTCCCCAAATACCGCGAACTGCTGTTCCTCTACTGACCGGCAACTTTCCGACGGAAAACATGACGCTGCGTCCGTGGCGTCATTGCCGGAAAAGCAGACTTTCTTTTATATCATATTTTTTGCAAAAAAATGTGTCATTCTCTTGAAAATCTGTATATTCTGTACTAAATTACAGATAACAGTTTTATTCAATTCTAACATGAGAGAATATCAGGTATGGAAAACACAACCAACTACAGTATCCGCAGCCTTGCAGCGGAAATCGGCAAATCCCCCAAAGATTTTACCAAGAGCGACATTATCCGGTACATCTGCGATAATGAGATCCGCCATATCAATTTCCAATATCCCGCCGGTGACGGCAGACTGAAAACCCTGAACTTTGTCATCAATGATCTGGAATATCTGGAAGAGATCCTTTCCTGCGGCGAACGCGTGGACGGCTCCAGTCTGTTCCCCTTCATCGAAGCAAACAACAGTGACCTTTATGTGGTTCCCCGTTTCAGAACTGCCTACATGGATCCCTTCTGCGAACTGCCCACCATCAACTTCCTCTGCGCGTTCTTCAACAAGGACGGCAATCCGCTGGAAAGTTCTCCGGAATACACGCTCCACAAAGCATGTGAAGCATTCCGCAAATCCACCGGCAGAGAATTTCAGGCAATGGGCGAACTGGAATATTATGTGATCGCGCCCGATGAAAATATGTATCAGGCAGTTGACCAGAAAGGTTATCACGAATCTGCACCCTATGCAAAATTCGGCGAATTCCGTCAGCTCTGCATGAACTTTATCGCCCGCACCGGCGGACAGATCAAATACGGCCACTCCGAAGTCGGCAATTTTACCCTTGACGGCAAAATCTACGAACAGAACGAAATCGAATTTCTCCCCGTCGATGCGGAAGAAGCCGCCGAACAGCTCACCATTGCAAAATGGATTATCCGCAACCTCGCATACCGCGAAGGTCTGGATGTGACCTTTGCCCCGAAAATCACGGTCGGCAAAGCCGGATCCGGACTCCATGTCCATTTCCGCGTGATGAAAGACGGCTTGAACCAGATGCTCAAGGACGGCGTCCTTTCCGATGATGCAAAACGCGCCATCGCCGGTCTGATGATGCTTGCTCCCTCCCTGACCGCATTCGGCAACACCAATCCCACATCCTACTTCCGCCTCGTTCCGCATCAGGAAGCCCCCACCAACGTTTGCTGGGGCGACCGCAACCGGTCCGTGCTGGTCCGTGTTCCTCTGGGCTGGACGAGCAAAAAAGATCTCTGCTCCCAGGCGAATCCGGGCGAACCTTCCGCCCATTACGATACGACCCAGAAGCAGACAGTTGAAATGCGTTCTCCGGACGGCTCCGCCAATGTGTATCTGCTCATTGCCGGTTTGGCTGTTGCATGCCGTTACGGGTTTGAATGTGAAAATGCGCTGGATGTTGCCGCAAAAACTTATGTGAATGTGAATATTCACAAAGACGAAAACCGCAGCATCCTTGAAACCCTGAGCGTCCTGCCCGACAGCTGTGCGGCATCTGCCGATTGCCTTGCGGAACAGCGTGCCATCTATGAAGCGGAAGGCGTGTTCTCCCCCGCCATGCTGGATGGTATCATTGCCGGTCTCAAAGCGTTCAATGACCGTACTCTGCGCAGCGACATCAACAACGATCAGAAAAAGATCCTTGCTCTGGTGGAAACGTATTTCCACTGCGGCTGATCCAGCCTGATCACTGATCTGTAATTGCCATACACCCCGGTGCGTTTTGTTCCGGGGTGTATTTTTTTATCCGTGCGCAAAACCTTTTCCCGGAAAATGTTGTCAGAATGACCGGCGGCTTGAAATCAGCCGGAAGAACAGAACAACAAAATCAAAAAGGAGGGTACGCACATGAGATCTTTCACAACGCTGCACATCCAGTACGCACACAGATTCTACAACTTCAAGGGCGAAGCACAGTATCTCCACGGACATACCGGCACCTTGACCATTGAGGTGGAAGACTCCATCAATGACGGAGTCAATATGGTGTTTCCCTGCAACGAGATCCAGAAAATCGCGTGGAACATCATCAAAAATTTTGATCACGCTCTGGTCCTGCGCAAAGATGATCCGCTGCTGCCGGCGATCCTTGATGTGTACGAAAAACAGGGAATCAAAAACGGCGCTCCGACCAACTGCATGAAGGGACCGGCGTTTGATATCGAACTCTGCAAGGCTTATCCCGATTGCCGTCTGGTCGTCACAAAAGAGACGATGACGGTGGAAGGAATGATCAAGATGGTCTATGAACTGCTCAAAGACAAACTCAATATCGCAAAACTTGTCTTCACCAGCGGCGATAATGCGGCATGTCAGGAGTACACCCCCACTTGTACCCGTGACCGCTGTCCCTGCTGTGGGATCCTGCTGGATCACAACGGCGTCTGCCCCAAATGCGGATGCCGCAAAAAATAAATTGAGCGTGTGATCCCGGAAGGCGTTGACATCGACAGGATTGTTCTCATGCCGGATCAACGCCTTTTTTGCCTTTACGGAGCCGGCTGATAAGAGAACTGATCTTTGCAGCTGCTTTTGATTTTTCTCATAATTTCAATTCTGCCGGGGAAGGGGATATGTGCGCCGAGCCACGTGCCGCCGCGCAGCAGCAGTTGATTCCGTGACGCAACCGCCTTCTGCCGGTCCATATCATACCGGGCGCAATAGCCGGGATATGGGATCTGAAGATCCGCCGCATGGACGATGTCGCCCACGAATGCCACCGTTTTGCCATCGCCGCTCACCTTCATCCGGAACACGGTATGTCCGGGCGTGTGACCCGGCAGAAATTCCGGCGTCAGATCAAAATTCCGGATCGTTTTATTGTATGGCAGCAGCACCAGACGATTCTGATACGGTGCAAGATGTTTGCCGAGTCCGGCTCTGCCGCGATCTTTCTGCCAGGCTTCGTATTCCGTGCGGGTGATACAGAGTTTTGCCTTCGGGAACGCCGCATCCGTGCCGCCGGGAAGCGTCAGACCGCCCACGTGATCGGGGTGGATATGCGTGATAAATACCGCATCGATCATCTCCGGCGTGATCCCTGCCGCCTGAAGCCGTTTCAACAACTGACTTCTTCCGTTGCCGAATCCGGTATCGATAAGAAAATGTTCTCCGCTCTTTTTGATTTTTACCAGAAAAATATTGTGGGAGGCGTCATATTCTTTCTGCAGTTTGACCGGGGCAACGGGATAAAGATTCTGGAAAAGTGAGCCGGACATTCCGCCGGTCTGATCCTGAATGGATACGATGTAACGGTCCGGATATTCAAAAACGCAGATCCCGTCCATCGGTTTTTCAAGCAGATCCTGCAGCATATCTTCCGCAGCAGTGAGATGGGGCAGGGCAGCCGGGAAAATAATTGAAAGACAGCCCGTCAGGAGATACCATAATCTTTTTATGCAGATTTCTTTTGTTGATTGCATCAGGGGTTCTATCAGCAGAGATCGATTTGTGATGGGAAGTACTGAGCCAGCATATCGGGAGTTCCCGATGGCATGAACATCTGAAATCCGGTGACCCCGCATTTGACGGCCGTTGATATCGCTTCAATGGTCTTAAGCCCCCAACACCAGATGTGGATGCCGGTCGCTTCTGCCCTTTCTGCAAGTCTTTTATCAAATATTCCATTGGTAAGACCACACAAACAAATAATGCTGTATCCTCCGGCAGCAGAGTCGTCAATGAGCTGTTCCGAAAGCGGCGTATTCGGAACCAGCGTGTGACAGTATTTCAAGCCCGGACAAAGCGAATCGATCAGCTGTACCGCTCCGGGCTGCGGCGGATAAAAGTTTACAACAGTACGCCCGGTCATTTCATACTGGCGCAATAATTCCACCATGCGCGCCACAACTTCCGGACGCCATGGGTCATCCCGCAGCGTCAGATAGGCGAAGCGATTATGATCCCGGCAGAGTTGAAGCATCGTTTCAAGCTGACAGGGACGATGGTGTTCTCCTCCCCAAGCTTGCGCAAACCGGAGATCGTTGATCTCTCCTGCAGTCAAATCGTGGATCGCAGTGAATTTATCCGGAGCAAAACTTGTGATCATGCCATTCTCATCAAATGTGTAACCGTCATCGTGACAGAGAATGATTTTGCCATCCTTTGAAAGTTGCATATCCGCTTTCATCCCGTGATAGCCATTGCGGATCGCTTCCTTGAAATGAATCTCAGAATTGCCGGGTATTCCGGGAAATACGGAATAGGCAATGTCCATAATTTTCTGATTGTCTGCAAAATCGAAATATGTTTTGAAATCCATCTATACCTCCATTGACTACGGTTCCGCCGCAGCAACATTATTATTTGTTTATTTCTTCCGAATGATCGGCAGAAAAGGGGATCCCTGCAATCTTTCCAATTTTTCTTTTGACGGTCTCCCGTATTACAAAAGCAGTTTTACAATGGGTACATATTGTTCCGTGAAGTTGAAACTGACAACACCTTATCATATCACCGGAATATGATTTTTTCAATCCCCCGATGAGTTTTTGTGCATAATTTCAGGAGAAACAACACAAAAAAAAGAATGATGCACACCAACGCCAGCCCTCTAACATGTAGTCTACTCGTAACATCAGCGCACATCACTGATCTTAATTTACTGCTGCAAAACACTTTTTTCAAGCGGAGAAATTAAAAAATGCAAATAATTTTTGAGGCCGGGGGCACATATGAGCGGAGCGAATGATTCATATTTGGAGTGAAACGGAAAATGCTTCATAACGAAGTTGCTTCATCTGAAAAGGCTTCATTTTTATGAAGCACGCCTGTCGGCGTATGAAGCATTTTGCGGCATTGCCGCAAAATATGAAGCACCGCAGATGCGGTATGAAGCAAAGCCTTTTCAGGCTTCATATTTTTTTGCCTTGAACAAGGCAAAAAAAATGGCGGCTGGCTTTTTTATCTTTCCCCGCCATTCTGAAGCGCATTTTGAGGTAAAAAACTCAGAATTTCGCTGTGAAATAAAATTCTGAAAATCACTTCACTTTTATATAAGGTTCCGGAAAATTATTGTATAAATGGAAATATTTGATACTTTCCGATCATCTTTGACCGGTTGTTTTTTGAAGGACGGCAGAGAGAGTTTTTATACCGGAAAAACGCTGAAATTACATAGAAAAACAGTTGTCAAACAGTTTTTTCTGCTTCGTAAATGGAGCAGTCTTCTTCCTTCAATGTGCTGCTGAGAAATTCAGTTACTTCTTCCCGGTTGAATGGTACTGAAATATCATCCCATAAGGCAAATTTTGCGTCTGCATATTGGATGTAAATATTTTCTCTAAAAATCAGACTGTTTTCCGGAGGAACAGGGGGGAAGTGTTTATAGATAACGCCATGAGTGAATTGAAAAATGTTTTTTTCAGTCAGATAATTTTCTGTTTCGTCTGCTTTTTTCATAAAACTGTACATGGGACTTTGTTCCCGTCTCTCCGGCGTGCATCCCCAACCTGCGCCTCCGAAGCGGCAGAAATTGTTGTGGACATGTATGTTTCTGGTAATGCTGTATTTGGTATCGGTATTGTAATATTCTATGCTCCAGAAACAATATTCGATCAAATTATCAAAGTACTCAACATTTTCCTGGATACATTCAGTATTTTTGTTCCGGTGAAACTGATGGGTGATCCCGGTATCGTATATCTGATAGATCCAGTTGTTCCACACCTTGAAACCGCTGCAGCCGCCGTACACTTCTATAGCATTACCATAGCGGATATTCATCTTGTCGGACATGATGGAACCGCCTTTGCGCCAAAGGACCGATCCGCCCACATAGTCGATGATGCAATTTCTTACTTCACCGCGTTTGTGAGTCATGAAACTTACTGCATGAGCTCCGGTGAGCGTGATGTGCAGATTGTCCACGGTCAAATCTTCCCGTATGCCTCCACGGAAGCAGAACAGATGAATATTTTCACCTATTTCAATCTGCTTGAAACGGAGTCCGGGATTTTTTTCGCTTTTCAGATACAGGGTGTTTGTATCAAGATCGCTGAAAAAATCAAGATCATTTTTCAGATGCAGCGGAGAGGGCTCCATTTCCGGTTCCAACGGGACGGAGAATCCAAGCAAAACATCATATTTACCTGTAATGCGGGGATCATGGTCAAAGGTTATGACTCCGGCATTGTTTATGGGGAGTGTGCAGACCCAGATACCCGGAACTTCACTCTTTTCCCATAATTCGGGCTCTGCGTAGTTTCTGGCTGAACCGCAGATCACCGGTTTTTTACCTTCGCCCCAGGCTGAAAAGGTGATGCCGTCATGCTTGCAGTTTATCGCTCCCCGGAAAATATCTCCCCGGCGGAAAAGAACCGCATCCCCCCGCTGCAAAGGAAGATGCTCCACCATTCCGGGAGTTTTCAACGCACTTTGAGGGGATAGGCCATCATTGGAGTCAGCGCCATCATTACTGAAATAGTAGCATCTTCCGGAAAATGTATCGGGTGAAGGATCAGCAGAAGCAAGAACGTTTTTTTTCATTTCTTCAGCCTTTTGCTGAAATCTCTTCAGAATAGTTCCCGAAGCCTTTTCAAACCTGTATGTCATGGATCAATTTTCTCTTGTTTGATTTTATTGTTAATGTCCCAAATTTTGTGATGGGACGAGTTGTTTGACAAAAGTGCATCTGACCTTTATTTTTTAATAACCACAATAAAAAATAAAGGAAAAATCAGATGCGTAATAGAATTACTATGGAAATGTCGATTTGTCAAGCGGAGAATGGATTTTCTTTGGATGAATTGTTAAAAAAGTTTACAGATGCCTTTGAAAACAAGGCTTTCGCTGACATATTAATTGGTGCCATTCTATGTATGTTTATGATAGATAGCCGATTAAGTATAAAAAACATCCTTACTTGCGATAGCAAGAACACTGCACGTGCAGCGCAAATCAATCTCTTCACAAGCGACCAAAGGGAGCGACTTCATCCACCTTCGCACAAGGCTACGGTGGACAAGCAAGTAAGTCTTCTCTGGAGTTTGGTGAAGATGTGAAGAAAAAACTTTGTTTTTTGAGTGAAGTTGTGCCTGACGGCACAGTGAAGTGAAGCCTTGCGGCTTCGTTCGCCATTTTTTTCAAAAAATGGCGGCTGGCTTTTTTATCTTTCCCCGCCATTTTGAATTGTTTTTTGAGGCTGAAACTTCAGAATTTCGCTGTGAAATAAAATTCTGAAAATCGCTTCACTTTTATTCAGAAAAAAACAGAATAAAAAATATAAGCGACTACCCCAAGCCCAGATATTATTCCTGCGGCGATTGCAAATAACAGTAAAAACCTTTTGGCAGTAACTTTTGTGCCATTATGGTTTCTCAATGCAAAAGTGAACTTATGCTTGTTTTTTTCAGTCATCATTCACCTTTTGCCGTATTGATGGATTTTATCAGCATCACCCGGATTTGAGAACAAGCATTGTTTAATTCCTGATAGTTTGCTTCATTAATATAATTTGTTTTTAAGAGAAGTTCAAGCCAGTAACTTGTTTCGTTGGCTTCTTTGATGGCAATTTGCAGTTTGGCGATAAAATCAGGCTTGCCGTGAGCATATTGTGCTTCGTGGATGTTTGCTCCGATACTGGTTCCGGCTCTGCCGATTTGATTGGAAACGATCGTTTCGTGCTGACTTTTCAAAAACTTTACCAGATTGAGTATCTGCACGGCAAAGTCAATGGATATTGTGCGTAATTTACTTTCAGCCATAAGATGATCTCCTTTCAGAGTTAATATAGCATTGCAAAAATCAAATTCAAGGCCGCAATGCCGCCGTGTAAGCGCAGCGCAGTAAAAAGGAACACATCCACCCGCCGACAGGCGGCAACTTCACGGGCAGCGCAGCTGACCTCTTCACAAGTGTAATGGAGCGTTAGCGGAATGAAACGTCTTCACAAGTAAGTCTTCTCTGGAGTTCGGTGAAGATGTGAAGAAAACCTTCGGTTTTGAGTGAAGAGCTTTTGTTGGCACAAAAGCGTGAAGA
>JAZNPK010000011.1:0-66173 GCA_045589595.1 Victivallales bacterium
ACCTCTCACATTTCAAATCGTGTATCAAGACCATACCCCTCCAGCAATTCCTCTTCCTGCCAGGAAAAGTTGTGCTGCAGAATACCGGTCACGCATCCACAGGAAACGGTATCCAAAGTTTCCTGAACCTCTTCAAAAACTCTTTTTTCTGTGTCATTGAGTTTGTCTGCACTTCGGGTAAAAATTCCCGACCATTCCATAAGCGTTTGCGTGCCACTTTTCTGCTGATCCCGTGTCGTCAGCAGAACCAATAATTTCTTTTGCTCCATAAGTTCATCCTTTCCGGAAGATTTTATTCTTCCGCAAGAAAAGAGGCAAGCAAAAAAAGCGACTGCTTTGCGCAGCCGCCAGAAGAATAAAATCACATTTTCCCCTTGTAGTAATAATTATTTTTGAATAAAAGAATAAAATAACTGCTTATAAAACTTGATTTATTCAAAATAAATGATATTTTAATAGAAGTTACAAGGAGAACACTATGCCAAAGAAAACTGTAATTTTACTGCCTCAAATCGAAAATATCCTGTCAGAACTTGGTTCCAATATCCGGCTTGCCCGGTTGCGGCGCAATATTACAGCCAAACTGGAAGCAGAACGGGCGGGCATCAGTATTGCAACGCTCGGAAAAATAGAATCCGGCTCACCTGCAGTTTCAATTGGAAATTATATGCAGGTTTTGATGACCTTGGGCTTGGAAAAGGATATATTAAAAGTCGCTCAGGATGATGAATTGGGACGCAAAATTCAAGATGCCGGACTTTCTGTTCGCCGCAGAGCTTCCAAACGAGGTGCAAAATGAGTGATGCTAAAAATATTTATGTCTATTTTGACCACAATACAACAACACCGGAGTTGCTCGGAGTACTTTCTGTTCAAATTGTCAGAGGCAAAGAATTTTTCTCATTTGAATTTAATCATGACTGGTTGAAGAAGTATCCCACACAAATTCTTGATCCTGATTTACAACTTTATACAGGCCCGCAATTTACATCAAAAAACAATTTTGGGATTTTTACAGATTCAGCCCCTGACCGCTGGGGGCGCAGACTTATGCTCCGCAGAGAAAAAATCCGGGCAGCAAAGGAAGAACGCCGTCAAAAAATCTTGCAGGAATCGGATTTTTTGCTTGGGGTCTATGATGAAACCAGAATGGGGGCTTTGCGGTTCAAAATTGATCCGCAGGGTAAATTTATGAATGATGACAACAATATGGCCGCTCCTCCGTGGGCACGGCTCCGGGAATTGGAAGAAGCCTGTCGCCGTCTTGATGATGACAAATTTCAAGATGAACACGAAAAGTGGCTTGCGATGCTTATTGCTCCCGGTTCATCTCTTGGAGGGGCAAGACCCAAAGCAACTATTACAGCCCCCGATAACTCTTTATGGATAGCAAAGTTTCCAAGTCACAATGACAATTCAAATATCTCTTCCTGGGAATATATTACAATGCAAATGGCAAGGGAATGCGGGATAAATGTTCCAGAGTGCAAATTGGAAAAGTTTTCAAAATTCGGTTCGACATTTCTGGTGAAACGCTTTGACAGACTTAATGGTAAACGCATCCATTTTGCTTCGGCAATGACTTTATTAGGCAAGTCTGATGGAGCTAATGCCCAAGATGGCAGCAGTTATCTTGAAATTGCAGAGTTTATTATGCGGTACGGTGCGGCTCCGGAACAGGATCTGCAAGAACTTTGGAAACGGATTGTATTTTCGATTGCAGTATCCAATACCGATGATCATTTGCGAAATCATGGATTTTTGCTTTCAGAATCAGGTTGGAGATTATCTCCTGCTTATGATATAAACCCCAATCCGTCCGGATATGGACTGTCATTGAATATTACAGAATATGACAATTCTCTGGATTTCGCTGTAGCTTTGGAAGTGGCTCCATTTTTCCGGCTGAAACAACAGGAAGCCGAAAAATGTTTGAAAGAAATAATCGATGTAACAGAGAACTGGCGAAACTATGCTTCAGCCAAAGGGATTTCCCGTTCCGAGCAAGAGGAAATGCAAAAAGCATTTCGTTGCTGATAAGTATTTGTTATTAAATGAGTCGTATTTTACCTCGGAAATCTTATTTTTCCATAAGCTTCTATCTTAACAAAAACTTCTAAAATATCTTCTTTTTCATCTGGTAGTTTGGAAAAGAAATCCAGATCGGTTTGTTTTTCCACTTCGTCAACGCTAACGGCGAACACCTGCAATGGTTGATCGGAGGGACGGTGGGGAATGATAAAGCCGATCATTTTCTGCGGCGGAGTCAGGTCATAAATGACTTTGTAAAACGCTTTGGGAATGGTGATTTTTCCCGATGGCAGATATTTTGCTTCAGACGCAGGCGGAAATATTGCTCCGGTAACGACATAAATTTCCTTCTCTTTCAAAGCGATTGCTCTCACTAACTCTTCCAGTCTTTTCCAAACTCCCCGGTTGAATCCAGGAAGCTGCGGCGACATATTACTCATCAAAAAACTGTCCAGCATTGTCTGTTTGGAAAACGCCATATCTGCTGCCGGAGCAAGATGACCCCGGTCAAATCCGCTGCGGGTATAGTCTTTGGGGTAAGCTGAACGGGGAATCAAAGGATCATGCTTGAAACGGTTTGACCGTTTATATGGTTCAGCCTGTAATTCTGCGGCGGTAAGTTTGTAAATCACCCATAACGGCTGCCGGTGTTTATTGGAAAATCCGACCGCAAATCCCCGTCTGTCAATAACAACATCCGCTTTACCGGGATTTCCCAACAGCAGATTATCAAATTCAGATTTTTCAGCAGCACCGCAAAGAAATGCGATACAACTCAACAGAAAGAGGAACAGTTTGATCTTCACGGCAGTCCTTTCTGCCGCTTCAGATAAAAAAAGAGCGGCAAGCCCAACTTGCCGTGACACGAGGTCTGGTACAACCCATCATCTAAGCAAGCGGGTTGCCGCATTAGTACACAAAGATACAATGCGACACTCCCGAATGTTTGCCAGATGATTTTGCGAAAGTACCAGTTTCGTGTCAGGCGAAACACCGGTTAGCCGGTATATTCAATTTTTGTTATTTACACAAGTCCTAAATTTTCCGAAAATACCTCCTGTGGAATTTTGTCATAATATACTACTACATCGGGCAAAACGCAACCGCAGAAAACAGATTTTCTTGATTTGCTGTTCAAAAAACGCACAATTTTAAGATTAAACGCTCTTGATTTTCAGCTGTCCGAACTTGGCAAGAACAGCTTTTGTTCCTGTCTTGTAAGTTACAGTAATCTTTGTTTTTTCATTAATATAAATGTCAGAGTCCTCTTCGGTTCCTTTATTCCGCAGTTCAATTTCCCAGGACGGCATCCACGGACGGTTTGAAATCCACATCCGGGGAACTGTAACATCTCCATATTTTGTATGAAACTCTACCCGATCCCGGAATATAGTTGCTGTAATATCCGCTTCAACCAGTAAGGATTCATACAGACCATTGGAAAGATTTTTTGATGCAAGATCATTAAAAAGTTGCGAAAGGATACTGTTTCCCAACTCTTTCATTGATTCTTCAGAAACTTCTGTCATTTTGAGAGTCAGAATTTTCTTGGAAATCTCTTCTTTCTTTAGTTTATGGTCAATAAGCATATTTCGGATCTGTTCTTCTGTTACAATACCTTCGGTAAACATATTAAACAGTTTCCGTTCTTTACTGTTGAGATTTTCCAGCTCGACTTCATATTTGGCAAGTTCCTGTTTCCCCTTGAGCATTTCTGCGGCTCTGTGGTAACGCTCAATCAATGCGATAGAAAGCAGCGGATATATTGCATCATATAATGTTGGATTTCCTCTTGCACCGGTTTCAAAGCGGATACGGCTGTTGCTGCACGACGCATGACTGCGGGAAAGATTCTTTTTGTTGCAGCCATAATAAACTTTACCGGAATCCAGTTTGCAGATAAGTTTACTGCCGCACTCTCCGCAAAAGAGTCTGCCGGAAACCGGAAGCCAGTGTTTTTTATCTCTCCGGTAATGTTCCCTGCGTTTTACGCTGATGATCTCCTGTACCTTTTGCCATTGGTCAAACGAAACAATTTCCTGCCCGGAGATTTGGATGTTTTTGATCAGTTCTCCGTCTGTATTATACTGATATCCAGCATAAAGCGGTTGTTTTGCGATGCTGTATATACTGCTTTCATAGAAGAACATTTCTGAACCGAAACGCTCGTTGCAGTCCTTTATTATAGATATATAGGAACGATGTTCACAAATACTGTCGTAAATAAATCTGATAATTTCCACACATTCCGGACGGACTTCCAACTGATCATTGCCCAAATACCGGATACCAAAAATATGCGAGCCGCAACAAAGTTTCCCACTGTCCCGTTTGATGCGGAAAGCATTGATACTGTTTTGCCGTTTCTTTTGAAGATCATCATAGAGGATTTGATTTTTGATGGAAGTGATAAGCTGCTGATCGAATTTGGAAAGATCAATGCTGCCGCCTTGTACTTGCAAAACTTTAACATTATGCTCCCGGAGCAGATGATTGATGTGTCCTTCAAGGAAACTTCCATTGATCGGACGATAAAGACGGGTGAGTTCATTGACAAGGATAACATCAATTTCATCCAGGTGCAGTAAAGCTTCGCCCAAACCGGTTCTGAAAACTTTTTTTGTAGATTGATTGGCAATCCAATCCTTATAGGCAGAATCGACTCTCGCGATTTCTTCCGCACCGATAGGATAAGTTTCCCCGCTGGTGTTGAGATCCCGAAAAATTCCGATGACATCCAATTTTTCTTTTTCTGCAAGGGTCTGGCAGTTTGCAATCTGAGCTTCTACTGATTCAGACAGATCATCTTTACCACTGCTTTGACGGGCATAAATCAGAGCTTTCATAAATTTTCCTCCAAATTTAGTTTTTCATTTCACCATAATATAGCACCAAAACCCTAATTTAACAAGTTTCATTCGTGAGCATCTCTACCAATGTAAAACAACAGTTTTTCAGTTTTTTCTTCATCATCTGTAAAATTCTCCTTTCACTGCAGATATAGCACATACGACAGTTTCTGCTGTGTAACCGGAGTATTGCAGACAGGTGAAAAATGGTGTATGATACCGCATCCGTCAGGACAACAGAACCCAACAAGTCAGGAGGTATTATTGTGAGTGAGAGATGTTTTGTGTATTGCCGTCAATCCAGCGGTTCGGAAGGAGCATCGGAAAGTCTCAGCATCAATCAACAGCTGGAAAATTGTTTGAATTGCGCAAAATCTTACGGACTGGATATTACAGGCGTATTTACCGATGCCAATGTCAGTGGTAAAACATACCCTGCGGGCTATGAACAGATCGCTGCGGCTGATCGCGGATTTCAGCAATGGTATGCCGGACAAAGCGGAAGAAAACAGTTCCGGTCCGGTCTGGGTGAACTTCTGAAGCGTCTTCCGGAAGTGCAGGTGATCGTTGTGGATGAAATCACCCGTCTGTATCGGGCTGCCGCGGGATCATTTCTGGAACAGATTCTGTATTTTGCATTGACAGAAAAACGGATCCGTATCCTGCAAGTCAAAGGCGGCTGGCTGGATCTTTCCAGTTTTGATCAGAGTCTGATCCAGCTTCTCCGGACACGGATCAATGACGAGCAGATCAATCATCAGCGGAAAAAAAGTATGGAAAGCCGTAAACGGCTGCGTGACGACGGATATGTTTGTAATGCAAATTTTTATGCCGGGATTTATGACGGACACAAGCATTTTCATTTTGATCCGGAAAAAGGAGAATGTGTCCGGCAGATATTTCAGGCGGTGGCATCCGGCATGTCTCTCGGTCAACTGTGCCGGGAACTCAATCGCAAAAGCCGATCTGTTATTTATCCGTCCACGATCCGCAGAATACTCACCAACCGGATCTACACCGGATATATGACAGATTCAAACGGATTGCTGATCCCCTGCAGAAATCTTGCAGAACCGCTGATCTCCGTAGAACTTTTTGAAGAGGTCCGCCAACGGTTGGAAGATCAACGGGAAAGAAATATCAAATCCCGCACGGAAACATGCCGGAAATATTTTCTGCCCCTCTCCGGTTACCTGAAATGCGGGATCTGCGGCGCATCTTTGCAATGTGAGTTCGATCGGGGTAAAATTTTTTATCAGTGCCGCAACAGTGTATTGGGGCGCAATAAACGATGCGCAGCTGTGCGGATCCTTGATTCTTATGCGGACGGACGGAAAATCAATGGCTTGCGTCATACACTGGAACCATTTTTCCTGTTCGCATACCGGAAGCGTGAGGCACAACTCCGGGCATTGATCTGCAATGAAGAAAACAGAAGACAACTGGAACAGCAAAACAGATGTCTGCAGGAACAGCTGACTGCCGCATTTGATGCCTGTTGCGCAGACCTTGTGGATAAAACAGATCTTCTTGCACTTACTTCACGCCAGATCTCACAGATCAATATGTTGCGGCTGCAGTTGTATCAACTGACGGAATACGATCGAGTGGAAACGGAGACTGCTCTGGCAGAACTGGAACGGAAAAAGAAAAGATTCCTGACAGATCACAAAATCGATCATATCGAATACAGACAACTGATCTCAAAATGTATTGATACCGTGTATGTTTTTCCGGAATATATAAAAATCGTTTCCGCCCCGCCGGAACAAATGACTGTTTCACTGCCGCGAATTCTGTGTCCGCGACAGCAACGGCTCCTGCCGGACTGGAAAATCAGACATTTGAAAAACGGTACTGCAAAAATTTTTTACGATATCCCCGGCTCCACACCCCGAACCGTTATTTTTACAATAAAAAAACAGTGATTTCTTGTTGCGGGATTTGAAATGTCAGAAAATGTATGCTATCGTAAAGTGATGATAATTGACTCGTCAACCGGCTAACCAAGCCCGCAGACGCACATAGAGCCGGAATGGTCGTATGTGCATTGGCGGGGTCATGTGAGGAGATTGGCTTATGAAAAAATTGCAAAACAGATTTTTGGCGAAAGATTTTACACTGATCGAAATGCTGACCGTGGTAGCGATCATTCTGATCCTTGTATCGCTGATGTTTCCGGCGATGAACAAACTCAAATCGCAGGCGGGGCGTCTCAACTGTCTGAACCGCGTGAAAGATATCGCACAGATGAATCTGCGGTTCGCAGGACGGAACAACGGCGAAGTGTGTCTGACTGTCAACGCTCCCCTGAACGATGCCAAGGACCGTTCCGATGCCGGCGGTCCTCCGGGCGTGTTGATCCCCACCGCTACTTATTTCCGCTGGATGTCACGTATGGCAGAGGACGAAGCCGGATACGCGGTGCCGCACATGTCCGCAGAATGGTGGAAATTCCTCTGTGATAATGTGCTTCCCGCCTGGAACCGCGGCGAGAACGGCTGGTTAAATACCGCACAGAAATACTGGCAGATCGAAAAAGGCGGCGAATCCCGCGCCCGTATGTGGCCGATCGATTACTATCTGGTGTACTCGCAGGGTAATTTCGGGACGAATGAAAACGGCAGAAAAAGCGGTCGTACCTACTCCTGCTGGGCGAAAGACCTGATTACCGGCGAAGAGTATGTTGCCACCAAAATCACATCACCGATGCTTCTTGCCAATGTGGCACGCCCGGGTTTGAGAACGTATGTGACCGAACACGGCGAAGACGTCGCTGACGACAACGCATTCCATTATATCAAATTCAAAAGATATGATCAGCAGATCGATGGCACTTATGCCAAAGGTTACGGCTATATCCCGGGCTACGGCGCCGCAGGAATCGGCAAAGAAAGTATTGAAGAAGTCGGTTACAGCGGCTATGTGCAGAGCCATAAACGCTTCCCGAAAATAAAAATCGATGTGGAAGAAGGACGTCACGAAGGCTATACCCTCCACGGATTCTTTGACGGCCATGCCGAAATGATCGATGTGGAAAGAGTCGGATCCGGTCAGCTCCCCAAAGGCGGCGATAAGGCGAAAGACCTGAAAGGTATTTACGGCTACGTCACTTCCATCGACGAATAACACACAGAGTGTGCCATACCAGCGTTCCGCCGCTGGACCACGGCAAGGGCTCAGCCCTTGTCGTTGAGCAGAAAACTTGCACTCTGTGCCGCCTTTTCTGCCATAGTCAATGTTGCAGGCAACATTGACGGAATGGAATAAAATAGAATTCCAACGCACACTGTGTGTGCCGTATAGTGTCATCGCGTAACGCTCACGCTTACTTAATGGCACGATGAGGCAGAAAAAGCTTATCTGATTTTCACCGTTTTTGCAACGGGTTGCAAAAACTTACGGCAGAAAACACCGCACGAAGTGCAAGTTTTCTGCTCGCGTCAAGGGCCCTGCCCTTGCTGCGGTCCAGCGGCAGTCCGCTGGTCGCGCGAAGCGCGAAATACACTTATTCCTGAACGGCGTCGAGGCTTTTGGTTCTGTCTTTCATGGGGAGTCTGCCGGCGGCGCCGGAACCTTTTACGCCGAGGAACGGGAGGTCGCGGATTTCTTCGTAGTCCTGATCGGGAACGGCTTCTCTGCCGCCTGCGACGGTGACATATCCGTTTTTCGGATCGGAGACGAGCATGGGTACGCCTGCGACTTTTATAAGGATCTTCCGTTGATCGAGTTTACCATCCAGCGTGAATACATAGTATGCGTAAACTCTGTTGCTTGCGGCGACGATCATGTGGAGACGGCTGAGGAAATCGACCTGGAGCTGTGGTCTGAATTCGGGACCGAGATCGAATGCCACGCGACGGTTTGCATAGACATTATTTTCGTCTTCGATCTTCAAATTCAGCACCTGAGCTTTTCCAGTGGAGTAGGAGATCAGGCTGTACTGGCGTTGTTCCACTTTTTTATTTTCCGCTTTATTATTTGTCAGATCGGGTACGCCGACGGGCATTTTCCAGAGAGTCACGCCGCGCACAACGGAAACATAAGTGGGATTGGAAAGGTATTCGTCCCGGAACAGACCATGTGAAACGACGGCGCGGATGCAGTATTTTCCAACGGTTCGCATATCATAATAATCGCAGAGATTGAATGTATATTCCTGCGTGGCGCCGGGGGGGATGATGCTTCCGATCAGGGGCGGGAGATTATCGGGATTGAGGGGCTGCACCATCCGTTTGCTCCGGTCGCTGTCCGGTTCGATTTCAAAGCGCAGACCGCCTTTGAGTTTATCGGTTTTTCCGAATGCGACAGCGTGAGCGGAAAAGTTCCGTATGGCGACGCGTACGAAGATCGGTTCAAAAGGCAGATAATTGAGTTGTGTGATCCGCATGGAAACGGCGAGCTGCGCGGAAAGGTCACCGATACAGCTGAAAATCAGCATAAAGAACAGGATCGCGGCGGCAAATTTTTTCATAGTCGGAGTTTCCTTTTTACGATTTCCGGTTGAGCATGAGGTCGATGGCTGCATTTGCGGCAGTATCGGGACGGAGTAATTGATGACATTTCATATCGGGACATACCCGGTTGAAACAGCAGATACAATCCAGATCGGGCTGAATGGTGATACTGTTTTCGGAATATGGTCCGGTCAGCTCAGGATCAGTGGGACCGAAGGGGGCGACCACCGGGACATTCAGAGCGGCGGCAATGTGCATCGGTCCGCTGTCGTTGCAGAGGAAAATACTGCATTTCCGGATCAGTTCCACCAGGGGGCCGAGGCGCGTTTTACCGCAGAGATCTGTGGCGGAAGCGGGATCATCCAGCAATTTCCGGATGGCTGCGGCAGCGGGATGTTCATCATTTGTTCCCATCAGCAGAACATGCGCTTCGGGGAAGCGTTCCATCAGCCGTTTGACCACGCTTGCGAAATAGGTCGGCGGCCAGCATTTGGACTGCCATCTTGCACCCGGCGCGACGCCGATAAACATTTTTCCTTCCGGGATCCCCTCCTGCGCCAGAATATCTTCCGCTTCCAGCAGGAAACCGGGATCCACCGCCAACGGTGCGGAGAAATGAACTTTATTCACATCCAGCCCCAGAAAACCTGCAATGATCTCGTTATTGCGTACCACGGCGTGCTGTCCGGGTGTGCGGACGATTTTTTTCGAGTAGAAGAACCGGGCGGCTTTTTCCCGCGGATCATCGGGTCCGGCATGGATCTTTGCTTTTGCAATGGACCCGAAATATGCGCTGCGCATCAATCCCTGCAGATCGATCACCGCATCGTATTTTGTCTGACGCAATTCTTTGCGGAGTTTCAGATAGGACGGCAGAAACGAACCGAAGGAACCGAGCGCCTTGCGGTCAAAAATGATCGACCGTTCCACGCAGGGGAGATAACAGAGCAGTTGTGCGAACGCCGGATGGATCAGCCAGTCTGCCGTTCCTTTTGTTTTGCGACAGAGTGCAGAGACCGCCGGAAATGCGTGAAGAACATCGCCCAGACTGCTCGGTTTGACGATCAGAAACCTGCTGCTCATGAAAACAAGCTCAACTTCCTATGCCGAGCCGGTAGGACAACCGTTCGGGCAACCCGGCGGCAATGATCTTCTGCTGGGCAGATCCAATGTCGTAGGGAACAACATAGCGCGTAATGACTCTTGCTTCGGAATCAAAAACGGCGAAAGATGCGCGCGGATCCCGGTTCCGGGGCTGTCCAACGCTGCCGACATTGACAAGATATTTGTATCCCGGCTGCATTTCGAGGGGGAATTCCCCATCTTTCAGGGCGGTTTCCGCATCCACCTGGGGACTTGCCCATTCCGGAACTTCCTCAATGGGTTTTCCGGCGTGGAGGATCACCGGTTTCTTGCAGAAGACCAGCGGTACATGGGAATGACCGCAGAAACAGAGGGGCGTAAACTGATACGTGAAGTTGTCGGCGGCATGATGGGTGTCGAAAATATAACCCCACGCTTCCGGACTGTCCAATGTGGCATGGACGACGGTGAAATTGGAGCCGCGGGGCGTGACACGCATCGGCAGATTTGCCAGATAGTAACGGTCATCCCGGCTCAACTGGTGTTTTGTCCACAGGATCGCGGCGCGGGCGTGCTGATTGAATCCTTCCATGATCTCGTCATGGTTGGATGCAAATTCATCGTGATTCCCCTTTACCACGGCAATAGGATTGAGGGAACGGAGCAAATCCAGACATTCCACCGGGTTCGCGCCGTAGCCGACTGTATCTCCGAGGGATATATACTGATCCACGCCCAGTTCTGTGCATTTGGCGAGAACCGCCTGAAACGCCTCCAGATTGGCATGAATATCACTCAGGATCGCGTACTTCATTTCTCTTCTCTTTCAAAACTTGGTTGACAACTGCTGATGAAACAATGGAAATATAACCCCCTTTTTACAATATGAAAGTGCAGATTGCGAAAAAAATGCAATTTTCTTTCCTGTTTTTTCAGAAAAAGCGTAAAAAGCGCTTGAAAATTGTGCAAATCGGTTTTATGTTTCACTGTGCGATTATTATCGATTTTTTACGAGACGAAAGGATAAAGGTATTCACCGTGGCGGAGAACAGCGATTACATTTTGGAGCTCCTGACCGAATATGGCATGGTCACAGAGGAGCAGATCGATGAAGGATGGCAGAAAGTAGCCGATTCCGACGGAAGATTGGATATCGTCGATGCACTCCTGGAACTGCATTATATCGAACAGAGCGATATGATGGCGATGCTCGCCCAGCAATATGGGCTTGAAACACTCGACCTGACCGGTTACGAGATCCCGGAAGAAGTTCTTGCTTCCGTTCCCGCTGAGGTGGTGCGGCAGTATAAAGTCGTTCCCGTGATGCTGCACGATGATGTGCTGACCATTGCCATGAGCGACCCCACTGACATGGAAACGCTGGACAGCCTCCGGTATGTGTTGAACCGCGATGTGGAAGCCGTTATCTCCCCTATCGAACAGATCCAGAAAGTGATCGACCAGCACTACGGGACCCTCGCGGACTCCGTCAACAACCTGCTCGACGGCATGGAAACCGGCGATCTTGAACAGGTTGAAGATGCCGATACCGGCAATGAAGCCACCGGCGATGATGCGCCGATCATCCGTCTGGTGTACCTGCTCATCACAGAAGCATACAAACTCAAAGCATCGGATATTCATCTGGAACCGATGGAAAAACGGTTCCGCGTCCGCTACCGTATCGACGGTGTGCTGCGGGAAATGGAAAGTCCCCCGAAATATCTGCAGGCGAACATCATCTCCCGTATCAAGATCATGTCCCGTATGGATATTTCCGAAAAGCGTATCCCGCAGGACGGCCGTATTCAGGTGCGGGTGCAGAACAATGATATTGACTTGCGTGTATCTGACATCCCCACAACGCACGGCGAAAGTATCGTCATGCGTATTCTCGACAAGAGCAGTATCCAGCTGGATATCCCCCAGCTCGGTTTCTATACGGACGACCAGGAAAAAGTCGATAAGATCATCGGCTTCCCGGACGGTATCTTCCTCGTGACCGGACCGACGGGTTCCGGCAAGACCACCAGTCTTTACGCCTTCCTGAACGCCATCAACACGCCCAACCGCAAGATCATTACGGTGGAAGACCCGGTGGAATATCAGCTGGCGGGTATCAATCAGGTGCAGGTGAACGCCCAGGTGCAGATGACCTTCGCCAATGCCCTCCGCGCAATGTTGCGTCAGGCGCCGAACATCATCATGGTTGGTGAAATCCGAGACCTGGAAACTGCCGAAATCGCCATCAACGCATCACTTACCGGTCACCTTGTGTTCAGTACGCTCCACACCAACGACGCGCCCAGTGCTGTGACGCGACTGATCGATATGGGCGTCAAGCCCTTCCTTGTGGCATCTTCTGTACGGGCGATCATGGCACAGCGTCTTGTGCGCCGCGTCTGCAAAAAATGCGCCGCGCCGTACACGCCCACGCCGGATGAGATCCGACTCCTCGGTCTGGATGAGGATTTTGTCAAAAATTCACAGTTCAAGAAGGGCCGCGGCTGTTCCGCCTGCGGCAATACCGGGTATAAAGGACGTATGGGTATCTATGAGATCTTCATTCTCGGTGAAGAGATCCAGAACCTGATTTACAGCAAGGCTGCATCCAATGTGATCCGTGACGCCGCACGGAAGAGCGGGATGAGAACTCTGCGCGAAGACGGCCTCCGCAAAGCTGCGGCAGGTACGACCACCCTTGAAGAAGTCCTTGCCACCACCATCGGCGACGCGAACTAATCTACAACGACGGAGAGAATGTAAAGATGTTGGACCCGGAAAGTCAGTCCCTGAAAGATATCGTCCTCGCCAGCAATATGGTGACCAAAGACCAGTTGATCGAGGTGGAGGAAGAATACGCCCGTACAGCCAAACCCCTGAAAGAACTTCTGATCAACTATGAGATCCTGACCGAAGAACAGATCCTGGACCTGATCGCGTCCAGTCTGGGAATGGAGATCGTGGATCTCAGCCAGATGGAGATCGAAAAAAGCATCATCGACCTGATCCCGGCTGATAATGCCCGTATGCTCGGCGCGATCCCGTTGGCATTTGACGGTATGACGATCACGGTCGCCGTCCGCAACCCCCTGAACTATCAGATCGCCGACGAACTGCGCTTCATGCTCGGCAAAGATGTGATGACCGTAGTGGCATCCGAAGCACAGATCGACAGCTGTCTGGAAAAATATTATCCCCTCGATCTCGGCTCCATGCACGAAATGCTGGAAGAGATGAATCTGCAGGACGGCCTCAGCTCCCTGACGGATATTGATGCGGAAAGTGCTGCAAATGAAGCCCCGATCATCAAATTCGTGGACGCAGTTCTGTATCAGGCGGTGAAAGATAAAGCGTCTGACATCCATTTTGAGCCGTTTGAAAAAGAATTCAAGATCCGTTACCGTATCGACGGTGCGCTTTATGAAATGGCGCCTCCGCCCAAAAATCTGGCAGTTCCCGTGATCAGCCGTGTGAAGATCATGTCCAGTCTGAACATTTCCGAACGCCGGAAACCTCAGGACGGCCGTATCCAACTGAAAGTTGCCGGGAACCCCATCGACCTCCGTGTATCCACGCTGCCGACTCAGTTCGGGGAATCCGTGGTGCTTCGTGTGCTTGACCGCTCGGTTGTGAACCTGGACCTGGATATGCTCGGTATCAACGAACAGGTCCTTGCGAAGATCCGCGACATCATTTCCATGCCGAACGGTATCTTCATCATTACCGGTCCTACCGGGTCCGGTAAGACCACCACCCTGTACTCCGCGCTCAAGGAGATCAACAAGGTGCAGGACAAGATCCTGACGGCGGAAGACCCTGTGGAATACGACTTGGAAGGGATCGTTCAGGTGCCGATCAACGATGCCATCGGGATGACCTTCGCCGCCGCGCTCCGTGCGTTCCTTCGTCAGGACCCGGACATTATCATGCTCGGTGAAACCCGAGACCTTGAATCTGCTGAAATGGCGGTTCAGGCATCGCTTACGGGACACCTTGTGTTCACGACCCTACACACCAACGACGCCGCCGGTGCCATTACCCGACTGGTGGATATGGGCGTGGAACCCTTCCTTATCACATCGTCTCTGATCGGGATCCTCGGTCAGCGTCTTATCCGTAAGATCTGTACCGGCTGTAAAACGGCGTTTACGCCCACGGACGACGACCTTGCGGCGCTGGGGCTGAAACGGTCCGATATCGGCGACAATAAATTCTATTACGGCAAGGGCTGCAGTCTCTGTCAGAATACCGGTTACAAAGGCCGGAAAGCCATTACGGAACTGCTTGCCATGAACTCCAAGATCAACGATCTGGTGCTTCAGAATGCACCGACCATCGTCATCCGCGATAAAGCCCGTGAACTCGGCATGGAAACCATGCGTGAAGACGGTATCCGCGCCATTCTCAATGGTGAAACGACGATGGAAGAGATCCTGAAATATACATAATCTTATCCGGAAAGGTGATTTTGCATCATGGTCGAAATGAATGAACTCCTCCAGGTGGTCGTGGATGAAGGCGCCAGTGACCTGCATCTTGAAGTCGGTGCCGCGCCGGTCGTACGTCTCCACGGCGCAATGACCCAGCTTGAACTGCCCCCGCTGCAGCCGGAAGATACGGAACGGCTCATCCGCTCCATCGCCAATGAAAAACAGATCGAACAACTTATGACACAGGGCGGTTCCGACTTCGGTATCCCCTTCGGTGATCAAGCCCGTTTCCGTGTCAGTATTTTTCAACAGAAGGGATACTGGGGCGGCGTTCTCCGTCAGATCCCCAATACGCTCCTGCCGCTGGAAAAACTGGGATTGCCGCCCAGTATCAAGGACCTGCTTTACAAACCCCGCGGTCTGATCCTTGTGACGGGTCCCACCGGGTCCGGTAAATCTACAACTCTGGCTTCGCTGCTGGATATCATCAACTCGGAACGTGCGTGCCACATCATCACGGTGGAAGACCCCATCGAATTTTATCACAAGCACAAACAGAGTATTGTGATGCAGCGTGAGATCGGGGCGGACGTGCCGAGTTTTGCGGAAGCGCTCCGCCGCGCACTGCGTCAGGACCCCGATATCATCCTCGTGGGGGAAATGCGCGACCTGGAAACCATTGAAGCCGCTATTACCGCTGCGGAAACCGGGCATCTGGTGTTCGGTACGCTGCATACCACCGGCGCCGCACGGACAGTTGACCGTATCGTTGACGCATTCCCCACCAATCAGCAGGCGCAGATCCGTACGCAGCTCGCCTCATCGCTGGTGGCGGTGATCTCGCAGGTGCTTCTGCCCCGCGCTGACAGACCCGGCCGTGTGGCGGCGTTTGAGATCATGATCTCCACTCCGTCCATTCAGGCGTTGATCCGTGACAACAAGACGTACCGCATCACTTCAGACATCCAGACCGGTGCAAAATACGGTATGAATACGCTGGATGCTCATCTGGCGGACCTTTACAGGACCGGTGCGATCACATACGGTGACATGATCACGATGGCGCAGGACAAAGAAGGTATTCTCGGTCTGCTCGGAATGAAGTAATACCGGAACCACGAATCAGAAACGTTAACAGAAGGAGTTGAAATATGCCGCTTTATCAATACACAGCAATGGATGCTGCGGGCAAAGAGACCAAAGGCGTAAAGGACGCACCGAACGAAAACGCCGTTTCCAAATTTCTGAAAGAACAGGGGATGTTCCCCACAAGTATCAAAGTTGCCACAGCCACGGCTTCCAAGGCAGTGGGCGGCGGTACGGAAAAGAAAAAATCCATTCTGAACCTTGAGATCAATATCGGTCCTCTGAAGATCGGTCCCAAAGACCTGACGGTGCTGACGCGTCAGCTTTCCATTCTGCTGGAAGCCGGTCTGCCGCTGGTCCGTTCTCTCCGTACGCTGGAACGTCAGGCGAAAAACCCGGCGGTCCGGAAGATTTTGGGAAAAGTTGCCGCATCGGTGGAAGGCGGTTCCGGTTTTTCCGAAGCGCTTTCCCAGTTCCCTGCGTCCTTCGACAATCTCTATGTGAACATGGTGCGCGCCGGTGAAGCTTCCGGTAAACTGGACCTGATCCTCAGCCGTCTGGCGATGTTCCGTGAAAAAGCCGCCAAGATCGCCGGCAAAGTAAAATCCGCCATGACGTACCCGATCATCGTTCTGACCATTGCCATCGGTATGACCATCGGTCTTATGGTGGGTATCGTGCCGAAATTCCAGCAGATGTTCAACGACATGCTCGGCGGCGCGGAACTGCCGGCTCTGACCCAGTTGGTCATCGACATCTCCCAGTTCATGCAGGATCAGATCGTGCTGATCCTCATCGTCCTTGCAGGGTTTATCGTCGGGATCAAACTGATGGTCAAGACGAAAGCCGGACGACTTCTGGTGGACTCTGCAAAATTCAGAATGCCTCTTTTCGGCGACTTGATTTCCAAGAATGCCATTTCCCGTTTCGCCCGTACGCTCGGTACCCTTACCGGTTCTGCCGTGCCGGCTCTCGATGCCTTGAAAATCGTGCGCGATACTTCCGGTAACGCGTTGGTTTCCAAAGCAGTTCAGCAGGTGCATGACGCGGTGAAGGAAGGGGAAACCATGTCTGCCACACTTGCCAGTACCAAGATCTTCCCCGTGATGGTGGTCAGTATGATCGAGGTCGGTGAAGAAACGGCAAAGACACCTGAAATGCTGGAAAAGATCGCCGATACCTACGATGAAGAAGTGGACAACGCCGTGGCGGCATTGACCTCCATGATCGAACCGCTGCTCATGGTATTTCTGGCTGTGGTGGTCGGCGGTATCGTTATCGCCCTCTTCATGCCGCTGATCAAGATCATCGAAACCCTCGGCGGCGGAGCTGCATAAACCGTGCAGACTTTCGCAGTCATTATGGCGGGCGGGCGCGGTGAGCGCTTCTGGCCGATGAGTCGCGCCGCCCGGCCGAAACAGCTTCTGCCCCTGCTGGGGGAATTGACGCTGATCGAACAGACGGTCGCCCGGCTGACTCCGGTTTTTCCGCCGGAACGGATCGTGATCGTGACCAATCGGGACTATGTGGCGCCCATGCGTCAGTTGTTGACAACGGTCCCGGCGGCGAATATTCTTGGAGAACCTGCCGGACGCAATACTGCTCCCTGCGTGGCGATGGCTGCGGCGTATGTCCGCAGTATTGCCGCGGATGAACCGGTGATCGCCCTGTTTCCGGCGGATCAGGCGGTGCGCGATACGGCGTCATTTTCAGCCGTCATTTCAGATTGTACGGTCTTTGCAGCCTCATCCGGACACATCGTCACGATCGGTATCAAGCCGTCATTTCCCAGTACGGGCTATGGTTACATCGAACTGGGTGACCCCTTTGATCAGGAAGGTTTTCACAAGGTCCGTGCTTTCCATGAAAAACCCGATCCCGAAACGGCGGAACGGTATGTGGCATCCGGAAAATTCCGCTGGAACGGCGGCATGTTCTTTATGTCACACAAGACATTGACGGATGCGTTGACGGAACATGCACCGGATCTTATGGCGTTCCACGATACGCTCCTGAATGCCTTCCGGCAGAACGACTGGCAGACGGTGGAACAGGCATATTCCGAAGTGCGGAAGATCTCCATCGATTACGCCGTTATGGAAAAAGCACCCAATATTGCCGTGGCGGAAGCGCGGTTCGACTGGGATGATGTGGGCAGCTGGACCAGTATGCGGAATCAGTTTGACGCCGATCATGACGGAAACATCGTCCGGGGTCTTCACGCCGGTGTACGCACAAATCATTCCGTCATTTTCAATCTTGACGGAGAAAATGACGGACACATCGTAGCCACGCTCGGATTGGAAAATATGGTGGTCGTACGCACAAAAGACGCCACACTTGTCTGTCCTGCGGATGAAACACAGAAGATCGGGGAACTCCTGAAATATCTTCGCGAACATGATGATTTGCAAAAGTTTATATAAATGACGGAAAAATGACGGAAAAATGAAACTCTGTATCCTGAACATCGGAAACACTCATGTTCTCATAGACATTGACGGTGAGGAGACGAAAGTCCGCACCACGGAGTTCAAGCCGGAGATGATCCCCGACTGCCCCTGTGCCGCCTCCAGTGTTGTTCCCCATGTGACGGAACAGATCCGCAAATACCGCTCCGACATTTTCTGGATCACAAAAGATACGCCCGGCATACCCGATCTCTCCCTTGTGGAAGCGGCAAAACTGGGCGCCGACCGGATCGCCAATGCGTCAAAACTGCTTCACGACGGGATCCTGCCGGCGATGACCATTGATTGCGGAACCGCTGTCAACTGCGAAATCGTCAGTCCGGACGGCGTTTACAGGGGCGGTGCCATTTTTCCCGGCAGACTTCTTCTGCGGAAATCTCTGAATCTGTTTACGGCGCAGCTGCCCATTTTCCCTCTGTATCCGGATCTGCCGGAATTTCCGGGCAACTCCTCTGAATCCGATCTGCGCTGGGGGACCGACGGGATGCTCCTTGCCGGGATCCGGGAAGTGATCCGCCGGACACAGGCGATGTTCCCCGGTCAGACGCTGCGGATCGTTGCCTGCGGCGGAGATTGTGATTTTCTGATGGAAAACATTCCCGGTCTGGAGCGGGGCGGACCCGGTTTCACCAAAGCCGGTATCCGGTCCCTCTATGAAAAGGCAATGAAAAAATGACCCGTGTGAAGATTTGCGGTGTCCGTACTGTGAAGGACCTTTCCGCTGCAGCGGGGGCAGGGGCTGATGCTGTGGGATTTCTGGTGGGACAACGCCATGTGTCGGAACATTTTATCTCTGCGGAAGAAGCTGCGGTTCTGGCGGAAAAGATCCCGCCCTTCGTGACCGGTGTACTTGTGACCCATCTGACGGGACCGGAAGAAGTGGCGGATCTGCTCCGGCGGACCGGATTGCGGACGGTCCAGCTTCACGGCGGCAGCACAGCGGAAGAGATCCGGGAATTGCGCCGGATCATGGCGGAAAAGATCCGGATCATTGCGGCGGTCCATCTGCAAACATGCGCGGATGTGGCGGCGGTCCTTGACCGGCTGCCGGATGCGGATGCCATTCTGCTGGACAGTATGGATGCGGCGGCGGGAAAAGTCGGCGGAACGGGGCAGGTTTGCGATTGGGGACTGGCTGCGGATTTTACGATATGTTGTCCGTTGCCGGTGATCCTGGCTGGCGGTTTGCGGACCGATAACGCGGCGGAGGCTGTCCGTTCGGTCCGACCGTACGGCGTGGATGCGAATACGGGCTTGAAAAATGAGTCCGGCGCGATCGATCCGGAGCTGGCGGAAATGTTCTGCCGGAATGTGAAGATGATATAAAAACCAAACATTTGATCTATAAACAACAAATCAGGTAGAGAGGTGGCATGATGTCGATTCCGAATGTCTGGACTGAACCTTTTGGTTCGCAACTGCAGAAACATTGTATGCATGAAGCGGCGACCCGTTTCCGGATGTTTGCATTGAATCCGGAAACGTGGCAGGAGGATCGGGAAGAGATCTGGAACCGGATCGCGGAAGCCATGGGGCTGCATTACGATCCGGAATTGCCGTTGGAATACAAGGAGTACGGTAAACCCATCAAGATGGATGGTTACACGATCAAACGTGTCAGTTATCTCGGTGCGCCCGGCAGATATGTGAGCGGCAACCTGTACATTCCGGACGGCAAGGGACCGTTCCCGGCGGTGATCAGTGTACACGGTCACTGGGTGCAGGGGCGTCTTGCGGAACGGGTCCAGACCCGCGGTCATGCATTGGCGAAACTGGGATTTGTGGTGCTGGCAGTGGATGCTTTCGGCTCCGGTGAACGCAGTCAGGTTTACGGAAAATATTGTTATCACGGCGGATTGCGTGCCGTTTCTCTGATGAATGTGGGTTATCCGCTGATGGGTATTCTGGTGACCGACAACATGCGCGGTGTGGATCTGCTTCAGAGTCTGAAATATGTGGATGGCGACCGTATCGGCGCGACGGGAGCCAGCGGCGGCGGCAATCAGACCATGTGGCTTGCTGCCATGGATGAGCGTATCAAAGCTGCCGTGCCTGTGGTGAGTGTCGGCACATTTGAATCTTATATGCGCACTGAAAACTGTGTGTGTGAACTGCTGCCCGGCGGTCTGGAGATCTGCGAAGAATCCGGCGTTCTGGCTCTGGTGGCACCCCGGGCGATCAAAATGCTCAATGCCCAGCTGGATCCCTATGAATCCTTCCAGCCGAAGGAAATGATCCGGTCCGTTGCAGAAGCGAAAAAGATTTTTGATATGTACGGCGTTCCGGGAAATATTTCCAGTCAGATCTTCAATACGCCCCACGGATTTTCTCCGGCTGCGCGTGAAGCCATGCTCGGCTTTATGCTGCGTCATCTGAAGGGGGAAGGCTGCGGCGACCCCGTTCCGGAACCGGAATATGAATGTCTGCCGGAAGAAGATCTGATGCTGTTCAAAGGCGGGACCCGTCCGGAAGGATTCGGCACTCTGCCCGACTTCACCAATGAACGGGCGGCGGAATATGCAGCTGCATTGATGGAGGAAAAGACCATTTCCCGCAGTGCCAAAGTGTTCGATCTTATGCAGCGTCTCCGCAATACCGGCAGGATCGGTATGGAATGCGGCGGGACCGGTACGGAAAACGGCTGGGAAAAACTGATGATCCAGGATCTTGAAAATGATCTGATCATTCCGGTACTGTTCCGGGCTCCGGCACCTGCCAAAGGCAAAAAGAAAGCCTCGAAACAGCTGCTTGTTCTTGCCACCGGCGATATTGCGGGCAAAACCAAACTGGAAAAAACAGATATCCTCACGGAAGCGTTGGAGCGGGGCGATGCTGTGGCGCTGTTCGACCTTTCCGACACGGGTGAAGTTGCTTATCCGCTGTACTTCGGTCTGCCCCAGCATCATCTGCAGGTCCGTGCAACATCGTGGCTCGGCGGTACGCTTATGGGACATTGGACAGGTGAATATCAGATCGTGGCAGATGCGCTTCTTGACCGGCTCGACGGAGAATATCAGGTCACGTACGGCGGTGTGGGCGATGCAGGTATGGCGGCGACATTTGCCGCAGTGCTGGATGAACGGGCGAACAGTTCCGCCATTACGGAAAATGCCTGCTGTACATTCAATCTGTACGAAAAAGGCGGCGTGGAAGGCGAAAGCAATATCCTGACTCTTGCCATGCTGGTCCCGGGTATTCTGGAATGGGGCGACCTGACGCTTGCAGCGGCAATGGTCCGCGGCGATTTCACCATGATCGCTCCCAGAAATCCCGATGGTTCCGAACTCACGGAAGACGAAGCGGAATTCTTTGCCGAATGTGTGGCGACTCTGCGGGATAAACTGGTCGATTGAAAATAACGGGTGTTCCGGGAGAGAACTTTATGCTTCATATCGGTTGTCATCTTTCAGCGTCCGGCGGATACCGCCGCATGGCGGAAGAGGCGTTGTCCATCGGCGCGGATACCTTCCAGTTTTTTACACGGAATCCCCGCGGCGGCGCCTCGAAGCCGCTTGATCCTGACGACATGGCGGCGTGTGCTGCCATCTGCCGGGAACATCATTTTGCGCCGCTGGTGGCACATGCTCCCTACACATTGAATCCCTGCGGTTCGGAACAGCGGGTCCGGGCTTTTGCCCGTCAGGTCTTTGCGGACGATCTTGCCATTCTGGAACATCTGCCCGGTAATTATTACAATTTTCATCCGGGCAGTCATGTGGGGCAGGGGATCGAAGCCGGGATCGCGCTGGTGACGGAGCTTCTGAACGAAGTGCTGAAACCGGGCTGGAAGACAACTGTTCTGCTGGAAGCCATGGCGGGAAAAGGCAGCGAAGTCGGTTCCCGTTTTGAGGAATTGAAAGCGATCATTGACGGAACGGAACGGGGAGATGAATTGGGCGTCTGTCTGGATACATGCCATATTTTCTGTGCCGGATATGATGTTGTCGGCGATCTGGATGGTGTGCTGAAGGAATTTGACCGCATCATCGGACTCGACCGGCTGAAAGCGATCCACCTGAACGACAGTATGCAGCCATTCGGCAGTCACAAGGACCGTCACGAAAAGATCGGACAGGGCACATTGGGTCTGGATGCGATCCGCCGGATCATATCCCATCCGTCTCTGCGGGATCTTCCGTTTATCCTTGAAACACCTCATGAAGATGTTTCGGGGTACGCAATGGAGATCAGGACCTTGAAAATGACGGAAATGGATGTATAGTAAGGACTGTGCGAAACAGAACCGTTATCACATCAAGGAGAAAAAATGAAACTTGCATGGATCTTTTCAGGACAGGGTGCCCAGAGTGTCGGAATGGGCAGAGACCTTTATGAAAACAGTGCCGCTGCGAAAGCTGTATTTGATGAAGCAGACGCTGTTCTCGGCTATTCCATCTCTGACATCTGCTTCAACGGACCCGATGAAAAACTGACCAGCAGTATTTATTGCCAGAGCGCGATCTATACCATGTCCATGGCGTGCCTTGCCGCATTCAGAGAATGTTATCCGGATGCACCCGCACCCGTGGCGGCGGCAGGTTTGAGCCTCGGCGAATACGCCGCACTGGCGGCTGCCGGGTATTTTTCTTTTGCCGACGGTCTGAAACTGGTGACGAAACGCGGCGCATTGATGGATGAAGCATGCAAACTCACCAACGGTTCCATGGCAAGTGTGATCGGCGGCGATCCCGAAATGATCGATGCCGTGTGCAAAGAATATGATATCGATGTGGCAAACTACAACTGCCCCGGTCAGACGGTCATCAGCGGACCGGCGGACCGTGTGGAAAAAGCGGCAGCCGACATCAAGGCAAAGGGTGCAAAACGCGCCATCGTTCTGAATGTGGCGGGCGGATTCCACAGCCGTCTTATGGCAACTGCCGGAGAAGCACTCAAGCCCGTTCTGGCGGAAGTGCCCGTTTCCCCGCTGCAGATCCCTGTGGCGCAGAATGTTCCCGGAGCCATTGTGGCGGATGAAAGCGTCATCAAAGACAATCTTGCCGCCCAGGTCGCGGGCAGTGTCCGCTGGGAATCCTGCGTGCGCGACATCATTGCGAAGGCGGGTGCGGATGCCTTTATTGAATTCGGACCGGGCAATGTGCTGACCGGACTGGTTCGCCGGACGGTGTCCGATATGAAAGTGTTCAATGTTTCCGGGATTTCCGGACTTGATACGTTTGCGGCGGAATGAGAATTCCGGAAAAAACCTTAACCCAACAGAAGGAAAGGCAAAACAACAATGTGCAGTAAATCCCTGGAAGGCAGAGTGGCACTTGTCACAGGCGGTGCCCGCGGTATCGGTAAGGCGATCTGCGCCCGTCTGGCAAAAGAAGGCGCTGCGGTCGTGATGGTCGATATCATGCCCGACGTGGCGGAAGCGACAGCGGCGGAATTCCGCGCTCAAGGTTATGACGCCATGGCATTCGGAGCCAACGTCGCCAAAATGGAAGATGCGGAAGCGACCGTGAAAGCAACCGTTGACAAGTACGGTAAACTGGATATTCTGGTGAACTGTGCAGGTATCACACGCGATACCCTGCTGATGCGTATGACGGAAGAAGATTTCGATGCCGTTATCGCTGTGAATCTGAAAGGAACGTTCAACTTTATCAAGGCGGCGATCCGTCCCATGATGAAGAACCGTTACGGAAAGATCGTGAACATCTCCTCCATCGTCGGTCGTGCCGGCAATGCGGGTCAGGTGAACTATTCCGCATCCAAAGCGGGCGTCATCGGTATTACCAAATCCGTGGCGAAAGAACTGGGCAGCCGCAATATCATGGCGAACGCCGTGGCTCCCGGATTCATCCAGACGCCCATGACGGATAAACTTTCCCCGGAAGCGCGCGAAGCATTCCTGAACGCCATTTCCCTCAAGCGTCTCGGACAGCCGGAAGATGTGGCAAATGTGGTTTACTTCCTCTCTTCTCCGGATTCAGACTATGTTTCCGGTCAGGTCATCAACGTCTGCGGCGGTGCCCTTACCTGATAAAAAAACAGCTTTTTTCTGCATGTTTATGAAAAAAAATGCATAGATGGCAGAAAAAAACTTGAAAAAATAAAAAGAAATGGCATATTATAGAAGTGTACCATTTCTTTTGAGAGAAACCAAACAACTCGATTTAGAGAAAAAACAAACGGAAAGGATTTGCAATGTCTACTATTGCAGAGAAAGTCAAACAGCTCGTTGTCGATCAGCTTTCGGTCTCCCCTGACCAGGTCACAGACGATGCCCGCTTCACCGAAGACCTGAACGCCGACTCCCTGGACCTCGTCGAACTCATTATGGCCCTGGAAGAAGAATTCGGCGCAGACATTCCCGACGAAGAAGCTGAAAAGCTGAAAACCGTTGGCGAAGCGATCGCGTATATCGAGAACAACAAGAAGGGCGAATAACCCGTTGTTCTGCAGGAAAAGGGGTCATTCGCGTATGTGAATGACCCTTTTTTTTATCACTTTGGAAATTAAGAAAAAAATCTGCTATTGACAGCAGAATGTGAAAACTGACAGATGGAGTAAGCCACATGGAGAAGAAACGAGTTGTGATTACCGGTATGGGGGCAATTTCCTGCGTGGGAAATGATGTCGCGACCATGTGGGATTCGCTGGTAAACGGACGGTGCGGGATCGATCGTGTTACGATCTTTGACGCCTCCACATGCAAGACCCAGATCGCCGGCGAAGTCAAGGGATTCGACCCCTTGAAATATATGGATTCGAAAGATGCCCGTCGTTTCGACGATTATTGTATATTTGCAATCGCAGCCTGCCGTGAAGCGTTGGAAGATGCAGGGCTGCCTATGGATTTCCGCAATGAAGGTTCTCCCGTGGAACCGGACCGCGTCGGTGTGATCATCGGCAGCGGGATCGGCGGTATGCGTACGATTGAACGTGATGCACGCGTGCTGGTGGACAAAGGTCCTTCCCGGATCAGCCCCTTCTTCATTCCCATGCTCATCGCCAATATGGCATCCGGTCAGATCGCCATTATGCACGGCGCCCAGGGACCCAACTATGCGGCAGTTTCCGCCTGTTCCAGCGGTACTCACGCGATCGCGGATGCGTTTTACAGCATTCAGCGCGGCGATACCGATATGATGATCACCGGCGGTGCGGAAGCATCCGTTTCCGAACTCGGTTTCGGCGGTTTCTGTTCCATGAAAGCCATGAGTACCCGCAATGATGATCCCAAACATGCATCACGCCCCTTCGATAAAGACCGTGACGGATTCATTATGAGTGAAGGTGCCGGTATTCTGATCCTTGAAGAATATGAACACGCGAAGGCGCGTGGTGCGAAGATCTACGCGGAAATTGCCGGAGCCGGTGCCACCGGAGATGCTTATCACATCACGAGCCCCGCGCCCAACGGTGACGGTGCCGCCAGAGCCATTGCCATGGCGCTGCGTTCTGCACAGATCGACCGTTCGCTTGTCGATTACATCAATGCCCACGGGACCAGTACGCATCTGAACGATATGTACGAGACTCAGGCGATCAAAACGGTGTTCGGCGAAGATGCCCGCAAAATCGCCATGAGCAGTACCAAAGGTACCATGGGACATGGTCTTGGGGCAGCCGGCGGTTTTGAAACGATCATCTGCGCCAAAGTCATTCAGTCGGGGATCATTCCGCCGACGATCAACTATACTACGCCCGATCCGGATTGCGATCTGGATTGCACGCCCAACACGGCGCGTGAACGGAAAGTCGATATTGCGGTCAATACGAACCTCGGGTTCGGCGGTCACAATGGTGTCATTGTGCTGCGCCGCTGTGAATAATTCTGCAGAAGATAAAACAAACAAAATCAGGAGGTTCGGTTATGAGTTCAAAATGGATCTTTCCCGCAGCTGGAATGATGTTGCTTGCCCTGACGGCATGTCAGACCAAACAGGATGTGCCTGTACCTGATGATCCTCAGGCCCAGACATGGAGTCCCGCCATCAAGGCGGCTTACCCCGATTGGCAGCCCACAAAGGATGCTCCGGTTGGAAACGCCGATTATGAAGCACTGTTCGCTGCGAAGCCCCAGGCTCCGGCTCCGGCAGTGATCGAAGCACCCGCACCTGCTCCGGTGGCACCTGCTCCGGTGATCGACGAAGTGGAAAAAGCAAAATATCCGATCCTCTACGCTCCGGTCCCGGACAAAGTCCGTCTGGATATTACGGAAAAGGGCGATTGTCTGGTGAACGGTGTCGTTCTGCCGATGGAAATCGTTCAGAAATACCTGAAAGCCATTGTGAAAGCTCACGGTGCGGCATCTGTGGCGATCGTCTATCCCCAGACTGCCAAAGTTCCCGCCGGTAAAGTCAATGCCGTGCTGGATCTCTGCCGTCAGGAAAAAATCGCCAGTGTTTCTCTGGTGATGCCTGCCGCTCCGGCTCCTGCTCCCGCTGCTCCGGCTGCCGGGAAAAAAGTTCCTGCCCCCGTCAAAAAGAGTGTCCGCATGGTGGTGGACAGTTCCAAGCCTGCCACAGAATATATTGTGCAGAAAGACGACAGTCTCAGCGCGATCGCGCTCAAGCAGTACAAAAATGCTGCGCATTGGGTATTCATCTACAATGCCAACAAAAATGTTCTGAAAAACCCGAATCGGTTGTCCCCGAAGATGAAGCTGCAGATCCCTGCATTGAAGGCTGCCGAAACACCTGAAAAATAATCTTATGAAGATAAAGGACGAACCGTCGTCTGACGACGGTGTTCCGCGATCGGCGGAACAACAAAGGGAGTCAGGCGGACAGCGTTGTTATTTTGACAGCGCTGCCACGCTTCTTGCAATTTTTGCCGGTGATCTGACCGGCAATCTCAAACTTGCCTCGGAACGGCTGGGGATCCATTTTGTCTCCCGCGACAACTGGGTCCTGCCGGAGAGCGGTGACGCGGCAACCGCTGAACGGTTTCTGGATTCTTTGCAGGAAATGTACCGGATGACCGGGATCCCCCTGCTCCAGCAGGATTTCGACCGTATTCTTTCTGCCGCGGCTGAAAACCGTACCGGTGACCTGAAAGATCTTTTTGCAGAACGGATCAAAGTTGCGCCCCGCAAACGTGAGATCATGCCCCGGACACCCGTCCAGCTGGAATATGTCCGTGCGCTGCGGAAAATGCCTGTAGTCTTCGGGATCGGACCTGCCGGTACGGGCAAAACTTATCTTGCGATGGCGATGGCGGTTTCCGGTCTTCTTGCCGGAGAATGGGACCGGATCATTCTGACCCGTCCTGCGGTCGAAGCGGGCGAAAATCTGGGATTTCTCCCCGGCAAACTGGAGGAAAAGATCAATCCGTATCTGCGTCCGCTCTATGATGCGCTTTATGATATGGTGGATTTTGCCGATGCGGAACAGTTGATCGCCCGGAATGTGATCGAAGTTGCGCCGTTGGCATTCATGCGGGGCAGGACGCTGAACAACGCCTTTGTGATCCTTGACGAAGCCCAGAACGCCACGCCGGAACAGATGCTGATGTTTCTGACGCGTCTCGGATTCAAATCCCACTGCGTGATCTGCGGCGACCCGTCCCAGACAGACCTGCCCCACCGGAAAGCCTCCGGTCTGCTGGATGCCGTGCGGCGTCTGGAACATATTCCGGAGATCGCGGTCTGCCGTTTCGGATCCGGAGATGTGGTGCGGCACCGTCTGGTGGAAAAGATCGTCAACGCTTACGAACAGAAACACAGTGCGGCGGTGTCGGAACAGCCTGAAACGGAGGAGCAGTCATGATTTCAGAATTGCGGTCGAAACTGCATCAGATCTTTTCACGTTCGCCGGTTATTTCGGCGGTGATCCTCACATTTGTCATGTTCATCTGCTTTGTGATCCTGATCCTGATCCCGGCGGAAGCGGATGCGCCGGAAGTGGCAGTGGGGATGTCTCTGCAGTCGCCCATTTATTCCAATATCAGTTTCCAGTATAACGATCGTGAAGCGTCGCGGAAAGCCGGAGATGCGGCGGAGGAGCGTGTTCCCCACTATTATCAGTTGAACGGGGAGGAGCGTAATGCCCAGCTGGCGGCATTGGATGAATTGTTCAATGAGATCCGCAGCCGTATCCGGTCACTGGAAGCGAACCGGTCCTATTCCATTCAGGAAAGTCTTGATCCGGATTCGGTGAAATCCAAAGTCCAGCGTCTTTCAAAAGAGGCGGCGGAAGTTTTCCGGGATGTGGCTGTGGCGCAACGGCTTGACACCTGTTTTGCCGCGTGGAAAGATATTGTCCGGAACGGTATCCTGCCCCGGAATGTGGAAACTGCGGGAACGGAACATCTGATTGCCAACGAGCGTATTCTTGTGTGCTGCGATTCCGAAGGATGGCGCAGAACGGTCCCGGTTCCGGCAACATCATTTATGCGTCTTCAGGGAATGGTGGAACGGATGACTGCCGATGTATGCCGTCATCTGGCATTTTCAGCGGACCCGGACGGCAAAGTCCAGGCGGAGATCCATGCGCTGTTTCAGGGTTTGATGAAAAGTACCTTGAGTTATGATGAGCGTGAGACCGGTCGCCGCCGTGCAGAGGCGCGGAACAAAGCGCAGGTCTATCAGGAGATCCTGAGCGGGCAGATCCTGATCCCGAAATCTTCCAGTCTGACAGCGGACGAAGTGATGCTGTACAAAGCGTATCAGGAAGCACTGAACGCCAGAAGCGGACTGAATCTGAAAGTGAAATATCTGCCGATGATCCATAAAGCCGCCATGGTGCTGGCAATGGTCTTTTTCATCTGTATTTACATTGTCCACATCCACCCGGAAGTTGCCCGGAGCAACCGGTCCATCTGGCTGATGGGTGGCATTACGATCATCACGCTGTTGGCGTTCCGTGTGGTCGCGGGACTCTTTTTCCAGTTGACGGATGCGCTTGAGATCCCCCAGCTGCTGATCTTTCTGGTGTTGCCGCTGGCAGTGCCGACGCTGCTGATCTCGGTGATCTTCGGGTTCCGGACGGCGATTTTTATCGGTCTCTTTACCGGCGGGATCGCAGCATTGGCGCTGGGAAATTCCTTCCCCACTGTGCTGACGGGGCTGCTGGTTTGCGGTACTGCCGGTTTTGTGGTGCGTTACACCACGGACTATAAGAAATTTTTTATCCGTTCCTTCCTCGCCTGTACACTGACGACTGCGTTTGCGGCGGCGGTGTTTGCCGGCGATTATCTGTTCCGCAGCGAAATGGACGGCGCCCTTGAAGCCGGAAAGGCAATGACCGAACTGCCGGTGCCGGTCAAGACGGCGGAACAGGCGGACAAAGCGGAGGACGACGGCAAGATCCTCGGTATTCAGGTTTTCAAGCCCGGTACAAAGGAAATGACGCCCCGGTTTGCCTATCGTGCGCGGACGATCCTGATCGGTCTGGGCGCCGTGCCGCTGGCATCGGGGATGATCACAGCTCTGCTGGCGCTGTTGATCCTGTTTCTGCTGGAATCATTGTTCGGCGTCGTCTCCAATATGTCCTATCTCTCATTTACGGACAGAAATCATAAGTTGTTGAAAGAGCTGCAGTTGAATGCGCCGGGGACTTATCATCACTGCGAGCGTGTGGCGTTGCTGGCGGAAAATGCCGCCCGCGCGATCGGACTTGATCCTGTGCGTGTTCAGGCGTGCGCGTTGTTCCATGATGTGGGGAAACTGAAATATCCCGGGATGTTCACGGAAAACAATGCGCCGGGCGAAAATATGCTGACCGGTATGCCGCCGCTGGAAAGTGCGGGGATCATCCGCGAACACGTGACCCACGGTCTGGAACTGGCGAAAAAATACCGTTTGCCCAAACTGCTTCAGGATGCGATCAGTTCTCATCACGGCACGGACTTTATTTCATTCTTCTACGAACAGGCGAAACAGAATGGCGGTACAGACGGTCTGCAGGAAAAAGATTACCGTTACAACGGTCCGCTGCCGGAAGAAAAAGAAGTGATCCTGGTATCTCTGGCGGATTGCAGTGAAGCCGCGGTCCAGAGTATCGAAAAAATGACGCCGGAGACCATCCGCGAAATGGTGGAACTGGTGTTTGAACGGAAACAGAAAGCCGGACAACTGAACGACTCCCGGTTGTCCCTGAAAGAGATGTATATTGTCCGCAACGCTTTTATTGACACGCTGATCTCCATGCACAAAAAGCGTATTTCTTATCCCGGAGTCAAAACCGGCAGGGAAGCAGAACAGATATGAATATTTCCATTTCGTGGCGCACAGAAAAACGATTTCTCCGACCGGATCCCCGGAAGGTCAGACGGCTTGCCGAACGCATTGCCGGATTGGCTGGAACCGGTTTGACGGATGACGGAAACCTGGGCGTCAGTTTTCTGTCATCTGAAAAAATGACGGAAGTGAACTGGGATTATCTCCGTCATATTGGAGATACAGACGTCATTTGCTTTGATTACCGCGAAAGTGACGGAGATTTTGACGGCGGAGTTGACATACTGATCTGCCCGACAGTTGCGGATCGTGAAGCTGCGAAACGGGATCTGCCCTATGCGGAGGAAATAACGCTTTATCTGACCCACGGACTGCTCCATGCAGCCGGAGAAGATGATTTGAAACCTGAATTGAAACGGAAGATGCGCCGCGCCGAAAAACGGGTCATGGCAGTGATCAGACAGGAGTTTGATCTGGCATCCATTTTCCGGAAAGCTGAGGCATAACAATGGCATCTGTGTATTACTATGAACTTCTGGGCGTTGCATTTCTGCTGCTGCTCTGGCTGACCTGCGTGTTTGAGGCGTTCGACAGTCTCTCCGGCGGCAGGATCCGCAAAGTGGAAAACACCAATCCGAAACTGGCGGAAAAAATGGAAATATGGATGGAGCACGACGACGGGCTCCGCGCCGTTCTGAAAATGCTGATGTTCGTCAGTGCGTCTCTGGTGGGCGTGCTGGGATATCTGGTGCTGGTCAACCTTATGGGGGCGGAATTTGCCCGGAAATGGTGGTGGGCGGGTATTATCGTTGCCATTACCGCTGCGAGTATGCTCTGCGAACTGTTTGCCCGTTTTATTCTGTACCGGCTGTATATTTTCATGCTCCGGACGGCGATTCCCCCGCTTTATTTTCTTTCCAGATCCGTTTTTCTGCCCTTTGTGTGGATCCTTGAAAAAGTGACCGATACCACGGAGGACTGGCATAAACTGGAACACGGCGATGAAAAAGTCAGTGTGGAAGACGAGATCATGTCCTACGTGGATAATTACGCGGATGATGCCAACAGCGACCTTCAGGAAGGTGAAAAACAGATGATCCGCGGGATCCTTGAGATCGGCGATATGTCTGTGCGCGAGATCATGACGCCCCGCGTGGACCTGTTTGCCATTTCCGGCAGTTCCTCGGTGGCGGATGCGAAAAAACTTTTTATTGAGTCGGGTCACAGCCGGATCCCCGTTTACGGCAGAAACATTGACGAGATCAAAGGTATTCTTTACGCCAAAGATTTTCTGGATGAAAAGAATACATCGGGCAAATCCCTGCTGCAGCTCGCTCATACACCGATCTTCATTCCTGAGACGAAAGAAGTGGCGGAACTGCTGGAAGAGATCAAACGGTCCCGGAATCACTTTGCTGTGATCATTGACGAGTTCGGCGGGACGTCCGGCGTTGTCACCTTTGAGGATATCATTGAGGAGATCGTGGGCGAAGTCCATGACGAATACGATACGGAGCAGGATTTTGAAAAACGCCCCCAGCAGATGCCCGACGGCTCCATTGAACTGGAAGGCAGAACATCCGTTTCCATCGTCAATGAGATCGCCGATGTGGATCTGCCGGAAGATGAAGATACCGATACCATCGGCGGCTACATCTGCTCCGAACTGGGCAGGATCCCGGAACCCGGCACGGAATATGTGATCCCCAACCGGCTGAAAGTCAAAGTGCTTGACGCCGATACGCGCAGGATCAAGACCCTCCGTCTGATGCTGCTGGATGAAGAGGGCGCGGAAAATGCCTGACCCCGCTCCGGCAAAAACATCTTTCGCCGCGAAGATCCGCAATGCCGCCATTACCGGCGTATTTGTGGTCATTCCCATCTTTCTTTCTCTGTGGATCGGTTGGATCATTTATGATTCCCTGACATCCTGGGGCGTTATGTTTGCCGACCGGCTGCCGCGGATCGAAGCGATCTCTCCCTTCTGGCGGATGCAGTTGATCCGGGTGCTGTGTCTCTTCTGCATGTTTCTGCTGCTGGTCCTTGCCGGAGCGTTGACGAAACTGGCGTTGGGACAGCGTCTGCTCCGGGCGGCGCAGCAGCTTCTGCTGAAAGTGCCGATCATCAATTTTATTTATTCGACCTGCAAACAGATCGGCGATGCCGTCTGGGGCGCAAAAGGCGGCAATATGTTCCATCAGGTGGTGCTGTTTGAATATCCCCGGCGCGGATCGTGGGCGATCGGTTTTCTTACCAACGAAAACCGGGAATCTTTTGAAGTCACCCGGAAACTCGGCGACCGGGATATGGTCAGTGTATTTATTCCGACAACGCCCAACCCCACCAGCGGATTTCTCTTTTTCCTGCCGCGAGAAGATTGTATTTTTCTTGATATGAGCGTTTCAGACGCTATGAAACTGATCGTCAGCTGTGGCGGTGTGATCCCTGCCGGAACCGCAGATGCACTGAAAGATGATGTTCATGGATGATGCCCGTGAACAGATCTGGAGTGTTTCCGAAGTCACTGCCATGGTGCGGGAACTTCTGGAACAGAGCCTGCTGCCGATCCGAGTCTGCGGCGAGATCGGCAATCTGACCATTCACCGTTCCGGTCACGTTTATATGACGGTCAAGGACCGTTTTTCGCAGATGCGTGCGGTCTTTTTCAATGGTGCCGCCCAATGCCGCGCACTGGATCTGCGTCAGGGCGCGGAAGTGGAACTGCTGGGTAAACTCACATTGTATCAGGCGGGCGGGGAATTTCAGATGAATGTCCGCTCCATCCGCCTGAAAGGTGTGGGGACCCTGCAGGAACAGTTTGATGCGCTGAAACGGAAACTTGCCGCCGAAGGATTGTTTGACGAAGCCCGGAAAAAAGAAATTCCCTTTTTCTGCAGACGGATCGGGCTGATCACATCCCCGTCCGGGGCGGCAGTCCGCGACTTTATTCAGGTGGCAACACGCCGTTTTCCCGGTCTTGAACTGCGGATCTGTCCCGCTCCGGTCCAGGGGAAGGGGGCGGAAAACAAACTGGCGGCAGCCATCCGTTTTTTCAACCGTACCGGCGGCGTGGATGTGATCGTTCTGACCCGGGGCGGCGGCTCGCTGGAAGATCTGTGGCCATTCAATGAAGAAGTGTTGGCGCGTGCCATTGCCGCAAGTGAGATCCCGGTTGTCAGCGCAGTGGGACACGAAATCGATTTCACCATTGCAGATTTTACGGCGGATATGCGCGCACCGACGCCGTCGGCTGCAGCAGAAATGCTTGTACCGGAAAAAGATACGCTCCGCCGGGATATCCGCCAGTTTACCAACCGGATCACCAATGCCATGCGTGTGGCACTGCTGCAGTCGGAAAAACGGCTGGAAAAAGTCCGTCTCCCCAATATCCTCCAGCGGATGGAACGGAGCAATCAGGAACGGAAACAGCGGGTGGATATGGCGGCGGACCGCATATTCGATCTGATCAGCGGACATGCCGCCGGTTTGCAGCAGCGTCTGATCCAGGCGGAAAATACAGTGCGGCTCTGTTCGCCCATGAACACGGTGCGGCGGGGCTTTGCCATCCTGAAAGATCCGGTGACCGGCAAACCCGTAACGACTGTGGGCGGCGCAAAAGCCGCCGGACACCTGAATGCGATCCTTTCCGACGGCACGGTCTCCGTGGATGTGACGGAGTGATTTTTACGCGAGATCCCGGAAATTTTTGATCCGGTGCAGAGTGATCATATCCGTATCGTGTGTATTGACCGCCTCTTTGTCACCGGACCGGCTCAGAACAAGCATATCATCGCCCGTGATGACAATGGACGCGTAATGGCGCGATTCCAGTTCTGTTTCGCCGTATGCCACCACGCCTGCGGAACACCAGTCGAACCCGTTTTCCGAGGAGAAAAGTTCCAGTTTGCGCCGTTCATTGAACCAGAGGATGTCGCGGGGAGTCGTTTCCGCTTTCATAAATGTTGTGACCCGCGACCGGGAAGCGATCAGCCAGTACCGTTTTGACGGTTCGTCCCAGAGGATGTGGAACTTCATGAATCCGCCGGGAAACGGGATATAAAAAAGTTGATCCGAAATGGTTTCGACCGTCAGAGAGCCGTCTGCATGTTCTCTGCCCCGGAGCAGAATGGCGGTATCGGGAAATTCCGGATGCTGAACACGCAGATAAATCAGAAGTTCTCCGGAAAAAATACTGTCCGGGTTCCGCTGCAGGACCACACTGGATTCCAGCCAGTTGGTGAATTTTCCGTTGCCGGGGACAGGATACCGGGACGCCGTCTCCGCATAGCGCAGCCGGTTGGAGAAAGTCCAGTTTTCCCGTTTTGTCAGATCGTCCGTTTCCTTTGCGCACATGAGGATGGGGTCGCCGCCGCCGCCTGCAAAAATATCTGTCCGGGGCGTCATTTCCATGGTGATGTAGATTTTTCCGTTCAGACGCTCGTAACTGCCCGCGCTCTGATGCCAGAACGGGGAGTTGTCCAGACAGACCGCTTCGCCCCAGGTTTCCCCGTTGTCGTCGCTGCGCGCAATGAGCAGATCGCCCCCGTGTCCCAGTGCATACATGGCGTTTCCGGCGGTGAATACCCGGGCGTGAAGCATGGGCAGACGCCCGGTCTCGCGCCACGTGAAGCCGTTGTCGTCAGAGACATAGATCCGCAACTGATTCGCGCCGTAATCGCCGTGTTTAGATTTGGGACCCGCCTCGTTGCAGAGGGACTTTCCGGCAATGTCAAAGGATGCCACCAGACGGCCGTTGAATCCGTGATCGATCCACGGCGTATAACAGTACAATCCGGCAGGATCCGGTGAACGGTAGAAAATGGTTTCATTTGCGATCAGTTTCATGGGGTGAGATCTCCTTGAGTTGATTGGATCACGATACAGAGTTAAAGTATATCCTGCCCCTCACTTTTCAAGCGGTTTCAGCGGAAATGCCGTGATATTTCTGATCAATCCCATTTCCGACAGCGCATATTTCAAACCCCGCACCACATTCCCGGCGGTAACCGGTGTGCCGTAAATCTTTTGAAATGCAAGGACTTCCATCTGTGCGTCCTGCAGCGCGGCAATATCTCCGGTCCGGGCGGCGGCAGCAAGACGGACAAAAAGTGCCGGATCCACATTGGCGCCTCCGTTGACGCCCCCGGCAGCTCCCGCAGACATCATTTCCGCCGTAAGGTGTTCCGGTCCGGTAAAGACAGGTTTGCCCAGATGTTTTGTGCGTGCGATCACCTGTCGCAGGGCGTCCGGATCACCGGCGCTGTCCTTGTATCCGGCAATGCCGTCGATTTCCAGCAGTTTCACAGCCAGATCCGTGGAAAAGGCGATCTTCGTCATTCCCGGCATATTGTAAACAAAGATTTTTCCCGGAAAATGTTTGGCGAGGACCGTATAAAAATCAATGATCTCCTCCGCACTGTCCGCCGGAAGATAACAGGGCACTGCCGCCACAACAGCATCCGCGCCCGCCGACAGCGCAAAGGTGCCCAGCTCCACCGTTTCCGCCCCGGATGCGCCGGAGATCCCTGCCAGAAGAGGCACTCTGCCGGAGATGATCTTTACAGATTCCACGATCATTGTTTTCTGCTGGGACAAGGTCAGCATGGGACCTTCACCGGTGGTGCCGAGAATGAATATCCCATCCACGCCGCCCCGGATCAGATGTTCAAAAAATGGTCCGAGCGCATTCAGATCCACTGTTTCCGGATCGGCAAGGGGGGTAATTGCAGGGACAATGATCCCGCGGTATTCGTAAGGTGTCATGTTTCCGTCCTTTCCAGTTGTGTTGAGTTGTGCCGGAAGATACCGTATCACGCGGGGAGAAAGAAGGCGAGAAAAAGGCAGGATTTTTCTGAAACAAATCTTGAAACATTCCTGAAACATTGCTACATTATACACCGGATCAGAGAAAAGAAAAACGGTTTCCCCGGGAGCAGAAAAGACAATGAAAAAGCGTATGACCGTGCGTGAAATTGCCGCAATGGCGGGTGTTTCCGCAGCGACAGTTTCCCGGATCCTCAACGGTTCGGATGTGGTGTCGGATGTGAAACGCCGGAAGGTGTTTCAGATATTGGATTCACTCGGCAGTCATGCGCCCCGGCGCCGCGGCGGACCGGATCCCGGCGGGAATATCGGCGTGCTGCTGCTGCCCGGATGTGAGGCGGATCCCCGGGTGATCCTGAATAAATTGCGGGGGATCACGGAACTTCTGCCCCGGAAATGGAATCTGCAGCTTCTGCCGGCGGATCTGCATCCGCAGGAACTGGAATCCCGGCATCTGCGCGGCGGACTGGCAGGTTTGCTGTTGATCGGACACGATGTGGAGGACCGGGATCATGAGCAGGTCCTCGCCCACATTCCCCATGTGTGGCTGAACAGTTACCGCACAAAAGCGGGACAGCGTTCCGTGCTGATGGGCAATGAATTTGCGGGGCGCATTGCCGCCCGTTATCTGTTGGGGCAGGGATGCGGAAAAACCGTGTGTCTCTCCATAGCCAGTCTGAATCCGGGATTCCCTGCCCGTCTGGACGGGTTCCGGTTTGAATTTTTTGCACGGGCGAAACATTTGAAATGCGGCATGGTCCGTCTCCGTCTGCCGGAAGGGGCGGTACTGGAAAATTGTACGGAGGAAGAACTGGAATCCGTGTTCAATCGCCGGATCATGAAACAGATCCGTGCCGCTGATGGTATATTTTCGCCGGAAGACCGGTTGACTGCGGTGCTGCACCGCGTGCTCCGGCGTGACGGCTGTTCGGCGCCGGAGGAATTTCCCCGGATCGTATCCTGCAACCGGACGAATGAATATCTGACAGGTCTTTATCCCCGCCCCGCCTCGATCGATATGGGCGCGCGGACCGGAGCTGAACTCGGTCTGGAGGAACTTTTCCGGCGTATTGCCGGGGAAACATGCAGATCCGATGATGTGGCAGTGATCGCGGCACCGCATCTGGTCAACGGAGATGATTGAACCGGAGCGCGCTTTGACAAATCCCGGCGGAAAGACTGCATTAACTGCAATATTTAAAAACAACATACCGGAAAGGAATGAATCCATGACAAAACAAAACCGTTATCTCATGTTCGGAGCGCATCCGGATGACTGCGATATCAAGTTCGGCGGAACGGCTGCCCGGCTGATCCGGGCGGGACACCTTGTGAAATTTGTATCCGTTTGCAACGGCGATTGCGGACACCATGTCATATCCGGTGAAGAACTTGCCCGCCGCCGGTACGGAGAAACGCAGGCGGTCAAAGAAACAGCAGGTCTTTATGAATATGATGTGATGCTGGAAAATCACGATTGCGAACTGATGCCGACGGTGGAAAACCGTAAAAAAGTCATCCGCATCATCCGTGAGTTCAAGCCCGATGTGGTTCTGGGACACCGTCTGTGTGATTATCACGCGGACCACCGTGCCGCCGCTCAGCTGGTGCAGGATGCGGCATACCTGACGCAAGTCCCCGCGTTCTGTCCGGATGCGCCCATTCCGGAAGTCAATCCTGTGTTCGGATGTGTCTGGGATGCCTTTACCGATCCGCGCCCCATCCGCCCCGATGCGGCAGTGATCATCGACGATGTGCTGGATGAGAAATGCCGGATGCTGGATTGTCATGTTTCTCAGGTGTATGAATTTCTTTCGTGGGAGATCAGCAAAAAAGAATTTGACACATCCGCGAGCTGGGAGGAAAAGAAAGCCTATCTGCTTTTCAACTGGGGCAAACGTTTCAAACAGGCGGCTGATGACAACCGGGCGGCTCTGATCGAAATTTTCGGAGAAGAAGTTGGCAGAGCGGCAGAATATGCAGAATTTTTTGAATATTCGCCTTACGGCAGAAAGATCAGCCTTTCTGAGTTCAGAGATCTGATGCTTGGCAGATAAAATTGTGATGCCCGCCCTGCACAGATCGGGGCGGGCGGTGATGTAAAAATTTGATTTTTTCAAAAACGGGGGCCTCTTTTTCGCGAAAATATCTGTCTAACAAATAATCTGTATTGCGGCAGAGGGAGCCGCATTAAGCACAAAAGTAACGCAAAAAAGAGAGGGGGGAAGTTCTTATGAAAGGACTGACAGGCAAACAAAAAAAGATCGTGGAATTCATCCGTGAATTTACCGGAGTCATGGGGATGGCGCCGACGATTTATGAGATCGCGGAACATTTCGGGATCAAGACATCCACAGTATTTGCTCACATCCGCGCCCTGCAGAAGAAATCCGTACTTCAGCGCAGTTCCAAAGCACGCAGCATCAGCCTGATGAAAAGCGGCAAACGCTCCCGCGTTCCCGCCGGTGCGCAGACGGTGCCGGTTCTGGATTCGGCATCTCTGACGGAAAATCCGGTACCCGGCAAGGAATTGATCTGCGATTCCCGTCTGTTCAGCCGCACTGTCGGGGAGAAAGATGTTTTTGCGCTCCATGTCACAGGATCGTCTTTTGAACCGCTGGGGATCTTTGACGGTGACATGCTTCTGCTCCGGAAACCTGCCGGTTCGCCGGTCCTCAAAGGTGATCTTCTGTTGACGGAAGACCCGGACGGAAAAGGAGTTCTCTGCAGCTGTCTGAACAACCGGAACGGAGTTTGTGAACTGAAAACAGGTTCAGCGGGCAAACCGAGTTTCCTGATCCCTCAGAATGAATTGCCCCTCCGCGGTGTTGTGATCGGTCTCCAGCGCAGTATGTAAGGCGGGACCGGCTCATATTTTTTCGTATGAAACCTTGACAAATTCCGGCAGTTGTATTACATTAACTGCCGGGATCTGTCTCTGCCTGATAAGCGTAAGCATTATGAGGGAGGACGATACCGCGCATTCGCGTGCGCGAAAAGAACAGGAGAAACGACGATGCTGAAAGTATATAAAACGGTGTGGTGTCCGCATTGCAGCGCCACGATTGATTTTCTGCGGGATCACAACATTCCATTTGAAATGATCGATATGGATCATGTGGACCCGGAACTGGAAGCAAGGATCGTGGAAGTGAACGGCGGAGAAGACTGGGTGGTGCCGACTCTGGAATACAGGGGAAAATGGCGTCCCGGCGAAGTCTTCAACGCAGAAAAATTGCATGAAGACTTGAAGAAACTTGGAATCCATATCCCGTGTTGATCATTTGTCCAGCCTGCCGGAAACGCTCGGAGATCGAACACGCAGAACACGGCTGTCATGTCGAATGTGTCTGCGGGCATCATTTTGATCTTGATGAAAAGACGATCCTGTGCGAATTTACGCAGGTGGACGACCCGCCGCCGCTCCGGATCGGACCTTATCCCATTGAAGGTCTTATCGGGTGCGGCGGTATGGGTAAAGTCTTCAAGGGGACCCATCCTCAACTGGGACTGCCGGTGGCGGTGAAAGTTCTGCGTCAGGAATACGCCCGGAACGACTCCCAGCGGGAACGCTTTATCAAATCGGCACGGATCTGTGCCAAACTTTCCCATCCGAATATCGTCCGGGTCTATGACTTCGGATTCGATGAAAACGGCGCACCTTATCTGGTGCTGGAATATATCGGCGGCGGCACATTCCAGAATGCACTTCACGAACGGGGAAAACTGAGTGCCGTCCGGACAGCTGAAGTGGGTGCATCTGCCGCCTGTGCGCTGGGCGAAGCCAATAAACTCGGCATCGTTCACCGTGACATCAAGCCGGATAATATCATGCTGGACAACGAAGGTGTCTGCAAACTTTCCGACCTCGGTCTGGCGAAAATCGATCTTCACGAAAAGGGCATCCGCGCCCAACAGAATTATTCCGGATCGGAAACCGCTTATTTTACCGGACTCGGCACTCCGGAATATGCCGCTCCGGAACAGACGCTCGACGCACAGAACTGTGATATCCGGGCAGATATTTATGCGCTGGGCGTTACGATGTATCAACTCGTGACCGGAAAGTTGCCTTATGATTCCCACGATGCATCCAAACTGCAGGTGATGCGGTTGATCCCGCCGCTGCCGCCTTCTGCTGTCGTGGCGGATATCCCGGCGGAACTGGATATGGTGATCATGCGTTGTCTGGAGGCGGATCCGGAAAAACGGTATCAGACACCGGAGGCTCTGCGGGCTGATCTGGAGGCGTTTCTCTTCCATCTGCCTCTGCCGTCTCAGACGGATGCTGCGGAAGACGCGGAGCCGGTCCCCTGCGATCGGGTGCAGCGGATCAATATCCTGCTGTTTCTGCTTCTGCTGGTGACATTGATCTGCATGATCTTCTGGATCATTTATTTCAATCGGGACCGTTCCGGTTCGATCCCGCCGGTGGAACCCGATCCCATTGAACTGCACGAATAAAAACTGAGATCCCGGAACGGAGGAATGTTGAAATGAAAAAAATCTGTGTTGCCGGACTGAATCCTTCATGGCAGAAGACCCTGATATTTGAACATTTTGAACGGGGCGGCATCAACCGGGCATCGTCTATGGAAATGATGCCGTCGGGAAAGGGGATCAACTTCGCCCGGGCGGTGAAAAATTGGGGTCTGGCGGAATGTACGGTATTTCAATTTCTTGCAGGAGATGCCGGAAAACGGGTGCGGAAGGGATTGTGGCAGGAAAAAATCGCCAATATCAGCGTGGAGACGCCGGGCGAAACGCGGACCTGCACAACGGCGCTTTCCGCTTCAGATCAGGTGATGACCGAACTGATCGAACCCGCTCCGGCGGTCCCGCCCATGGAAGCCGCCGCCCTGTTTGAATCCTGTTGTGCCGCGATCCCGTCGGCGGATGCTCTGGCGGTCTGCGGGACTTATCCGCCCGGGATCAATGAATTTTTTTATGCGCGGACCGCTGCCAAAGCGCGGGAACACGGCAAATTCATTCTGGTGGACGCATTCAAAAATACCGGTCCGTTGCTGGAAGATGGTGCCGATCTGCTCAAAATCAATCTGGATGAACTCCGGGAACTGACCGGAAAAGAGGATCCGGCAGAAGCGTTCCGTACCTGTTTTGAACAATATGCCATCCGTTTTCTGGCGGTGACAGACGGTCCTGCCGGTGCGTGGTTTGCCGGTCGCAGCGACGGACAGTTGTACCGGATCTCCGTTCCCGATGTGAAAGTGGTCAACCCCATCGGTTCGGGTGACACCTGTTCCGGCGTGACGCTTTCCTGTATTCTTGACGGACTCGATCCGCTGGAGGCGTTCCGGCAGGGACTTGCCGCCGCTACGGCAAACTGTATGACTCTCCTGCCCGCCTGTTTTGAAAAAGATCAGGCGCTCGCCCTGTTGGATGAATTCACCGTTTCGGCTGTCTGATGCGTGATTTTGAGAATGATGTGATCCGTGCTGCGATCGCCGGACATCCATTGCCGGTGACAGATTTTTCCTGGTCGGCGGGACGCGATAAACTGTTCCGTTTCTGCAAACGGGCATATTTCATCCGTTATCATCTGGCGCAAGGCGGCTGGAACCGTTACGCCCATACACTTGTCCGTTACGCTTATTTTGAAAAACATCTGCCGGACCGTGATCTCTTTTTGAGTTCCCGGTTTGAACGTGCAGTGGCGGAAGCAGTGCGCGATGTGCGGCATCTGCATCTTGCGCCGGAAAAGATCCGGGAGGAATTTGCCCGCAGCCTCATGCGTCATCTGGAAGCGGCAATGCGCCGTCTCCGTAACGGATTGGAAAATCAACAGTATTTCACCGATCCGAAACTGCCCGGATTGCTGGAGGCGTATCATTACGAGGAGGGATACCGCGACGCGGGCGGGATCATCCGGTCACTTGCGCCTCAGTTCGGGGCTGCGTATATGGAATTACTGAAGTCCGGTTTCACCCGTTTGCCGGAAAAATTACTGCCCGGTGATTGGCGGCTGGATGAGGAATTTCTGCGTTTTCCGTGGCACGATACATTTCCCGTCTGGCTCCATGGCGGGATCCGGACCATGCAGCCCGGAACTGCCGTGATGTATCATTTCAATGCCGATCCGGAAACGGAACTGCCGGATCTTCTGATCCAGGCTGCCTTGTGGCGACATTATGCCGGAACTGTATTCCACGGACGCAAAGCCGCATTTTATGTGTTTCAGATGACCGGCGGGAATATGGGATTGAGTCCGGATCTTCTGGCTGATCCCGCCACAGAACAGGTTCCGCTGGCAGATCTGATCGATGCCGGAAGTGCAGGGATGCTTGCGCTCACCCGGCCCGACGGATGTGTGGCGATGGCAGACTTTCCGCCGGAGCCGATGCTGCCGGATTCCTGTTCAAAATGCCGTTTCCGCAGAACCTGCCGCGGGATCCTGGACGCTGTCAGAAACGGGCGGATCTGACCGGAAGAAAATTCAGACCGGGGACTGTGGTCAGATTCAGATGGTTTGAATGCGTTGTGTCTGTTGTGTTTGCGCCGGAAAAAGTCCATCTTTTTCCCCGATTCCTGCAAATCATACCTTGACATTTAAATCATATAATGTTAAGTTAGAGCCGTCATAAAAAATTTAAAGTTTTGAAAGGATTTATCCCGGTATGATTTACGACAGCCACATTCATTTGATGCCGTTCAAAAATGATACACCCGCACAATTCCGCGAAAAAGCCCATTCCGTCGGCGTGACCGGCGGTCTGATCCTCAGTCTGCCGCCCACAGATACACTGTTCTGGAAGGGGACTCAGCCCCCCACCTGGCAGGAACGGATCGCGCATGTGCTTGATTTCTGCGCCGGACTGGAAGGATTTTATCCCTTCTACTGGATCAACCCCACAGAACCCGATGCCGCGGCTCAGGTGGAATATGCAAAAAATGCGGGGATCCGCGGACTCAAAGTTCTTTGCAGCACCTATTATCCGGCGGAAGGTCTTGCCGCTTACCGGAAAGCCGCAGAACTGCGGATGCCCATTCTGTTCCACTCCGGTATTCTCTGGGACGGGATGCCCTCTTCCGATTTCAACCGCCCCTGCAAATTTGAATGTCTGCTGGATGTGCCGGATGTCCGTTTTGCTCTGGCACATGTGTCATGGCCGTGGACGGATGAATGTATTGCCCTGTTCGGCAAACTCCGTCAGGCTCACAGTTTGAGAAAAGATGCGCCGGATATGTATGTGGATACCTCCTGGGGCGCAGCCGATATTTTCCGGGATGAGATTTTCCGGAAATTCATCCTTGTCCGGTACGGCATTGCAGATAAACTGCTTTTTGCCATTGATTCCGAAGCCAATGCCTACAACACTGCGTGGGCAAAGTATATTATCGATTTTGACAGTGCCATGTTCCGTCGTCTTCAGCAGCAGTACGGATCCTGGCGCGGGTATGTTTCGCCTCATGCCGCAGAAGTTCCGGACGAAGTGCGCAATCCCTTTGTCAATGCCTTTGAAAAAGCAACCACGGAAAATATGCTGAATTTCCTGAAACCCTGGTGATGCCGATGAATTTGAAAAGGAGTTTTTACAAATCATTTGCAGTTGCCGCGTGCTTTGCCGGCACCATCGCATTATGCGCCCGGAACTGTAAACCGGTCATGGATGCCGACTTCTGTACCGTACCCGGGCAGATCATTTCTCTTTCCGGACATAGGATCGGTATCGGAAAACAGGGCAAATATGCCGCAGATAAAAATGCCGTGCGCCTGAACGGGACGAGGGATGCGTATGTTCTGACGCACGGAACAGTCCTTCAAGCCGATGGGAAAACATTTTCCGGGCTTTTCCGTCTGGCTTATGACGAGCCGGGAATGTTTGAAAATGAACAGCCGGAGATCCGGACCGTCGGTTTCGGTTCCTTTGAACTGATCATCGGAAAAGGCGGTCTGCCGACCATGCGGCTGTTTGCAAAATCCGGCGATCTGCTCGGACCGGATGTGGTCCTTCAGGGCAAAACGCCCTTGCAGCCCGGAAAGTTTTACGATTTTGCCTTCCGGTATTCCACAGTGGAACAACTGGCGGAATTTTATATCGACGGCGTTCTTCAGGACAGCCTCCGTGGTTTTCTCCCCGAACTGAATATCGTTTATCTGGATGCCGGCAGAAAATTTCTCGGCAGGATCGCACGGATCAGATTGTACGACGGTTTTCTCACCGTGCCGGAAATGAACCCGGTCAAACTGACGGAAACTGAAATCAATACCTACCGCGGCAAACTGCGGGAGATCATCGCCCGGAACGCCAATCCCTTCCTGACCACCACCGCCCAGTCCATGCTGGAATTGCTCCCCCGGCTGGAAACATACGGCTGTACGGAAGCGGAGCGCGAACTGCTGTTCGACCGTCTGGAATCCCTCGACCGGGTATCCGATCAGCTCCGGTTCGGCGTTCACAGCTGGATCGTTTCTGCGTTTGATCTGCCGGTTTCCGCGTTGGATGATTTTGATCCCGACCGCCCCATGGCAAAAGGCAAACGGCCGTTGGACAAACCGTTGCGTCTGGTCATGGCGCAGAATCTCCGCGACCATGTGCCGTTCCTGATCTATCCCTATGCAAAGATCGGTAAATTTGAACTGAAAGCAACGGATCTTGTCAGCAAAGACGGCAAACAGAAGATCCCGTCGGATGCCGTCCGGATCTCTGTGCTTCAGCATGGTTTTTACAATCCCGCCGACGCGGACCGCCTCGGTCATATTCGCCGGTTTGCGCCCCTCTCTTCCAGCGTCCTGATCCCCCTCCGGTTCACCACAGATCCCGATGCCGTCCGCGTGGATATTGCCCGCCGGTACAACGAAACGGCGATCCTGTATCCCGATGGCGAAAAAGCGTATCTGCGTGAAGGAACAATGGAGCTGCCCCGGAGATTTTTCCAGTCTGCCCCGGCAACATTGAAAGAGGTGGAGTTCGATGCTCCGTTCCGCCCCCAAGTCTTTCTGGCGGAAGTCACGGCGAACAACGCCCCTGCCGGTCTGTACAACGGTACGATCGAACTGTTGGCTGACGGACAACCCGCCGGAGAGATCCCCATTGCGGTCCGCGTTCTGCCGTTCCGTACCGGAGAGCCGATGCGGACGCTGGAATTCCGTCCCGGTCCCATCCTGACACTGCCGGACAAAGGGACATCCGCGTATCTGGCGTATCTGGTGGAACACGGATCCGCAGACGCTAAAAACTGGCTGTCCGGCATCCGGAAGGAACAGGAGGAGGACGAATATCTCCGTCTGAAAGCCATTGAATGGATCCTGAAAAGTACGCCCGAGGTGAAAAAATGAGACATATTTTCCTGCTGATCCTGCTGCTGTTCACCGCACTTCCTCTTGCCGCAGCAGAAAAAGAATATCTGATCCACATCAATTCGGCGGATATCCTGATACCGCCCCTCCGGACCGTGTCTGCTGATACATTCGCCCTCATGTTTGAGTGTGCCGGAAAGCCTTTCACCGGGGTGTTGCCTGAATTGCTCATCGCCCCCGGCAGCGTGGACGAAACGGGATTTCTCCGTGCCGATCTCGCCGCCATGAATCCGGCGGAAACGCCTTATTCTGTGGAGGTTTCCCGCCGTCCTGTGATCACGGACGGAAAAGAGACCGGGACGGTGTTCCGGTTCACGATCCCGTGGCAGAAGATGCTGCCCTGGTGCAAAAGCGATCCCGCCCTGCGTTTCCGGTTGAAACTTGACGGCATAACATATTCCGGACGGATCATGCTGCCTGCCGGTCATCTGCAGAAAATATTTGTCCGGAAAGCAGTTACGGCGGAAAAAACAGGATCTGCCGCCGCATCCCGTCTTCCCCGTCAGGAAGAAATAAACCGGATCCTTGATGACTTGTTTACGGAGAAAGGAGCCGGAACAAAATGAAAACCATGAATCTTCTGCTGATCTTTCTGCTGTCCGTTTCAGTGATCCCCGCCTTTGCCGCCGATCCGAAACTGGAAGCGATCAATACCCTGTTGAACAGTGCCGGCAGACACAATCTGCCTGCGGCTTTTGCCCTTGCCGGCAATGATGCCGCGCTGCTCAGCCGCTGTTTCATCCGTCAGATCGAACTGGAAGGGGACAATGCGCTGGATGCCCTTCAGAAACACGCTGTTCTGACGCCGGAACAGAAATGCAATATTCTTGCTGCGGCAGCGGAACGGATCTCCGATGAACCGCCGTCGGCAAAAATGCTTGAAGCACTCAAGGCATATTCCCTGCAGGCGACGCTGCCGATCCGGACGCGGACCGGTGCCGCTGTTGCCGCCGCCCGGCTGATCTGGGAGTTCCGCCGGATTCCCGACGGCAGACTGGAACGGGATCATCTTGATATTGTCCATATTCTGGAAGCGGTCCGCAATACGGAAAGCCGCAACGATCCGGCGCTCCATCTCTGGCTGGCGCGGACGCATCTGGCTTTGGGGAATGATTCCGCCGTAACGGATTCGCTCAATGTGCTGGAATCTTCGCTCAAATCGTTTGCAGATGCCGGGATCGCGCAGGAATATTTCCGTCAGTTTCATGTGATCCGCGGTGATTTCTTTTTCAAAAAGAGAAATTTCGTTCAGGCTTATGCCATGTACAAAATCGTTGCTGAAAATGCCGGAACAGACAACGATCAGAAAGAATGGCTTTACGAAAAAATGGCAGAATGTGCCATGGCGTCCGGCGACTTTGAAGCGGCGCTGGATGCGCTGAAAAAGATCCCCGTTCAACCGGATGAACTGCGTCAGGCGCAGATCCGTAATCTGGAAAAAAGAATAAAGGAAAAAAAATGATCGCTCTGGAAAGATTGAGCCGATACGCCGATCTGATCGTGGAAAAAGGTCTGAACCCGGATCCCGGTCAGGAAGTTATGGTGCTGGCGTCTCTGGACCAGCCGGAATTTGTCCGTATGGTGGTGGAAAAATGCTATCAGCGCGGCGCAAGCCGTGTCCGCGTGGAGTGGACCGATATGCCGCTGGAAAAACTGGATCAGATCTATCAAACCGAAGAAAAACTTTCTTCCATTGAAGATTGGGAGATCGAAAAACTCCGTTGGCGCTCCGAACATCTGCCCGCATTCCTCTGGCTGGATTCGGACGATCCGGACGGAATGGACGGGATCGATCAGGGCAAACGCGCCCGGGCGAGAATGGCGCGGTTCCCCCGGATCAAACCTTTCCGCGACGCTATGGAAAACAAATTCCAGTGGTGTATTGCCGCTGTTCCCGGGCGGCCGTGGGCGGAAAAAGTCTTTCCCGGTCTCACCGGACAGGATGCGATTGACAGACTCTGGGATGCCATTCTTTCCGCCAGTCGTGCGGATGGCGACCCCATTGCCAACTGGAACGCGCACAATGAAGCCATTCACCGCCGCTGTGAACAGTTGAACCGTTACCGTTTTGCAAAACTGGAATACAAAGCTGCCAACGGGACCGATCTTACGGTGGGGCTGATGCCGGAAGGAATTTTTGCCGGAGCTGCTGAAAAAGATCTTTCCGGCAGACTTTTCAATCCCAATATCCCGTCGGAGGAGATCTTCACCACGCCCCGGAAAGGTGCGGCGGAAGGGATCGTATTTTCCACAAAACCGCTGTCATGGCAGGGCAGCCTGATCGAAGATTTTTCCATCCGGTTTGAAAATGGAAAAGCCGTTGAAGTCCGCGCCGCAAAAGGTCAGGACGCGCTGGAAAAAATGATCGCCATGGATGAAGGCGCACCCTGCTTGGGTGAATGTGCCCTGATCCCCTGCGATTCCCCCATCAACAATACGGGCATCCTTTTCTACAACACTCTTTTTGACGAAAATGCGAGCTGTCATCTCGCACTCGGCAGAGGCTTCGAAAATTGTGTGGAAGGCTTTGAAAACATGACGCAGGAACAGCTCCGGGCGATGGGCGTCAACGACAGTATGATCCATGTGGATTTTATGATCGGCGCCCCGGATCTGGACATTACCGGGATCCTGCCGGACGGCACCCGCGTACCGGTTTTCCGCAACGGAGAATGGTGCTTCTGAGTCATTGTGTCGCTGTTGATCAGCACTGGCACGGTGTGACTTTTGCTGTGACAAAATGTCGCATATTCCGCCTGTTTTCTGCGGAGTTCAGCCCCTTTTTTGCAGTTGGCACGGTAATTGCTTTTTATTCTGCTGTCAAACCATAACACGGCAGAACCGTAAACAAAAGGAGACAGTACGATGGATATGCAGAAACTGACAGAAAAATCCCGTGAAGCCATGCTCGCCACCCAGGAACTTGCTATTGAAAAGGGCAATCCGGAAATCACTCCGGCGCACCTTCTCCATTCCCTGATCCATCAGGAACAGGGGTTGATCCCCTCCCTGCTCAAACACATGAATGTTCCCGCCGCGCCCCTCGGCGAAGCAGTGGATCAGCTTCTGGACAAACTTTCCCGTGTGTCCGGGTCGGGCGCGCAGCATCCTTACACATCCCGTGAGTTCAGCGAAGTTCTCATTTTTGCCAAACAGAATGCGGAAGAAATGAAGGACGAATACATCAGTGTGGAACATCTGTTCCGGGGGATCATGGAGCGTTCCGCTTCGTGCCGCGAAGTGCTGAACTCCTTTCAGATCACGCCGGAATCCTATCTGACGGCATTGAAGATCGTCCGCGGCAATCAGCGCGTCACCAGTGAAAATCCGGAAGATTCGTTTGAAGCGCTGGAAAAATACGGCAGAGACCTGACCGCCCGCGCTGCTGAAGATAAACTTGATCCCGTGATCGGACGCGATGATGAGATCCGCCGCGCCATTCAGATCCTTGCCCGCCGCACCAAAAACAATCCCGTTCTCATCGGTGAACCGGGAGTGGGTAAGACCGCCATCGTGGAAGGTCTCGCTGTCCGCGTGATCCGTGGCGATGTGCCGGATTCCCTGAAACACAAACGGATCATTGCGCTGGATATGGGGGCATTGATCGCCGGAGCGAAATACCGCGGCGAATTTGAAGAACGGTTGAAAGCCGTGCTGAAAGAAGTGTCGTCCGCCAAAGGCGATATCATTCTTTTCATTGACGAACTCCACACAGTCGTGGGTGCCGGAGCAAGTGAAGGCAGTATGGATGCCGGAAATCTGCTCAAGCCCATGCTTGCCCGCGGTGAACTCCATTGCATCGGTGCCACCACGCTGGACGAATACCGCAAGTACATCGAAAAAGATCCTGCACTGGAACGCAGATTCCAGTCCATTCTCGTTCCGGAACCCAATGTGGAGGATACCATTTCCATTCTGCGCGGACTGAAAGAACGGTATGAAGTGCATCACGGTGTCAAGATCCGGGATGCTGCGATCGTTGCAGCGGCAACCCTTTCCGATAAATATATCGCGGACCGTTTCCTGCCGGACAAAGCCATTGACCTGATGGATGAAGCCGCCGCAAAACTGCGTACGGAAATCGATTCCTGTCCCACTGAGATCGACGAACTGGAACGGAAAGCTATGCGGATGGAGATCGAACTCTCCGCCCTGAAAAAAGAAACGGACGCCGCTTCCCATGCACGCCGGGAGGAACTGGAAAAAGATCTGGCGGACGTACAGGAAAAAGTCCGTGCGTTCCGTGCTGCCTGGGATGCGGAAAAGAACGCCATCGGCGAGACCCGGACGCTCCGGGAAAGTCTGGACCTTGCCAAAATGCAGCTGGACAAAGCGGAACGGGAATCGGATTTTGAACGGGCGGGCGAACTGCGTTTTTCCGTGATCCCCGGCATCGAAAAACAAATCGCCGCTGTGGAAAAACGCGCGGCAGATGCGGCGCAGTCCGAAAACCGTCTGCTGAAAGAGGAAGTGACGGAAGAGGATATTGCGGAGATCGTCAGTCGCTGGACCCGGATCCCTGTTGCCAAACTGGTGCAGAGTGAACGGGAAAAACTGCTGCATCTCGGGGAAGAACTCCACAAACGGGTCATCGGGCAGGATGAAGCTGTGGAAACGGTGTCCGATGCAGTTCTCCGGTCCCGCGCCGGATTGAAAGATCCCAACCGCCCCACGGCATCCTTCATTTTCCTCGGACCGACCGGTGTGGGAAAAACGGAACTCGCCCGCGCACTGGCGGAGGAACTGTTCGATGATCAGCGTGCCATGATCCGGATCGATATGTCGGAATACATGGAAAAATATACGGTATCCAGACTCATCGGTGCGGCACCGGGCTACGTTGGTTTTGAAGAAGGCGGACAGCTCACCGAAGCGGTACGGCGCCGTCCCTACTCCGTGATCCTGTTTGACGAAATCGAAAAAGCGCATCCGGATGTGTTCAATATCTTTCTTCAGATCCTGGATGATGGTCAGTTGACCGATTCCCACGGCAGGACCGTCAGTTTCAAAAATACCATTATCATCATGACCAGCAACATCGGCAGCGATCTTCTTCTGGATCACGCCGACAGCAGCAAAGGTGCCGATATGGAAGCGCTGCGGCCCGATATCATGCGTCTGCTCCACAGTCATTTCAGACCCGAATTTCTGAATCGTGTGGACGGGATCCTGATGTTCCAGCCGCTGACGAAAGACCAGATCCGCAAGATTTTGGATATTCTGGTGGCACGCGTGGCAGACCGTCTGGCGGATCAGGGCGTCCGGATCGAACTTTCGGATTCTGCAGGTGCGCTGCTGGCAGATCACGGATACGATCCCCAGTTCGGGGCGCGTCCCCTGAAACGGGTCGTGGTCAACGAGATCGAAACACCCGTATCCCGGATGCTGATCGCCGGAGAACTCCGGGGCGGTATGACACTTCATGTGGATACCATCAAAGGCGGCAGGGAACTGAAATTCTATTGCACTGAAACGGAAAGCGTTTGAATTTCGCGGGAGTTATGATATATTATAAAAAGGGGGAGGGTAAATAACAACATGACAAAACGGAAGCGGAAAATGACAGAAGAAAAAAACACACAGACAACTGCAGAAACTCCTGCAAATGAAGATCTGAACGATACTGTTGCAACAACCAACGCGGAAACCGTGGAGGATATTCTCTCCGATGCCGCCGCAGCAGCCGACGGACAGCAGAAATCTTCTGCCGGTAAGGTCTGGAATGATATTGCACCTGAGGCTGAAAATATGGAAGAGATCCTGCCTGAAGTTCCCGCAGAAGAAGAAAAAACCGCTGCGCCGAAAGCGAAAGCGGATCAGGCGGCAGCGGAACAGATCGAGATCCTGACCCGTAAACTGGCAGAAGCGGAACGGCTCCGGCTGTTGGCTCTGGCGGAAATGGACAATCAGCGCAAACGCGCCGCGAAGGAGCGGGACAATCTCCGCGCGCACGTGGAACAGGATACGCTGATGCCGTTTCTGCAGGTCTTTGAACACTTCTCCATGGCGGTGAAAGCAGTTCATGGCGCAGCCAATGTGGATGCCATCGTCAAAGGTCTGGAAATGATCCAGACGGAATTTGATAAGGCGTTCAGCGAACTCGGTGTGGAAAAAATCGACGCTCTGGGCAAAGAATTCAATCCCGAATTCCATGAAGCCGTGGCGCAGGAACCGTCTGAGACCGTTCCCGCCGGGATCGTGCTGAAACAGTGGAGTTTCGGATTCAAAAGCGGGGACCGTCTGATCAAGCCTGCCATGGTGATCGTCAGCTCCGGGACCGGCGAATAAATCTGTCTGTTGCTCCACCTGTCAAAAAGTTGAGGTAAGGCAATATGGCAAAAAAAGATTATTACGAAACACTGGGTGTTTCCAAATCGGCATCGGCGGATGATATCAAAAAAGCATACCGCAAACTTGCCGTGAAGTATCACCCGGATAAAAATCCCGGCGATAAAGCTGCAGAAGATAAATTCAAGGCGATCTCCCAGGCGTATGAAGTCCTGAGCGATCCCCAGAAACGCGCCCAGTACGATCAGTTCGGCGCCGATTACTTTGAAAAAGGCGGTGGCGGCGGACCCGGAGCCGGAAGAGGCGGCGGACCCGGATTTTCAGGATTCAGTGATCCTCGGGATATTTTCAGTCAGTTCTTCGGCGGCGGTGCCGGCGGGGGCGCATTTTCTTTTGAGGATATTCTCGGCGGCGGCGGAAAACGCAGAAGTGCCGCCCGGAACGGACAGGATCTCCAGCAGAAAATCAGCATCTCCTTTGAAGATGCCGTATTCGGGACGACCAGAGAGATCCGCGTGACCCGGACAGAAAACTGCTCTGTCTGCGGCGGATCCGGGGCGGCTCCCGGTACGAAAGCGGAGCGGTGTCCGGATTGCCACGGGACCGGTCAAGTGATGATGAATCAGGGATTTTTCCAGACGGAGGCACCCTGCCGGAAATGCGGCGGAAGCGGCAAAATCATCACCAATCCCTGCTCCACCTGTCGCGGGACGGGACAGGTCCGTGCGGCGAAAACGATCCAGATCAACATTCCTCCCGGCGTGGACAACGGATCCCGTCTGCGTGTCCCCCGTGCGGGCGACGCAGGCGTCAACGGCGGCGCACCGGGCGATCTTTATGTGGAAACAGAGATCCTGCCCCACGATGTGTTCAGCCGGGAAAAATCCGATATCATCTGCGAGCTGCCGATCCCCTTTCTGACGGCGCTGCTCGGCGGGATCGTGGATGTGCCGACCGTGTCCGGAAAAACCCGGATGAAGATCGCACCCGGCACCCAGAGCGGCACGATGCTGCGGATCCGCGGCAAAGGGATGCCCGCACTGAAAGGCGGTGCCAGAGGCGATGAGATCGTGAAGATCCTTGTGGAGATCCCGGTAAAACTGACAAAAGAACAGACAGCGGCACTGGAGCAGGCGGCATCCCTGCTGACGGACGCCAATCAGCCGAAACAGACAGCGTTCCGGAAACGTGCGGAGCGTTTTCTGCAATGACCACAGAACAGTGAATGAGAATTTGCCATGACAGCAAAAAAAGCCGAAAAACCCGCAGCAGCGGATCATGACATCATCGCCCAGAACAAAAAGGCGTACCACGATTTTGAGATCCTCGAAAAAATGGAAGCCGGTCTGGAACTGCGGGGAACGGAAGTGAAAAGCTGCCGGATGCGTTCCGTTCAGCTGCAGGATGCTTTTGCCCGGGTCGAAAACGGCGAACTTTTTGCATTCGGGATCCATATTTCCCCCTATTCTCACGGCAACCGGTTCAACCATGAGGCTGTCCGCAGACGCCGTCTGCTGATGCACAAAAAAGAGATCCTCCGTCTTTTTCAGCGTGTGAACGAAAAAGGCTTTTCCCTGATCGTGCTGAAGATGTATCTGAAACGGGGCAGGGTGAAAGTGGAAATCGGTGTCGGCCGCGGCAAAACCTTCGGCGATAAACGCGAAACGCTGAAAAAGCGTCAGGATGATATGGATGCCAGAAGATTTCTCGGTACAAAACGCAAACAATTTCAGGATTGATCACCACCATGCTGATCGAAACAAATCTTTTCCGCCGGACAACGACCGGTAATGTCTGGGAGGTGTTGAGGATCGCTTTTCCGCTGATCCTTGCATCTGCAGGTCACTCCATCAATCTTTTTGTGGACCGTCTGATGCTTCAGCGTTTTTCCGAAGACGCCATGTCCGCCGCATTCCCGGCAGGTTTGACATGTTTTGCCATGATCTGTTATTTTGTGGGGACGGTCGGTTACGCCAACTCCTTTGTAGCTCAGTATTTCGGAGCGAAGATGTATCACCGTGTGGGTGCTGCTGTGTGGCAGGCTGTTTATATGGCGATCCTGGGCGGGATCTGGTCGGCTCTGCTCTGGTTCGCTGCGGAACCGCTGTTCGACTTTTTCGGTCATGCCCCGCATCTGCGGGAGATGGAAGTGACATATTTCCGTCTGCTCGCGCTGGGCGGTGTGATCCCGCTGCTGACCATTGCCCTTTGTGCGTTCTGGGGCGGACAGGGCAAAACGGGGATGGTGATGTTTGTGAATCTGCTTGTCACATTCTGCAACATTCCCTTCAATGCGGCGTTGATTTTCGGGGTGGATCTGCCCTGGCTCAAACTGCCCCGTCTGGGGATCGTCGGTGCTGCTTACGGGACCATTGCCGCCGGTTTTGTCGGCGTTCTGTTTATGGCGTTCTGCTTTTTCCTGAACCGGGCAAATGTGGTGCGGTTCCGGACATGGTCTGCTAAACTGGATAAAGATCTTTTTCTGCGTCTGTTCAAATTCGGCGGACCCAACGGCGTGCAGCTGTTTCTGGACCTTGCCGCCTTCAATGCCTTTGTGGTACTGCTGGGCAAAATCGGACCGGATGTACTGAATGCGTCCGGCGTGGCATTTTCCCTGAATTCTCTGGCGATGATCCCCATGTTCGGGTTCGGACAGGCGGTTTCCATTCTGGTGGGACAGGGGATCGGTGCGTCCGATATTCCTTTTGCGGAGCGTGCGGTGAAGAGTGCCAGATTCTGGCTGTATCTGGTGATCGTCATTGTGGGTGTCCTGTTCCTGATCTATCCGGAACCGTCTCTGACGCTGTTCAAGCTGGAGCCGGGTACGCGTGCTTATGAACTGGCGGAGATCATGCTGCGGTACATTACGGCATATCTGCTGTTCGATGCCACATCGATCCTCTACGGCAGCGCCATCAAAGGGGCGGGCGACACCCGTTTTTCCATGATCATCGGCGCATCTTTTGCGTGGGTCCTTTACGGTCTGCCCTGTCTGGCGGTTTACTTCTTTTTCGCCAGTGACTTTGCCATCGACTGGCTGGGAAAAGGTCTGGCAGACACGATCAATCTCTGGACTTTGTGGGTCATTTGCGTGGCGTACATCATGATCCTGGGCGTGGTATTTTATCTGCGCTACCGGAACGGTGCGTGGAAAACCATGAAAGTCATCGAAAGCGAACAGAACGATCATCCCCGCGGAGCCATTCCGAAAGAACACGGGGTGGATGCGTATCTGCCCTGATGCGGAAGAATCCTGTTTTACTTTAAATTTATTAAAAAAAACAGATCTTCATTTGCAACGCTGTACTTTATGGTGTATTTTACCCGCGTAAAGTCAACATAACCGGAGGATGCGGGTTCCCCACACTGCGTCCGCCTCAGGAGTCAAACAGAAAAAATGAAGAACCGTTGGATGCTTTTTGCCGGTATTCTCCTGTCCTGCACAGTGTTGCCGGCGCAGGAAACGATCCGTGCGACCAATACCGGTAAAAATGATGCGTCGCTGACGATCAAGATCGGCGATCCCGCAGCAGATGCCGAAGCCGCAAAAAACAAAAAAAATGTGATGGAACAGATGATGCGTCTGTTTCTGGAACGGACGCCGCCGACCGTTTTGAGTACGCGTCAGGTGAAAGAAGCCGCACCTGATTTCAAATTGATCCCCGGCAAAAACGGGATGGCAACATTGATTTACCGCTGCCGTTATGTGGATCCGGAATTTCTGACGGACTCCCTTGATGCAGTCGTGACCGATGCGGGTTACGTGGAACTGGTCAAGAAACTCGGCTCGGAAGCCAATGAATACAGCCTCATCGTCGTTCACGACAAAGCGGACAAGATGGATGAAATGAAAAAGATCCTTGTGGGTCTTGATGCACTTCAGCCCCAGGTCCTGGTGGAAGCACAGATCATCGAAGTCTATTCCGAACAGGGCGCGGAACGGGATGTCCGGCTGACCTATGAATATTACGATGCCAAATACGACACGACCAACCGTTTCGGTTTCAATCTGGATTCTCCCGTGCAGAACCGCAGTGCCACGGCGGATCAGGGCGGCGGCATGAACTTTGTTCCCTTTGCCCACAATTCCTCCGACGGCTCCACCGGCAGACTGAATGCCGCCATCCGTTGGCTCAATACCAGCCGGAATGCCCGTATCCTTTCCGCGCCGAATGTGATCGCGGATCAGGGTGCGGAAGCCACCATCACCACGGCGGAAGAACTGCCGATCCCGGAATCCAGCACCAGCTCCTCCAGCACCAACCTGTCGATCAAATACAAACAGGTGGGTGTGACGCTGAAGATCACGCCTAAAATGATCAACGACAAAACGGTCCAGCTTTCTGTGAATCCCCAGGTCCGTTCGGTGCTGCGTTACGAAACGTTCAAAATGAATGAAGTCGTCAGCAACATCCCGGTGATCTCCCTGCGCAGTGTGGATACCCGGTTGACGGTCGCAGACGGCGACATCATCATTCTCGGCGGTCTTTACAACAGTGAAAAGGCGGAGACCCTGCGGAAAGTGCCGTTCTTCGGTGATATTCCGGTGTTGAGCGATCTGGTGAACGGCCGTGACTCCAGCAGTGTTGACAAACAGCTGCTGTTTCTGCTGAAAGTACACATTATCCATCCGTTCAAGGCGGAAACGGTGAATCTGGAATCGACATCCGACGAGATCCACAAGGCATCCGAGATCCTTGAGCAGTCCCGGAAACTCTTTACCAACAAGCCCGCATCGGAATTTGTGGATGTGGAAGCTCTGCTGCATAAAGAATCCATAAACCGTCAGACTGCGGAAGAACTGAAGAAAGCTGCTGAAGCTTCAGAGTCCAAGCCTGAGTAAAGGCAGGTGACCCATGAAAATCATCAGAAAGATCATTACGACCCTTCTGCTGCTGGGCATCCTCGGCGCAGGCGGCTGGTACGGATACCGTTACTGGCAGCAGAAACGGGCGAACCTGCAGGAAAAAAGTGAAAAATCCCCGGATAAACTTTTCACGGTGAAACGGGGCGATCTCTCCATCGGGATCCTTCTTTCCGGCAGCGTCAATACCAAAGTCAAACACAAACTGGCGCTTGAAGTCCCCATGTCCACCAAACTGGTGGCTGTGGTGGATGAAAACGCCAAAGTCACCAAGGGGGAGATCGTTGCCCGTTTTGAAACGGAATCCCTCCAGACCACCATTGACGATTTGAAGATCAGCATTGCCGACGGAGAAAAAAATCTCCAGCTTGCCAGAGAGGAACTCGCCATTCTGGAAAGTGCCAATGCCGCCGACCTCAAAACCGCCAAAGACAATCTGGATGACGCCATTTCCGCGTACAACAAGTACCGGAAACTGGAAGGACCCAAAAACAAAAACCAGCAGGACCAGAGTGTGTCCGATGCCTATCAGAAACTGCAGGATGCGGAAACAGCGTATCAGACCGCTTATGACGCCTACTACAATCCTTCCGATGTGGCAAAGGATGAAGCCGAGGAGGAATCCCGGAAGAAAACATACGAATCTGCACTCAAGAGCCGGAAAAGCGCCCGGATCACCTATCAGAACGCCATTCTTGACCGGAAGATCTTCAAGCGTTATACCCAGCCGAACAACTACAAGACCGCCCTTGACAAAGTGCAGCGTCTGGAACTGACTCTGAAAAAAGAGATCGTCCGCACGCAGTCCAGTCACGCCCAGAAGGTGTCCGCGGTGAAAAATGCGGAGATCAACCTGCGGAAGAAAGAGCGCGATCTGGAACAGAAACTTTATTTCATGTCCCGGATGCAGCTCGTTGCGCCGGTGGATGGTTTTGTGACATACGGGGACCCGGAACGTACCCGCTGGGGTAAAATCGACGTCAAGATCGGTATGGATGTGCATCGCCGTCAGACGCTTGCCACGATCCCGGATATGAGCCGGATGGTGATCGATGTGGATATTCCCGAACAGTACCGGTCGAAAGTCCGTACCGGTGCGTCTGTGATCATTACGCCGGACTCTGTTCAGAATGTGAAGATCCACGGCTGCCTCACTCATATTGCCCCGCTGCCGATCCTGTTGATCCCCTGGGACCCGAAGAGTGCCAAAGTGTACAAGTCCACTGTGGATTTTTCCAGCGACGATCCGCGTATTGTCAGCGGTATCAGCGTGAAGGCGGATATTATTTCCCAGACGCTGAACAATGTGCTTTTCATTCCGGTGGAAGCCGTGTTTGAAAAAGGCGGTCAGTTCTATGTTTACCGCGACAACGGATCCGATCCGGAAGAAGTGGTTGTGGAGATCGGGCTTGCCAACGATATGTATGTAGAGATCAAGAACGGGCTCAACGAAGGGGATGTTGTCTATCTTTACCGCCCCTTCCAACAGGATAAGACCGAATAAGATCATGAGCGGTACACCCTATGCATTGAAAATGGACGGTCTGATCAAGACCTATTACACCGGTTCTGTCAGTGTTCCGGTGCTGAAAGGGATCGATCTGCAGGTGCCGCGGGGGGAATTCCTCGGCATTATGGGATCTTCCGGATCCGGTAAGTCCACCATGCTGAATATTCTCGGTCTGTTGGACAAACCCACCGGCGGCAGTTACATTCTGGATGGCTACCGCGTGGAAACGCTGGACGATGCCACGCTGACGGATCTGCGTAATACCCGGATCGGTTTTATTTTTCAGGCGTTCAATTTGTTTCCTCATCTTACGGTGCAGGAAAATATTGAAGTGCCAATGGTTTATGCAGGCGTTTCCAAACGGATCCGCCGGAAGATCGCAGTGGAAAATGCCACCCGCGTGAAACTGGCGCACCGCCTTGATCACAAACCCACCCAGTTGTCCGGCGGTGAAATGCAGCGTGTTGCCATTGCAAGATCTCTGGTGAACAGCCCCACATTTCTGCTGGCGGACGAACCGACGGGGAACCTGGACGAAAAAACCGGTGACGAGATCATGGAACTGTTCCACGAACTCCACCGTCAGGGTGTGACGATCGTGATGGTCACGCACAACCCGACGTATGAATTTCATTATGACCGCGTGGTCTATCTCCGGAACGGACAAGTCGGTAAAGTCATTGATGTCAAGAACGGCAAGACCACGGAATATGAGGTGAAACTGTGAGATTTTCAGATCAGCTTCAGCTTTCCTTTCATAACCTGATGCTTCACAAGATCCGGTCCATCCTCACTTCGCTGGGGATCATTTTCGGGGTGGGCAGCGTGATCGCCATGCTTTCCATTTCCGAGGGCGCGAAGGAACAGGCGCTTGCCACCATTGAAGAAATGGGGATCGACAAGATCATTATCTCCTCCCGCAAGCCGCCTATGGAAGGTAAAGATACATCCAACTCCTCCACCACGACCCAGACATACGGATTGACCAAGTCGGATCTGGAGCATATCCGTGAAATGGATAACGTGAAAAAAGTCACGGTGGCGCGGAACACCCGCCAGAGAGTCGTCAAAGGCGTTACCATGCTGGAGTTGTCACTGGTCGGTGTGGACTATGATTTTCTGGAAGAAAGCAATTCCAATGTGATCCAGGGGCGATGGCTCAGCCACACGGATTATGCCATGACCACCGCCAACTGTGTGGTGGGACGCAATGTGAAACGGAAACTGTTCAATCTGGGCGACCGCGAAATCGTCGGTGCGCAGCTGCGGATCGAAGACCATGTGTACAATGTGGTGGGGATCGCAGAAAACAATCACGGCACCAACATCAAAGGCGTCGGCAGACCGGATGATATGATCATGATCCCCATTACCACGGCGTTTGCAAAATACGGCAACCGCGCCACCACGGTCTCCACAGGGTCCCTTCAGGTGGAGGAAGTGGAATATGACACCTTCATCGTGACGGTGCAGGATACATTTTACATCGATTATACCAGCAAACGCATCTCCGCATATCTGGATAAAGTCCACGGGGAACAGCGTGACTGGGAAAAAGTCGTTCCCTTCGATCTGCTTCTCCAGAAGGAAAAGACCCAGAACATCTTTACCATCGTTATGGCGTCCATTGCCGGTATTTCTCTGCTGGTCGGCGGGATCGGTATTATGAACATCATGCTCGCCAACGTTTATGAACGGCGGAAAGAGATCGGTACACGCCGCGCACTCGGCGCACAGAAAAAGGACATCATCACTCAGTTCCTGCTGGAAACGATCTTCCTGACGTTTATGGGCGGTGCCATGGGGGTCGGGATCGGTGTCGGTATTGCCGCGATGGTGGCGAAATATGCAGCAATGCCCGTTTCATTCTCGCCGTGGTTTATTATGCTGGCGTTGGTGATCTCTGCCGCGATCGGTATTCTGTTCGGTACTTATCCTGCGTGGAAAGCCGCTCAGCAGAATCCCATTGACGTACTCCGGGCGGAGTGATTCTTATTTCGTTTCTTCTGCCGGAACGGTGATCTCAAGCCAGTCGCCTTCGGACCAGAAGGAGATTTTTTCCGGTGATGCCGGATCCCGGTAATACATCAGCAGCCGCAGATCGGGAAATTCTTTTTTCATCGCCTGATAAAACGCGGTGTCGTGTCCGCGTACAAAAAATGCGGTGGAAAGAGCGTCAGCATCCACTGCCCGTTTTGTGATCACGGTCACGGAAAGGACGCCGGATACAGGCATCCCGGTGGCGGGATCCACGATGTGGGCGTATTGTTTGCCGTCAATGGTCACATACCGTTCATAATTTCCGCTGGTGGATATGCTTTCCCCGAGGATCTTTGCCGTTGCGCAATGGTTGAGGGAACGGGGCGCAACAGGATTCCGCACGGCTGCGATATATGCCTCCTGTTTCGGCGGAGCCTCATCCAGTGCGATCACATTGCCGCCCACATCCACGAAGCCCCGGTTCAGCGGGGAAAGACGGTTGTTGAAACGCGCTTCCAGATATTTCATCCAGGAGACATCTCCGGAAAGTTCGGTGCCGACAGCCGTTTTATCGCGCAGTTTTTCCGCCGCCAGATCCAATGCCGCGCCTTTGGCAATGCCGCCGAGATCGATCGACATCCCTTCCACTGTGAAACGGACGGTCTTTGCCTGATCGTCAAAAATGATTTTATCCATCCCGACTTTCTTTTTTGCTTCGGCGATCGCTTCGGCAGTGGGCAGTTTTTTCTCTTTGCGGTGGAAACCCCAGAGTTTCATCAGCGGCTCGATGGTCACATCGAATGCGCCGTTGGAGAGCAGATACATCCGTCTGGCATCATTCAGCAGACCCCAGAGTTCATCAGAACAGCGGAAGGGTTCTTTGTATGCGGTGCTGTTCAATTTTGCCAGTTCGCTTTCCGGATCAAAACGGTTGCAGCGCATATTGACTTCCCGGAAGGCGGACTGAACAAGGTTTGCCGCCGGAGCAAGTGCGTTGGTATCCCGGACATAAAAACGGAATTTGACAAAGGTGGACATGCTTGCAAAACTCATATCCTGCCAGTAGATCTTTTTTTCGGAGAGGACCATGTGGGCGATCAGCAGACCGACCAGCGCGAATGCCAATACACGGAAAATACGTTTGAGAATACTTTTTGTCATGTTCAGTTCCTTGATGTTCAGGCGCGTGGATGAAATGTTTTGTGGACCGTCATCAGACGCCGTTTGTCCACATGTGTATAGATTTGGGTCGTACTGATATCCGCATGTCCCAGCATTTCCTGGATCACACGGAGATCCGCCCCGTTTTCCAGCAGATGACTGGCAAATGAATGGCGCAATGTGTGGGGATGGATGTTCTTCCGGATGCCTGCGATCCGGGCTGCTTCCTTCACCACCTGCCAGATCCGTTCACGGTCAAGCTGTTCTCCCCGGTACGAAAGAAACAGATAAGGCGATTCCTTCGTTTTCAGGAGCATCGGGCGTGCTTTGTCAAGATAAAGACGCAGGATCGACAATGCCGTTCTGCCCACGGGGACCAGCCGTTCCTTGTCGCCTTTGCCGATCACCCGGACAAGTGCCTCGTCGAACCGGATCGCTCCGTTCTGGAGCGTGGCACATTCCGAAACGCGCAATCCGCTCGCGTAAAGCAGTTCCAGAATACACCGGTTCCGCAATGTCAGCGGTTCTTTGCTGTTTTTCGGATACGCGTTCAGGAGGGCGTCCACCTCGGCAGAAGAAAGAAAATCCGGCAGGATCCGCCACAGTTTGGGCGAAGACATGACATCCGTAATATCGGCGGGGATCATCCGTTCCTGAAAAAGATATTGGAAAAATGCCTTGATCGCCACCAGACGGCGGGCAATACTCGCACCTTCCAGACCGTTGTCTTTGCACCGGTCCAGATAATCCATGATCAGATCACGGGTCACGCCGTCATAAGACGCAATACCGCCGGTACGCAGAAAGGAAACGAAATCAACGAGATCGGAACGATAAGCCAGAACGGTGTTTTCACTGCAGCCGCGTTCAATGGAAAGAAATCCGGTAAAGTGGGATATAACGCGTTCCATAAACTCCCTCGGGATGCGGTCGCCGCTTTGAAAAAAAGTGGCGGGAGCGACGGGACTCGAACCCGCAACATCCACCGTGACAGGGTGGCACTCTAACCAATTGAGCTACGCCCCCGCATCTTGCATGAGACCTAATATATACCGGATTGGCAGTTTTGCAAGTCACTTTTTCAACTTTTTTACGATTTTTTTGATTTTTTGTTCGCCAAGTCACGGTTTTTGTGGTACTTTAACGGATCAATACAGAGAAGGAGCTGAAAAAATGAACGAAATACAACATCTCTACGAGGTGATGAAAAAATTACGCAGTCCCGAAGGATGCCCCTGGGACCGGGAACAGACGCATCAGACGCTTACCGATTGCCTTATGGGTGAGGCTGCCGAATATCTGGACGCCGTGGAAGATCAGGACGATCACGCCATGCAGGAGGAACTGGGCGATCTTCTGATGCAGATCGTTCTCAACGCCGTCATTGCGGAGGAACGGGGGAAATTCACATTCCGGCAGGTCGTTCAGGACATTACGGAAAAAATGATCCGCCGTCACCCTCACGTGTTCGGGGATGCCAGTGTCGAAAATGCCGGACAGGTCGTCAAACTCTGGGAACAGATCAAGAAAAAAGAAAAATCCGACCGGAAATCTCTGTTGGACGGCGTGCCGCGGCATATTGCACTCCAGCAGGCTGAAAAACTGCAGAAGAAAGCCGCAAAAGTGGGGTTCGACTGGAAAAATCAGGCTGATATTCTCGACAAGATCCAGGAAGAACTGGACGAACTCAAAGCCGCCGCCGCCAGTGGAAATGACGCTCATATCCGGGAGGAAGCCGGGGATCTTCTCTTTGCCGCCGTCAACTTCATCCGTTTTCGGAACGAACACGCGGAAGATGTTCTGGCGCAGGCGAATCATAAATTCAAAGCCAGATTTCAGGCGGTCGAACGCATCATCACCGGTCAGGACCGGGAAATGAAAGATGCCACCCCGGAGGAAATGGATCAGCTCTGGAATCAGGCGAAAGCCGATGGCATAAAGTGATGTTTATTCTGCCGGCGTTTTGGCGCTGTGCATGACCTTCCGGTGTATGAAAATGTAGATCCCGACAGCTGCTGCAAGACCGAGCAGGATCCAGATAAAGTGTTCATGCAGAACATCTTTGCCCTTCCGGACCATTTCCAGATAACTCATGTCTCCCGCACTGTGTCCGAAAAAACAGCCGATCCCGGTCAGGATCGCACTCCAGATGCCCGCACCGAGCGCAGTGAAGAAACTGAACCGTCTGATGTTCATCCGCGACAAACCCGCCGGAATGGAGATCAGCTGCCGGATCGCAGGCAGAAGACGGCACACAAACGTTACGATATCGCCGTACTGACGGAAAATTTCCTCCGCCCGTTCCAGTGACGGTTTGGAGAGAAAGAAATATTTGCCGTAACGGTACAGAAAGGGGCGTCCCAGCCACGCCGAAAGATAGTAATTGACATACGCCCCGATCATGGACCCCGCAAGACCGCAAGCCACAACAATCAGAAAATCTGCAATGTGATTTCCGGTGGGCAGCGCGTAACGGTACAGCAGAAAACCCGCCGGGATCATGACAACTTCGCTGGGAAACGGGATGAAGGAACTTTCGATCGCCATGAAGATCACGACAAAAAGCAGGATCAGCAGCGGCGCGGATCCGGCATACTGGGCAAAAGATTCAATGTGGGCGGCGATGGTTTCAACGGACATCTCATATTCCTTTCGTCTGACTGGAAATTTTTATACTTTAGCATGAAATCGGGACTTTTCAAATTTTATTCCTGACTTTTTTCCTTTTCCCCGCTTGACTTTTCCGGTATGCTGATTTAACTTACACAGTCAACAGAAATTTATTATAATAGAAACAAATAAGGAGTCAGGTAATGGCACAGCAGCACATCAATATCCCCCCCGAAAATCATGTCAGCGTTCTTGGCGGTCAGGGCTGGGTGGGGCTTATCGACACGCTCGGTACGGAAACCACCATCGTCAATGCGGCGCGTGTTTCTTTCGGCAAAATCAAACAGGAAATGGATGAACGCGATGTGGGGCTCCTGAAATACCTGATCGAAAACCGTCATACTTCCCCGCTGGAACATATCGTATTCACATTCAGCATCCATTGTCCCCTGTTCATCCGCGGTCAGTGGCACCGTCACCGCACCTGGTCCTACAACGAGATCAGCCGCCGCTACACGGAAATCGATATGGAATTTTATACCCCGGAACACCTGCGCCGTCAGGCGGAAACCAACCGTCAGGCAAGCGTGGAAGATCCCGATTTTGATGACGCCGCGCTCCGGGCGATGATCAGCAAACAGAATACGGATTCCCTCAAACTTTACAACGATCTGCTGGAAGCTGGTGTCTGCCGCGAACAGGCGCGCGGGGTCCTGCCGCAGAATATGATGGTCACCTTCTGGGGTACCGTGGACCTGAACAACCTGCTGCATTTTCTGGAATTGCGCGACAGTGACCACGCACAGTGGGAGATCCGCGAATATGCACAGGCGATCAAACAGCTGATCAAACCTGTGATCCCCCACGTTGCCGAACATTTCGGCTGGTGATCGCAAAGGGATTTTTCCGCTTTTTTCATAAACCGGGTTGATTTTTCCGGTTGATGGAGTACATTAAAGTACTTGCCTGTTTTACTCGACAGGCAATGTGCCCTGGTAGCTCAGAGGATAGAGCAACTGCCTTCTAAGCAGTGGGTCGTGGGTTCGATTCCCTCCCGGGGCACCATTTTTTTGCTCCGGCAGCGGGCGGAAAATGACACGGCACTGTTTTTATTTGGGATCTACAGCGTTGCAGGTAAAATGATGAAAACCGCATTGGGTTTGTTGCTGGGATTGATCGCCACGGTATCCTGGGGCTGTTTTTATATTGCCGGACGGTATCTTTTCGGCGAGGATGGCGAACAGTTGAACCCTTATCTGTTCAACTTTCTGCGTCTGGGCATCGCCTCCTGCGCGTTTCTGCCTCTGCTGTTCCGGCAGAAAAACCGGGAACTTGTCAAAGAAGCGTTTACAAAAGACCTGAAAGTATTTCTGAAGATCGCATTCATCGGGATCGTGATGGAAAACTTTCTGGTGTTTTACGCCCTGAATTTTACAACTGCCGCGCGGGGATCGCTGATGTCGAATTTTTCCCCGATCGCCACTGTGATCCTTGCTTATATCCTGCTGAAGGAGAAAACGCATAAAATGGGGCTTCTGGGGATGGGGATCGGGTTCGCCGGACTCGTCCTTGCCGCCATTGCCCGCGGCGGCGATATTTATGCGGAGACGGGTTTGCATTCCCTGCAGGGAGACGCCATGGCGTTGGCGTCCGGGTTCTGCTGGGCGTATTTCACGGTGGCGGGCGCAAAAGTTTCCGGAAAATACGGCGGCCCGATCTGTATGTTTGTCTGTTTTGTTCTGGGGTGGGCGATGATGGGCGTTGTCAATCTTTTCACCACATCGATCCATGATTTTGAATTGATCACGCCCCGGATCTGTGCAGGAATGATCTATACCGGCATGATCACGCTTGCCATGGCGAATGCCTGCTGGTATGCGGCACTGCGTTATCTCGATCCGGTCGTTCTGGGCGCGTTCGGATATCTTTCCGCGACGATCACATTTACGTTGTCGGCTCTGCTGCTGAAAGAAAAATTCACGCTGCTTTTCAGCGTTTCCATTGTCCTCAGCCTGGGCGGCATGGCGCTGATGATGCTCCGCCCCCGCCCCCGACCGCACCCGTGAACTTTGAAC
>JAZNPK010000012.1:0-42067 GCA_045589595.1 Victivallales bacterium
CAGGGTCTGTTCCGCGCCGTTGTAGGTGACGGTGCGATCCGTTGCCGTGACCGTGACCGTCAACTGTTCGATGGTCAGAACGCCTTCCGCAAAGGTGATGGCGTAGTTGTCCGTCACATCCGCGCCGGTGGCATCGGTGATCACCGCAGTATCAGCGGCGATATCATAGCTGCCAACATCCGTTGCGACGGTGTTGAAGGTCCAGCTGTTGAGTGTATGACCTGCGACCTGACCCGCAAGTGTTGCATCCGTCAGGGTCTGTTCCGCGCCGTTGTAGGTGACGGTGCGATCCGTTGCCGTGACCGTGACCGCCAGCTGTTCGATGGTCAGAATACCGTCAACATAACTGATGTTATAGTTTCCGGTCACATCATTTCCATCGGCGTCAACGATCGCCGCAGCGGAAACGGTCACATTGTAATCACCGGCATCCGTTCCGCCTGCTCCGATGGTGACAGTCTTGATGCTGTGTCCGTTCAGCAGCCCGGTCCCGGATGCGGAAAGCAGCGTGTATTCCGTACCGTCATAGGTAACAGTGCGGTCATCGCCGGTAACGGTCAGATCAGCGGCGGTGATGGTCAGTTTACCGGAGGCGTAAGTGATTTCGTAGTTTTCCGTCACAGCAGTATTGTTGCTGTCAAGGATCACTGCGCCGTAAACATCCACGGTGTACGTTCCGATCGCCGTTCCGCCCGCGCTGAATGCGGGGGCTGCGACTTTGTGACCGCTCACCAGTTCCGCGCCGGAAGCCGTGGCAGTTTTCAGCGTCTGTTCCATGCCGTTGTATCCGACTTCGAGATCATCGCCGGTGACGGTGATCTTTGCCTTGTTGATGGTCAGGATACCGCCTTCATAAGAGATCTCATAGTTATTGGTCACATCATTTCCGGCAGCGTCATGGATCACGGCGTCGGACACGGTTTTGAAATAGACCCATGCCTTTGTTTCGCCTTCGCCGTAGTCCAGAGAAGCGATGGTATGACCGTTCACCAGAGCGCCGCTGATGGTCGCATCATCCAGTTTGTGTTCCTGAGCGTTGTAAACGACCGTCTTATCAACACCGGTGACCGTGATCGCCGCCTTGTCGATGGTCAATGTGCCGCCCGCAAAAGTAATGTCATAGTTGGCAGTCACATCATTATCTGCAGCATCTTTGATCACCACAGATGCCGGAGCGATGTCGGTATAAGTACCGGCATTGATATATTTTGTGGTGAAGGAGAAGCTGTCGAGCGTCTGACCGGCAACCAGAGTTCCGGTTGTGACGGTACCGGCGGAGAGCGTATGTTCCATGCCGTCGTATGTCACGGACGCATCCGTTGCCGTAATGGTGATGACAGCCCGTTCGATGGTCAATGTGCCGCCTGCAAAGGTGATGGCATAGTTGGCAGTCATATCGTTGCCGTCAGCATCTTTGATCACCACAGATGCCGGAGCGATGTCGGTATAAGTACCGGCATTGATGTATTTTGTGGTGAAGGTGGAGCTGTCGAGCACCTGATTGCCGACCAGAGTTCCGGCGGTGACCGTTGCGGCGGAGAGCGTGTGTTCCGCGCCGTCATAGGTGACAGCAGCATCGGTACCCGTGACGGTGATCGCGCGCTGATTGATGATCACGTTCACATTGCCCGCAAACTGATACAGACTGGATGCAGCGGAAGTCAGTTCGTAATCTGTTCCGCTGGTGACCTTTTCCACGGCATCGTTGCCGACGGTCCATGTCCAGCCCATATTTGCCACAGAACCCTGACTGATCTCTTTGCCGTTGGTTGTGGAGATCGTGATCACGATATCGCCCATGGTGTCGCCGTAGGAAATCGCTTCCGCAGTGACCACCACGCCCGTCAGACGGATGCCGAGGGTATCGATGGCGGCATTGGAGCCGTCGAGATAGAGCATACCGCTGCCCGTGGTGCCGTCGCTGTTCACATTCACATCGGTGAATGAGCTGTCGGTCACAGTCGTGCAGGGGGCGGTAAGGCTGGTCGCCGTATTGGTGAGGCTCAGAGCCGCCTTTGTTCCGGCGGTATCATCACTGCTGATTGCTGCATCTTTCGCCGTGAAGGTGCCGCTCACAACTGTTCCCGCCGTGCTGCTCAAAACTGTGCTGCCGTTCTGCAGCGTCAGGTTGGTGTAAGTGCCGGACTGAACATTCTGCGTACCGGTTCCGTTGTAGGTCACATTGCCGAGCGCATCCGTGCTGCCTGCCACAGAAAGTGATCCGGTCAGGGCGAGGATGACGCTGTTGACGAGTGCGCCGGAAACAGTCACATCGCCGGTGGCAGTTTTCGTTCCGCTGCCGGAGAGCGTCAGATCATTGTAGGACACACCTGCCACGATGTTCTGATCCGCACCGCTGTACACCACATTACCGGCGCCGGAGGCGGCAGTAAAGGCGTTGTCCGCACCGTTGAGAGTGAGCGTACCGTTGTTGGTCAGTTCGCCGCCGTTGAAGTTGCCGGAGACCGTGAGGTCAGATGCGGCGGAGCTGATGGCGGTGGATGCGGCTTCAAACGTGGTGGCTACCGCGCCTGTACCCGCAATGGCGAGGGCGGCGTAAGTTCCTTCCGCGACCGTCTGATCCGCCCCGTCATAAGTGACATTGCCATAGACTTTATTATCTGCGGCAAGGCTGCCGGAGACCTGAACCAGACCGGAGTTGTTCATGGTGGTCACATCCACGCTTACTGCATCCAGCGTAACATCTGCGGCAGAGATCGTGAGGGTATTGGCGGTCAGGGTGCCGGTGGCAGTTTTTGTACCGCCGCCGGTGAGGATCAGAGTGTCGTAAGCGGCATTGGTCGCCACGGTCTGATTGCTGCCGTCGTATGTCACGTTACCGAATCCGGATGCGGCAACATCCACATCGAAGTTTCCGGAGACCATCACCAGACCGGAGTTTTCAAATCCGGCGGAGATGTCAAGGGCGACCGTATCAAGAGTTGCACCGGAACCGATGGACAGCGTTGCGGCAGTGAGCGTACCCGCGGAACTGACAGAGGCGCCGTCCACAATATCCAGCAAGCCGTAAGTGTAGCCGGTATTGATGGCTGTTCCGTTACGGTAAATAACGGTTCCTCCGAGAGTGCCGGAGCCCGCAAGTGTTCCGGTGACATCGATGGTACCGTCATTGGTCAGGGTACCGAAAGTCAGTTTGTCGTTGGTGATGTAGAGGGTACCGCTGTTGTTCAGGGTGCCGACATGCAGGGCGCCGGTATCGGATGCGGTCAGAGATCCGGCGGAAGTGATATTCATTGCGCCGGTGCCGGAGATGGCGACATCGTGTGCGGGTGCCATGGTGATGGCGGAACCGATCTCCAGATCAGTGTCCAGCGTTGCCGTGGTGACATCGCTTTCAAAGGTGACAGGGACTGTGACCTGTGTGTTCACGACTTCACGCAGACTGTTTTCGCCGTCGAAGAAGTTGTAAACATCGTCGCCGGTGGTGACAACGCCGCTTCCGGCATTATCGGCGGTCAGAGCGTATGCGCCGACATTGAACTGGAGCATGGTCCCGGTACGGGAAACGCCGTTCTGTGCGATGTCAACGAGGACACCGCCCGCAGCCTGGAAGGCGGCAGTATCGGCATATTCCCCGGTACCGCCGATCTGCAGCCATTTTCCGGTGGCAGTTTCGTAACGGTACACGGTTGCAGTCTTGACCGCATCTTCTCCGGAGGTGATCATACCTGCGAGGATACCGCTGGTGGCGGCGATGCTGTCGGCGCTGATGGCGACCGTTGTGCCGTTATAGGTATTCGTTCCGAAGACATCAGCAGAGTATATTCCGTTGACCGTTGCGCTGTCTGCGGTGACATTACCCGAACAGCCTGCCACGAACGCCGAATAAATGCCGGAATAGAAATTGACATCCGAATTGACATAAGCCATCGAATATCCCGTGACAATGGAGTTGATGATATTCAGCGTTGCACCGGAGTTGACGCGGATACCGCTCAGCAATGGTGTTCCGGCAGCACCCGGTCTCGCCATGGTGGAGGAGATCAGGTAGATCTCACCGCCCCCGTCTGCCTGAATTGCCTGAGCGAGCTGGTTACAGCCATTCTCGTAGAACGTACTGTTGGTGATGTAGATCTTTGATCCGGCTCTATTGGAATAAACCGTACCGCCATACACCGTGTAGTTCGCAAAGAAAACGTTTTTGTCAAAGAAATTGCTGCTGTTTTTGGCAATGTAGATGGCAGCGCCGTAATGTTCTGCGCCGAGATAACGGAAGGTGGAGTTGGTGATATCGACCGTTCCGGTGGAGTCGGAATAGATCGCTGCGCCGCGGCCGGTACTGTATGTATTGGTCACTTTCGCGCCGTCAAAGACCACATGATCCGCTTTCAGGCTTGCCGTTCCGGTCAGGTAAATGATACCGGCATTTCCGGTCACATTACCGCCCTGCAGCGTCATATTGGAAAGTTCCAGAGATGCGCCGGTATTGACGGTGAAGATCCTGTGTGTGGAAATTGCCGCCAGGAGCGCGGTGTAATCCGCGTTGGCATTGTATGTGTCGGGGAGCGTCAGACCACTCAGGTCCGCGCCGGTGAGGTCTTCCAGCGTCTTTCCGTTTGCGGCTGCATACGCGGCAAGGGCTTCTTTGAACGTATTTGCCACACGGATGGTGATGGAGCCCTGATCCGTTCCGTTGTATGTCAGTGCGCCGTTGATCACGATATGGGTCCCGGCGGTGATGATGAACTCATGATCCACCACGATCACGCTGTCGGTACTCCAGTCAACATCGCCGGAGAAGGTGATGGTCTGGGTTTTACCGCTGCTCTTACCGAGTTCGTCCGCATACATCATGGCTTCTTCCAGACTGATCAGACCGTCGGTGAAATCCACGCTGTCTTTGGCGGTCGTGACGACCAGACCGGGGGTATGGGTGAGCGTCAGCGCATAAGCGCCGGGCGTCATGTATTCCATTGCGCCGGGGAGTCTGGACACACCATTCTGGGCGATGACCGGCACAAGATAACCGGTACCGAGGCCGTACACCGCAGACGAGGAATCGGTGAAGGTGAAACTGCTGACCGTGCCGGTGAGGACATCGATCCACTTGCTGCTGACGGAGGGATCGTAGATGTAGAACGAATCCCGCGTGGCGACACCGGTAAGATTTTCCTCGGCGGAGCCGGATTTACCGACCAGTGCGCCGCGGTATGCCTGCCAGCCGTTGCTGTTGATGGGCAGCGTCCAGGGCTGTACAGTGTAAGGCGTTACGCCGTCTTCGTGGTAAATGGTATTGCCGTCCGTATCCGTCATCACCCGGATCGCGGACTGTGTCAGCACAGGCGTTTCCGTACCGAAGGCGGTAAGCATGGTGTAACCTGCAAGATTTCCGCCGGAGGTCTTGATGTATGCGGCATCGGCAGACATGGTCCCGTACACGTTATTCCACATATAGAGATAGGGATCGCTGGACTGAGACGACAGATTGGCATGGGGTTTTTCCAGTGCGGCAATGTCATAGACCGTGGCAGACGCATTGCTTGCGGTGTTACCGGCAATGACGTTGTTCAGCAGGGTCAATGTGGCATATCCGTCTGCGGAGGGAGCAGCGGTATCTGCCACTGCATTTTCCACAAGGAACGTATAGTACGGTCCGGATCCGCTGCCGTTGAAAGTATTGCCGGCGATGGTGGAGTTGTACACCACAAAGTCAGTTCTGTGGGTATCGGCAGTGGCTTTGTTGTTCAGCACGTGGAACATGGCAGAGCCGCCGATCCTGTTGTTGAAGAATGTGGAATTGGAGATTTCGTAATACCCGCGCGTTCCGCTTGTTTTGATCACGGCGTTGGTAAAGGTATTGTCAACCGCAGTCACATTGTCGAAGTGGACCGCACGCATCACATTGAGGTTCACATTCTGTTCCAGCAGAGAGGCGGCGGTATTGCCTTCCAGATATACGGAGGCGATTTTGCCGTTGAGGTTGCCGCTGACATAGATCACAGAACCGGAAAGGGTGTTATCTTTGAAGGTCAGACCGTTGGCGGTGATATCAAAGTAATCATTTCCCCTGATCAGACTATGCCCCTGATTGTTGATAAATTCCACATTGGTCAGGGTTGCTTTCATACCGGCAGCGTTCCGGAAGGAGAAGGCAACTGCGCTGTTAGACGCCCGGGAAACGTTGTCCTTGAACGTGGAATTGGTGATGACCATGGATGCGCCGTTGTAAGTCAGCTGGATCACGTCGCTCTGACCCGCATTCAGGACCAGTGTACGCTCAAAACTCACATTGTCGGCAATGACGTGGGATTTACTCGCATGGATCAGGCTGCCGCCGCCGAAATAATCCGCCTGCGCCCAATCAGAGGCGGGATAGAGTTGTACCGGATACTTGACAAGGTCTCTGCCGTAAGGAATATCGGCATCGGTACCGGTCGCCACATAAAGTGAGCCGTCGGCATTGGATGCAGAGCCGTAGAGCGTGATATTCTTCAGCGTCAGCGTTGCGCCGTCGTCAAGTTCAAACAGACGGGCGACTTCCTGATCGGTCCCGTTGGATTTGGAAATGTCAACGATGATATCGCCGACACGGTCGCCATCCACATCGCCGTCAATGATCAGCTTGGCGGTGGAACCCACCAACATGAATGCGGAGCCGGTGGTGGGATCCACATCATTCCACCGGGTCACATTGATCCGGTTTTTACCGTCCGTTTTGAGCTGGGCGGAGAAGGTGATGGTGGCAGGGCTGGTGGCTGTGGAAAGCGCCAGACCGTAGGCAATGGCTTCCCGGAGGCTGGTCACATTGTCAAAGGCATTGATCACATCCACATCCGTATCGACGACCAGACTCAATTTTTCGGCAAGATTGAACGCACCGGCAGCATTCTGGTCACTGTCCGGTCCTTTGGCATTTCCGACGAGGTCCTGCGTGATGGTGACTGCTTTTTCCGGCAGGCTGTTATCCGTCAGAGCCACACCATCCATGCCGTACCAGTCGCCATCCACCTGATAGTACAGATTTGTATAGGTGTTGAAGAGATTGGTGATCGTATCTGTACCGTCAGTGGATTCTCTCTTAACACCTTCCCGGACGATCCGGTAGGATGTCAGCAGATCATTCAGCACGGGCGCATCTGTAAGAATACGCAGGTATCCCTGACTGACGCCGTTCACATCGTGACGCCGGATCGTATCTGTGGATTCAAAGATCTGCTGCAGAGGTGTTTTGCCGTCTTTTTCCGCCATCTGCGTATTGGTTCCTTTGAACACAGCCGCATCGATCGTTCCGGGGTTTTCGGAGGCATAAAGTTCCATCTTTCCGCCGATGGTGGCATAGAAACTGTATTCCATGTCAAAGGCACGAACTGCATCAATATAAATATCCGTACCGTGTCCGAGGATGATACTGTTGAGGATCTGTGCATAAAGATGATGGGAATAATGGTTGACTACCTTATTTCCGTCTTTGGCATCAAAGGAACCGAACCGCAAACCGTAAGTTGCATTGTTGTTCACGACAGTGCAGTTGAGCATGGTAAAGTTCCCGAATTCCGCACGGATCACGCTGTTGTAGCCGGTGTTGTTGGCAAGGAATACGTTATTGAGCGTGATACCGAAATAGGAAACATCCGTATAGATCTTGCCATCGGCGGGATCCTTTCCGAAATTATCGGCGTTCCCGGAAAAGTAGAACACACTTTCCGTGTTTCCGGCAGCAGTATTGTTGATGGCGGTGATGTTGTTCAGTTCATAGTCAACAGAATTTGCACCGCCGTTTGTTCCGAAGGAATGGATCATAACGCCGGTATTGTTTTCAAAGAGAATATTGTTCCCGATGAATTTACCGCTGTAAACTGCGATACCGCCGTTCTTATTGTTGCGGAATATTGTGTCTTCCACTGTAACAAGAACTTTTGATGAACCGGTATCGATCGTTGAATCATAGCTGCAGGTCCAAGTCGTTCTGGCGTTATGTGTACTGATCATGAAGGAAGTGCCTTTGCCGCGTGAATATGCAGCCGCCGCATTGTTTTCAATGATACTGTTCCGGATCGTGATATCTACCGTGACATACGAACGCCAGGTGGATACATAAATCGCCGCACCGTGGTCTGCGTATGTATTGCTGATGATCACACTGTCAAGGATCAGTTCGGCATAACTGACCCTCAAGCCGTCCTGCCCCCGCACGAGGAACACACCGTCCTGCCCGCCCTGAAGCGTCAGGTTGGTAAATTTCACAGCGTGATCACCGCTGGTCCATGTATTGGTAATCAGCATCATCCGGAAATCGGAAGCATTTGCGTATGTTCCGCCATTGGCAACAGCTTCCCCGTAAGTCACCGGAACTTTGATCGTCACATTCGGCAGACCTGCACGGCTGCCGTCCACTGTGACAGGACCGAAGAAGATCAATTGGGAATTGACAACGACCGTATTGACCGTATCGGCAAAATTGACCGTGTTGTCATCATTGTCATCCAGAACATCCGAGGCATAACCGATGGCTTCACGGATACTGATCTGACCGTCGAAATAATCAATGGTATCCGTTTCCACCGTGACCACTGTCCGATCGGTGATGGCACTGTTTTTGTGGTCCGCCGTTTTGCCGTCCAGAGAAGACACATCGACCGTCACAGCACCGGCAACATAATGATCAGCGCCGGTACGGTCATTGCCGTGAATATCTTTGGAAATGATCCAGTCCGCATTGGCAACCGGATCAAAGGCCGCCTGACCGTCTCCGTTGACATGGAGCCATGTGCCATCCTGCAGGAGGAACACATTTCCGCTTTCGGCATCACGCGCCACCAGCGTACCGGCAGCAGTTGCCGCGCCATTGATCCGCAATGCAGAAGGATCAAAGGAAACCGGCTTGTAATTATTCAGTTCCGGCACACTGCTGAGTTCTATGAAAAGGGGCGTCTTTTCATTGAAGATGGCACTGGAATCGGCGTAAGCAATATTGTCTTCCCACACGCAGCCGGACACGCAAGAACTGTTTTCCCCGAGACCGGCGTAACTGGCGTACACTGCATTGTAAACCACGTTGTTGTAGAATTTTATATTCTCCGGCTTGGAATTCGCGAACAAGAGCGTAAGAGGCTTGGTGTGTTCGTTCATCACGAACAGGTTGTTCGCCGCGAGGAATGTTACGGAATTTCCGACATTGAACCATGTCATACCGTATGTTGATGATTCTTCCGTATTGGCGATGATGCTGTTATTCAGCAGCGTAATGCTCTTCGATGCATGCACACTGACCGCAAATCCGTACCGCAGATTAGCATTCACGATCGAGCAGTTGATCATGGTGAAGTTTTTCGCATTCATCCCGATAGCAGTGTCAGAATACCAGTTATCCTGGGAGTCCTTATCGGCACCCGTGGAGAAACTGGTGTTTTCTATGTAGAAATCCAAAGCGGCCTTGTCACCGCCGCTCATAAGACTGGTCCAGTGATTCGTCCAGTTGTTATGGAAAACAGAATCACGAACGATCAAAGTACGGTTAACGGTCGTATCGTTTGTAATGTAGAAGGTGTTCTGCGTCACATTACCTTTATCAGCCTTAAACCCCTGATTCAGGAACAGACAGTCGTCGATCGTCAGAGATACCGTTCCGGACCAGATCGCCATACCCGTGGCAGCCTGTGCCTCTCTCTGCCCTTCAGCATTCACAACATAATAACCGCCGTTCATATAGAACTGGGTGCGGAGCAGATTGGCATTGGTATTGAGCGCGAGATAAAGACCGCCGCCATACTTGGCAGCACCCCGCTGAACGATCACATCCGTCAGATTCAAAGTGGCACCTTCGCCGCTCACATGGATCACACCGCCTTCGCCCGCTCCGAGATAACCGCCCGTAAGCGTCAAACCGGAAATCGATACCGTGATCCCTTCGCCCGCAATGGTGAACACACGGTATTCAGAAGGATCGACATTGAACGCCTTGTTCACACCGCTCATACCGGATGTCAGCACAGAAACTTCAATAACTTTGCCCGTAGTGTTCTCAATGGAAACGGATGAGGTGATATCCAGCGTGGCACCAACATAGATGATGTTGGAATCCGCAGAAAATACATCCGCATCAAATGTAACTGTTTCGTTGAACTTTACGCCATAAGCGAGCGCATCACGCAGGGTGATCACACGCTCGCCGGTGGTGCTGTCGATCACACCGCCCACGGTCACGGCTGCCACATCCGCCGCGCTGTTGACTTCGCTGTAAATCTCTGTATCCGGGGAAACAGATGCGCCGATCGTTTCATATACAACTGTACTGCCTGTACGCGCGCGACCCGCCGCATCGTAAGCATTCGTTTGCTCGAACAGATCGAACAATTTTTCGCCTCTGGCTTCCGTAACGATGGTTGTGAACCACGCTTTTTCCATTCCTTCAAAAGAAATTTTGAGGAGCGTACCGGTAAGTTCCAGCGTTGCATCCGCATAGCCCATGTGACTTGCCCAACCCAGACCGTTGGGTTCCAGCAGACTTTTCTCACTGTTCCAGGCGTCCGCCAGACTCTGACCGAAAATATCTTCCACGGTCAGCGCAGTATCGATTTTGGAAGTGTTGTTGACATTGGTGATCCTGCCGTACTCTGTACCCGATTCCTGATAATAGCCGCCCGACAGAATGGAGTTCAACAGATAAACATCCCCGTGGGTCGCTGCTGACGCTTCCACGGAAGTCGGCGCGGTAAACAGAATGTCATAACTCACGCCATTGGTGGCGGTGGATTTGTTGTCCGCAAAAATGGAGTTGACGATCCGGACGGTGTTGCCGGAGTACGCCGTTGTATCACTGCAGGCGTAAGCGGAAGAGTCCACACGCACCACTGCAAGCGTTGCTTTCGATGAGCGGGTCCCGGCAACTGTCACATTATGCAGGAGCAAGTCCGTCGGATTGAGGTAAGAAACACCATCAACCTTACTTACTACGCCTTCAGCCCAGAAGACCGAGTGGAAATTTCCGGTGACATTGTAAAGTGTGACATTGGTAAATACTGCATCACGATCGGATGTGGCACCATCCTTGTAAGCACAAGTTGTCCGGAAGACCCCCTCACCGCCTGTCACAGTTGTATCACAGACCGTAAAGTTGCTGACATAAAGCTTTGGATGGTTGGAGGGGTGGTTGTAAATCAGATTGTACGTAAAGGTGCTGTCCGCAATATAAACATTGTCGAAAAACGCACCCGGCGTATTGTGTGTGGCATTGTAAAACGTTCTGAATCCGTGATTGTTTGTAGCTGTGATGTTGGTGAATGTACTGAATGCAGCATCCTGATGATGAATGATCTGGGCATTTTTCTGGCCGCTTTGCACGCCGGTATTGTTCCGGATGATGATATTGTCAAAATCCGCAACCGCACTTTCGTGGGTGGCAAAAATCAGACCGCCGGCTTCGATTGTGTTGTTTTCAAAAATGGCATTCGTGACATTGATGTAGGAACCTCCTTTGCCGTAGATCGCTCCGCCTGCATGAGCCTCACCGATAATATTCATTTTGGCAAATGTAACATTGTCCGCATAAAAAGATGTTTCGTTTGTGACAAATGCAAAACCGCCGCCTTCATAGTCATTGGGCAACGCGACCTGGGTGGTATCCGAGCCCCACAGCTTCAGATTATTCAGCTTCAGCACCGATTTGTTCCGGATCTCAAACATACGCTGGGCGGCGGTTCCCGCCGTCATGGAAAGAATGATCTTCTGATCAACACCGTTCTGATCGATGCCGTTGATCGTCAGCGTCTGTCCGCTTGCCAGAACCAATGCGGAAATATAACCGGCTTCCACTCCGGTCACATCCACCACCGTGTAATCGCCGTCCGTCGTCACGATACCGTAACCGGTGTTGCTCCGGATCGCCGCCGCATCAAAGGTCACCACGCCGTCCGCACCGTCACGCTGGGCATTTTCAACTGCTTCACGGAAAGAAATGTAACCGTCATACCGGTCCACAATATCCTGAGCAATGGTAACGACCGTGCTGTAACCTTCCGTCATGCTGGAATACGCACCCATGGATGCACCGGTGGCGGTAACAAGGCGTTTGTTGCCGAGAGCGTCCACGGAGATCACGGTAAGATCCGTTGCAGCTGTAACCGTATCCGTTCCATCCATTTCCTTCCAGATGGTGCCGTCTTCAGAATACAGCGCGGCAGAACTGAATGTACCGTTTTTATATGCCCCGTAAGAACCGTTCTGGTGAGGACCTTCATCCAGCGTCTTGACAGACAGTCCGGCAAATACCGGCGCATCGCCGAAAATATCCGCCGCAGTAATATCCGTTTCCACTGCCGTACCCGTCAGATCATAACGCGTTCCGTTCAGAATACTTGCGCGGACGACCTGCGTGCCTGCCGCAACTTCCGTATCCATGACAATGGCATTCAGCAGATTCAGATTGCCCGTAACTGTGATCTTTCCGCTGTCAACAACAGAACTGGAAATAAAAGATCCATTGCCGTTGCCGTAATGGTTCCGGCGTCATACACAGTTGTGTTGGTCAGCAGGATATTTTCCGCAGAAACAACTGCCGCGCCTGAAATAAGCGCGTTGTTGAAATGGACATCTTTCACGGACATCGTTCCGGCAAATTCCATTCCGTTCAGCACGTAAGAACCGTTTGCATTGCTGATACTGCCGGAAAGCACAGTCCCGTCACCTGCATTGTTCAGCGTAACAGATACCGCATTCGTGCCGGATACATTCAATCCGAATTCGGAAGTTGCAACATAATATTCACCGGACGCAGTGGCAAGTGCCGTATTCAATTCCGCAAGACCGTAGGACGCCGTCACTGTTCCGGCACCGTCCTGCTGCCAGCCGTACACCGCCTCATACTGCACCGCACCTGCCGTGGAGTAATTGTCCGACACATATTTTCCGCGCATACCGCCCAGCGCGTCGGTCCAGTGATACTGTTCCACGGTGCCCGTGTATTTCGCGCTCGTGCCGTTGTACCAGGTCGTTCCGCCGTCAATGGTGAACACAGGTTCCCGGTGCGTTCCGCTCAAATAACTGCCGTTGATGTAATTTGGCACATTCACCGCCGCATTGAGTGCCGCGTCCGTGATCTCCTGAACCGGAAGAACGCCGTTGGTCGTCACCCATTTCCCCGCAGTCGTATCATAAGCGGAGGCTCCGAAAATGTTTTCCGCCGTCACATTGGTGATGGTGTCCGTATTGGTGTAGTTGGGGAATACCGTGGAGATGTTGTTTTGGTCGGAGACCAGCTTATAAGCACCGATGATATTGCCAGCCACATAGACAGTTTTACCGTTTGAGTGACGCTGATAACCGTGGACAAAGTCATCCGCATTGCCTTTGGCATCCGTATTGCCGACAATGATATTGTGCATCATGTAGAAGGGCTGACGCTGAGCATTGTCACCGCCGCTGATATTGGCTGATCCGGTGAAAATACCGCCGCCGCCCACTGTCGCTTTGTTGTCGCCGTTATTCCATGTGTATTCACCGCCGGAAGCATAAGTTGCATCAGTCAGTTTGTTCCCCACAATGGTGGAATCCACCAGCGTCAGAGAAACGTTCATCGTCACAAGCATACCGCCGCCCTGAAGTCCGGCTTCGTTGTTGATCACCGTCAGATTCTGCATCCGCGTGTAAAATGCAGCGGCGGACCAGTTAGTGGTATTGAAGGCAACGGCACCGCCGAAGGACAACGCCTTGTTGCTGTCAAACAGGGTATCAGTCACGACCCCCAGCAGAGAATCACCTGCCCCGGACAATCCCAGCGCACCGCCCACATTGGCGATATTGCCGGTGAAGACAGAATCATCAATGGTCACAGTCACCTGCGTCACTTTATCTTTGGCAGCAACATAAACGGCTCCGCCATAATTATCCGCATAGTTGCCGCTAAACAGCGCATCCTTGATGTTGATCACATTGGCTGCAACTGTTGAATAGATCGCACCGCCGCTGTTGTCAGTCTTCACGTTGTTGTCAGTCGTCACATTGTTCAAAAACTGAACATTGTCAACATCCAGCGTGATACCGGTATAAGTTTTGCCGGTACTGTCCAGAACAATGGAGCCGCCGTTGCCGGTCGAATAACCGTTCTGAAGCACCAGATTCCGCAGCGAGAGGACCACATTGTTGTTCTCCAGTTCAAAATGACGGACCCCGGTGGTCGTCACGGTCACAGCCCCCGCATCATTTGCAGTCCAGACTGCGCCGCCGTCCAGGATCATCATTTCGCCATCATCCACAACTCCGTCACCGTCGTGGTCCACATGCCCGTCGATGGACATATTCAGACCGGGGATGGAAATTTTTGCAGCGGAAGACATGGTCAGTTTCGTATTACCCGCAATAAAGACATCTTTATCGAACTCAACGATGTAATCGTGCGTTGCGTCCGAGGCATAACTGACCACTTCCGACAGATCCTTGAACAGCAGATCCGTGGAATCCACATCCGCCTTTTCCGCACTGGTAATGGTCAGCGTGATGGTATCAAGCGTATGCCCGTATTCAGCCGGCTGGATCGTTGCCGTTTCCACAAGACCCGCACGGTATTCCAGATCCCAGTCACCATCCGCACCGGTGGTGTCGGTGGACGCCGCCACATCCGCACCCGTCAGATTGGCAATGTTCTGAATGAGCGCACGCCCTTCTTCAGAGTTCGCGGTATCACAGCCGTAAATGAGAATGTCCGCATCCGCAGAAAGGTGTTCGCCGATGTTTTTCCAGTCGGCAGGATCGAGCGAGGAGTTGTCGATCTTGTCGCCATTCAGCGTAATGAAACCTTCGTCACCGTGAGACACGATATGCAATGCGGAATAAACCGTATCGGAATGAGCATCCAGATAATCATTGATGGCATCCATGGCATCCGTGCCGGATTTCAGTTGAAGCACTTCGCAATTTTCATCAATACCCGCAAGCAGCGTTTCCGCATCCGCCACACTGGAGTTCAGCACAACAAGCACTTTGGCTTCTTCGCCGCCAACGGGGGAAACCGCATAGGAAACCATATCCGGATCCGCCGCCGCAACTGCCGCCTCCGCCATTTCCGCTGACCCGCCATCGGTCGCCTCACTGTTCTGATCTGCATCCTGCGCAGCACTGCTTTCTTCCGCGGCATTGTTTTCGGCGGCTGCCGCTTCGGCTGCCTGGATCACAGCCCCGGCTTCAAAAAGGACGCGGTCCTCAAGACGGAACATCTGGACTTTCTGTTTTTTAGACATTTCTGTGACTCCTCTCACGTTTATGTAATTATGCATAATAATTATAGCGCGAAAACCGGGAAAAGTCAAGATGCCGGACCCTTTTTTTTGGAAAAATACGGCGGTTTTATTGAAATTTTGCCCCCCGGATGTACTGTACCGGTATGAAAGACTTTGCAGAAAAACTCCGGCACCGCACCCTGTACAGCCATGTTCCCATGACGGAAGACGGCATCGCTCTTGCTGATTACCTGAGCGCACATTTCTCCCGTTTCGATTGTGCCGGGTGGATCACCCGGATCCGTTCCGGCTCCGTTTCTGTCAACGGAAACACCGTCACCGCACCGGAATACAGATTGCGAAAACATGACAGAATCGACTACGCGCTGCCGGACCTTCCGGAACCGGATGCGGACCTGTCATGGCGGACGCTTTATGAAGACGCACATCTCCTCGTTCTGGAGAAATCCGGCAACCTCTGCGTGCATCCGACCGGACCCTTCTACCGGCACACCCTGTGGCATCTTGCCGGATCGGTCTATGGCGATATCAAGTTCGTAAACCGTCTCGACAGAGAAACGTCCGGCTTGATCGCAGCCGCACGCAGCCGGTCAGTCGCCGCCCTGATGGACAATGGAAAGTGTCCCTTCCGGAAAGAATATCTGGCGCTGGTTTCAGGTATTTTCGACCGCCCCGTCAGAGCAGAGGGATTCCTGATCCGCGATACAGAAAGCGCGGTCCGGAAAAAGAAGATTTTTATAACAGATCATCCCGTCGGCGCAGCGTATGAAACTGCCGATACGGAACTGCTGCCGGAGAAACCGGGCATCCGTCCGGGTCAAAGCCTCGTCCGTGCCATTCTCCACACCGGCAGACAGCATCAGGTCCGCGCCACTCTGGCGTCCCTCGGATTCCCCCTGATCGGCGATAAACTTTACGGTCCGGATGAACGCATCTTTCTGAAAATCAGAGAACAGCGCATCACGCCGGAAGATATTGCCCTGCTGGGGATGGAGCGGCAGGCACTTCACGCCGCCGTTCTGGAATTTCCGCATCCGGTCACCGGGGAAACGATCCGGTGCGAATCACCCTGCCCGTTTCTCTAACAGATTTATTATCAGCATCTTCTGCAAAAATATATTTTTCTTGAGCAACCGCCTTGCATTTCACCGCACCTGTGCTATGTTAACAGCGTATATTTTTTATTTTTCGCAATCAAAACGCAAAGGAAAATGCAATGATGACAGGACTTAAACGGCTGATGTTCGTTCTGCTGATGACCGCGACTGCTGCGGCACCGGCTTTCGCCGTTGAACAGCAGGAACTTAAAGCCGCAGCGGAGATGCTCCGTGACCAGAAGATCAGGGTCAAAGAAGTGGTTCCTGTGGCGGTGGTGCGTCTGGCTCCTTACGAAAAACGCGGCGTACTGCTCGGGATCACCGGCGCTTACAAATGCTTCGAAAAGAAGATCCCCGCGAAACTGGAGGAAAATTTTTCCAAAGACCGTTTCGTACAGATCACCCTCGGCGGTATGGCAAGTGAATCCCTGCCCATAATCCTGAACACACGCGCCAAAGCCAATCTGGTGATGCGCCTCGCCGGAATGAAGGAAGAAGACCGGATCCTGCTCATCGGCAAAATCAAGATCGTCCGTCCCAAGAGCCGGACAAGAGGCGAGGAAGTGGAACGCATCCCCGTGTTTGAAGTGGAAAATTTCCTGCAGCTGCCCGCTCTGCCTGAACCGGAAGAAAAAGCGGAAGATGACGACAACGGGATCACAGTGGAAGATTCCCGCTCCACCGGGAAAAAGACGAAGAAAAAAACAAAAGCCGTGGTGGAAGGTGAAGAGATCGAAGTGACGCCCTCCGTCAAGAAGGATGCTCCCGCCGCCGGTGAACCGGAAAAAGCAGAGAACAGCGCAGAAGAAAAACCTGCCGTTGAAGAAGCGGAACCTGAAGCAAAACCTGAAGCAAAACCTGAAGCAAAACCCGCCGCAGTGGAAGACGAATGGGTCTGAAACTGACGGAAGAAAGTGGAACAAGTATGAAAAAATTTCTGTATTCTGTATTCTTGACGGTCCTGATTCTGACACCGTTTTTCACCGTTTCCGCCCAGGGGATCGTGATCGAACGGGATGGAAAACAGGCAAATCCCACACTGGTCTTTCAGGGGATCCGGGGCAACAGCGAACTTTCCGCGCTGGTTCTGGACAACCTGATCAAATGCGGTTGGTTCGATGTGCGCCGGGGCGGTGCCGCCGATTATCTGGTATCCGGCACAGCATCCGGCAACGATCTGCAGCTTTCCCTGATGAACGGGGCGGGACGGAAGATCGCCGATTTCAGAGTGTCCGACCGGAACGCGGATCAGACGGCTGCAGCGGCGGTGGACAATATTCTCCGGCATGAGTTCAAGATCCCCGGGATCTGCAAATCCAAAATCGTTTTTTCCGTGGAAGTCGCACCGGGCAAACGCGAGATCTATATGTGCGATTTCAACGGCAGAAACATCACCCGCCTCACCACAAACAATACCCTCTCGGTGGAACCGGCGTGGAGTCCGGACGGGCAGAGCATCGTTTACTGCTACTACGGCATGACCTACACCAACCTGATCCAGTACCGGTTCGACATCAACAAGAGCCGCCGCCTGACCCGGTACAAAGGGCTGAACGCAGGCGGTGATCTTTCCCCCGATGGAAAATATGTGGCGCTGGTTCTCGCCCGTGATAATCAGGTGGACCTCTACATCCGCCCCACGGAAGGCGGCGATCTGATCCGCCTGACCAGAGATTCCGCTGTGGAAGCCAGTCCCGCATGGACGCCGGACGGACGCCAGATCTGCTATGTCTCCGACCTCAACGGCAGACCCCAGCTCTACATGATCGATCCCTTCCGCCGTCCTGCTCCCCGCCGTCTGACCACGCTCCGGGGCAGTGAACGGGTCACGCCCGATTTCTCTTACGAAGGACGCCTCGCCTATTCTGCCAGAGTGGGCGGCGATTATGTGATCACGGTGGCGGATGTGCAGAATCCTGCCGCGCTCCGTTCGGAAAAAGCAGGTCTGCCGGATGCGCCGGAAATCGTGGGGGAAGGTCCCTCCTGGGCTCCGGACGGACGCCATGTGGTCGTTGCGGACCGGGGTGCTTTGTATGTGGTTGACACCCGGCTCGGTGCAAAACGGCGTCTGCTCGGCGGAAAATCACGCACTTTCCAGCCGGATTGGTCTCCGCTGCTGCCCTGATATGGAGCCGTTATGCTGAACGGACTTGATTTTTTGGCATCCCTGGAATTTTTCGGGATCAAACTGGGGCTGGATCAGACGCGGGAAGTTTTCCGGCGGATGGGTGATCCGGCAAAAGATCTCCGGTTCATCCATGTTGCCGGAAGCAATGGAAAAGGTTCGGTCTGCGCGCTGCTGGAATCGGCATTGCGTCACGCCGGATTCAAAACGGGATTTTATTCCTCGCCTCATCTGGTGACGGTAGGGGAACGGTTCCGCATCAATGGTGTTCCCGCCACGGATGAAATGGTGGAAAACTGTGTGAACAGACTCCGCCCCGTTGTCGATGCCATGTCGGAAGATGGCATGAAAGTCACCTATTTTGAAGCGACGACCGTGATCGCCGCCACACTGTTCGCGGAAGCGGGCGTGGATATCGTTCTCTGGGAGACCGGTATGGGCGGCAGACTGGACTCCACCAACATCGTGACGCCGCTGGCTTCGGTGATCACCGGGATCTCTCTGGAACATGCCGACCGGCTGGGGGGAACGCTGGAAAAAATCGCATTTGAAAAAGCGGGCATCATCAAGCCGGGCGTTCCTGTTTACTGCGCGGAAACGACGCCGGATGCGGCAAAAGCTGTGATCCGGGCGCGTGCGGAGGAATGTGCCGCACCCTTTACATTGTCGCAGAAAACGATCCCCGGGAACTGTACCGGCACGCTGCAGTATTTCACGCTGAAAGACGGCACAGCGCTTGCCACGCCGCTTATGGGACCTCATCAGCGGGGCAATGCGGCACTGGCGTGGGCTGTTCTTCAGGGACTTGCTCCGGTGCTGGATATTGACCTTGCGAAAGCGGTGGAAGGGATGCGATCCACGCGCTGGGACGTCCGTTTCCAAGTCTTTCCGGAGCGGGGACTGATCCTGGATGCCGCCCACAATCCCGAAGGGATCCACGCGCTTGCGGCGACCTTGAAAGAGCGTTATCCGGGGCGGAAATTTCATTTTCTTTTCGGGGCGTTTTCCGATAAGGACACGGCGTCGGGTCTGGCGGAACTGGCGGATCTTGCGTTATCCTTCCGGTTCATCCACATGGAAACGGACCGTGCCAGTCGCACCTTTGAAGAACTTTCCGCCGAACTGAAAGGGATCTGCCCCGTTTCCTGCGATACGATGACGCTGGAAGATGCGTTGTCTTCGGTTTATCCGGACGGGGAACTGCGGGTCCTCTGCGGGTCTCTTCACCTCTGCGGGGATGCTCTGGCGATCCTGAACAAATCAACTGCAAAGAATGGAACGGAACCATGAGAAAAGCAGATCTTTTTGATGAAATCATTTTCTGTCTGCGTGAGATGTCGGAACGGGAACCGACGACCGTGATCGATCCCGATCTGCTGAACGCATTTATGTCGGCGAGCCCTGTCCCGAAAGAACAGATCCCCCTGTACGAACCGGAACCCGTCAAGCCCGCACCTGCACCGGCGGCGAAACCGCTGCGGACGGCGCCCCGTCCGGCACCTGCATCAGCGGAATCTGTCACGGCGGGATCGCTGGAAGAACTGCAGAGCAGCCTGCAGAACTGCGAAAAATGCGGTCTCTGCAACGGCCGCACGAATCTTGTATTCGGGGCGGGCAATCCTGATGCGGATCTGATGTTTATCGGCGAAGGTCCCGGTGAAAGCGAAGACCTTCAGGGACTGCCCTTTGTCGGCAGAGCCGGTGAACTGCTGACGCGGATGATCGCCGCCATGGGCTTCGACCGCAATCAGGATGTTTATATTGCCAACATCGTCAAGTGCCGTCCGCCGGGAAACCGGAATCCGGAGGAAGCGGAGGCGATGGCGTGTCTGCCTTATCTGGAACGGCAGATCGAATTGATCCGTCCGAAAGTGATTGTTCTGCTGGGAGCGGTGCCCCTGCTCTATCTGCTGAACATGCGGGGCATCACCAAACTTCACGGTCAGTGGTTCGAATACAAAGGCATCAAGACGCTGCCCACGTTCCACCCTGCGTTTCTGCTGCGGAACGCCAACATGAAAGCGGATGCGTGGAAAGACCTTCAGGTCGTTATGCGCGAGTTCGGACACACACCGGTCCGCGGCGGCGGCGTCCGGAAAGACGGATAAAAGATCATGGCGGAAGAAAAACAGCGATCGACATTTTCAGCCGTCCTGAAAACGGCGGGCAGGATCGGCATGATGCTGATCTTTGCCGCGTCTTTCGCCGCGTTTTTCATCTTCGGCGATGTGATGCCGGAACGGTTTGCCGATGCTCCGCTGCCGCTGTTTATTTTTCTCTTCTTCGGCGTCACGATGCTTGCAGGAAACATTGCCTATTTCGCGTGGCAGATCCTGCTGGTACACCAGTACAGACCTTATGCGGATCCGGGCGACGACAAACTGCCCACCATCGGCGTGATCGTACCGGCATTCAATGAGGGCAGACAGGTGGAAGCCACGCTGCGGTGTCTGCTGGAAAGCGATTACCCCGGCAACAAACTGGAGATCATCACCGTCAATGACGGCAGTGCGGATGATACGTGGGACTGGATGTATGCGGCTGTGGCGAAATCCGGCGGACGGATCACAGCTGTGGACCTGCCCCGGAACGCAGGAAAACGGAACGCCCTGTATAAAGGGATGCTGGTCTCCACCTCGGAGATCATTGTGACGCTGGACAGCGATACCCAGGTACCGCCCCACACCCTGCGGCAGCTCGCCGCTCCGTTCGCTTACGATGAACACATCGGCGGTGTTGCCGGAAACATCCGGGTCTCCAACACGAAGGACGGCTTGATTCCACGGATGCTGGATGTGAGTTTTGTTTTCGGTTTTGAATTTCTGAAATCGGCACAGAGCGAAGTCCATTCGGTCCTGTGTCAGCCGGGCGCATTGAGTGCGTTCCGGAAAAAAGCGCTGCTGCCTCACATGAAAGAATGGGTGAACGAATCCTTTTTCGGCAGACCGGCAGTGATCGGTGAAGACCGGGCGTTGACCAATATTCTCATCCGGGAGCATTGGGGCGTAGTGTTCCAGCGGGACGCTGTGGCGTATTCGGAAATGCCCACCGATTACGGATCGCTCTGCAAAATGATGATCCGCTGGACCCGGGGCAATTTCCGGGAAAATTTTCTGCTGTTCAAATATGCGTTCCGGCAGGTGGATCTGAACAATGACGATCTGACGGGTATGCAATTGAATCTGATCGTTCAGACATTCTGGCAGATCTCCCCCATCGTCTTCACGCTGTTTGCGGTGTGGAGTGTGTTCACCGGGTCCTTTGCATTTGTTTCCGGGATCATCATCTCCATTCTGTTCTGGTCCACGCTCCCGGCATTTATTTATGCCAGACGGTACAGTCAGGTGGAATCGCTCTGGTCCTATGTTTACGGATTTTTCAGTTTTGTCACCATGTTCTGGATCGCACCGTACAGCGTTTTCACGGTCCACCGGTCCGGCTGGATGACGCGTCAGACACCACAGGAGCCGCTGCAATGACCTCACTTTTCGATACTCACGTTCACCTGACCGATGACGATACCGATCCCGTTTCCTATGTGGAACGGGCAGTTTCCGCGGGGGTGGACCGGATGCTGTTCTGTTCATCCGGCATGGAAAATTCCGCCCGGAACGAAGCCTTTGCCGCGACATCGGAACATCTGTTTTTTGCGGTGGGCGTACATCCTCACGAAGCGCAGGAAATGACGGAACCCGCCGCCGCATACGGGGAACGGTTTGCCGCAAGCAAACGCATGATCGCCATCGGGGAACTGGGTCTGGATTACTATTACGATCTTTCTCCGGCGGCGCGTCAGCAGGAAGTCTTGAAGGATTTTCTGGCTCTGGCATTGGATCTTCACCTGCCTGCGGTCATACACTGCCGGGACAAAGACGGTTCCGATCAGGCGTACGCCGATGCGTTCCGTATTCTGGAACCCTTTGCGAAAAAAGGCGGCAGATTTGAACTCCACTCCTACGCCGGAAGTGTGGAATGGCTGAAACGGTTTGAATCCATCGGTGCCCGGTTCGGTGTGGGCGGAATGCTCACTTTCAAGCGCGCCGACAACATCCGGGAAGCGGTGGCGGCAATGCCGCAGGATCGGATCCTGCTGGAAACAGATGCACCGTATCTCGCGCCCGTTCCGCATCGCGGCAAGATAAATCATCCGGCATTTCTGCCTTACACGGCGGCGGCACTGGCGCAGCTGCTGGGCATAACATCTGACGCGGCGGCAGAACTGACCACAGACAATGCCTGCCGTTTTTTCGGGGTGACACCATGACGGACGGCAAAGACAAACTCAAAGGTTATCTGCGGCTCATGGGGCTGCCGGATCTTTTTGCGCTGCCCGGTGATGCGGCGGCAGGTTTTCTTCTGGCAGGCGGGACCATCAGCAGCCGTATGGATGTATTCCGGCTGATCTCAGTTGCGCTTGCTCTGGTGTTTGCGGAAATCGCGGTACAGATCTGGCGTTCTCTCCGGCAACTGGAAAAAGATTGTATGGAGCATCCGGAAAAACCGATCCCCTCCGGCGCTGTTCCGCCGAAGGCGGCAAGTGCGCTGTTGATCTGTTCCTTTGTGCTGATGACGGTGTTTGCCCTGCCCGGCGCAGCGGCAGTCCTTACGGTGTGGGCGATCGCGGCACTGGGGATGCAGCAGGAAAAGAAGTGGTACACGGCGGGTTGTCCGATCCTTTTGCGGATCGCCACGGGAGTGGTTCTGGTCCTGCCGCAGATCCATACAGTGCCGTTGATCTGCACCGCAGTTTTTGCGGCGGGGATGTACCTTTTTGCCGCGGGGCGTGAACGGACGCTTGAAGTACAGACGACACCACCGCCGAGACGGGGACGGAAAGTCCAGTTTGCCGGAGCGGTGATCTCATACGGAACGCTGTTCGGCATGGTGATCCGGACGCCGACGCAGGACTGGCATTCTCTGGGATGCGGTGCGGTATCTGCCGTTACTGCCGGAGTGTTTCTGGTTCTGGCGTACTGGGCGTTCCGGCTGTTCCAGTATCCGGTGGCGCAGATTCAGGTGATCCGGACCGGTGTTCTGACCGGGTGGGCGGTGATCTTTCTGCAGGCTGCCGCTGTTTCCGCGAAAGGGATCATGAGTGCGGCATTGATCCTGACAGGATTCGCCATTCTCTCCCGGTTCGCCGCAAAAAAACTGGAGTACACAAGATCATGAGCAATGACTGGATCGATATACCGGAACGCCCGAAGGCGGAAGTGGCGCGGGAACGGGCAAAAGCGCGGGAACTGCGTGCGTCCGGATGGTGGAAAAATGAACTTGCAAAAGGGATCTGCCATTACTGCGGGAAAAAATTTCCGCCCGGCGAACTGACCATGGATCATATTGTGCCGGTGGCGCGCGGCGGCAGAAGTGTCCGGGGGAACGTTGTCCCCTGCTGCAAAGACTGCAACAACCGGAAAAAATATCTCACACCTGCGGAAATGATCCTGCAGGAACTGGAAGAAGAGGAGAAGAAAAAATGCGGAACGGAAACCGATTCCTGAATGTGATGATCGTACTGCTGACGGCGGCAGTGATCTTTTTCGGATTTTGTATCGTCAACAGCAATGACCGGCTGCGGTTTGAACTGGAAGATGTAAAAAAAGATCTTCAGGCTCTTGAAAGCCGTCCGGTAATGATCAGCGGGACGGTTTCAGGCGGTGCGGCAGGCTCAGGCGCGGCGTCTCTTCCGGCGGTTGTGCCGGGCGCAAACAGTGAATTTTTTGATCCTGCGGCGGTTCCGGGCGACCGTATGATCACCGCCATCGGCGCGGATGTGGGCAACCTGAATCCCCTGACCAACAACGAAGCGACCGTTTCCGCGTTCTGGTCTCTGGCAAATTCTTCCCTTGCGGGCAGAAATTATGCGAATCCGGATCAGTTTGAACCGCTGTTGGCGGAATCCTGGAGTTTGTCCGCAGACCGTCTCACGTGGCGCATCCGGCTGCGTGATCATATTTTCTGGCACGATTTTACGGATCCCGTCACGAAAAAAGAATGGAAAAATGTGCCGGTCACCGCTCACGATTTCAAGTTTTATGTGGATGCCATCCAGAATCCGGATGTGGATGCCGCGCCCATTCGCGGCTACCTGAGCGGCATCCGGGAAGTGCGGGTCTTCAACGACCGGGAATTTGATGTGGTCTGGAAAGAACCGTACTTCAAAGCGAAAGAGATCTCTCTGGGGCTGATGCCCCTGCCGCGACATCTCTACCACGCGTATGACGGTCCCTTCGACGGCAAAAAATTCAACGACGACAACGAACGGAACCGGATGATCGTGGGGTGCGGCCCCTACCGTTTTGTCAGATGGGAAAAAGGCAAACGGGTGGTCTTTGAACGGTTTGAAAATTATTTCGGCAGAAACTGCGGCATCATGCCGTCGATCCGCACATACGTGTTCCAGATCATCCAGCATCCCAGCACCCGTCTTCAGGCGCTGGTCTCCGGCGACATCGATCAGAACAGCATCACGCCGGAACAATGGCTGAACAATACATCATCTCCGGCATTTGCAGAAGGGGGAACGCTGAAAAAGATCAAATATCCCTCCCAGAGTTACAATTATATCGGTTTGAACCAGACCCTGCCCCTGTTCCGCGACCGCCGGGTACGGCAGGCATTGAGTCATCTCATCGACCGCAGCCGGCTGGTGAAAGATGTGTACCGGGATCTGGCGCGCCCGGTATCCGGCTCTTTCTTTATGGATACGCCCGCATACGATAAGACCATTCAGCCTTACAGTTTTGATGTGGAAAAAGCAAAATCCATGCTGGCGGAAGCGGGTTGGAAAGATACAGACGGCGACGGGATCCTGGACAAAGACGGCAAGCCCTTCAAGTTCACGCTCATGTTCCCGGGAGTCAACCCCAACTATGTGAAGATGGCACCGATCCTGAAAGAAGACTTTGCGAAAGCCGGCGTACAACTGGAATTGCTGTCGCTGGAATGGACCGTGGTGATCCAGCGGATCGAACAGCGGAAATTCGATGCCGTGATGATGGCATGGACGACGCCCCTGACAAGCGATCCGTATCAGCTCTGGCATTCCAGTCACGCAAAGGCGGAAGGCTCCAGCAATTTTATTTCCTTTGCCAATCCGGAAGCGGACCGGCTCATCGGGATCATCCGGACCACGGCAGACGATGGTGAACGGCTCAAAGCCTATCACGCCTTCCACCGTCTTCTCCACGATGAACAGCCTTATATCTTCCTGTTTTCGCCCTATCAGCTGCTGGTGATGAACAGCCGTTACAAAAATCTGCAGGTATTCCCCACAGGCGTACCGGACGATATTCTCTGGACTCCCGCCGCCCGGCAGAAAGCGGTGCCGGGGCTGTAAAAAGCGAAAAAACTGCAAAAAACTGCAAAAAAATCGTTTTTTTCTCAAAAACCGGCTTGACATTTACCCGATCCGGGGTATATTAATGCTCATCACCTTTAGCGCGTCCCTATCGTCTAGAGGCCTAGGACACCAGGTTTTCATCCTGGTAACCCGGGTTCGAATCCCGGTGGGGATGCCACTTTTCTTCCGTCACCCGCAATAAGCACATGCTGACGATTTTTCTGCAAAAAATTTCCCGCAGCCGTTTTGTGCCCGGATCCCGGATGAATGTTCAGCGCTGCATGATCCGCAGCAGATTGTCACGATACTGTTGAGGGGAGATCCCCATAATATTTTTGAATCTGCGGGAAAAATGGTAAGAGTCCTGATATCCGAATGCTTCAGCAATGGAACGGATGCTGCGTGATGTATCGGCAAGGAGTTCGGCGGCGCGATGCAACTTGTACCGGTCCACATACAATTTCGGCAGACATCCGGTATATTTGATAAAAAATCTCCGGATCTGATCATCCGACACGCCGCAGTAATCTGCCATATCCGCGACAGTCCACCAGCGGGCGGGATCGCCTTTGATCTCGTTGAGCAGCATATTGAAACGGGGCGGCATTCCGGTTTTTCCGACATTTTCCAGATAAAGTTCCACCAGCAGTTTCTGCAGTTCGATATTGGCTTTGATCTGGGATGTATGGGCGGGATCGCGGAACAGCTGCTGGATCGGCAGCAGACGCCGGGTCTTGCCGAAAGAATAGACACCGGACCGGATGATCCCCGCTTTCTGCATCATATCTGCCACCGGACCGATGAAAATAAGGGTATCCTCCACATAAACTTCGCCGCCGTCGCCGCCGTAAACATTGACGGTGCCGGGGGTGATGATCACGGCATCGCCGGGCACAAGATCCCGTTCCGTTCCATCCTCCAGCCACAATCTGCCGCGCCCCTCCACCACGTGGGAAATGGAATAATGTTCAAAGTAGCGTTTGCGCACATAATGAAACGCATTGACGCCGGATGTGACAGCGGCATTTCCGCCCACGATCATCAAGCCGTAATCGCGGTGGATCGGCTGCATGATATTTTCAGGTGTCCGGTGAACACTGATCTCGCCGTATTCCGGATGACGGACAGTTCCGCTTCTGCCGGAACGATGGACGGAAATTTTGCTTTTATCTTTCATAATGCGGTTTTTATCCATTTTATTTTTTTATTTCTGTTGTAAATTAAAGGATGTATGCGATAAAATCAAGAGGGTTTTATCAAAAAAAATCAAAAATAATATGATGGAGTCAATCCCATGAAAATCGGCGTTATTGCAGAACTTTTACGGAAACCGCTGCTGGAAGACATTGCCTATGCTGCGGAAATCGGTGTGCAGGGCGTTCAGCTCTGCGTCAAACACGGGGAAGATGGAATCGACCTTTCCGACTGCACAGATGCAGAACTGGCGGAACTGGATGCCGCAGTGAAAAAACACGGCCTTGTCATCACCGCGATCTGCGGCGATCTGGGCGGCTCGTTCCAGCTGGAACATACCTGCTGGCAGCGCGTGGAACTGATGAAAAAGATCATCGACAATGCGGCGAAACTGGGTGTGAAAGTGATCACGACCCACATCGGCTATATTCCGGATTGCCCGGGCGATCCGGTGTACCCCACGATGGTCAGAAGCGTCCGTGCCGTGGCGGAATACGCCTTGAGCAAAGGCTGTATCATGGCGATCGAGACCGGTCCGGAACTGGCGGATGTTCTCAAGGCGTTCATCGAAACAGTTGACAGCAAAGGTCTGGGTGTGAATCTTGACCCGGCAAATCTCCGCGGCGTTGCCTGCGAAGATCCCGTCTATGCGGTGCAGACGCTCGCTCCGTACATCGTTCACACACACGCAAAAGACTCCGTGAACCTGCATGTGGGTTCCGCTGCAAAATTCTACGGTCTGCGCAATCCGGACGGCTCCCTGCGCAACATCACCGCCCGGGCATCCGGCTTCAAGGAAGTGCCGCTGGGAACTGGTTTTGTGCCGTGGGACGAATATCTGGCAGCCCTGAAAGAGATCGGCTTTGACGGATTCCTGACCATTGAGCGCGAATGCGGCGAAGATCCCGTAGGCGATATCAAAATGGCTGTCGGGTTCCTGAAAGAAAAACTTTCTGCAATGAATTAAGGAGAAGTGCTGTCATGGCTGCAAAAAAAATGTTGAAAGCTGCGATCCTCGGTTTCGGCGGTATGGGGCATTGCCATGCCTCCCAGTACGGTACACAGAAAGATGTTAAACTGGTGGCAGTTTGCGATATCGATCCGGCAAAATTCAAAATGGATAATGTTGAGATCAATTTCGGCAACAGCGGCAAAACCGATGTGGCTGCAATGAACTGCTATCTCTCCTATGAAGAACTGATCAAAAACGAACCGGATCTGGACTTCATCGACATCTGTCTGCCTTCCGATCTGCACTGCGAATATTCCTGCCGCGCCATGAAGGACGGCTTCAATGTTCTCTGCGAAAAACCCATGGCACTCAATACTGCCGACTGCAACCGGATGATCAAAACATCCTACGATACCGGCAAACTCCTCATGATCGCACAGTGTCTCCGTTTTGATGAAAGTTTCAACGAGATCCGCAAGGCATACAACAGCGGAAAATACGGCAAACTCCTCCGCTTCTCCCTCCGCCGGATGGGCAGTTTCCCCGGCGGCTGGTTCCGGGATGTGAAACGCTCCGGCGGCGCGCTGATGGACCTGCATATCCATGATGCAGACTTCGTTCTTGCGCTGCTGGGCAATCCGGCGGCGATCCGTGCGCGCGGCGTTGTGGTCAAGAGCGGCGGCGTGGACGATCTGAGTGTGGATTTCATCTATCCGGACGGCGGTCCCATTGTGCTGGCGGAAAGTTCCTGGGCGCGGGGTACCTGGCACGGCGGCATGGCTGCCATCTTTGAAGAAGCCACCGTTGAAGTCGCAGGCGGAAAAGTCACTGTTTATCAGATGGACAAAAAACTCAAGGAGATCAAACTGCCCGGAAAAGGCAACTGTTATTTCCACGAGATCGCCTACTTTGCCAAGTGCGTCAAGACCGGCAAACGGCCGGAGATCGCCTCCATTGAAAGCACCCGCGACACCATCACGCTGCTGGAACTGGAAGTAAAATCCGCCCTCGCCGACGGCAAACTTGTCAAGCTGAAATAATCCCCCTTTCAGCAACGGTCACCAACGACACCTGTACCGGCTCCGGTGCAGGTGTTTTTTTTGTCTGCCCGTCTTGACATTTGAGGCAGTATGCAGTACATTAGTACGGTACAGAAAACTGTGGAAGGAGCAAAGCGTATGATCACATTTCTCACAGAACTTTCCCGACTTGCGGGAGAAGAATCCCTGCATTATTTCGGCAGGATCGGAGAAGGCGATATCGAAGGAAAAGCCACCAGCAAAGATCTGGTATCCATTGCAGACAAAGCCATTGAAAAACGGATCGTGGAAAAAATCGTGGAACGTTTCCCCGATCACGATATTTTCGGCGAGGAAACGGGACACCGCGGCATAAAATCCGAATACTGCTGGGTCATCGATCCCATCGACGGCACACAGTCATTTGTGAAACATCATCCCTATTACAGCATTTCCATCGCCCTTTACAAAAACGGTCAGGGTTACGCGGGGGCGGTCAATGCTCCGGCACTGGGCAAACTTTTTACCGCCGTTTCCGGCGAAGGTGCGTTTGAAAACGGCAAAGCCATACATGTTTCCGACTGTACGGAACTGGGCAGTGCCGCCTGCGCCACGGGATTCGCAACGCTGCGCGAAAACAAAGTGGAACCGGCAGTCAGCAGATTTGTCCGGATCCTGCCCAATCTGCGGGATATCAAACGGTGCGGCTCGGCTGCGCTTGATCTTGCCATGACCGCCGCAGGTGTCTATGACGGATTCTGGGAGGATGGTCTGCAGCTGTACGACGTGGCAGCCGGAGCGATCATTGTCCGTGAAGCGGGCGGGACCGTCTGCGATTACAGCGGCGGCAGCGATTATCCCGCCAACGGGATCGTTGCCGGACCGGATGCCATTGTGCAGAAACTGCTGAAATTGTTCTGATCACACACAGAGTGTGCCATATAGTGCCATTGCGTAACGCTTCGCTTACGCACAGTGTGCGCCATATAGTTCCTCCTCCCAACGCTGCGCTTGGTCGTCGTCACACACAGTGTGTGCCTTATAGTGCCATTGCGTAACGCTATCGCTTACTTAATGGCACGATGAGACTGTTTGAGTTTTTTCTTATTTCTACCGTTTTTGCAACACCGTTGCAAAAACTTACGGCAGAAAACGCCGCACGAAGTGCAAGTTTTCTGCTCGCGTCAAGGGCTCTGCCCTTGCTGCGGTCCAGCGGCAGTCCGCTGGTCGCGCAACGCGCGAAACACACGGATCACTCAGCGGCGTCGATGGCGATTTCCGTCCAGATCAGTTCGTGAGCGTGGATTGTGAAATTTCCTTTGTGGAAGAACTCCACCACATTCCAGCCGTCGTGCAGAACACCTGCGGGGATCTCTGCCTGAACAAAATATGTTTTCACGCCGGTTTTCCACGGCATATATCCGGGCAGCGGCGTATCTTCGGGCAGCATCCGGCAGAGTTCGGTATTCAGCAGCACATCGATATCCAGCGGAACGGTTGCCCCGACGACGATACGGGCGCGGCGTCCCTGTGTATTCTGTCCGGCATTGATCTTCACGCCGCCGTTGCAGCAGTTGCTCCAGATCTGGTGGGGATAACAGAGGACGGGGAACTGACCTTCTCCGTTATGGGCGTGGCGTGTCAGCACATGACGGCGTCTGTGTGCAGCGACTTTTTCCGGATCGGCAGCAATGGCAAAAAATTCCTGCATATCGGCATGATCTTTGAGGTGGCGCGGAAAATGATTGTAGAGATAGATCGTATCTGCGCCCTGTTCATAGAAATTGGAGGCGAAACCGCAGTCCGTTTCATTGCAGAAGACCTGTCCCCAGCTGAGGGGATTGGATGACATATCGTAATCGATGCAGGGGGCGATGATGACCGGTTCAGGGGCAATGATCCGCCAGAGACCGATGTTGTATCCCTGCTCCGTTGAAGTATCTCTGGGACCGGGGATCAGAACATCGATCAGGTTTTCTTTCACCCATGTATGGACATCCATCCCCATTCCCATGGCTTCGGTCACAACGCCCGGAACACGGACGGCGATCCGGATACGGTGTCCCCATTTCTGTTCCGCTTTGTCTGCGATCCGGCGGACATCCTGCATGAAGCGGGTGAGGATGGGTGCGTTCATTTCGTCGAAGCCGGGTTTGAAAACGGGGGCGCAGCGGAGCCAGTCCAGTTCGATCCCGTCGGATTCAAAATCCATCAGATATTCTTCTGCCATGGCAAGATGATAAGCATAGACTTCCGGATTGCCGTAATCCAATGCGTTATCGATCCACTCACCGCGCCATGTGTGGCGGTACCACGCGCGGATCAGATCTTTCCGGTCGAGCCAGAGATCGCAATGCTGGGGACGGTGTTCCTTGCCGAGGGGCGTGTGGTGGACATCGTTCATCCGCATACTGTGCCACATTTCCACGCCTTTTTCGCGGCAGTAACGGTACCGTTCCGCCATAAAATCCGGACAATTCTTATGCAGTTCCAGTGCATTTCTGATCATGCCCGCATAAACGGCGGCGTCATTGGCGGCATCAACGGGTTTGCCCCGCATCAGCAATGTGCCGTCGTCCAGCACTTCACAATCTTTCCAGATGGGTGTACCGACCCGGGTATTATAGAAACTGCGCTGAAAGTTCATGTTGTAGAAAATGGCTTCCACGCCGCCGCGGTCTGTATAAAAATCCACATCGGCGCGGATACCGTCCGCGTTCATCATTTCCGTGGGTGAAAGCCAGAAATTCCAGGCATCTGAATTGATAAAGATCCCGCTCATGAGTAATCTCCTTAAATTGTTCCGGTTCAGTCATTCTTCCGGTAAATATAACTGTGGAAAAACCGTTTGCAAGACAGAAATCATATTTCTCTGAAATTTTTCCGGAATGCCTTGTAAAAGAAAATGCCGCAGGATATATTAACCGATGCAAGGGACATTCCGATCATTTTGAAAGCGTATCGCAACGTGCAGAATAAAAAATATCAGATAGATATGTGCCACGGTCCCCTTTTCAGCCAGATCGTGCGCTTTTCCCTTCCGCTGATGGCAACAACCATGCTGTCACTGCTGTTTCATGCGGCGGACCTGGTGGTGCTGGGACAGTTTGCACCGTCTGAATCCATGGGTGCAGTGGGTGCCACATCCAGTCTCATTGTTCTGCAGCTGATTTTTTTCTATGGTCTTTCTGCCGGTGTGAATGTACTGGTGGCACGATACATCGGGGCAAAGGACCCGGTCAACACATCCCGGACGGTCCACACGGCGATTGCCCTTGCTCTTGCTGCCGGAGTCGCAGTTGCCATTGTGGGGATCGCCACTGCGGGTCCGGTATTGCGTCTGATGGATACACCGGCGGAAGTGCTGGACGGGGCGATCATCTATTTAGCCATCAACGCGTTGGGGGCACCGGCGGTGATCTGTTACAGTTTCGGCAGTGCGATCCTGCGTGCGATGGGCGATACGAAGCGGCCGCTGATCTATATTACGGTGGCGGGCGTCGTAAATGTGCTGCTGAATCTGTTTTTTGTGATCGTCTTTCACTGGGATGTGGCGGGGGTCGCCATTGCCACGAAACTTTCCAATCTGATTTCCGCCATTCTTGTTTTGCGCGCTCTGAATCAAACGGACGGAGCCACCCGGCTGATATGGCGGAAGATCCGGTTCCATGCGGGAGCCATGAAAGAGATCCTGATCCAGGGAGTTCCGGCGGGGATCCAGGGATCCATGTTTTCCATTGCCAATGTGATCATCCAGTCATCGGTCAATTCTTTCGGCTGGCAGGCGGTCGCGGGCAATACGGCGGCAGTCAGTCTGGAGGCGATCATTAACGTTGCCAGTTCGGCATATTACCAGACAGCCATCAGTTTTACAGGTCAGAACAGCGGCGGCAAAAAACACAAAAGGATCATCCGGAGTATCTGGTACTGCATCGGCTGCTGTGTATTTTTCGCGCTGCTCGGCGGGTGGTCCACCTGCCTGACCAGTCATTTCTGGCTCGGTCTCTACAATCCGGATCCGGAAGTCATCCGCTGGGGCGCACTCCGGATGAATGTGATGATGACAACATATTTTCTCTGCGGGATCATGGATGTCATCGCCGGTGCATTGCGCGGTCTGGGACACTCTGTTCTGCCGACTGTGACCACACTGATCGGGGTATGCGGGGGCAGATTGATCTGGATCTTCTTCATTTTCAGACTGTTCCCGGAGCATCTGCAGTGGCAGGCTCTGCTGGCGGTCTATCCCGTTTCATGGACATTGGTGATCGTCGTCAACGGCGGGATCCTGTTCCATGTCTGCCGGAAAATGCTGTATCAGGCAAGCCACCAGCGGTTGTTTGTGCGGTCATTCTTCCCGCCGCATGTGCGTCTGCATTGAGATTTCAGACAAGTTGCGCCGTATCCACGATGGACATCATTGCGCCACGCTGTTCGGGCGACGGCTGTGTGACCATGGTGTAGATGATGTAAAGTCTGCCCTTGTCTTCGTATGCTGCGGGATAACTCCACTGGGGGTGCAGATCCCGTTCCGGATCGTATCCATCCCGCAAAAGCCAACCTTTCGTGAACACCGTTTTTCCGGGTTCGCTCAGGAACAGAGCAAGTTTCGACCGGCTGCCGGGTCCGTAGGGACTCAGTTCGTCCGTACTGATGTTGCCGATCACATAATTTCTTCCGTCTGAAAGCGTTCCGGCGTAGATCTTGGAATTGACAAAGGGGATATCGTGAGCGATGGGTCCGGTCCAGGTTTCCCCGTTGTCTGCGGACCGGTACAGCAGGGGAACGTTCAGATGATCGTTGCGGCAGAACATGGTCACAGTATCGCCCAGGATGATGGCGGTCTGTTCCGGATGGACCAGCGGAGTCCCGTCCGGCAGAAGATCGTTCTCCTGCACAGAGACCAGCCGCCACGGGGCATCGATCTTACCGGAATCGGAGATCAGCACCGCGGGCGTGGAAGGGAACGAATCCGGTTCGGCAATGCGGCCGGGCAGCATCAGTTTTCCGTTTCCGAGGGTGCAGACATTGGTATTGAGTTTGAAGGGGATCGGCTCTGAACGGAAAAAACGGAACTGCTCCGCCGCCTCATCGTAACGGTACAGATCCAGCGAGTGCATGTGATCGGCGGAGACCATGGTATTGATGAGCATGTAAAGCGTGTCATCGCAGATCCCGTAAACCGGCGGACAACTGATCAGTTTCTGTTCCGGGTCCTGTGCAAGGACTTCCACCGCGCTCCATGTATTGCCGCCGTCACGGGAGCGGCAGCCGCGGATGGGCGTGAACCCCTGCAATTCGTGTACGCTGCAGTTATACCACGAACAGAAAACGACACCGTGATAAACGATCACTGCCGCTTCGTGAAGAAATTTATAATCCGCATCCGGTCTGACCAGCGGAAAGGTACGGCAGCCGGGGATCTCCGGCAGATGCGCCATATCAAGTCCATCCGTCAGGGATTCAAAAGGGAGCAGTCCGGCAAGTTTTCTGTTTTCAGGTTTCTGATATGAGGGCTTCATCTGATTTCTCCTTGAGTGATTCCGTGTTTTTCCGTAAATATAACCTGCTGCAAAAATTTTTCAAATCCGGTTTGAAATCGGCGGCGGCGGCAGTATATTATGTTGACCTGTTTCGATCCGGCTTATATAAAATCATGGAGTTCTGACGATGACATTTGACGGCATTATGGAGAATACGTTTTACCTTCTCGCCCTGCTGAATCCGGCAAGCAAAGTCCTTTTTCTCGCAGCGTACGAACCGGAACTGACCGCGAAACAGAACTTTGAACTGACATGGAAATCTTCGGCGGCGGCACTGATCATTCTGATCCTTCTTGCTTATGCGGGGAACCTGATCCTGAACCGGGTATTCCATGTGGAACTTTATTCCCTCCAGATCACCGGCGGGCTGGTCGTGTTCATGATCGGCTGGACCGCCATCAAGGAAGGCAGGTTCATCCAGAAAAAAGAAAACGAACTGCGCAGCAGCTTTACGGATGTTTCTCTTGTGCCGCTGGCAGCACCGCTGATCGCCGGTCCCGGTATGATCGCCGCCGCCATTGCAAGCAGTGTGGAACAGGGGCTGATCGCGACGGTCATTGCACTGTCACTGGCGGTCCTCATCAACTTTGTGTTCATGCTTTTTGCCAGATCCATCAATATTTTCCTGACCCGGACACATCTGCTGGGGCCGCTGATCCGGGTGACGGGGCTGATCATTGCGGCGGTTGCCATGCAGATGATCATTACGGGCATCAAAACGGCGGCAGCCGCCTGACATCACCCGTCTGAAAAAACTGTTCTTTTTTTCCGTTGCGGCTTGCAAAATTGCAAACGGGCTGTATATTATAAGAATTTCATGTGTACGCGGAGATGCCTGTTATGACATTTCCACCCGATCAAACCAACCGCGGGCGCGGCACAAAAAACAAACAGCAAAGGCGTCTTGGCGGCAACAGCTCAAAGAGAAAGAGCGACCCGCAGGAAAGCGCCGGAAAAGAAGAAAGGCGGATCGTTATGGCGATCACAGTTCAGGACCTCCTGGAAGCAGGGTGTCACTTCGGACACCAGACAAAACGTTGGAACCCCAAAATGAAAGAGTTCGTCTTCGGCGCGAAGAACGGCATCTCTATCATTGACCTCACCAAGACGATCCGTCAGATCGGCGAAGCCTGCAACTTCCTGCAGCGCAAAGTCATGCACGGCTCCAAGATCCTCTTTGTCGGCACAAAACGTCAGGCTCAGCAGATCGTGAAGGAAGCGGCGGAAAACACCGGCATGTACTACATGGCGGAACGTTGGATGGGCGGTACGCTCACCAACATCGAAACCATCAAGAAATCCATCCGCAAAATGCGCGATATCGATGCCATCGTGAACGGCGAAAGCAACACGAATCTGAAGAAAAAAGAAATCGCTCTCATGCAGCGCAACGGCTCCAAGCTCCACAAGGATCTGGACGGTATCGCTGATATGAAAAATCTGCCGGATGTGGTCGTGATCGTGGACGTCTGCCACGACGAAAACGCCGTCAAAGAAGCCAACAAACTGAACATTCCCGTGGTTGCGATCGTTGATACCAACAGCAATCCGGATCCCGTGGATTACCCCGTTGCCGCCAACGACGACGCGGTCAAATCCATCAAGATCATCATGGATACCTTCGTGGAAGCTGTGAAAGACGCTTCCGCTCTGTACAGCGCAAAAGTTGCTGAACAGCGTGCAAAAGACGAAGAAGCCAAAGCCGAACGCGCTGAAAAAGCAAAAGCAGCCGGCGAAGACAAAAAACGCGCTCCCAAAGGCGACCGTCCCTTCACAAAGCGTCCCGCAGCAAAGAAAGCTGACGGCGAAAAGGCAGCTCCCAAAGCGCCCAGAAAACCCGCTGTGAAGAAAGAAGTCAAGGATCTCTCCGATCTGAAGAAATCCGATGTCGCTGAAAACAGCGCTGAATAAGCAAAGAATCGATTGAAGGAGTCATTACTATGGCAGTCATTACAGCACAGATGGTGAAAGAACTGCGCGATAAGACCGACGCAGGTATGGGCGAATGCAAAAAGGCGCTCGTGGCAACGGATGGCAATCTGGAAGCCGCCGTTGACTTCCTCCGCAAAGCCGGTATTGCAAAAGCTGAAAACCGCGCTGACAAAGCAACCAAAGAAGGCAAGATCCACGTGGAAGTGGACGGCGGCAATGCCGTTATGCTGGAAATCCTCTGCGAAACTGACTTCGTTGCCAACAACGAAAAGTTTGTGGAATATGTTCAGAAAGCTGCGAAAAACATTCTCGCCAACACCACCGGTTGCGGCGATGTGACCGAAAAAGCACAGGCGCTGGAAGCAGAAGACCTGGCAGCTCTCTTCACCAAGTTCGGTGAAAAAATGATCCTCCGCCGCGCTCTGCGTTTTGAAACGGCGGGCGGCATTGCCTCCTACATCCACGGCGGCGGCAAAGTCGGCGTTCTGGTGGAAGCCGAAGGCGAATACACCGCTGAACTTCTGAAAGATGTCTGCCTCCACATTGCGGCATACAGCCCCCTGTACGTCTGCCCCTGCGAAGTTCCTGCTGAAAAGGTCGAACACGAAAAAGAAATCGGTCGCGCTCAGCTGCTGGAACAGGGCAAGCCCGAAAACATGATCGAAAAGATCCTGATCGGCAAAATCAACAAGTGGTACGAAGAAGTCTGTCTGATCGATCAGGCTTGGATCCACGATGACAAATCCAGTCTCAAGAAACTCTATCCGAATCTCAAGATCAAGCGTTTCGCCCGCTGGACTGTCGGTCAGGAAATCTGAGTTTTTCAGAATTCCGGTCAATGACCTTGCAACGGCGATCCCACACGGATCGCCGTTTTTTATTTTAAAAATGATTTGTATTTATGCGCATCGCGTGTATAGTAAGTATTGACAGTATTTAAAACAACACAACAGAAAGTGATATTTGACAGATGAAAGCAAAAGAATTACGCGCAAAGTTTATCGAATTTTTCAAAGAAAACGGTCACGCTGAAATCAAAAGCGCGCCGCTGATCCCCGATAACGACCCCACCGTCCTGTTCACAACTGCCGGTATGCATCCGCTGGTCCCCTATCTGCTGGGCGAAAAACATCCCCTCGGAACCAGACTGACAGACTATCAGAAATGTATCCGTACCGGCGATATCGATGAAGTGGGCGATCCCGTTCACCTCACCTTCTTTGAAATGCTCGGCAACTGGTCCCTCGGCGATTATTTCAAGGTGGAATCCATCGGCTTCAGTTTCGATTTCCTGACCAGTGAACGGTGGCTCAACATCCCGCTGGAACGACTGGCATTCACCGTCTTTGCCGGCGATGAAGATGCTCCCTTTGACGATGAAGCGTTTCAGGAATGGCGCAAACACGGCGTCAGCGAAAAACGCATTGCAAAACTTCCCAAAAAAGACAACTGGTGGGGTCCCGCCGGTGAAACCGGACCCTGCGGTCCCGATACGGAGATCTTCTACTGGACCGGTCCTCAGCCCACACCCGAAGAATTCGATCCCTCCGACAAACGCTGGGTGGAGATCTGGAACAACGTGTTCATGCAGTATTTCAAAAATGCCGAAGGCAAATTTGAACCGCTGAAACAAAAAAATGTGGATACCGGTATGGGCGTGGAACGCGTCACTGCCATCCTGCAGGGAAAATCCAGCTGCTACGATACCGAGATCTTTGCGCCCCTCTTTGCAAAACTGGATGAACTCCGGGGCATCGAAACGCCCGCAGAACGGGGCCGTTCCGAACGGATCATCGTGGAACACATGCGTGCCGCCACATTCATCATGGCGGACGGTGTGACGCCCGGAAAAGTGGACCAGGCATACGTGCTGCGCCGCATCATCCGCCGTGCCATCCGCGAAGCTATGAAACTGGGGCTGAACGACCGGTTCACTGTGGCGTTGGCGCAGGTGGTCATTGACAATTACAAAGATGTTTACTCCGAACTTGCCGCCAATGAAAAAGTCATTCTGGAAGAATTTGAACTGGAAGAACGCCAGTTTGCTTCCGCGCTCGACAAAGGCACAAAGGAATTTGAAAAACTCATCAGCCGTGTTCCCGCCCATATCGAACGCAAAGTCATCTCCGGCAAAAATGCGTTCAATCTGTACGAAACCTACGGTTTCCCCATCGAACTGACGGTGGAAATGGCGGCGGAAAAAGGCTTCACTGTCGATATGAAAGGCTACGATGAAGCCTACAAAAAACATCAGGATCTGTCCCGTCAGGGTGCGGAAGCAAAATTCAAAGGCGGTCTGGCTGACCACTCCGATGAAACGGCACGCCTCCACACCGCGACACACATGCTGCACAAGGCGCTGCGTATGGTCCTGGGCGATCATGTGGCGCAGAAGGGATCCAACATCACGGCGGAACGGCTGCGTTTTGACTTCTCCCATCCGGACAAAATGACGCCGGAACAGATCGCGGAAGTCCAGAAGATCGTCAACGAACAGATTCAGCGTAAACTGCCGGTGATCTGCGAAGAAATGAGTGTGGAAGACGCCCGTAACTCCGGCGCGATCGGGTTGTTCGGCGATAAATACGGTGAGCGGGTGAAAGTTTACAGCATCGGCGATTTCAGTAAAGAGATCTGCGGTGGTCCCCACGCTCAGAACAGCGCCGATCTGGGTGAATTCATCATCCAGAAAGAAGAAAGTTCCAGCCGCGGTGTCCGCCGTATCAAGGCTGTCATCAAACACGCACAGATGTAACCAACAGGAGTCGAATTATGGCAAACAACGGCGAACTGCTGATCTCCAGTCAGGACGGCGAATACAGGATCAAAGTATCCGGCAGGGCCACATTTGATTGTGCGCCGCCGCTGCGGGATCTGGCAAAATCTCTTGTCAACGAAACGTTCAGTGCCATCCGGATCGATTTGAAAGACTGTATCTGGATGGACAGTACCTTCATGGGCGTGCTTGCCATGCTGGGACTCCGCGCCCGGTCTGCAAAAGCTGTGTTGGAGATCTGTTCCGCAAGTGAACAGAATCAGGCACTCCTCGCAGGGCTGGGATTGAAAAAACTGTTCCTGTTCACCGATCACACATTCAGCGCGGATGGCGACTGGAAAACAGGCGGCACGCAGCCCGTTCAGATGGCGGAAGGCGCGGCGACTGTTCTGGAAGCCCACAAAACATTGATGGATGTGGACGAACAGAATGTGGAAAAATTTGAAAAAGTTGTGGATCTTGTTCAGCAGGACATCGACCGCATGAACACCGGAAACGATTGAACAGCATGAATACGACACAAAAAGTCCGGACTGAGTCCGACAGCATGGGAAAAATTGATGTCCCGGCTGAAAAATACTGGGGCGCCCAGACACAGCGTTCCCTCATTCATTTCAACATCGGAAACGATCTGATCCCGCTGGAAGTCATTCAGGCATTTGCCATTCTGAAAAAAGCCGCGGCACAGACCAACCGGGCGTTGGACAGACTGCCTGCAGAACTGACAGGTCCCATCTGCGATGCCGCCGATGAGATCCTTGCCGGAAAACTGGATGATCAATTTCCCCTGAAAGTCTGGATGACCGGCAGCGGAACGCAGTCCAATATGAACGTGAACGAAGTCATTGCCAACCGCGCCAATGAAATGCTGGGCGGCGAACGGGGCGCGAAAAAGCCCGTCCATCCCAACGATCACGTGAATATGTCCCAGTCCAGCAACGATACATTTCCGGCAGCCATGCATATCGCCGCCGCCTGTTTCGTCAACCGGACGCTTCTGCCTGCACTGGCAATGATCCGGGCGGAACTGAAGAAAAAAGTGGAAGCCTTTATGCCCATCTGCAAAATCGGCAGGACCCACCTTCAGGACGCTGTTCCCCTGACGCTCGGACAGGAATTTTCAGGCTATCTGGCGCAGTTGGATGACGCAGAAAAACGCATCCGTCTCTCTCTGGATGAACTTTATGAACTGGCGCTGGGCGGAACTGCCGTCGGTACCGGTTTGAACGCACCGGACGGATTCGCTGAAATGGCGGCGGAAAATATTGCAAAAGCCACCGGTCTGCCGTTCCGTTCCGGACGCAATAAATTTGCGCTGCTCGCCGGTCACGATGCATTCGTTGCCGCATCCGGCGCCCTGAAAGCACTCGCCTGCGCCCTGATGAAAATGGCGAACGATATCCGCTGGCTGGCAAGCGGTCCCCGCTGCGGTCTGGGTGAATTGATCCTGCCGGAAAATGAACCCGGCTCCTCCATCATGCCGGGCAAAGTCAATCCCACCCAGTGTGAAGCAATGACCATGATCTGTGCGCAGGTGATCGGTCTGGATACTGCCATCGGTGTTGCCGGATCCCAGGGAAATTTTGAATTGAACGTGTTCAAACCGATGATCGTGTTCGATTATCTGACCGAAGCCCGGCTGCTGGCAGATACATGCGTGAACTTTACGAAGTTTGCACTGGAAGGTCTGCAGCCCGATACCGGAAGGATCGAAGCACTCGTCCGGAATTCTCTGATGCTCGTTACCGCCCTCAGCCCCGTCATCGGATACGATAATGCGGCAAAGATCGCACACGATGCCCACGTCCGGCAGATCACATTGCGGGAAGCCGCGCTGGAATCCGGTTTGATCTCCGCTGAAAAATTTGATGAAGTCGTGAGACCGGAACGTATGGTCGGCATCAAAATCCAAACCAAGGAGTAAGAATATGTTGAAGATCATTATCACAGGCGCCGCCGGAAGAATGGGTCGCCGCCTCGTTGCCAATATCGCCGCAGATCCCGAACTGGAACTGGCAGGCGCAACCGAACGGCCGGACTGTTCCCTCATCGGCGCTGATGCAGGTGAAGTGGCAGGTGTCGGCAATCTGGGCGTGAAGATCGTTTCCTCGCTGGAAGAAGCATTCGCCAACGGCGCAGATGCCATCATTGATTTCAGTACGGGATGCGTTGTGGAAAATGCACGCACCGCCGCCGGAAAAGGCGCAGCAGTCGTCATCGGGACCACCGCATTGACCGCGGAACAGAAGGCGGATCTCCATCAGCTTGCCGATGAAGGAGCCCGGATCGTCCAGACATACAATTACAGCGTGGGCGTCAATCTGCTGTTCTATCTTTCCGGGATCGCCGCCTCGATCCTGAACGACGATTTCGATATCGAAGTCATTGAAGCGCATCACAATCAGAAGAAAGATGCCCCCAGCGGAACCGCCGCACGACTGGCGGAGATCCTCTGCGAAAAACGGGGTCTGGATGTCAATCAGGATGTGAAACACGGCAGAGAAGGGATCGTCGGCGCACGCACGAAAAAAGAAATCGGTATGCACGCAGTGCGCGGCGGCGATATCGTCGGCGACCATACCGTCATGTTCGCAGCTCTCGGCGAAAGAGTGGAACTGACCCATAAGGCGTCCAGCCGCGATACCTTCGCCAAAGGCGCTCTCCGTGCTGCGAAGTTCCTCGCAAATGCCAACGCCGGTTACTACGATATGCAGGATGTCCTCGGTCTGAAATGACCGGCGGCATACCCCACAGCATACGGGGCACCGGCGCGGCACCGCGCGGACGGTGAAACTGTCCGCGCCAGCCGGCAAAATTTTGCCGGCCCGCAGCGGCTCGCGCCGCCTCGGGGGCCGGGCCGGGGGCCCCATTATTTCGGAAAACAAAAGATTTTTCC
>JAZNPK010000013.1:0-15433 GCA_045589595.1 Victivallales bacterium
AACATACCCGCTATCGGTCAGAATGGGGTCATCCAGGACCTGTTTTCGGGTAAATTTATATTTTTGCAAAAAAAGAAGCATTTCTTCATCCGGAATTTTGTAAGAATATTGAAAACCGAAAATCGGAATGAAACCGAGCCAGTAACGGGTATGATCACGCAGTGTAAATCCAAAAATATTGTAAACATTATCTATGAGTCCGGAAGTATTTTCCACCCGGAGAAATAAATAATAATTTCTGACATGATAGCTTGCTTTGATGACATCGCTTTGGGGGCTATACTTTTCCGGTGCGCAAAAAGTAACTGCATAGTCCGGAGTAACAATCTTGCGTCTGTCTCCATAATCTTGAGGCGAATACCAGTTCCCATACAGATCCCGTTCTGAAATACAACCGCAGGCAGTTGACAGGAACACAATAAACAAAACAATATAGAAACCGCACTTCATTCTAAATAGACCTTTTGTCAGTTGTTACTGGATCTCATATTTAACACTGTTGCCAGGCATTCCGTCAACCGTTTCATCCGAATAGTTGATATAGAATTTCAAAACCTTTCCATCATCCATGATATGGCGGGTGATGCCGACTTCTCTGGATTTTTCAGGCAGCTTCAATCCTGCGATCTCTGCCAGTTTACGGTAAACCAGATAAAGTTCATTTTCGGGGTTGAGGGCGCTGTTTTCCAACGCGGCATTGACGAAAACAAGTTTACCTTTTCCGTAATCTTTTGTCAGAATGACAGGGTAGCCGTTGGTATCAGAAGCGAGAACTTCGCAATCGATAACTTTCATGCGGCGGGTGATCTTCTGATCGGTAGAATGACTCTTCCCGTCAAGAATGAAAGTCGTGACTTCAGGTACTTCCGTGCGGTAATCGACATTTGCGCCGAAGTGGGCATCAAAGGGCTGCAAAAATCCGCTGTCAGCGGTAAATACAACTGTTGCACCGTTTCGTGCCGCATCAAGCAGTAAGTGGTATTTGTGAACATCCATTACTTCATAACCGGAAACGGAAGGAACTATATAGAACTTACTTTCAGGCAAGGCATCGATCGAAGCAATATTGCAATATTCGATTTCAAAACCAGCCTGTTTACTCAAAATGAATGAACCATAAGCAGTTTTCCATGGTTCTTCAAGGGTGGAAAGCACGATAACTGCATCAACCTCTCGAGATGGAATTTCCGGCAACTGCATTTTTTCCGCTTTGAAGCGTTTCATTGCTTTGGCGGCACTGTTAAGTGTACGGTCGGCTTTGAGCGCACCGAGTTCACGCTCCATAGCAACCCAGCGGTAGGGCATTTCATTGGCACAGCGGTCAAAGGAGAATCCGCACCACCACAGAACTGATCCGAGATCATGCACAAGAGCGGAGTAAAGCTGGGTATAGAGATATTTTTCCGTGCGTTCCTCTGAAAGATATCCGGGACCGAAAACTCCGATTTCCTCGATGAATGCCGATTTCCCGGATACGCCGCGGTAAAAAACAGTTTCCGCAGTTGCATGATAAATCGCAGGAATCGTGTTGAGTGCACTTTTTCCGCAGTGAGGTGTAAATGCAGGGTAGGGGTGAGTTGTCAGAGCATCACAGAGTTTACCTTGAGTTATCAAATCGTAGGATTTTTGGAGAGAGGTATTGCCGCCATGCATACCTGAATAGACTGGTCTGGTCGGATCGGCAAGACGGATGGTCGATGTAACCATATTGAGCCAGTTCCATGCACTATCGGCATTGCTGTAAGATAAGCAGTTGCACTCATTGCCAGGTTCCCATGCCACGATAGCAGGGTGATCTTTAACTGCAGGGATGAAGCCCTGAAGGAACATATTGGCAATGCGGATGGCATTGAAGTCTTCAATAAGATTTTTTCCAGTGAGGGCAGGGGGGACGAACATTCCTCCAGACATCCATCCAGTAAGCAATCCAACAACCAATTTGAGTTCATGTTTGACAGCCAGATCAGCAACTGTTCGGAATCTGTCTATCATCACTGGATCAAGACCGTAACTTCTGACACCAGTTGCAGGGAGCGGGGAACCGTCAAGAAAACCAAGTTCACGGCACCAGTTGCTGCACTCTGCGATCGCCATGATCGGCTGGAAATCCGACCAGAGAGGGAAGATTCTTACTGTGTTCACACCTGCATCACGCAATGCTGCAAAGTCAGCATCGACTTCTTCCGCAGAAAATTTGCTCCACATTTTCGTTCCCGCGTGTGATGCCCAATAGTTCACGCCGACAGAAAATTCAGAAAATCCAGGTAAATATTTAGCCATTTTCGTTGACCTTTCTTTTATATTCCGTTAATAATTTATTGTTTTTGCTTTTGTTTCATAAATTTCATACATCGCCAGAGCTGCGGTCTGATCATGAGACCACTCTTCTGCCGCGTTAATAGAGAATATTGTCAGCAATATTGTCGAAAGACAGATTGTTTTATTCATATTGAACCTCTTGAGTTGAATGTTGTTATGGAATATAGCATCGGAAAAATATTTTTGCCAGTGGATATGTGTGAAACATTTGAAACAGGATTTGCAAAAAATGCCTTTGTGTTATATATTGATCCGGAAGGAGTAGAATATGGCATCTGTCACGATTAGAAAAATTGCCGAGCTGACAGGAGTATCACCAGCAACCGTTTACCGTGCTCTGGCTGGAAACGGCAGTGTTTCTATGGAAAACAGACGCAAGATAATAGCTTGTGCTAATGCCAATCATTACACATTACCAGAACACAATTGTCGTAATATTGCGATATTAGTACCGCATTTCAGATTCTATGGTTATCTCGGTAATATGCTGGCACATCTGGAAAAGGCTCTGCATGAAGAAAATTATCGTATTCAGCTTATTCCGGAATCTGATCTTGCAGTATTGGGTGACCATATGTTCGATGGTATCATTACGATGGTATGGCTTGAGGGGGAAGTGTTGACTCTGCCCCGCGAATATGATATCCCTATCGTATCGTTGAATGCCGCATTCAGTGTGCTGGAAAATATTTCTTTGGTCGCTTCTGAAAAGAATGGTATATTGCAGGCGTTGAATTATTTGAAACAGCATGGATGCCGCAGAGTATTTTTTGTGGGAACTTTAACCGATAAGAACCCTATAGAATCGGAACGCTTGGAATGCTTTCGTAAATTCTGTTTGGATAATTCTTTGAATTTTGACAGAATGCATCGTTCGGTTTGCGCTGTTGATGTGGAGTCGGTTCTGCCTGACATACTTGCTGAGGAATCAGACGGGGTGTTCTGTGCCAGTGAAACTTATGCGTTCCGCATCGGCAAAGCCATGCAGAAACATGGTATCGCTATTCCTCAGGATATTTCCCTTATGGGACTTGAAGCAGAGGAATTGAACACCACATTTGAACCCGCAATTACTGCTATCAGGCAGGATTTTGAGAAATTGGCAAAATCTACTGTAAAAGTTCTGACTCAAGCAATCGAAAAGCATTCCCCTGGTAAAAATGTAAGAGTGCCGTATACCCTTGTCGAGCGTGAAAGTGTGAAATCTATCCACTGAATCATAACAATGCCACGCTGAGAGCGGCGATATCACCAATGTTTTCGCCAAGTTCGGCAGGCAGTATCTTGCATAATTCGCGGCTTTGAGGCAGAGCCTCTTCTTTGATGACCTCCTCCATTGCAGGGCGCAGAAGATTTTCACAGCGTTGAAAAACACTGCCGATAACGATTTTTTCAAGGTTGAGCAAGTCTATGAGAATCGATAACCCATAGCCAAGACGGCGGCCTGATTCCGTGTAAACTGCAATGGCTGTTTTATCACCTGCGTTAGCGGCATCAGCTATGGATTTTGCGGTGATCGACGGCAGATCATCGACCGTTTTACACCATGACAGAGGGAGATTTTTTTCGGCATGGATTTTTCCGAGCTGGGCAATACCTCCACCTGAACAGAAGCCTTCAAAAGATCCGATTTTCCCGTAACCGACGGGACCATCGCCGGAAAGACGGATATGACCGCATTCGCCAGCCATTCCGCAACTGCCGCTGTACAGTTTGCCATTGAGTATCAAACCCGCGCCAAGACCTGTTCCGAATGTGAGAAATGCCATATTTCCTGCACCTCTGCCAGCGCCGAATTTCCATTCTGCCAGGGCACAGGCATCGGCGTCATTGCAAAGTTTTACAGGCAGGTGAAATCTTTTTTCAAGAATTTCGCAGATGTGGATGTCATCCCATTTCGGGAGATTCGGCGGGGACATAATGATTCCTTTTTTGCTGTCCAATGGACCGCCGCAGCTTATTCCGATCGCTTCAGGAGCGGCTTCAGGGTGAAGTTTAAGGATTTTTTCAATTTCTGCAGAAAAATTTTCAATGCAATCCAATGGATCAGGATAATCTTTCGTCGCGAAAACTGTTTTTTGTATTATTGAAAAGTTTCCATCTTTAACTTTACCGAGGATCGCTGCGCATTTTGTGCCGCCGATGTCAAAACCGATGAGCCATTGTTCCATAGAGAATATATTCCAGTCTTTTTTGTTTTGTTAAGTTGATTCAGTTTATATAAAATAACACTGCTGTCCGGTAAAAATTACCGGAGTTGATTGAAATTGTCGGGACTTTTTATATATTAAAAACGCTCAAATCTTTAATATTTAACACGAAAGTCCCGAACGATGTATTACGGTAGCATATATCCTCAAGTTTTCAACTTCATACCCCGATATCGTTTTGAAAAAATCGTAAAAAAGTCAGGCGGAGACCGATCTGTTGTAAGTTTTTTATTTTATACGATAACATAAGCGTCTGTCAGAAAAAATCAACTGCTGAAATCTATTTTTAATATCCACCCCCGGAGCAAGGTGACGAAGGAATTGTGGATTTTTTTGAAAAAATGGTTTGACATTTGAAAAAAACGGGATAAAGTAAAAGAAGTTAAGCATCAGGAGCGGCACGGGATCGTGCCCGCCAACCGGGGTCGGATACCCACGGTGGTACGCTTCAGAGAACGGTTTTCTCCGGAGCGATGCGGACTGACATTGTGCAGTCAAAAAAAATCCGTGGCACTTTACGGTGTCATTGCCTTCTGATGCGTCTTTTGCAGATTTGCAGAAAGGAAGACGCAAAATGTTCATCTCCCCCAACCAGCCCCGCGCTTATCGCAACTGGGCACATTGCTGTATCGCCATCCGCCACCTCTCCGGGATCCTGGAAAAGTATTCCCGGCGTACCTTCACCACCGTGGCGGAACTCAACATGATCAAGACCGAAGGCCGCACGGCTTACGAAGAGCATTGCCGGAGGAGAAGCGGTGTCATCACCCGTAAACTCGCCCGTTACGCCCGGCTCCGTGACGCCATTGCCGCAGAATTTGATGCCCCGGAAAAACATCTTCTCCCCGTCTGCGGTATTCTGGATATGGTCGGCAATGTTATCGAGATCACGCCCCGCCACAGTCGGGAAAAAGTTTACAAATCTCTGCTGGAATGTTCCCCTGACGGAACCAGTATCGACCGTGAATTCGATGCGTACAGACTGTTGGAAGCCGGTTACGGAAAATAAAAATCACACTCGGGCGCGGTGTGATGCCGCGCCTGAAAATCAGCAAATGATCCGCAGTTTTATTCCCGGATCGTTTCCGTATGAACTTTGCGGATCACCGGAAACATCAGCGCAAATGTGCAGAACAGAATGAGCGCACTGGTGAAAAAGATACTGCGTACCCCGAACTGATAGGACAGTCCCGCCGCAAAAAATGAACTTACCATCCCGCCGAGAGATGCCATGCTCGCCTGCCAGCCGAAAACACTCCCCTGATGTTCCGGTCTTGTGATCTTCAACAGCAGGATCTGGATGATCGGAGAATAACACGCCGCGGTGAATATCGCAAAAAAACGGCTGATGATCAGGAATGATATCGTCTGCGAACACGCCTGAAATATAACGGCGATCCCGCAGAAAAAGAGCAGGGGGAAAATCAAACGCTCCGGCTTGAATTTTTCGCAGAACCAGCCGATGGATAAACCGGCGATCACACCGCCGACAGATGCCACCGCACTGATGATCCCCGTATAAAGAGCCGCCTTTTCCACCCCGGCAATGTGTTCCGTAAGGATCGGAATAAAGGGGTCTTCCATCCGGCGGGAGATGAAAAAGATGAACGATACGGCAAGAAGCCAGAGCAATGCCGGAGTCGCCAGTTCACGCAATCTGAATTTTTCTGCCGCTTTTTTGACCGCCCTCACAAAGTTTTCACGGGTGAAAAGATGGACCAGGATCGCACTCAAAAGGTACACCGCCCCGCAGGTGAGAAAGGCGGTCATGTACCCGGAATAATGCACGATCAGCCCGCCTGCAAGATATCCCGCCACATGCCCGCACTCCAATACGGCAAGAAGCGTCCCGAGGATCATGCCCCGCTTCTCCTCCGGCGATGTGGATATGAGCAGCGTGCGCGCCGGAACAACGGTCCCCACCAGAAAACAACTGACTGCCCGGATGCCCAGCAGGACCCAGATGTTGGGGGAAAAATACATCAGCGGATACAGGATCGCAGCCGCATAACTGGCACGGAGCAGCATCAGTTTCCGCCCGAATTTGTCCGCAAGACGACCCCAGAACGGATACGCCAATGTCAGCGCGATCATACCCGCCATAAAATAGATGGAAACATAAAGACCGCGCATCTGTTCATCCACGATCCCCAGATTTTCCCGCATGAACAGAGGGATGAACGGTTGACTGCAGCCCATTCCCACCATTGCCAGAAATTGAGAAACGGCGACAACTGCAAAGTTGGTCTTCCAATTGATTTTCTGTTCGGACATATTTGCTTTTTGCTATTTGTTTTGTTTATGTTCTGCTATAATGTACGCATAAAAACAGAAAAAGCAAATTGTATTTGTTTATATTTGTTATAACCCCAGGTTATAATATTCCCGGATGATCCCGATAAACGCCTGCATCTGCGGCAGGATGGTCCGCGCCGGATCATAGTAATAGGAAATGGGAATTTTTTCCGCCGCATCACAACCGCCGGTCACGATCCCAGCCTGCTGCGCCGGACTGATCAGATAATCCGGAACAAATGCAATGCCGAAATTTTCCCGTACAAGGTCAATGATCGTGGCGGAGGAATAGACCGTCATAAAAACGTTCATCGGGTATGGCGCAAGAAATTCACGGATCATGGCATAAATATTGGATTCCGGCGGATAACAGATGAGTTTTTCCTGCGCGATCTCCTCCTTCGTGATCCGTTTTCTGTCAGCCAGCGGAGACCGCAGCGAGCGGATCAGTTCCAGACGGCTGTGGAACATCGTGTGATATACCAGCCGGGGATCCGGACGCAGCGCATTTCCCAGCCCGATGTCGGCATATCCTGCGGCGATGGAGTCCCCGTGAGTCCCGACCGAGGCCGTCGCCTGGATACGCGGTGAGATGCCCGGATAACGGTCCAGCAGCCGTTTGAGCAGCGGCGGCAGAATATTGCTTGCGAGCTTTTGTCCGCAGAGAATATTGAGTTCGCCGGACACCGTATCGTGAAGATGGGTGAGTTTTCCGGGAATGGCTTTGATCCGCTGAATGATCTCTTCCGCCTCATTGAACAGTTTTCTGCCGTCAGCCGTCAGGATCACGCCGTTGGAATTTCTGACAAACAGTCTGGTGCCCAGTTCCTCTTCCAGCAATTGGATCTGCCTGCTCAAGGCGGGCTGGGAGACAAAACAATGTTTCGCTGCCACCGTAAAACTGCCGGCTTTGGCGACCTGAACAAAATATTCCAGTTGTGTCGATGTCATGTTCCGGCTCCGTACATCATATCGTTATTCCGCAATGCGCAGCGCACGCGTGATATACATATCCTGTTCTTTTTCATCCAGCGTGACGAACCGGACATTCCAGCCGCAAACGCGGATCTGCAGATTCTGATATTTTTCCGGATGCGCTTTCGCATCAAGCAGGGTATCCGCATTGAACACATTGAAATGGATCTGCATCCCCCCATTGGCAAAATGGGCGTAAATGTACTGCTTCAACGCTTCCAGACCTTCTTCGCCCTGAATGGTCGCAGGATGAAGCATCACATCCAGCGGAAAATCTCCGGGCAGATCGTGATAATCCAGAGTGCAGACGGACTTGCTCAAGGCGGTGATTCCGTTGGTGTCCATCCCCATTGTGGGGGAAAGATTTTTGGAAAATTCCTGTCCCGAAAGTCTGCCGTCGGGCGTCGCTCCGGTCAGGGCACCCTGCGTGATAAACTGACGCGCACAGTGTCCCGATGCTCTGAATTTTCCGCCGCGGGCAGAGGAAACGCCGTTGATTCGTGCTCCGGAAAATTTTGCAAGCAGATCTGCATATCGATCGACTTCCGGTATGCCGTTGCCGTATTTTTCTTTCAGGTGGAGGATTCTGTTGCGCAATTCTTCCGCGCCCTCCCAGTTCCGGTTCAGGATGTCGCGGAATTCTTCCAGCGAGACCCATTTTTCGTCAAACACGGCTTTTTTGACCGCCATCAGGGCATCGACAGTGGTGCCGAGTCCGCACATCAGGATCCCGGAATTTTTCCGCACCGTACCGCGTGCAAAAGCATCGACTCCCAGTTTCAGACTGTTGTCCACCGTACTGGAATAGAGTTGACCGGGATTAATGTGTTCCAGATGTTTTTCCGTTTCCATTGCCACCATGATCACATGTTTGATCAGGTCATCCAGATAGGTCAGTGTTGCCTGCAGAAAATCATCAAATGTTTTCATATCTTCCAGCTTCATGGCGCCGCAGTCGCACTGAAAGTCTCCGATCCGGGAATAGCCGTTGTTCATTGCCAGTTCCACGCACTTGAGCATATTCACGTGACCGGCACCTGTCGCGTTGCTCTGACGGCTTGCGATCTCGTAACAGCCGGTGATGTTGCAGCGGCGTGCCTCTTCGGGTGTCGCACCGTTGCTGATCATCAGTTCCTGTGCATTTTCATCGCAGACAAAAACAAGGCTGGAGTTGTGGTCGCGCACCATCCGCAATGCCTGTTTCATCAGCCAGTCGGGTGTATTTTTTGCGATCTTCAGCTGGATCTTCGGTGTCGGGATCGCCAGTTCGTCAAAGATCTCCAGGATCAGGGCGGAACATTCGTTGTAAAGGGAATTGCCGTCTGCGGCGGTCCCGCCCAGATAAAAGGGATGTCCCCAGTAGTTGTCGATGGAACCCCACTGCATCAGGAAACAGGTGATGAATTTGCGGATCTCCTCCTGCGTATATCGGCCGTCCGCCAGATCTTTCCGGTAGTACGGCAGCAGCACATCGTCCAGATTCCCGAGGGAACGGACCTGCATGTGATCGATATGTTCCGCAAAGAAGAAGAACAGATAAATGATCATGAGAACATCGTAAGTATCCTGCGGCGCGCCGGATCGCAGATGTTCCAGCGACCGTATCTCCCGGCGGATCTCCGGATCATCGCCGTGGTGTTGTCCGGCGTAGCTGATGAGTCTGCCGATACATTCGATCACGGCGTTCAGCGTGATATTGATCCCGTCGAAGTATGCGGCGACCTGATCCGTGAGCGTACCGTTTTCAGCGTGGATCTGCCGGTATTTTTCCGCCCGGTCCCGCAGACCCGGGAATCCCAGTGCAAATACATTGTCCCATTCCGGCACGGAGTGATCGAAGTCCGGCCAGATCGTGTGCAGCCCGGCAGCCTGCCGTTTCTGCCAGATGTCACCGGCTCTGTCTTTGATATCCGCCTCATAGACAGCCGTATAAAGTTGATCGATAACGGGGTGGACGGGGCGGAGATTCCGGTTGTAACAGCCGAATCCGGGGAAGCAGTCGTGGGGATTGACATCGATCTGCATTTTCCGGCAGATGAATTCAAAGCAGCGTCCTTTGAGGACAGGTATGGGGGCATCTTTCAGCGTGCGGGCAAAATCCGGAAGCTGCTGCCGGATCTCGTCATTGGTGAGCCCGGTCGCCGGGTCAAGTACGGGATTACGGAACTTGCTGATCAGATATTCTCTGTCGTTATCGAAACCGGAGTAAAGCATAGGGATCTCCTGATGATTATTTTCTGTATCCGTTTCTCGGTCCTTTCATAATATAGATCCGGTTCCCCCTGATTGCAACAGACAGGATGAACCTTTTTTGAACTTACTGCGTGTTGATGTGACCGGAGAGACGCTGTTTCCGGTACTCCGAGGGACGCATGGAAAATTCCTGCAGAAACCGTTTCCGGAAATATGCCAGATCGGAAAAACCGCTGTTGAATGCCGCCACTTTGATACTTGCGCCCCCGCCTGCCAGCAGAGATGCCGCATGCCGCAGACGCAGCCGGTTCAGATAATCGGTGAGCGTGCAGTTGAATTGCTGACGGAAGACTCTGCCGAGATAATCGGCGTTGCAGTTGAGCTGTCTGGCGATCAATGCCGTGGAGAGTTCTTCCGTGAAATGCAGTTTCAGGATCCGTTCCGCCGCATTGGCAAGACTTTTGTTCGTGACGGAATCGTCACCTCCGGTACGGCGTGTTTCGTTCATCAGCAGAGCAAGGAGCAGATCGCAGCTGAGGGGATCGCCGTCCAGCGCCTGTTCCGTCAGAAGCATGGAGATGTAATCGCCCATCCGGCCGGGGTGGGAAATATGCCCGGTCTTGGGGAAATTCTCCAGCAGTTTCCGGCTGCCGCTGAAATGCCCCCAGAAGAAGGAGAGATTGGCAGGATAGGCAGAAAGTCCGCCGTGCAGTCTGCCGGGATAAAGATAAAGAAAATCTCCGGTCTTCAGGTGAAATTCCACATCTTCTTCAAACATATCCAGTGTGCCGCCGATCACATAGATCAGCTCCATACTGTCCAGCGTGCGGGTGGTGTGTCTGCCCGAACCGCGGGATATGAATTTGCCGCCGTTGATAAAATGAAAGTCAGTCTTCAGCATAAGGTCTTTTTCTGTAAAAAGTCGGAATTGTCATCTTTTTTTCATAATCTATCACCTTGCGGCACGATGTCAAGCGTGATATTGTAGAAACAGAACGGAAAAACCTGAAAAAATCAATTTCACAGGAGAAAAAAACATGAGAAAGTTCAATCGCCCCGCAGTGTGCGATGTCCGCCCCGCGGACCCCGTATTTGCCCAACGCATCAACGCCTGTATCGAAGGCACGATCCCCGCCACGATGGCAAAGACCGTGGAGACCGGCAGACTGGATGCGTTCCGCCTCAACTGGCAGGAAGGCAACGATAAAAAACCGCACATTTTCTGGGATTCCGACACGGCAAAAGTTCTGGAAGGTATGGCGTACTGCCTTGCGCTCCGTCCAGATCCCGAATTGGAAAAAGCCTACGATGAATGGGTGGATCTGATCTGCTCCGCTCAGCAGGAAGATGGTTATCTCAACACATATTTTACGCAGATCGAACCGGAAAACCGCTGGAAATATCTTTCCTGGGCGCATGAACTCTACTGCGCCGGACACCTGATGGAAGCCGCCGTTGCCGGTTATGAATGTCTGGGCAAACGGAAACTGCTGGATTGCCTCTGCCGTTATGCGGACTACATTGATTCCGTGTTCGGGCTGGAAGAAGGCAAACGCCGCGGGTGGCCGGGACATCAGGAGATCGAACTCGCTCTGATCAAACTTTATCGCGCAACGGGCAATGAGCGTTACCTGAAACTTTCCTCTTATTTTATCAATGACCGCGGCACGGAACCGAATCTCTTTGAGATCGAAACCAACGGCTCGAACTACGGTAACGGTGAGCAGTGGCAGGTCCATAAACCTGTCCGCGAACAGGAAACACCTGTAGGTCATGCGGTCCGCGCCGTTTATATGTATGCCGGGATGGCGGATGTGGCGGATGAAGAAAACGATGAATCTCTGCTTGCTGCCTGCGACCGTTTGTTTGAGGCGACACGCAGCGGGAAAATGTATGTGACCGGCGGTATCGGTTCTTCCTTCTACGGGGAAAAATTCACCATTCCCTATGATCTGACCAACAGCTCCCTGATGTATGCGGAAAGCTGCGCCACCATCGGTCTGGCTCAGTTCGCTTTGCGTATGTTCAACATCACCGGCAACAACAAGTATCTGGAAGTGATGGAACTGGCACTTTACAACGGCGCACTTTCCGGCATCAGCCTCAAGGGTGATGCCTATTTCTACACCAATTATCTGGAAGTTGACGAAAATCTGCAGACCTACAATGCCGGCGCGAAAGAACGGCAGCCCTGGTTCCGCTGTTCCTGCTGTCCCACAAGTTACGCACGTTTCATTCCCCAACTCGGTACATTCCTCTGGTCTGCCGGAGAGAACGGGATCTCCATGAACATCCCCGCTGCGTGTCATGCCGATCTGAAACTGCCGGACGGCAGAACGGTCTCCTGCAAAGTGGAAGGTGCCTATCCCTACGACGGAGCAGTCCGGATCATTATGGAAACTGCGGGCAATTATCAGTTGACGCTGCGGATCCCCGCCTGGTGCAGAAAACACAGCATCAAAGTCAACGGCAACGAAGTGGCGGAACGCATCATCAGCCGCAGCTGGAATGCCGGAGATGTGGTGGAACTGGATCTGGAAATGCCTGTTTCCGTGATCCGGTCCAATTCAAAGATCACCGGCAACAACGGCAGGATCGCCCTGAAACGCGGACCTGTTGTTTATGCGCTGGAACAGGTGGATAACTGTGCGCCCGTGCGTGAGATCGTGATCGATACTGCCGCCGGATTCCAGCTGATCCCCACGCCGGACGGTCTGCCGGAAGGTACGGTGGCGATCACCGGAAATGCTTTCCGTGAATATTTGAAGGATGGCGATTCCCTTTACACGGATGAAGCTCCTGTGGTTGAACCGGTCACTTTCAAAGCGATCCCCTATGCCCTGTGGCAGAACCGCGGCGCAAACAATATGGCGGTCTGGGTCCGGGCAAAATAAACAGCTGGATTTTTTTCAGGGTCTCTTGAAAATATCTGCACGGAGGTGTACATTGTTTCCGGTCGGTCGGAATTGGGTACACCTTCGCTTTTTTTGTGCAGAACCGGGAAAGGAAACGAAAGATGAAATGTGAAAAAATAATATCCGGATTGCTGTTCTTTTTTCTGCTGTTTTATATTTCTGCCGGTAACGCCGCCCCTGATTTTTTTACTTTTACCCTCAAGGATCGCATCCTGACCGGTGAACATTTTTCCTCCGGCACCGTCCCTGTTATGGAGACACAACTGGAAGGGGACACCCTGGTCATTGAGATCGATACGGAACTTGTCCGCAGAGACCGGCGCGTTCCCCCGCTCCGTGTGGAACTGCCGCCGCAGACAGAAAAGATCCGTCTTTTCGATTGCGATTTTGTGCTGCCGCCTCCCGGCAGAGCCGCATATATCCGGGTATTTCCTCTGGTGGAGATCAGAAAAGCGTGGTATGAGATCGGCAGATCAGAATATCAATGGGCGCTGCTGATGATTTGTTTTGATGAGAAAAAATCTGTATTTTCCGCCCGGATCAATTATCTTGGAAAATCCGGACGGGATATTTGGACGTGGCATTGTGATTATGAGTGTAAAATATTGCCGGATAACCGGATCGTCAGCGACAAAACAACAACGCCGTTTTTTATAAAAGACGGAAAACTTTACATTGAACTTTCAACAACCGGAAAATATTACAAGTACTGTAAAAGTATTACAGTAAAAACAGATTTTCCGGCATCATTCCTGAACTGAACCGCCGCAGTCAGCGGACGCAGTCCCGCGTTTTGTAGAAGCTGCGCGTTTTCCGGTAGATATCGCGCATTTTCCGGTATCCGCCGCCGTACACTTGAGAAGGATTGAGTTCTTTTGCTTTGTTCAGATGTGTTCTGCCGTGTTTTTCGTTGTAGAGAGACGCGACAAGTTCACAGAACCCTTCTTCCGCCACAATATCCTTCACTTTCCCCACGCGATGCCGCAGATAATCATGCGTCAGTTCGTGGGCGATGGCATCTTCCAGTATTTCCCGCGGCATTGTGTGCAGAAGATAGATGCGGCATTCTTTGCCGACCACTCTGGTTTTTTCTCTGCCGTTGGGGTATATGGTTTTTTCGATTTTTTCAGCGTAGCGCATCAGCCCCATCCGTCTGCCGCCGTCATCGCCGGAACTTGTCGCGTACTGCATCAGCGTTTCATGGTCAACGATCTCCAGTTCGATATGGTGTTTTGTGTCGAAACAGAACATCTCTGCCAGTTCCGCACGGACGCGCCGGAAGATCCTTCTGACTTCCTGTTCATCGGTTACGAGTTGACCTGAACATTCGCGGCAGATGCATCTGCCATCGGCAAGTTTTTTGTATCCGCCGGAGGGCAGTATGCAATAGTAACAGCCCGGCGTGGAGCGGCACCCGGAACAATAGAGCCCCGTTTTGCCGTTTGTCGCCTTGAGCAGAGAGATCGTTTCGCCGCTTTTGCCGCAGATGGAACAGGCGGGCAGGGCAGTCGGGGATGACGCCTCCGATGATGAAGCAAGCAGACAAGCCTGACTGCAGAAGATCTCGCCGTCGGAAGTCTTGAGGTATTTCTGACACCGTTTTCCGCAGCGTTTACATTCCGGCAGGGTCGTGTTGAAACATTTCTGCGAACAGAACGGACGGTTTTCGCCGGTCAGATATTCTCCGGAGATCTTTTTTCTGCAGACCGAACAATCCAGCGCAGAGAGCAGCAGCGGAACGAAAAACAGGATCGTCAGGAATAAGCGGCATATTTTCATCGGGGGCCTCCAACAATGTCTTTTTCAGATGTTGAGGGAATATAATTTTTCTGAAACCGGATTGCAAACGGCGGAATGAAAAAAATCCCGTTTTTTTGTCGATAATACAGAAAAATCGTCCGTAACTCATTTGTTTTTGTATATAAATAGAAATTTCTGCGGCGGATGTTTCTCAATTTTTTGGTTTTTGTTTCCATGACAGAAAAATCCGATTATTTTGAAAAAAGTCCCGAAAAAGGTTTGACATCCCGGAATAATCTATTATAATTATCATTGATATAAAATAATTATTATGAACAAAAATTCAAAATTGCAGGAGCAGCAATGATGAAAAAGCAGCAGAACAAGAGTGTGTTCTTCCGACTGGAAGACCGTGTGTTATTTGAAGCCGCAGCAGCAGAGGCGGCAGTCGCCGCCGATCAGATCGCCGAACAGGCGGCAGAGGCGGCAGCCGATGCAGAAGCCGGAGAAGCGGATCAGAATGAGGAAAGTGAATCTGCCGGTTTTGCGGCAGCGGTGAACTCCGCGGAGTTCACCGGCATTGGGAATGCCGGTGAAGAAAATACCTCCGGTCCCGTTGAAACGCTGACATTTGCCGAATCCCCAGTGGCAGAGCAGGACGCCCCCGCCACCATGACCATTGACCTGCTTGCCAACGACAATGTGAATCTCTCCACCGGAAAAGAACTGGTGGTGATCAACTCTTCTGTTTACGACAAAGACGCGATCCTTGCGTCTCTGGATCCC
>JAZNPK010000014.1:0-54966 GCA_045589595.1 Victivallales bacterium
GACCGGCGATGTTCCGGTCCTGAACTATACGTACGATGCAAACCGTCTGGTCGGCAGCGACAAGTTCACCGGCGAACTCTCCTTCACAGGCGAAGTTGACCGGAACGGAAAAGTGCAGAAAGCCGGCGAGTACGAGATCACCCTCGGCACTCTGGCGGTGACGGATAACTATGATGTGCAGCTTGTCAACACCGCGTATCTGACGGTGGTAATGGCGGGCGGCGGTCTGACAACGGAACAGTTGAGTTCTCCGGCGAACCCGAACATTTCTTCCGGCAGTTTTGCCATCAATTCGGAACATCATCTGGCACCCTCTGCCGGAAATCTGGTGAATATCTCCAGCACCAGCTACACGAATCCCCAGGATCTGAGCCTGCTGTTCAGCACGGAACACCGGAAAGTTCTGGATCGCGGCACCTCCAGTCTTTCCGATCGTATCAACGGCGACCGCAGCGGTCTGCAGATCTTCCATCCGGAATCCGATCTGAAGGACGGCGAAACGCCCATCACCGACAGTCTCGGCAATCTGCCGGATGCAGTCCTGCCCAACCTTTACGACGATGAAGAACTTCATTTCCGTAACTGGATGAGCGACGGTTTCGATGTGAACCAGATCGGCAGCACGCAGAAAGCGGATGCCTGTATGGACGAAATCGATGAAGCGCTGGCGGAAATGATGAAACTGGCGTAAGGAATGAGGTCATACCGGGGAAAATTCCCCGGTCTCTGAAAACAGAAACGGGCTTGCTTTCACAACGGAAGCAAGCCCGATTTTTTGTGCGTGGGAGAGAGATTATTTCTGGATGACAAAGACGCAGGTGGAGGCAAAAAGATTGGGCCAGACACTGCGCAGGAACGGCATGAAGTCGCCTTTGTTGGACAGGGGGATCTCTTTCAGGACCTTGATGTTCAGCTCGCGGAACAGATTCCGCAAGTCGCTGATGGTGCCGGGGTGGATCGTTTCCGTATTGTACCACGGACGGGGCAGGTTGCTGTTGACCGGCATATTACCGAAAACAATGGGCAGCCGCGAATTGATGTGTCCGAAGTTCATGAATGACACAATGCCGTATCTGCCGATGCGGAGCATTTCCTGCAGGACCAGATCAGGACGGCGCACCGCCTGAAGAGTCCGGGAGAGAATGACAAAATCATAAGTGTCGTCCGAAAATTCTGTCAGGTCCGAGTCCAGAGTGGCTTCAATGACGGGTACGCCCCGCTGAACGCACTGGGCGATCGCCTGAATATTCCGTTCCACACCGGTAACTTTTGCCTGTTTTGTGACTTTCAGAAGTTTCAGCAGTCTGCCGGATCCGCAGCCGAGGTCGAGGATCCGCGCTCCTTCGGGGATCATATTCTGAATGACCTGCATATCGGAACGCTGAAGCAGAAGGTCGTCAGTGCTTGGTAATTCTTTGTTCATGCTTGCGCCTCCCGTACTTCTTCATAGCGGTTCCGGACAAAATGATCGATCAGATTGCCGAGTGTTTCCGTTTCCAGCAGAAACGCATCGTGTCCGTAACTGGATTTGATGTCGCAATAAGTGACATCGCTGCCGTTTTTGAGCAGACTGCGCACCAGTTCCCGTGATTGATACGGGGGGAACAGCCAGTCGCTGGAAAATGAAACCACGAGGAATGGAAACTTGACCACGGAAAGCGCTTTTGTCAGATCGCCGTCGCCCGCATCGGAAATATTGAAATAGTCGATAGCGCGCGTGATATACAGATATGAATTGGCATCAAAGCGTTCCACAAATCTTGTTCCCTGATAGTTCAGATAACTTTCGATCTGGAAATCTTTGTTGAACACGAAAGAATAAGCCTTTGAATCCTGCAGATGACGCCCGAATTTAGCCGTCATGGATTCATCGCTGAGATAGGTGATATGAGCCAGCATCCGGGCGATGGCGAGACCGCGCTGCGGCTGTTCCGTGTAATCGCCGTTGCGGAACATAGGGTCCGTCATGATCGCTTCCCGCGCGACCCAGTTGAAGGCAATGGATTGAGGCGAGATCTTGGGTGATGTGGCGATTGCCAGCACGCAATGCATGGCATCGGGATAATCGATTGCCCAGCGGAGAGCCAGCATACCGCCCATGGAGCCGCCTGCGACTGCCAGCCATTTGCTGATCCCCAGATGTTCCATGAGCCGTTTCTGCGCACGGACCATATCGCCGATGGTGATCACGGGGAAATCCATGTTGTAGGGTTTGCCTGTATCGGGATTGATGGAACGGGGTCCGGTGGAGCCGGAACAGCCGCCGATGATATTGCTGCAGACCACAAAATACCGGTTGGTATCAAAGGGTTTGCCGGGTCCGACCATATCATCCCACCAGCCGGATTTTTTGTCATCGGGCGAATGTTTTCCGGCGAGATGCGCGTCCCCGGTCAGTGCATGTTCCACCAGGATGGCGTTATCTTTTTCAGGGGAGAGAGTGCCGTAGGTTTCGTAGCGGATCACCACATCTTTCAGTGATTTACCGCAATCCAGGGGCAACACAGTATCTTCGGTGGTACCGAAATGATAATCGTGCCAGGTGACGATCCCGACACTGTTTTCTGCTGTTTTTTCAGTCATCTGTCTGTTTCTGCTCCCTGAAAAAAATAAAATTCTGCTGTAAAAAAAGCGCGGCGATCCCAGAAATGGAAGTGCCGCGCGGCGAATGTTCAAACGTAGTTATGATCTCAGACCATAGGCGTTTTTCAATCCAGCGTTCTTCCGCTGAGCGCCTTGAGGGCACCCAGATATTTATCACGCGTTTTAGCCACGACATCAGCGGGCAGTTCGGGCGCGGGAGGATTCTTGTCCCAGTCCAGACTTTCCAGATAGTCGCGGACAAACTGCTTGTCCAGACTCGGCGGATTCGCCCCGACGGCGTATTCGCTCTTCGGCCAGAAGCGGCTTGAATCGGGCGTGAGGACTTCGTCGATCAGAATGATCTCGCCGTCTACTTCACCGAATTCAAATTTTGTATCGGCGAGGATGATCCCGCACTTTTCAGCGTGGTTCGCGGCATCTTTATAGATCCGCAGCGAGAAATCTGCCAGCTGCTGTGCTTTATCTTCCCCGACGATTTTACATGCTTCTTCAAACGTCACGTTTTCATCGTGACCTTCTTCCGCCTTTGTGGAGGGCGTGAACAGGGGTTTATCCAGTTTATCCGCCAGTTCGTAACCGCTGTGGACTTTGTATCCGCCCACAGTACCGCTCTTGCGGTATTCTTTCCATCCGCTGCCGACAAGATAGCCGCGGACGATACATTCCAACGGAAGACCTTTGGCTTTCTTGACGATCATGGAGCGTCCCGCCAGATCCTTCTCATAGGGTTTGAGGAATTTGGGGAAATCGGACGCTTCCGCGTAGAGGAGATGATTCGGAGCCCATGAAAGGTAATCGAACCAGAAAAGGCTCATGGCTGTAAGGACTTTACCTTTATCGGGGATACCGTTAGGCATCACGCAGTCAAATGCGCTGATGCGGTCAGTTGCGACGAAGAGAAGGGTATCGCCCAGATCGTACACATCCCGTACTTTGCCTCTGTGAGGGGCAGGTAAACCGGGCAGTTCCGTTTCCAGCAATGCGCCGTTCGAATCATATTTCATGGGTACAGAACCGTCCTTCCACTTATGCGATAGAGAGGATTCTGACTTTAGTCAGTTCCTGGCGGTGACCTTTGCGTTTGCGGTAACCTTTGCGGCGTTTCATCTTGAATGCGATGAGTTTGGGACCGCGGAACTGGTCGATGATCTCAGCTTCGACTTTTGCGCCTTCGATGGTGGGGGCACCGACCTTCAGGTCTGCGCCTTCGCCCATGGCGAGAACTTCGGTAAATGTGACTTTGCTGCCGACTTCGCCGTTGAGTTTTTCGATAGCGACGACGTCTTTTTCCTGCACTTTGAACTGCTTACCGCCGGTTGCGATGACTGCGTACATAGTGTTGCTCCTTGTGCTATGTTTTAACTTAGTTGTTTTCTTTTGCTCATAAAAAGATGATTGCCTACTAATATACCATCATTTCTGATTTCTGCAAATTTTTTTTGCAAAAAAACGGCATATTCCTTTCAAAAATCGCTTTTCGGCAGATTTTTCTGCATATTTTCAGGGACCGGATGGGAGATTTCCTGGGTCCGGATGTCCAATTTCCACGGAAACCGTTTGTCTGTCATGTGTCCGGTTCCGGAAAGTTCCAGCACTGTCACTTTGGAAAGTTCCCAGCGCATGATGATCTGACCGTACTTCGATGCAAAATATTTCAGCGTCAGTTTGGGATTGGTCTGCAATACCATTTTTTTCGCTTCAGGCGTGATCCGGAGCCGTTTGGAATTGGATACGAACTGACGGGCGTGCCAGATCAGGGCGTCCTGTTCCGCTTTGGTGATCTTATCTTCCGCGCCGGGTTTGAAATCGAAATCAGGGACAACATCCCGGGTCCGGCAGCCGGGCAGGATGCAGAGCGCCGTCAGAAACAGCAGCATGGTGATCAGATGTTTCAACATATTATTTCTCCTTGTGTTATGCCTCATGAAATTCAGTATTTCCTGCCGCCCGGATCGCTTTGGTGAACTGACTGCCCGTCATACCGAGTCTGTTGGTATGGCTCAGATACAGGGCTGCGGTCAGTTCCAGTTCTTCGTCCGTGGCTTTGAAAAATTCAAAAAACCGGGTCAGGTCTTCCAGAAAAAGTTTCCGCAGACAGAAGTCCGGCAGAAAATAAAATACACAGGATGCGATATCCAGCCACAGACATTCCATCGCGCCCGCGTCCGTGGTCTTGAAAAGGATATTGTACGGACGGAATCCGCGGTGATAACAGCCGGCATCGTTCAGATCCGCCAACAGAGGGATATTGATCTGCAGAAACTCCCGCCGGAGAGCCGGATCGGTACAGACCGGCGGCGTCTGAGCGTCCCGGCTCCCGAATACGATCCCGCTTTCGTAGCCTTCTGCAAACCGGGTGATGAGCCAACTTTCCTCCAAGCGTGTTCCGCGCCGCACTTCACCGCCGCCCAGAAGCTGCACCAGCGGTACGCCGAATTCAGGAAAGATCCGGTAGTTGATCATTTCCCGGGCGGTGGGCGACGGCAGAAAACGGTACCGGAATGTTTTGCCCGGATTGCCGGTTTTGTATGCGAGAGATATGCCGTTTTCCAGATCCATCCGGTAAACAGCTTTCCGTCTTGTCCGCCAGATGACTTCCCCCATTTCACCGGGGCGCGTCCGGATCTGTTCCAGACTGTCCGTCAGGGCAGGATCCGCCCATTGCCAGCTGTGGAACTGACTCATGCCGAATTCTTTTTTTGCCTGACGGAACAGGGAGATCACGCGGGTGCATTTCATTTGTCCGGTCTCCTTTCCGCAGCTGCGGGGACAGGATGATCCTTCCGTGCGGCAACCGTCATCAGCGCATAAACTGTTTTCAGGCAGGGTGCGGGGACCTGATATCGTTCCGCCAGACGCAGAGGCACACCGAGGATCGCATCCAGTTCAATGGCTTTTCCAACCGCAAAATCCTGCAGCATGGAGGGGCGGTACGCGGCAAACTGTTCTGAATAGGCAATGGTATCGTCCACGACTTCCGGCGGGATCACGATACCGTCGGCGGCGGCAATGGCGCAGAGTTCGTTCATCAGTTCCCGGATCAGTGCCGCTGTAAAGGGATTGCCCAGAAGCTGTTCCGTATCCGCATCGTTGGCAAGGACGGAAACCGGATTGAAGCCGATGTTCCAGAGAAGTTTGATCCACCGCTTCTGCCGGATATTGTCCGTGATCTCCGCAGGGATTCCCGCCGTATTGAACAGACCTGCAAGGCGTTCAAGCGGCGCCTGACCGCTGATGCCGTCCGGCTCATGATACAGACCGAAGACAAGTCTGCCGCCGTCCGTGTGGCGCACCACGCCCGGTTCCGAACGGGATGCCCCGAGATAAGCGGCGGTGCTGATGATCACATTGTCCGGAAACGCTTTGCGGAAAGGTTCCTCGTTGCCGAGACCGTTTTCAATGATGACGATGACCGTGTTTCTGCTCACCGCATTTCTGCAGATGGCAGGCTGATCCAGACCGTCCAGTGCTTTCAGACAGACAAACAGATAATCCGGCTCGAAGTCCGGCGTTTCATCCATTTCCAGAATACCTGCCGGTCTGAACAGGGAATCCCCCAGTTTTTCCGACCGGATCTCATAGACGCCGCCGGATCGTTTCAGCGCATCCCGGTCACTGCGGGCATACACAAAAATATCCGCCAGTTCTGCGATCCGCGAGGTGAAAAACAATCCCAGCGCACCGGCACCAGTCAGAAGAATCGCAGGTTTTGTATCGGCGGTCATGAGCAGTTTTCCTTCATCAGCGGCGTCCGAAGATGGCAGTTCCGATCCGGACCATGGTGGCACCTTCCCGGATCGCTTCCCTGAAATCGCCGCTCATCCCCATGGAGAGTTCCGGCAGCGCGATCCCGAGTGCCTGTTCCATTCTGTCGCGCACGGCACGGACACCGGCAAATGTTTCCCTGAGCCGTTTTTCATCTGCGCCCGGTTCCGCCATGGTCATCAGACCTTTCAGCCGGAGATCGGGACAGGTCAGAGCGGTTTCCGCAAGTTTCATCAGATCACTTTCAGACTGCAGCCCCGCTTTGGATGCTTCGCCCGTCCAATTGTATTCCAGCAGAATGTTCCGGATCTTTCCGGCGGTGGCAGCTCCGCTCTGCAGTTTCAGCAGAACTTTTTCCGAATCAACAGAATGGATCCAGTCGGCAAGTTCCGCCGCTTTCGCCGCCTTGTTGCTCTGGAGATGACCGATGATATGCCACTCCAGTTCCTGCGGCAGAACCGGCGCTTTCAACGCCAGTTCCTGAACACGGTTCTCCCCGAACATGATCTGTCCGGCACTGCCGTATGCCTCCGCAATGTCTTCAGCGGGAAAGGTCTTCGATACTGCAAGCAGCCGGACACTGTCCGGTGTTCTGCCCGATTCCACCGTACAATCGCGGATCAGACTGCGGATCTCCGCAATGTTTTCTGCAATACTCATACGATCCGGCTGTGAGGTTTGTTGATGGTCAGTTCCGGTTCGGAAATGGTGATCTTTGTGCCGGGCTCCGTGCCTCTGGTCAGCCACACATTACCGCCGATGACGGAGTTTTTGCCGATAACGACCGCACCGAGGATCGTCGCGCCCGCATAGATGGTGACGCCGTCTTCGATCGTCGGATGACGCTTCGCACCTTTGATGATCATGCCGCATGCGTCTTTCGGGAAGGAAAGTGCGCCCAGCGTGACGCCCTGATAAACTTTGACATCGTTGCCCAGTTCCGCCGTTTCTCCGATGACCACACCGGTACCGTGGTCGATGAAGATCCCTTTGCCCAGTTTCGCGCCGGGATGGATGTCGATGCCCGTGATACGGTGGGCGTATTCCCCCATCATCCGGGGCAGCAGCGGTACTTTCGCCAGATAAAGACAATGCGCAAGCCGTTGAATGGTAATGGCTTTGATACCGGGATAACTCAAGACGATCTCGTCATAGGATTTTGCCGCCGGGTCTCCGGCGTATGCCGCCTTCACATCCAGTTTCATGACTTCACGCAGATCGGGGATGGTGTCCAGCAGTTCGCGGGTGATCCGTTTTGCATCGTCGCGGCACTGGCACTGGCAGGTCTTGTCGCCGGAGCATTGGAGCGCACGGAAAATCAGATCCTGAAGCTGCATATCCAGTTCCGCCACCAGTTCCCCCACGGAATAGCGCAGGGTCTCCGGTGAATGGACTTCCCGTTCAGCATAGCCGGGAAAAATCAGTTCCAGCAGTCCGGTGAGGACCTGAAGGATCTCGGATTCACGGGGCAGATTGAGACGGTCGTTCCGGTTGACTGCGATGTGATCGGCATAACTTTCCAGCAGCCGTTCCACCAGAAGATCGACACCGTTTGTTTTTTTGTATTCGTTTTCCATAAGAGATGCAGTTCCTCCGTCATTCGATGTTCTGGATCTGTTCCCGGATTTTTTCCAGTTCAGTTTTCATTGTCACGATCAGCGGGGAAACTTCTGCGCAGGACGCCTTGTTGCCCAGCGTGTTGATCTCGCGGAAGATCTCCTGGACCATGAAATCAAGTTGTCTTCCCGCAGGTTCCGCGGATGCCGTAAGCTGATCAAAATGCTGGAAATGACTTTTCAGACGCGTGATCTCTTCCGTCACATCCAGTTTATCGGCGTAAAACACCAGTTCCCGCAGAAACCGGTCGTCGTCCGGATCGACAGTGGTGAAGTCCCATTCCTTGATGCGCGCCAACAGCTTTTCGTACATGAGTTTCGGCATGGCGGCAGTCAGGGGGATGATTTGTTCCAGAGCCGCTTTGAGCAGATCCATCCGCATCCGGATATCAGCAAGGAGCCGGGTTCCTTCCCCTTCTTTTGCCCGGATCAGTTCCGCAAGCGCGTCTTTCGTTGCCGCTGCGAGGAGTGCGGCAGTCAATTCGCCGGAATCGTCTCCGGAATCGGCGGTGAGGATCCCCGGCACTGCAAGCAGGTCTGCCACTGTCAGATTCTGTGCCAGACCACATTCTTTTGCCAGATGTTCTGCGGATTCCAGCAGTTTGCGTGCCGCTTCCACATTCAGCGTCTGGGCGGAAGCCGCATTGTTTGACAGCGCGGAGATCCGGACCGTCAACGCGCCGCGGCTGACTTTTTCGCTGATGATCTGACGCATTGCCGTTTCGTACTGTATCAGTTCCGGCGGCAGCACAAATTTCAGGTCAAACTGTTTGCGGTTGATGGAGGAGATCTCGACACGGAACCCGATCCCTGCCGCTTTGTCTTCCGCCTGTGCGCGACCGAAGCCGGTCATACTTTTCATCATCGTTCTGCCGCTCCTCAATATTTGATGTTGCCGCCGAAAATGGAGCCTGTTTCTTTGATCTCATTGCCGCGGACCGCTTTTTCTTCACGGGGGAAGACCTGTTTGCCTTCTTTGATGCCGGGCGTCTTGACGATCTTTGCCACTTCTTCCGCCGGCAATGTCCCGGCTGCGATCTCGCTTTCCGGCATGTAACCGGATGTCTGGATGCGCCAACCGTTCAGACAGCCCTTCGTGGAAAAGCCGGAGAAAACGACACATTCACCCGCTTTGTCCGCCCGCCAGACAAGAGAAAGCTGGGTCAGGATCAGTTCCTCTTCTTTGCCTTCCCGGATCGCTTCCTCCTGACGCTGTTCCGCCATGTCTTTGAGATATTCTTCCCAGGGCGTCAGCTCCTTTGTGTTGTCTTCCACCGACCAGGTGAGCGGGAAACAGGTGTAAACGACTTCCGGCTCGGAAAAACGGATCCGGTTGATTTCCGCCTGTGTCAGAAATTTCATGGAAGAACGCGCCATGGCGATCGCCGCATTCTTCGCATTTTGGTAGTCCACACTCGCCGGGATGTAATCTTTCAGCAGCACACGGATCGGAGACCAGAAGCGGAGAGACCGTTCCCCATCGCCCACCACCACGACTTTCGTACTCAGCCCCGGAGGCGACCACACAAAACAGTGGTGCATAATGTCCTGCTGCGGCGCAGTCGGCAGTTTGGAATAACGGATGATCCGGAGTCTGTCAACTTGAGAAAGGGGCAGGATCTGCGCCGGAAAAATCAGATTGCTGTACAGTTCCGGCTGGGTGTAACGGATGAAATGACGCTGTTCTTCATTCAGTCCGCCAATGTTTTCCAAAGCATATTCACGGGCTTCATCTGCCGCCCTGCCGCTGTAATCCGTCTGACAGGCAGCCGTCAGGACCGCCCCCAGTACGAACATAGAAAAAAGAAATGATTTTCTGAACATATCCCGCTCAAAACCTTTCGCCGTAAAATGTTGCCGTTGAATGTGTGTTTTGATAATATACAACATAAAACGGCAGACTGCAAGGCAGTACCGGGAAAAAGTGTCTTTTTTGTATGGGAATAAAGCAGTCCGCCGTAAAAAGGCGCGGGGCGCACGACACATGCCGCACGCGGCATGGCGCCCCTGCCGGCGATGCGGCAGGGGTGCGGCACAGACCGCCCGGGCGGTCTGTGCCTGTCGTGCGCCCCGCCCGTCTTTTTACGGCAGTTCCAGTTCTTTTTCCATGGTGCAGAGGTTTTCGTATCCGTCATTCCGGACGATGACCAGATCTTCCAGCCGTATTCCGCCCCAATCCGGGTCATAGAGACCGGGTTCCACGCTGACGACTGCGTTTGCGGGCAGGGGATTTTTATTGGCGGGGGAGAGTCTGGGTTGTTCGTGGATATCCAGACCGACGCCGTGACCGAGACCGTGAATGAATCCGCAGGGGATGCCGTCGGCATTTTTTCTGGCGATGAATCCATCGGCTTCCATGCTCCGGGCTGCGCAAGAATGGACGGATTCGCCGGTGACGCCCGCTTTGAGCATGGCAAGAGATTTTTCAGAGGCTTTCAGTACGGATTCAAAAGCGCGGAGGACAACGGGCTGTGCTTTCCCTTTGCAGAAGGTGCGCGTCATATCGCCCCAGTATCCGGTTTCGTCGCTGCGGGGGAAGATGTCGCAAACGACAGGTGTTCCGGCGTAGATGGGACCATCGCCGATGCAGTGTGGCGCGGCGCCCTGTTTTCCACCGGCGATAATGGTTCTGTCGGCGGTGCAGGAGCGGCGTTTGAATCCGGCTTCCACTTCCCGGCGGATGTATTCGCTGGTCAGCAGATCGCCGTTCTTTCTGGTGAGCATACCGTGACAGTTCACACCTGCGGACTTGATCATATCCTGTACCTGCCGCATGGCATCTTCTGTGATCTTCATCACATCCCGCAGTTTCTGCAGCTCGTCTTCTGTTTTAACGGCGCGTTCCGGAAAAAAGTCACCGTCCACGGGTTTTACGCTCACACCGTTTTCGCGCAACGCGTCTGCGTATGCGAGGGGAAATGTTCCGGGAACTGCCCATTCACTGATGCCGTAATATTTTGACAATGCGTTGAGAAATGTTTTTTCGCCGGGGAACGCTTTGCGGATCACGCTGTTTTCAACGACCTGCACATCTTCCTTTGCTTCTTCCAATGCTCTGGAAAATTCCAGAACGGAAACGGCGATATATTTTTTTCCGCCGCACTCGAAATAAATAAATTCATCGGCGGCATTGAATCCGCTGCCGTAACGGATATCGGCATTTGCGCTGCCGGCGGCAATGAGCCGTCCGGCTGTGTTCTGACATTCTTTTTTCATAGAATCAGCATCTCCTGACTTGTAAATTCGGAAAAAGAGAATACATTTTTATGATGTACCTGTTTCTGAAATATAGTTGCAGGATACCGGAAACGCAAATGAATTCGGAAGGATGAAGACACAAAAATGACAATATTTCTCACGATCCTCTGTTCTTATCTCGCCGGTTCCATTCCCTTCGGTTATCTGATCGGACGCTGGAACGGGAAGGATATCCGCACGCTCGGCAGCGGCAATATCGGTGCAACCAATGTGACCCGCGTGATCGGGAAAGGCTGGGGCCGTCTCTGTTTCGCACTGGATTTTCTCAAAGGTTTTCTGCCTGTCCTGACAGTGAAACTTCTGACCGGCAGTACGCTTTATGCGGCGATCGCTGTTTTCTGTACGGTGATCGGACACATGCTCCCGGTATGGCTCAAGTTCAAAGGCGGGAAAGGTGTTTCCACGGCAGCGGGCGGACTTCTTGCGTTCAGCCCCCTCGCGCTGATCAGCGCGGCGGTGGTCTGGGTGGTCCTGTTTTTCGCATCCCGCTATGTTTCTCTGGCAAGTATTTTTGCGGCGGTCTCCCTGCCGCTGTTTTGTCTGCTGTATTCCGTGACGGGTCTCTATTGCGCACTCAAAATGCCGTCCTGGGATAAACTGGAGCTGGGCATCCTGGCTGCCCTTGCTGTGCTGACGGTGCTGAAACATACATCCAATATCAAACGACTGTGCAACGGAACGGAAAACCGTTTTGAACGCAAAAAGAAAGAAACGGAGGACCGGATTAATGGCTGATCAGAAAAAACAGATGAAAGTTGCCGTTCTCGGTGACGGCGGCTGGGGTACGGCGCTGGGGCTGACCGCATACAGCAACGGACACAAAGTGACCGTCTGGGGCGCGTTTCAGGATAACGTGGATGCGGTCAATACGGAACATACCAACGCCCGTTTCCTGCCCGGGATCCCGCTGCCGGAAGATATGCTGTTCACGACCTGTATGGCGGAAGCTGTGAAAGATGCCGCGCTGGTGGTTCTGGCATCGCCTTCTCAATATCTGCGCGGGACGGTGGAAAAACTGGCACCGGTCCTCGACCGGAAAAAACAGATCGTGGTGGATATTTCCAAAGGTGTGGAGACAGGCACGCTCCTGCGTATGAGCGAAGTGTGCGAAGAGATCCTCGGCAAGACCCGCTATGTCGTTCTCTCCGGACCCAGTCACGCAGAAGAAGTTTCCCGTAAGATCCCAACTGCCATCGTTGCCGCCTCCCGGGATACCGCGGCGGCAAAATTTGTGCAGAAAGCCTTTATGAACAGCTTTTTCCGCGTCTATACGTCCCGGGATGTGGTGGGCGTGGAACTGGGCGGCGCGCTGAAAAATGTGTTCGCCATTGCCGCCGGTATCATCGACGGTGCCGGAATGGGGGACAATACCAAGGCGGCGCTGATGACCCGCGGTATTGCTGAAATGGCGCGTCTCGGTGCGAAACTCGGCGGTCAGAAACGGACCTTCAGCGGTCTTTCCGGAGTGGGCGATTTGATCGTGACCTGTATGAGCCGTCACAGCCGGAACCGTTATGTTGGGGAAGAACTTGGCAAAGGACGGAAACTGGATGAGATCATCCGGTCCATGAATATGGTGGTGGCGGAAGGCGTCAAAACTTGCGACGGCGCTTATATGCTGGCACAGAAAGCGGAAGTGGAAACGCCTATCATCAACGGGATCTACGATATCCTCTACCGGAACCGAAAACCGCTGGATGTCCTTGCCGAACTGATGACACGGAAAGCTAAAATCGAACACATTTGAACAGCGTGATGGATAAAGATCTTGCAGAATTTGAATGTCAGCGGTGCGGTAATTGCTGTCGCCGGCACGGAATCGTGCGTCTGACAAACGCCGAAGCGGAAACAGTGGCGGAATTTCTGCACATGGATATTTATGCGTTCACTGAAAAATATACCGAACTGCTGCCGGACAGATCCGCACTGACTCTGACCGAACTTGAGAACGGCGACTGTATCTTCTTCGACGGAGACAGCGGCTGCCGGATCAATCCGGTAAAGCCGAAACAGTGCCGGGATTTTCCTTATGTCTGGCGGTTTGAAAACTGGACAGAAGTCTGTGCCGGTGCGCGGAAAATGTTGAACGGAAAAGAAAGATCACAATAAAATACAACCCTGAAAGAAGAAGGAAAGAAAAACGATGTACCCGAAGATCTATCTGGCGATCGATAACTGCGTCGCCTCAAAACGCTGGTGCGAACCCAATCACTGGATGAACCTCTTTGCCGATTGCGGCGTTTATTATGTGGAGGCAAGTGCAGATAACGAGATCGACCCCCTCTATACTTCCCCGGCTTATCTGGATGACTGGGCGGATTCCGTTCTTGCTGATGCCGACCGGACCGGTGTGAAAGTGGCAAATCTTTATTCCGGACACGGCACTTACGCCACCCTCGGTTTCGCTCATCCCGATGTACGCATCCGCAACCGGATCCATCACGACTGGCTGGACCGCATGGTGGATCTCGCCGCCAAAATGAACGCGGGACTCGGCTTTTTCTGTCATGCCTTCGATCAGAACACCCTCAATACGCCGGAACGCTACGCTTTCGCCCGGAAGGATCTGGTGAGCCGTCTTGCTGAACTGGCAGCTTATGCTGAAAGCAAAAAACTGGATTCCATCGGTGTGGAACAGATGTACACCCCACACCAGCTGCCCTGGACAGTGGAAAATTCCGCCGCACTCATGAGAGATTGTTTCGCCCGGAACAATAAAAATATGTACATCACCATCGATACCGGACACCAGTCCGGACAGCGTAAATTCGCCGTGCGCGATGATGATGCCATGAAGACCGTTTTCGATTCCATCCGCGAACACGGCAGAGCCGAAGGCGTTTATCTCGGTTCCGCCGCCGCTGAAAAAGAAATCGTTGCCGGTGCCCTGAACGGCGCGTCCGATGCCGCATTGCTGGAAATCGTCAAAGCCGACCGCGCCGCTTATCCGTGGCTCTATTCCGTGGATTCCGACGGCGATACCTACCGCTGGCTGGAAGAACTCGGCGCATACTCCCCCATCGTCCATCTGCAGCAGACAGACGGCAAGGCGTCCGCGCATCAGCCCTTCAATGCCAAATGCAATGCCGCCGGTATCATCAAGGGCGACAAAGTCCTGCGTGCCATCAAAGCCGCCTACGACAAAAATGTGGACGAAGCCATGCCCGCCCGCTGCGACAAGATCGTGCTGACGCTGGAAGTCTTTGCCGGTACCGCCGATCTCACTTGCGATATCATCAACAAGATCTCCGATTCCGTTCAGTATTGGCGCAATTTCATCCCCAGAGACGGTCTGCCTCTGGATCAGCTGGTGGCGCAGCTGGACTGAACTGAAAAAAAGTTTTTTCTTAAATTTTGATTACAATACTTGATTTTTTGCAGTATTTGTGACATTTTAAGAAAAACGGAACATAAAAACAGAAAAATACAGGAGAATACTCTTATGAAAAGAATTTTGTGGATCGCGATCGCAGTTCTGTGCTGTCTTTCCTTCACACTGGCAGCAGCACCCGCCAAGAAAGCGAAAGTGCCCAATCCCTTCAAAAACCATCTGAAGAAGATCGAAAAGATCCAGAAGGACATCAAGAAAGCGGAAGAAAAAAATGAATCTACCGAAAAGAAAGATGCCCTGAAGGATAAACTGGAAAAAGCCGAAGAAAAACTGGCAAAGGCGAAAGAAAAAGAAACCAAACGCGTTGAAAAGAAAATCGAAGATCTGGAAAAACAGCTCGAAAAAGTCGGCGATAACGAAAAGAAAAAAGCGGCTTTGACCGAACAGCTGGATGCGGCAAAACGGTTCCTCAAGAGTATTCCGACCTGGGCGGAAGGGGATGAACCCTCTGCCGACGAACTGGAATAATTGATCCTGCCCTCCCGGAAAAGACGGTCGCTCTTCATTGAGGGATCGTCTTTTTTTTTCTGAAACCGCAGACCTGACCCGACCGACGAAAGGAAGGAACCTATGGGCTTTCGATGGAATCCCAACCTTTTTCAATACACGGTGAACAATACCGGCAGCCCCGCCCCGCAACGCCGGGTGCTTGCGTCCACCATTGCCGGAAGCTGGTATCCCGGTGATCCGCGGACGCTCCGCAATACCCTGCTTGACCTTCTGGCGGAAGCGGATACCGCCACGGATGGCAGTTCCGCCGGAGCTGACAGCAATGTGTTTATCATTCCTCATGCAGGTTATGCGTACAGCGGACTTTGTGCCGCGTATGCCTACCGCCATTTCCGCAACCGGAACATCCGCCGCGTGCTGCTGCTGGCACCGTCCCACCGGGTGTATCTGAAAGATCAGTGTGTTGTGCCGGAGGCGGATGCTGTTTCCACGCCCCTCGGTGAGATCCCCGTGGAAAACGGAATGAGAAAAGCGCTGCTGACGCTGCCCGGGATCACGGCATCCGACCGGATCCACCGGGACGAACACAGTACCCAGATCCAGTATCCGTTTCTTCAGACGGCGATCGGAGAGGATTTTTCTCTGCTGCCGGTGATCGTCGGGCAGTTGACCGGACCCGCGGCGGAACGGCTCGGCGCATTTCTCCGGGAACAGCTTGCAAACGATCCCGCGCTGGTGCTGGTGGTCAGTTCCGATTTTACGCACTACGGCAGGGATTTCGGCTACGAACCCTTTTCGGAAGACCGCATCGGCAATGTCCGTAAGACCGATCTTGCGGCGTATCAGTTTATTCAGCAGAACGATCCTGCAGGATTCCATAAATTCATAACGGATCATCAGTGCACCATTTGCGGTGCGGAACCCATCCGCGCCATGCTCACGATGAATCCGCAGGAACATGAGGCAACACTCTTCAAGTACTGCACCAGTGCCGATGACGGCAGCGGTGACCGCCGCTTTGTCTGTTATCTCGCCTGCGGTATCAGAGCGGCATTTCCCCCGCCTGTGTTGAGCCGTCAGGACAAGATCGCTCTGCTGACAATGGCGCGGCGTGCCATCGGCGAAAAAATGCGCAGCGGCAGATCCCCCCGATCCGATGCTTACAGCAAAGACGCATCTGCCGCCATGAAAGCCGTGATGGGGGCATTTGTGACTCTTCATTCGCCGGACGGAAATCTCCGCGGCTGTATCGGCGAGATCGAACCTGTCCGCCCCCTTTATGAAGCGGTAACTGCGCGCGCGTGTGACGCAGCATTCCGGGATCCCCGGTTTTTCCCGCTGCGTGACAGCGAATTGCAATCGGTGCGTCTGGAGATTTCCGCGCTGACGCCCTCCCGCCCCATCGATGACTGGCGGAAGATCGAGATCGGCAAACACGGTATGACGGTATCCAAGTACGGCAGAGCCGCTGTATTTCTGCCGCAGGTCGCGCCTGAACAGGGCTGGACACTGGAAGAAACATTGTCCCATCTCTGCGTCAAAGCCGGTTTGAAGCCGGATGATTTCCGGTCGGGTGCCGCGTTCACCGTCTTTGAAGCGATCGTTTTCGGGGAAGATGAATTCGGAGTTGCGGAATGACATCGACTTTCACCGTGTGGCGTATCCACGAATGCAACCGGGATTTCAATCAGCGGTTCCTCGGCGATAAAAAACGGCTTGTCTTCTGGCTTTGTGCCTTTTTTCTGATTTTCTGGAACAAGGGCGCGGAACCGAAGACTGCCATGGACAGCATGATGCTGGTCGCCTCGTCCTCCGGCGCATTTCTGATCCTGATCCTGACTGCACTGGTGACAAACCGGCTGTTCGGCAGAGATGTGGAGTTGCTGACATCCTGGTTCCTGCTGTTGTGTCCGGGATTTGTGCTGTATGCCCGTTTCGGTCTGCTTCAGCCCTTGTGCGCCGGATTGACATTCGCACTGGTCCTCGCGGTTTATATCGCGCCCCCGTTCCGGTGGCTGAGAAGTTTCTTTTTCGGGCTCGGCTGCGGTGTTCTTGCACTGTGCAGCACCCTGTGCGCCGGGATCCTGCTGCCTCTCACATGCGCCGGATTTCTGCGTCTGAACCGCCGGATGGAGGATCAGCCCCCTGCCGCCCCGGTCCCGGTCAGAGTTCTGTTCTTTCTGCTCGGTGCATCGGTGGTGGTTGTGCCGTTGTTCCGGTGTCCGGGACTGGAAGGTGCGGACCGCCTCACATTTTATGACTGGTGGACGATCTTTGCGCTGGGATTCCGCCAGAAAAACAGTCAGATGGAATTGGCGCTGCTTCTTTCCGCCATCGCCCCCGTGTTCTGGACGGCTGTCCCCGCACTGGATGCCGTACACAAATATCTGACTGCAGACCGGACCAACGGCGGGAAACTGACCAATCCCCTGCTGGCGGTGGTGGTGGGGACACTGGGCGGTGTTATGGCGTTCGGGATGCCTGTCCTGATGCCCGTACTGGCTGCGGTGGCGGCATGGTGCTGTATTTCCGGTGCCGATCCCCGGTGGCGTTTTGTGTGGGACAGACTGATCCTGCGTGTCTGGGCAGTGCTGACCACTCAGGTCTTTCCCGTTGCGGGTCTGCTCGCGCCCCTGTGGCTGAAATATGTTTATTATGAACCGGGTATGACGGTCTCCGATGCGTTGGTGCATTTGTGTTATTTCCGGCTCCCTCTGGCTGCTGTTATGGTGATCGCTCTGGCTGTTATTGCAGGTGTGATCCGGCGGAAGAAAGGGGTGAATTTCGCACCGCGCTGTCCGGAACTTGATCTGATCATTCCCTGTTTTTACTGTATTCTGCTGGTTCTGATGCCGTAAAAAACTCTCTTTTACGCAGATTTTGAAAGAAAAATTCCGAATTTTTTACAGATCGACTTGAAAAAGAGTGGTAGTGCGTGCTATATTAACTATTCGACAAGCATAGACGAAATTTGCAATTTGTTTAGTGATATGAAAATGAAAGGAGGCATTCAATGCCGAAAACTGATGTGAGAATGTCTGCGGTCAAAACGCATCGCAAGAGCGAAGAAGCCCGCGTGAAAAACAAATCCCGCCGCAATGCACTTGCGACCACGGAAAAGAAATTCCGTGCAGCCGCCGCCGGCGAAGACAAAGTTGCCGCAACTGCTTTGTTCCAGGCTCAGTGCAGCGCACTTGACAAAGCTGTCAAGGTGGGCACCATCCACAAGAACAAGGCGAACCGCAAGAAATCCCGTCTGGCTGCCGTTCTCAACGGTGCTGCTGCGGAATAATTGCGGAAAAGAGTTTTTTCTCTTTTCTCTTTGGCAAGGGCATACGCGATGTCGTTTCGCGTATGTCTTTTTTTAAAAAAAGATGAAACCGGTACTTGCATATTATCTTTTATAGTGATAGAGTAAGGCAAGAGTAAGTCCCGCGTTCTGCAGCGTTTCTGCGGAATGCGGTTTGTTTTTCAGCGGGGAAGCCCCATTGATGAAACGGACAGAGTGAGAAGAAAACAGGAACAACAAACGGCGGAGGCAGAAAGAACATGAACAACGAATTACTTGCAACACTGGAATATATCGAGCAGGAACGCGGTATCAGCAAAGCGCAGTTGATCGCAGCGGTTGAAAGAGCATTGCTGTCTGCATCCCGTAAAAGCATTCATCCGGCGAGCGATCTTTCCGTCAAGTTGAATCCGCGCACCGGCGAACTGCGTGCATGGGCGAAACTCAAAGTTGTGGATGCTTTTCCCGGCAACGATGAGATCACACTGGAAGAAGTCCAGAAAAAAATGCCGGATGTCCAACTCGGTGATATCATTGACTGGGAAGTGACGCCCCGGAATTTCGGGCGTATTGCCGCTTCTTCAGCGCGTCAGGCGATCCTGCAGCACATCAAAGATGCGGAAAAAGCAACGGTGCAGGAGGAATTCAAGGAATTTGTCGGCTCCATCGTCAGCGGTACGGTCCGCCGGATCGATGCCGGTAAAGTGATCGTCGATCTGCAGAAAGCGGAAGGCGTTCTGGCTGGTGCTGACCGCATTCCCATGGAACAGTACGGTCCCGGCGACCGCCTGAATGCACTGTTGCTGAAAATCGATGACAAAGCCAGTCCCAGCCTGATCCTTTCCCGTTCCCATGAAGATTTCCTGAAAAAACTGTTTGAACGGGAAGTTTCCGAAATCCATGACGGCGTGGTGGAGATCGTGGGCGTTGCCCGTGAAGCCGGAAGCCGTGCAAAGATCGCTGTCCGCAGCAACGACAGCCGCGTGGATCCTGTGGGCGCCTGCGTCGGTATGCGCGGTATGCGCGTGAAAAACATCACCGGCGAACTGGGCGGTGAACGCGTTGACATCATTCACTATACCGACAATTTTGAAGAATTTGTGCGCAATGTGATGCATCCGGCAAAGATCCTGCACATGGATATCGACCGGATCAAAAAACAGCTGACGGTGTATGTGGATCCCGAAAACTCCCGTCTTGCATCCGGCAAACGCGGCTTGAATGTCCGTCTGGCACAGCGTCTTCTGAACTGGCGCATCGTGCTGGTGACGGAAGATCCCCAGGCGGAATTTGAAGAAATGAAAGCACAGGCGGTGGAAGATCTTGCCGCGGCACTGGATGTTTCTTCCGAAACTGCGGAAATTCTGGTGAACAAAGGCTATCTGAATGTGGAAGGTCTCCGCGCAGATGCCGATAATCTTGAAGCGGTCGCCGGACTTTCTGCCGATGACATTCAGGCGATCCGCAGTGCCCTGGAAAATTGATAACGCGATACATTTGAGGTAAGATCGTTTTATGGCTACATCACCGATCAAAGTCAAAGCCTTTGCCGACAAGTACGGCTTGACCTCCAAAGAGGTCCTGAAGGAACTTGCGGCGCAGGGCTATGAAAATATCCGGACAGCGTCCAACAATATCCCGGCAGAAGATCTGCCCCTGATCGAATCCTATTTCGATGAACTGATGGAAAAACGCAATCCCCGTCAGTCCATCATCGAAGAAGCGGAATCCCGGTTGGAAAGCCGTCCCGCCGCACCGGCGAAAACAAAAAAACGCCCCGGCGAAGAACAGCAGAACAATGGCGGCCGTCATGACCGCGATAAAGGCGGCAGCCACGGCAAAGGCGGCAAAGGCGGTAATTTCCAGTCTGCCGCACCGTCTGCTCCGGCAGAACCTGCGGTTTCCGGCGAAGTGCATATCAAGCCGCCGGTCGTGGTCAAAGCTCTGGCAGATGCCATGGGCAGAAAGCCCAATGAAGTCATTTCCAATCTGATGATGATGAATGTTCTGGCAAGCATCAACCAGACCATCGATCCGGAAGTTGCCCAGAAAGTTGCCCAGAAGATGGGTATGACGCTCATCATCGACAAAAAAGACAAAGAGGAACGCCCGGTCCGTGAAGCGGAAGAATCCATCGATCCCGAAGATATGGAATACGAAGATTCGCCCAAGGACCTGAAACCGCGTCCGCCTATCGTGACCTTCATGGGACACGTTGACCACGGCAAAACATCGCTTCAGGACGCCATCCGCAAGACCCATGTGGCATCCGGTGAAGCGGGCGGGATCACCCAGCATATCGGTGCGTCCTCTGTTACGCTGGACGGAAAAAATATTACATTCGTGGATACGCCGGGTCACGAAGCATTCACCCAGATGCGCGCCCGCGGCGCCAATGTCACGGACATCGTGGTGCTGGTGGTGGCGGCGGATGACGGGTTTATGCCCCAGACCATCGAAGCCATGAATCATGCCAATGCCGCCGGTGTGCCGATCATTGTGGCAATGAACAAGTGCGATCTGCCCGATGCCGACACCCAGAAAATCCTGCTTCACATGCAGCAGAACAATCTGATGTCTGAAGACTGGGGCGGTAAAGTCGCGGCGATCCCTGTTTCCGCAAAAACCGGAACCGGCATCAACGATCTGCTGGAACGGATCCTGCTGGAAGCGGAAATGCTGGAACTGACCGCCAATCCGAAACGGCCGGGTCTGGCTTATGTGCTTGAATCCCAGCTGGAACAGGGCTTCGGCCCCACTGCCAGTGTGGTGGTGAAAAACGGTTCGCTCCGCGTGGGCGATCCGGTGATCTGCGGAGAACATTTCGGTAAAATCAAAACTCTGATCGATTTCCGCGGCAAACGGATCGCTGTTGCGCCTCCGAGTATGCCGGTGAAAGTTGTCGGTCTCTCCGGTGTGCCGGAAGCCGGTACAAAAATGGCAGTCTGCAAAAACATCAATGAAGCGAAAGAACTTGCGGAAGTCCGCAGTGCCTCCAACCGTATCGAAACGCTGTCCAGCAAAACCAGCGGTGCGAGCCTGGAGGACCTGTTCTCCCAGATGGACGACAGCAAACGGAACAATCTGAAAGTCATTGTGAAAGCGGACGTGCGCGGTTCTGCGGAAGCCATTGTGGAATCCCTGAAGAAACTGCCGTCTGAAAAGATCAGTGTGGAAGTGCTTCACTCCGGCGTGGGTGCCATTACGGAAAACGATGTGTTGCTTGCGGCATCCTCCGATGCCATCGTGGTCGGGTTCCACGTGCGTGTGAATCCGGGCGTGAATGATCTGGCGAAGAAGGAAAATGTGGAGATCCGCCTGTACAGCATCATCTACGAATTGATCGAAGATATTACAGACGCTCTTGCCGGTCGTCTTGAGCCTGAAAAGCGTGAAAAAGATCTGGGTACGGTCAAGATCCTCAAGATCTTCAATCTTTCCAAAGGTCCCAAGATCTGCGGCTGCAAAGTGGAAAAAGGTATTGCCAAAGTCGGTGCAAAAGCCCGTGTTTACCGCGGTAAGGAACTGATCTTCAATGGTGAAGTGCGTTCTCTGCGCCGGTTCCAGGACGATGTGAAAGAGGTCCATGAAGGATACGAATGCGGTATCCGCCTCGACAACTTTATGGATTTCACGGAAGGCGATACGATCCAGCTTTACGAGATCGAACTGAAAAAAGCATCTCTGTAACAGGGAAGGGCGACTTATGGCAGGAAGAGCATCCCATGCCGCGTCCGGCGATGTGGACCGGATCGCGCGTGTCAACGAGATCCTGAAGCGGGAAATCGCAGATCTCCTTCAGCGTGAAGTATTTGCGGATGGAACAGTTTTGGTGTCAGTGACCCGGGTGTCCTGTGCCACCACGCTGAAACAGGCAGATGTATATGTCAGTATGTTCGGCACGAAAACGCCGGAAGATGAAGAAGCGATCCTTCACAAACTGTCGCGGCTGCGCGGCGAGATCCAGCGGCGCATGTCTCAGCATGTGATCCTGAAATATACCCCTGTTCTGCATTTTATCGCGGACCACAATCTTGCGGAAGGCGACAGGGTGATCCAGCTTCTCCGGGAACTTGAGGAAAATGAAGGTAACTGATTTTCAGCCCATTCTTGATATGATTTCTGCCGCCCGCGACGGCAGGATCCTTGTGGTGACCCATGAACGGCCGGACGGCGACGCTGTCGGTTCCGCCGCCGGTCTGCGTCTGCTCCTTCAGGAGAACGGCTGTACGGCGGATGTACTGTTTCCCGATGATCTGCCTGATGCCTATCGCGGTTTTGTGCCGGAAGATATGTTGACATCTGTGGCGGATTTTTCAGGGTATGCACTGGTGTTGTCAGTGGATGCCTCCACGCCGAAGCGGACGGGATTGGGAGCAGGGATCATGCCTGACCGGATCACCGGACCTTTTGCGGCATTGGATCATCACCCCGATCATGTTGAATTTGCACAAGTTACATATCTTGATCCGGCGGCGTGTTCGGCGGCGGAGATCGTATTCCGTCTGGCGCAGACTGCCGGCTGGAACATATCACCGGCGGCGGCGACCTGTCTGCTGCTGGGTGTGGTAACAGATACCGGCGGATTCCGCTTCGACAATACATCGCCCCGTGCGCTTCAGGCGGCGGCTGAACTGATGTCGGCGGGTGCTGATCACCACCGGGTGATGGATCGGGCGTATTTTTCCAAGCCCTTCAATATGGCGCAATTTGAGGCGGAACTGTTCTGTCGCGGACTGCGCACTGCGCTGGAAGGCAGATTTGCCTGGTTTCTTTTGACGAAGGACCTGATGGACAAGTACAATATCAATATCCGGAACACGGAAAATCTGATAGAAAATATCCGGGGGATCGATGGTGTGGTCGTTGCTGCACTGGTCAAACCCTGCGCTGCTCCGGGTATGTTCAAAATATCGCTCCGGTCCAAAGACCCGGCGATATCAGTGGGGAATGTGGCGCGCCGTTTGAATGGCGGCGGTCATGAGATGGCGGCTGGCGGCACGATTTGTGCCAGAACCGCAGAACAGGCGGAAGAGATTCTGCTCAAACATGTAGCAATGGAAATGAAATGAGAAACAATCCGGAAAAACACCGTCTGCCGCCGTTCCTGAAAAATGGGATCATCCTTGTGAACAAACCTGCCGAATGGACGAGTCACGATGTGGTGGCGTTCATGCGTTCCCGCTTCAATATCGTCAAGGTCGGACATTGCGGAACACTTGATCCGGCGGCTACGGGGCTGCTGGTGATCGTCATCGGAAAATTTACAAAACTGAGTCAGAAATTCTCCGGTGAAGACAAAATCTACGGCGGCACCATTCTCCTCGGTACGGAAACAGATTCCCAGGATATGGACGGCAATGTGGTCGCCACTGCTGATTATTCCGGCGTGACGGAACAGGATCTGAAGGATGCGTTTGCCAAATTTACCGGCGAGATCATGCAGGTCCCGCCCATGGTGTCGGCGGTCAAAAAGGACGGGGAGCGTCTGTACAAACTTGCCCGGCAGGGCAAAGAGGTGGAGCGCGAAGCGAAACCGGTGACGATCCATTCCGTTGATCTTGCCAATTTCAATCTGCCTTACGCCGATTTTGTGGTGAGCTGTTCCAAGGGGACTTACATCCGGACACTCTGCGCGGATGTGGGAAAAGAACTGGGCTGCGGCGCCGCATTGTTCCGGCTGAACCGCATCCAGAGCGGTGAATTTGAGTTGAAAGATGCTTATTCTGTGGATGAAATGAAAGAATGGACCCAGCAGGATCTTGCGGACAGAATGGATGATTATCTCCACCGCAAACTGGCAAAAATGGTCCGTTTTTCCTCATTCTGAACGGGAGGTGTGATATGCTGACGATCCGGCAGATCGAAGATACGGTCCATAATCTGATGGCAGATAAATTTTCCGGGATGCTCTCCTATCCTGCATCCGTACTGGCGGACGCCGCCGCGAAAGCACTCCATGCGGTCAATGATGAAGACCGCAAGCGTGTCGAAAAAGAAACGGAACTGATCCTTCAGGCGCAGGACGATCTGTTTTATTCCCAGGGGAAAGTTTATCCGAAAACTGAATTTTTCAAGGGGATGACATTCCGCGTGATCCCTACCGCCGCTGAACTGGAAAAAGCCATTCTGCTGCCGGGAGCCGCCTTCATGCCGTTCGTGACGGATGAATGTTTTGCGGACAGCTACACCCTGAAAGATGAGGACGGCACCGCATACGGTACGATGGAAGTCTCTCTCCGGTTCGGGGATGTGGCGCCTGCGTTCCTGATGCTGGGAAATTCCGGAATCATCGATTATCTTTCTGCGGAATCGGAAGAAAACCGTATCCTTCTGCGCGGCGCACGGAGTCCGGAAAACCTGACGGTGCGGCTGACCGCATTTGATCTGGGGGCGTTTTACCGCAAATACAGCGTGGTCGCAGGTGATGCGCTCGTGGTTCGCGTGGATGACTGGGAAAACGGGGAATTTACTGTTTCTGTGCAAAAAAATGAGCCATCCGGTGAGGAGCGCCGCCTTTTTGTACAGGATCTGGAGCAGGCACTGCTGCGCGTCTGTGAAACGGAACGGGACTATCTGGAGATCCCGCAGCAGATCTCTGAAGCCTATCTCTTTGCTTTTGAAAACGGAAAAGATCTGCGGCGCAGACCGCATCTTTCCCTTGAGGAATACCGTCATTGTATGAACGAGATCGGCATCCGCCGCGACGGCTCCGAATGGCTGCTTGTTCCTGCGGATGAATTGGATACGCCCGGCGCTTTTGAGCAGTCGCTCCTGAAAAACCGTGCGGCATCCGATGCGGCAATGGCGGAGACGGATCACGAATGTTGTCATCATCACGCCGGAGAACCATGTTCCTGCGGACATGAACATGAAGATGATGCGGATCCGGGCAAATCTCTGCGGACCATCGATCCGGATATTTCGCCGGACGGCTTTGCCATTTCCACCGGCACGCTGGAATCCATTGATGCCATTCTGGCGGAACTGAATGCGCCGGTCAATTCAGTGGAACTGGGCGCCATGATCTTTGATTCACTTGCCAACGGGGAAGAGGATTTTGAAAACTTCCGGTCCCGCACGATGGATTTTCTGGGGCTGACATTCTCCGACGATGCGCAGGAAACGGCGTTCATCAACTTTCTGGAAGACAGCTGGGAAATCGCGAAAGAATATTTCAATCCTGCGGAAGATGCCATGCGTGCGCCCCTGCGTACACGATTGCTGGATCTCACCCGGGCAAGGATCGAATATTCCCTGATGCTGCTGGAAAAGAATGCGGGCAAAAAAGTGCCGGAGAAAACTGCCAACCGTATTGCCGCCATTCATCGCAACATCACGGAAACTCTCGCCATTCTGAACAGCAGCGACCGGATCGATGACGACAGCCGGTACGAACAGCTGGAACTGCGGATCGGCGATATTGAAGACGCGTGGGACGATTTCACCGGACAGTGATGTGATGCTGTTTGCGGTCTGACGGCGTTTTAAAAGAAGAAAAAACAGCTTGCAACTTTCTGCAGTTGTGCTATATTATCCGTTGTAGAATATTTTTTTAAAAAACAACCCCGAAAAATGATGGAGTACGTACCGTGACGAAGAGCCAGTCTGCCCTCTACAAGGAAGCCGGAGTCGATATTGACCTCGCAGGAGAACTGTTGAACCGTGTGAAACCGAAAATTGCCATGGCGCGCCGTCCTGAAATGCTGGCTCCCATCGGCGGATTCGGCGGCTTGTTCCAGCTAGATCTTTCCAAATACAAAGAACCGGTCCTTGTGTCCAGTATCGACGGCGTCGGTACCAAACTCATGGTGGCTGCCATGATGGGCAAATACGATACCGTGGGACACGATATCGTCAATCACTGCATCAATGATATCGGCGTTCAGGGCGCAGAACCGATCTACTTCCTCGACTATATCGGGATCGGCAAACTCCGCAGTCCTCTGTACGAAGATGTGCTGGGCGGTATTGCTGATGCCTGCCGCGCCGCCGGATGCGCCGTGCTGGGCGGTGAAACTGCTGAAATGCCCGGTATGTACGGCAACGATTTCGACCTCGTCGGCGTGATCACCGGTATCGTTGAAAAATCCAAACTGATCACCGGCGAAAAGATCCGTCCGGGTCATGTGGCGATCGGTCTTGCTTCCAACGGACCCCACACCAACGGGTTCAGTCTGGCACGCCGTGTGCTGTTCCAGCAGCGCGGCTACTCCGTGGATACGGAACTCAAGGAACTGGGCGGCGAGACCATCGGCGAAGCATTGCTCAAGCCGCATACCTGCTATTGGCCCGCCATCCGCGAAGCCATGAACAGCGGCAGGATCGAACTGGACGGTATCGCTCACATCACCGGCGGCGGTCTGTACGACAACGTGCCGCGTATCCTGCCCAAAGATGTGGACGCCGTGTTCCACAAGGATATGATCCCGGATATGCCCCCCATCTTCCGTCTGATCGTGGAAGAAGGAAATATCGACGACAGCGAAGCATACCGCGTGTTCAATATGGGTGTGGGTATGGTCTGGTTCGTCCGTGCGGAATATGAACAGGAAGCGATCCGCATCTGTACGGAACAGGGCTTCAAGGCGTTCCGTTGCGGCGAGATCGTGGAAGGCTCCCGTAAATCCCACGTGGTCTGAGTATGAAGTTTACGGACTTTTTTCAGCAGGCAAAAGATTCAAAGATCGCCACATCCGGTACCGGTTTATTGATCGCGCTGTTGATCCTGGTGATCTTTATCGTTGCCGCTACATGGCTGAAAACAGTCTTTTTCGGATTGATCTGCGCGTATCTGTTCCTGCCGCTGGAAGCATTGTATGAAAAGATTTTTTTCCTGAGCTGGCCGGCACGTGTGATCACCATCTTTTTTCGTTGGATCACATCTCCGGTGCGCCGTTTGCGGAATGCACTGATGCGGCGTCACGGCATCGAACGGAAATCCGCGGAAGAAGTCCGGAAGAACCGGGATAATGCCCTTGCCGGAAAAGCGGCGGCACTGACCGTATTGACGGTGCTGTTTGTGACATTCGGTTCTATTTATCTGATGGCGTCCTCAGTGATCCCGTACATTCAGGAGAAGGGGACCACGGTGGCGGAATACATCCGGGAAAAAAGTCCCGCCGCCCAGAAAGTCATATTGGATCTCGATAAACGGCTGGAGACCACCTCCCGTTCGGAAACTGAACCGGAAAAGATACAGCATTACCGGGACCGGCTTCAGGAGTTGCTGAAACAGATCGATCCGGACGTGGCGGGGTCCATGTTGAGCGGGGGAACAAATCTGATCGGCGGGATCTTTTCCTTTCTTGCTGCCGCCGGAGGATTTGCATTCGACCTGCTGATGTTCTGCTTTTTCTTCTTTTTTTTCCTTCAGCGGATGGCAGTGTACCGTATTTCCCTGCGTGAAAAAGCAGGAGAAACAGCGGACGATGTGGGGCGTTGGATCGTGCGGAGCATTTCGGAATCCGGCTGGTTCCCGGATATGAAGGAAGTGGCGTGGGAATCAGCGGGAAAAATTCTGGCGCGGGTGTTTGTCATGTTCAATGCGTGGCTCCGCGGATACGGTCTGATCATTGTGGTGGAAACGCTGTTGTATCTCGGATTTTTCTCCTTCTTCGGTGTGCCTTATGCCCTGCCGCTTGCTCTTGTGGCGGGCTTGACCATTCTGCTGCCGTTCCTCGGTCCGGTGCTGAGTTTTATTCTGTCGGCAGCAGTGACGGTCTTTTTTGCGCCTGCGGCGGCATTGCCTCTGGCGGGTGTGTGTATCACCTATGTTGTCATCAACGGTCTGCTGGAACAGTTGTTCCTGTATCCGGTTCTGGTGGGTGAAGCCATCGGGCTGACGACGCTGGAAACGATTGTGGCGGTCCTGTTCGGTGCGGTCGTTGCGGGGATCACGGGTATGATCCTTGCGGTTCCGGCGGCTGCACTCTGCAAGTTCCTGATCCCTCTGGTTTACGATGTGATCCAGAAGCACCGCGAAACCGAAAAACTCCCGGCGGATCCCGAATAAAAAAACGCAAATCCGGTGCATAAAAAAATCCATCTCCGCGAATCGTGGAGATGGATTTCTGATTTTCAGAGTGCGGGATCAGCGGATCATCTTTCTCCGTTGATGCACTTGGTGATCAAGCCGCGCAGACTGGAATTTTCCAGCGGCTGTTTCGTGAACAGTTCCCAGCCCGGTCCGCTGACATTGGTAATGACCCTGGTCTTGGTGTGACCGCCGGTGGTGTACTGGATCCCGATGCGTTTATCCCGGAACACAGTCGCTTTTTTCACCACATCGCGCATGGGCAGACGGCGGATCTTTGCCTGTTTCGGGGCGTAATTGGTTTCGATCAGACCGATCAGCTGGGCTTCTTCTTCCTTGCTGAAATCTTTGAAACCGATGCATTTGCTGATTTCTTTCAGGATTTTTTCCGCTTTTTCCTGTTTCTTGACCATATCATCGAGTTTGTCGTAGGAGAACCGGGTCTGTTTCCAGAGAAGTTTTGCGTTCTCCTTCATCTTGGCTTCATCAACGATCTGCAGTCCGCCGGTTTCGTGGTCGGCAGTGACGACGATCAGCGTTTCATCGGGGTGTTTTTCCTGGAATTTCAGAGCGGCTTCCACGGCTTCATCGAACGCGCGGACTTCACGGATGGTCCATGCGGAATTGTTGCTGTGACCGGCGTGGTCGATTTTACCGCATTCCAGCATAATGAAGAATCCGTTTTTGTTGTTGGAGGCGAAGCGTTCAGCGGCGAGTGTGAGGTAATCTGCCAGAGTGGGATAGGGATTTTCCTTTGCGTCGCTCTTATCTTTTTCCCATGCGACATAGGGCAGACATGCCCCGTAAGTCTTCATGACGGGGATGGAGGGATTTTCGCCCAGCAGAGTGTTCTGATCCTTCAGACCTTCCAGCACATCTTTGCCCTCCAGCAGCGTATAACCGGCGGCTTTCAGTTTGTCGCGGGTTTCTCTTTCCCATTTTGAAACTTTGGCGGGATCCCGGTTTTCGCCGTTGTTGCAGCCGATCAGGTCGCAGCCGCCGAAGAAATCCACTTCACTTTTGAACATATCTTCCGCGATTTCTCCGTACATATTGCGTTTGGGCTGATGAGCGTACTGGGATGCCGGAGTGGCGTCTGTCAGACCGCAGGAGGAAATAATGCCGACGGCAAAATCTTTCGTGCGTTTCAGTTCGCAGGCAAGACTTTCCACAGGTTTTTTGTCTTTATCAACGCCGATGGCATGGGCATAAGTCTTGATCCCGCAGGCAATGGCAGTACCGCTGGCGGCACTGTCCGTCAGTTTCCCGTCGTGGGTATCGGTACCCGTGGGAATGGCGCAGGGGAAGGTGTTCATGACCAGTTTTTTACCGATCGCCGCTTCCGCCAGTGCGCGCTGACTGGGACCGAATCCGTCACCGATCAGTACAAAAATGTACTTGACATCTGCCGAAAAGATCGGCAGGGTACAGATCAGAAGCAGCAGCGTGAAAAGGTGTTTCAACATTCTTCTTTTTCCTTTCTTGGTGAATGATGTCGTACGGTTGAGTTGTCTGTGAACAATTTAATACAAATTCTTAAAAAATCAAGCCGGTTTCCGGAATTAACCGGAAATCGGCTCGGTCATCGGGTGCCTGAATCGGCACGGCGTGAAAATATCAGCGGACAGCGACCCCGTTCTGTTTCAGGTACGCTTTGAGTTCCGGGATATCGATCATGTGGAAGTGGAAAACACTTGCAGCCAGCAGCACGGTGGCACCCGCCTGCGCCGCCTCGAGGAAGTGTTCCATTTTTCCGGCGCCGCCGGACGCGACGATCTGTGCATTGCAGACGGCAGCCATTGCCTTGATCACGGGCAGATCGTATCCGGTTTTAGCACCGTCGCCGGCTTTACTGGTGGGGAGAATGGTTTTGACGCCGTATCCGTCCACGCGTTTTGCCCATTCCACGGCATCGAAACCGGTACCTGTTCTGCCGCCATCGATAAAGACTTCATATCCGGAGGGGAGTTTGGGATTCACATCCACATCGATGGCAACGGTAACGGCATCCACGCCGAATTCTTTGATCATGGCAGGGATGATCTCCGGGTTCCGGAATGCGGCACTGCTGGTGGAGATCTTGTTTGCACCCGCTTTCAGGACAGCGGCAGCGGACGCCACATCGGAAATCCCGCCGCCGACGGTGAAGGGAACGGTACATGCTTCGGAAACGCGGCGTACCACATCCAGCAGAGTTCCGCGGTTTTCAATGGTGGCGGTAATATCGAGAAGGGCGAGTTCATCAGCCCCGGCAGCGCAATAGGCTTTTGCACATTCCACCGGATCTCCGGCATCGGCGATATCGACAAAGTGAACACCCTTGACTACGCGACCGTTCTGCATATCAAGGCACGGCATGATGATTACGGGTACAGACATAATGGACTCCTTTCCTATCAGTTTCTGTGACCTCTCTCGAAAAGTGATCTTTTAAAATAAACGCTTTTTTTTCAAAATTCAAGTGGCAAAATCGCCAAAGCAACATATATTATTGAAAAAATATTGTCAAGCAGAAAAGGATTTCAGCCATGAGATTTTTCAATACACTGGGACGGCGTCTGGAAGAATTCACCCCCATCAACGGTAATCAGGTGGGCATGTACACCTGCGGACCCACCGTTTACAATTTCGCCCATATCGGCAATTTCCGTGCCTATCTTTTCGAGGATGTCCTCCGCCGTACTCTGGAATATCACGGCTGCAAAGTGACCCAGGTCATGAATCTGACGGACGTGGACGACAAGACCATCCGTGACTCCAAAGCCGCCGGTCTGCCGCTGACCGTTTTCACCCGCAAGTTCAAAGATGCCTTCTTTGAAGACCTCAAAACGCTGCGGATCGAACCTGCGGAACATTATCCTGAAGCGACGACGCACATCCCGGAAATGATCCGGCTCATCCAGACACTGTTCGATAAAGGTTATGCCTATCAGAGCGAAGACGGATCCGTTTACTTCTCCATTGCAAAGTTTGCAAATTACGGACAGCTTGCGAAGATCGACATGACGCAGCAGCGTGTGGGCGACCGCATCCGCAGCGACGAATATGCCAAGGATTCCGTGGCGGACTTCGCCCTCTGGAAAGCGTGGGATGAAAACGACGGCGATGTGAAATGGGATTCCCCGTGGGGACCCGGCAGACCGGGTTGGCATCTGGAATGTTCCGCCATGAGCCAGAAATATCTGGGTAAGACCTTTGATATCCATACCGGCGGTATCGACAATATGTTCCCCCATCACGAAGACGAGATCGCCCAGAGTGAAGCCGCCAACGGATGCCGTTTTGTCAACTACTGGCTCCATTGCGAACACCTGACCGTCAATAAACAGAAGATGTCCAAATCGCTGGGCAATTTCTATACCATGCGCGACCTGTTGGCGAAGGGGTGGACGGGCGCCGAGATCCGCTGGGTCCTCATCGGTACGCATTACCGTTCCAAACTCAATTTCGATATCGCCGCGCTGGATCAGAGCCGGTCCGCACTGAAAAAGTTTGCCGATCTGTTCCGCCGTCTTGCTGCCTGTCCCGATGGTGATGCCGGACTGGAAGCCGCCACCGCCCGCGCCGCGCAGGCGAAAGAAAAATTCGGTGCCGCCTTCGGCGAAGATTTGAATGTGGCGGAAGCACTGGCGGAAGTCTTCAAGTTTACGAAAGATGTCCGCTCCGCACTGGCGAAAAATGAATATCAGAAAGCCGCCGCCGGAGTGATCCTTGATCAGTACCGTGATTTCGACCGTATTTTAGCTGCGCTGGATGTGGATGCTGCTGTGAAAGAAGCCGCTGACGCCGCCGTTGCAGAAAAACAGGATGCCGCCGATGTTCCGGCAGAGATCCTTGCACTTGTTCAGAAACGCACCGACGCCAAGAAAGCAAAAGATTTTGCCGCCGCCGATGCGATCCGCGATGAACTTAAAGCACAGGGGTGGCTGATCGAAGATTCCCCCGCCGGACCCCGTGTCCGCAAGGCATGAAGAACGGTTTGTTTGAAACAGTCTCTGCCCGGTTTGCTGTCGGGGAGATCCCCGCGCTGACGGAGCAGTACCGTGTCTGGCTGGAGAAAAAACCTCTTGCCGGATGCCGTATTCTGGATGCCGCGCCCGTTTTTTTCAATACCTGCGTCAAATATGCGGTATTGATCGCTGCCGGTGCGGATCTGACTGTCACATATTCCCCCCGTCTGCCCTGGGATCAGGATGCCGTCCGTTTTCTGGAACAGCATCAGGTGAATGTGATCCCGGAGATCCGGGAGGGTGTCTTTGATGTGATCCTGGACTGCGGCGCACTGCACCGTCATATCGCCTGCAATTACGGCGCCGTGGAACTCACCCGCAGCGGTGTCGATCCGTGGACTGCTGACGGCAGAAATGTGTTTCTTGCCGATTCCGGTGCGTTGAAGCATTTTGAAACATGCCTCGGGACAGGTGAGAGTTGTCTGCGCGCTCTGCGTCATCTGGGATACGGTCCCTTCAACGGCAGCCGGGTACTGCTGTTCGGTCACGGAAAAGTGGGACAGGGGATCCACATGTATTTCTGCCGTGCCGGAGCCGTTGTGACCGTTGTGGATGCACAGAATTGTATGGATGAAACCTTTGTCCGGTCTGCCATCGCAGAGGCGGATTTTATCATTACAGCCACCGGCGTGGCACAGGCGCATATCCGTTATGCCGATGCTCTTACCGCGTCCGGTGCCGTCCTCGGCAATATGGGCGTGGATGATGAATTCGGGGATGCCGTTCCCGCCGATCGTGTACTGAACCGGAAAAAAACATTGAATTTCCTGCTGGAAGAACCGACCCTGACGCGGTATATCGATCCCGTTCTGGCACTGCACAATGCGGGCGCGGAGATCCTGTTGAAAACGCCGCCGGGGACCGGTGCTTTTGTGCCGGGAAAGGAGATCGAAAGAGAAATCGTCTCTGCGGTGAAACGGGCAGGTATCATTACCGCAGATGAACTTGAAATGATCCGTCTGTAACGGAACAGAAAGTGAGAGAAATATGTCAGAACCGTCCATTCTCCTGAAAGATGTGGTGCTGGAAAACGGCAGTCGCGCCGATGTGAAGATCGCTGACGGGATCTTCCGGAGCATCGGACCCGCAAACGGTACGGAAACAGCAGAAGAAGTCATCAACTGCGGCGGAAGATTTGCCGTGCTGCCGCCTTATTACAACGGACATACCCACGCCGCCATGGCGATCCTCCGCGGTTATGCGGACGATTACGATCTCTTCGACTGGCTGTCCAATTATATCTGGCCGCTGGAAGCAAAAATGACAGAAGCCGATGTGTACGCCGGAACACGGCTCGCCTGTCTGGAAATGATCAAAAGCGGGACCGTGGCGTTCAATGATATGTACTGGTTCCAGCCCGGCACCATCCGCGCCGCCGATGATATGGGGATGCGTGCCGATGTGGGGATCATGGTCCTCTCCCAGTGCGGTGCCGATCACCGTACCGCCAATGACGATCTCGCCAAAGGGAAAGTCTCCCACTCCGATCTGATCCGTATCTCCATGGCGCCCCACGCGATCTATACGGTCGCCAAAGAAAAATTGCGGGAATGTGCCGCCTTCGCCAATGAACGGAATATGCCCATCCAGACACATCTCGCCGAAACAAAAAAAGAATTTGATGACTGTATGGCAGAACACGGAATGACTCCGACAGCTTATCTCGACAGCCTCGGTATGCTCACCGAACGGACAACTCTCGCTCACGCCGTCTGGATGACCGATGACGACCTGAAGATCATTGCCGACCGCCGGTCCGTCCTCGTTCACAACCCCGTGTCCAACTGTAAACTGGGGTCCGGTCAGTTCCGTTATGCCGCCGCCAGAAACGCCGGATGCCGTATCATCCTCGGTACGGACGGCAACAGTTCCAATAATAATCTTTCCATGATCGAAGAACTGAAATTTGCATCCCTGCTGGCAAAAAATCAGACAGGCGATCCCAAGACCATGCCCGCCGCTGAAGCATTCCGTATGGCAACCACCGATGCGGCAGAAGTCTTCGGCATCAACGCCGGGATCGAAACAGGAAAAACCGCCGATTGTATGCTCATCGATCTGGAACAGATCAGTATGACACCCAATTATCACCTGATCTCCAATCTGGTCTATTCCGCCGGAGACAGCTGCGTCGATACCCTCATCTGCAACGGAAAGATCCTGATGAAACACAGAATCGTCCCCGGCGAAGATGAGATCCTCCGGGAAGCACGCCGCGTGGCGGAAGATCTCCTGAAACGGTAAAATCCCGCCACAGAACTGATCCGTTTTTTTACGCACCGGTGCTTGAAAGTGCGGAGATGACGGTGTATATTATATAAATTTAGATTTTTTCACAAAGAACCCAACATATCAAACAACGATACAGGAGAGACACAAATGAGCTTCACACATGAAGTAGAACAGATGTGCTGTGTCGCCAAGGGCCCGAAACACGGTCCCGCGCCCATTCCGCAGGAAGGCAGATGGACGAAGGCGAAAGAGGTTACGGAAATTTCCGGTCTCACTCACGGCGTCGGCTGGTGCGCCCCTCAGCAGGGTGCCTGCAAACTCACGCTTAACGTGAAAAACGGTATTATCGAAGAAGCCCTGGTGGAAACGATCGGCTGTTCCGGCATGACTCATTCTGCGGCGATGGCTGCGGAGATCCTGCCCGGCAAAACGATCCTTGAAGCGTTGAACACGGACCTGGTCTGTGACGCGATCAATACCGCCATGCGTGAACTGTTCCTTCAGATCGTTTACGGTCGTACCCAGACAGCGTTCTCCGAAGACGGTCTGCCCATCGGTGCCGGTCTTGAAGACCTGAAACAGCTCCGTTCCATCACCGGTACGATGTACGGTACCAGTGCAAAGGGTGTCCGTTATCTTGAAATGGCAGAAGGCTATGTTACGGGACTTGCTCTGGACGAAGACGATCAGGTGATCGGCTACGAATTTGTCAATCTCGGCAAGATGATGGAAGCGATCAATTCCGGCAAGGAAGAGATCATGAACATGCCGGCGAAGGATCTGGTGAAAAAATTCCAGAAGACCTACGGCCGCTTTGCCGATGCCGCAAAAGTTATCAACCCGCGCAAGGCGTAAGAGAGAGAAGGAGTCATATATCATGGCACTGTTTGAAAGCTACGAACGCCGTATTGCTCAGATCACAAAATTTCTGAACGACAACGGGATCGCTTCCATTGAAGAAGCGGAACAGATCACCAAGGGCAAAGGTCTTGACATCTATCAGCGTGTGAAAGACATTCAGCCCATCTGCTTTGAAAATGCCTGCTGGGCATATCTGGTCGGTGCAGCCGTCGCCATCAAGCGCGGTCAGACCGTTGCCAGTGAAATTGCCAAGACTCTGGGCGAAGGTCTCCAGAGTTTCTGCATCCCCGGTTCTGTTGCAGACGACCGCAAAGTCGGTCTCGGCCACGGCAACCTTGCATCCATGCTTCTGGAAGACCAGACCAAATGTTTTGCGTTCTGCGCCGGTCACGAATCTTTCGCGGCGGCTGAAGGTGCGATCGGTCTTGCCCGCAGCGCGAACAAAGCCCGTAAGGAACCGCTGCGCGTGATCCTGAACGGTCTCGGCAAAGACGCTGCCCAGATCATCAGCCGTATCAACGGTTTCACCAGCGTTGAAACGGAATTCGATTATGCTACCGGCGAACTGAAAATCGTTTCCGAAAAAGCATATTCCAAAGGCGAACGCGCCATGGTCCGCTGCTACGGCGCGGATGATGTCCGCGAAGGCGTTGCCATCATGTGGAACGAAGATGTGGATATTGCCATCACCGGCAACTCCACGAACCCGACCCGTTTCCAGCATCCTGTGATGGGTACCTACAAGAAAGAACGGATCGCCAACGGCAGAAAATTCTTCTCCGTTGCTTCCGGCGGTGGTACCGGCAGAACGCTGCATCCGGACAACATGGCAGCCGGTCCTGCTTCCTACGGTATGACCGATACCATGGGCAGAATGCACTCTGACGCTCAGTTTGCCGGTTCTTCCTCCGTCCCCGCGCACGTGGAGATGATGGGTCTGATCGGTATGGGCAACAACCCCATGGTCGGTGCATCTGTTGACGTTGCAGTTGCAGTTGCCCAGGCAATGGCGGCGAAATAATCTGCATTTTGCAGAATATTCAGGAGCGGTTCCGTGACGGGACCGCTCTTTTTTCGATTTTACGGATCCCTGAAAAGGAAAGGAGGTCTTCATGAAAGGCAGAAGAACAGTCAGAACCAAACGTTTCCGCAAGCGCCGGGAAGAAGAAAACGAGTTGGAGGCAATGTCCGCCGTGAACGGTGAACAGACGCCGGAAAACGACGCGGAAACCGCAGATGACGATGCGTTGACAGATGTCCGCACTGCATTGCCTGCCATTGCCATTGTCGGCCGTCCGAATGTCGGAAAATCCTCCCTTTTCAATGCGATCCTGAAACGGCGTCAGGCGATCGTTCATTTTGACAGCGGCGTGACCCGCGACCGTGTGTCTGCGTCCGGCGTTTTTGACAACTGCCGTTTTACGCTGTTCGATACCGGCGGACTCGGCATGTATCAGGGTGAAAAACGGGGTGTCGGTTTCTGGGACCGGATGATCGAGGAACAGGTGGATGCGGCGATTGCGTCCGCTGATACGATCCTTTTTGTGGTGGATGCCCAGACCGGGTTGAGTCCGCTTGACAAAGGGATCGCAGCAAAGATCCGGGCATGCGGAAAAAAAGTCCTTCTGGTTGCCAACAAAGCGGACAACGCCGGATATGATCTCCATGCCGATGAATTTCATGAATTGGGATTCGATAAGATCTACACGGTATCCTGTCTGCACCGTCGCGGGATCGATGATATGATGTCGGATGCCGTGGCGGATCTGCCCCGTATCCGGGAAGGTCGAAAGATCAAACGGCGTCTGCGGATCGCCGTTCTCGGCAGACCGAATGTGGGGAAATCGTCCATCGTCAACCGTATGCTCGGCGAAGAACGGGTGATCGTCAGTGATGTGCCGGGAACCACCCGCGACACCATCGACACCGAATTCATGCTGCCCTGCCGCGATGAGATCGTGCCCGCCCAGATCGTCGATACGGCAGGTTTGCGGAAACGCTCCAAAGTGGATGATGCCGTGGAGCAGTACAGCAATATGCGTGCGGCAGAAGCGTTGGAAAGCTGCGATATCGTGCTGTTTGTGATCGAATCCAGTGTGGGCTGTGCGACTGCCCAGGACAAGAGCATTGCGCGTATGATCGAGGAATCCGGCAAAGGCTGTATCATCGTTGCCAACAAATGGGACATCCGCGCTGACGGCGAAAAAGCCCAGACGCTGCTGACCGAGATCTATGCAAGTCTGCCGAAAATGCGTTACGCACCGGTGGTCTTCACATCGGCAAAATCCGGATATAATTTTGATGCGTTGTACGAAGCGATCGCCCAGCTGCGCGGTCAGATGAGCCTCAAAATTTCCACATCCCTGCTCAATCAGGTGATCCAGGATGCAGTGGCGCGGAGTCTGCCGCCTGTGGTCGGAACAAAGCCCCTGAAGATCTATTACGGCACCATGACAAGCAGTACACCGCCGAAAGCGGTTCTGTTCGTCAACAAAGTTTCTTATTGTGCGGACAGTTACAAGACTTATCTGATCAACTATTTCCGCAAGGCTTTCGGTTTTGTCGGTTTCCCCGTGTTTCTCCGTCTTCAGGAGCGTGAACGGCGCGACTTGAGCGAAGTGGTGAACCATCAGGGCAGTACCGGCAAAAAGCATGTAGCCAACGCCAGACAGTACAAGGAAAAGAAACAGATCCGTATTGCCGCAAAGAATGAAAAACGGGCGGCAAAACGCAAAACATCCGAGTACGGTGCATTTGAAGATTGAGGCGGGAACCGCTTAAAAATCCGTCTTTCCGCCACAGTATTCCCGCCGGAGCGCGGAAGGCGTTCTGCCGTAATATTTCCGGATGAGACTGTTGAGATGCGTGGCGTTTTTCATGCCGGTCTCAAAGGCGATCTCTTTCAGCGATAAATTGCTGTATGCGAAAAGGTTCAGCACTTTCTGCAGCCGTTTCCGCAACCGGTATTCTCCCGGCGGGATCTTGTAACGGTTGGTGAACAGTGTCCGCACGGTATCGCGGCAGATCCCCATTTCCCGGCAGTGTGCTGAAATGGATTTTTCCCATTTTTCATCGTTATCGATCCGTTTGCGGAGCAGTTCCACCGTGTCGTCCACACCGGCGGGCTGAGTCAGAAAGCGCAGAAATATGGATTGGATCATAATGGCGGCGGAGAGCTGATTGCCCGGAATACCGCTGTTGTGATATTCTCTGATCGTGTTGAATTGATTGCGCAGAGATTCCGTTTCGGATGGCTGCAGGGGAATGGAGAGGGGCAGTTCCAGCTGCACACCATCGTAATCCAGCAGGATCTTCCTGTTTTTTTTATCGTAACTCAACGCGTTCCATTCCAGAAAGATGACCCAGTTCTCGCGGGTGGAATCGTATTCAAAATCAGACCAGAAGCCGGGAACGCCGATGCTCAGCAGCTGATGCGGACGGCTGTCCGCTGTATGCTCATAGGACGACAACAGATTGCCGTCCATATCATAATTGATACTTCTGACCAGACCGCTCACGTTCAGCGAGATCCAGAAATGAGGTACAACCATGTGATGTCCGACCTGACGGTGCCGGTAAACACCGGGATTGAAGATTTTCGGGAGATTCATGTATTCCTCTGCAAAAATATAAGTCTTGATTGTAAAAATGTAATAATTTTTCATCATAATAGATATGCAGAAATAAAAAAGTCAAGTTATATTAAGGTCAGACGGTCATTTTTTTGATGGTATTTTTTTACAATTTTCAAATTTCAAAGGAGAAAAGCGAATGAAAAAGAAAATCAGACTTGGAGTGTTCGGAGCGGGACGCGGTGCGTATCTTGCCAGTGTGGCCCGTCAGGTCGGTTTTGAACTGGTTGCCCTTTGCGATCTTTTTCCGGCGCAATTGGAAGCTGCCAAAAAAAGACTGGGGCTCGATGACAAAGGGATCACCTACTATTCCGATTACGACCGTTTTCTGGAACATGATATGGATGCAGTGATCCTTGCCAATTATGCGACACAGCACGCTCCTGCGGCGGTGAAGGCATTGAAAAAAGGCAAACACGTCATGAGCGAATGTATGGCGATGTTCACCATGGGCGAAGCTGTGGAACTGGCAGAAGCCGTGGAAGAAAGCGGTCTGGTCTATTCATTTGCGGAAAATTATCCGTACAGTGCGGCGAATCTGGAAATGCGCCGCCTTTACGAATCGGGTGAAATGGGAAAATTTCTTTATGGCGAAGCGGAATATATTCATCCCGTTGATGCCAAGACCCGCGCTTCGCTGACTGCCGGACCCGATCATTGGCGTGCATGGCTTCCGATCACTTACTACTGCACACATTCCATGGGGCCGATCATGAAGATCACCGGTACCCGTCCGACCCGTGTCAATGGTTTTGTCGTTCCCCACGATTTTGACGATCCGATGATGCAGGGTGCAGCCAGTATCAAGGTTGACGATGTCATGAGTATTCTGATGTGTCAGATGGATAACGGCGCCCTTGCCAAGATCATGCCCTGCGCCAAACTCCGGGATCACGGGAAACGCTGCCGTATCGCCTGCAACCGGGGCACGATGGAAACCACACAGGGGCATGACGGCATTCTGCGTGTGCGCCGTATGCCGATGGACTGGGGCAATTTCCAGCCGGAACAGATCTATTATCATCCGCCGTTCCCTGAAAAATTTCTGAATGCAGCGGATTTCGGACACGGCGGCGGCGATTTCTTCACCAATTATTATTTTGCGGAAGCCATCAAAGGCAACTGTAAACCGGATATTGATGTTTATCAGGCGATCGATATGACTGCCATCGGGATCCTCGGATACAAATCTGCACTTGAAAACGGAACACCTCAGGAGATCGTGGATTTCCGTGATAAAGCCGCCCGGGAAAGATTCCGCGGCGACAACTGGAATCCGGATCCGGCTGTTCCATGCGAAAATAAACCGTATCCCAGCGTACTCGGAAAGATCAAAGTCAGCAGAAAAGATCTCAATGCCTTCCGAAAACTCCGTGCTGAATATGAAAAAAATCTGTAAGAAATGAATGACGCTATGAAAAAAATCAGGGTCCTTGTCTGGGGCGATTCCATTGCTGCCACCGGAGATGACAACTGGGTCGTCCGCGCACAGCGTACATTTGACGTTTCCATCAATCCCGGCGTTCCGGTGGAATTTATCAACATTGCCCAATGCGGTCTGGCAGCAGTCTGGGGCAAAACATTTTTTGAAGAAAAAGTGAAACCTGTATCGCCGGATTATGTGATCATCCAGTTCGGCTTCAACGATCTGCGTCATCCTGTCGAGTGCGGGGGTGAAGCCATCGGTGCCCCGGAGGAATACCGCAGCGCCATACTGGAGATGGTGCAGAACGCCCGCAGTGCGGGAGCGGAAGTGCTGGTCATCGGCAATCACGATGTGCCGTTCGGGGATCTGCGGCTTTATCCCACGGGGCTGAATGCGTGGGAAACACTGGCGTTGTACCGCAGTCTTGCGGAACAGGCGGCTGCGGAAGGCGGCGCGGAATATCTGGATATGGCGGCAGCGATGTCCGGCAGGATCACGCCGGAAGCTGCGACCTGCGACGGGACACACCTTTCCGATCTCGGAAAATATTTTTACAACGGTATCATATCAACCTGGATCCTGAAAAAGATCCTGAAAAAAAACGAAAGGAACTGATTTATGGGAATCAAACTTGGTCTTGTCGGTTTCGGCAGTTTCGGACGCGCATTCGCACCTCTTTTTGCGAATCACCCGCTTGTGGATTCTGTGGGGCTCTGTGATGCAGAGGAGGACCGGATCCGCTGGGCGTATGAACATCCGGCGATCACACCGAAAGTTGACACAAAAAACATGACCACATCTTTCGATGAGATGTGTAAATCGGATTGCGATGCCATCGTGATCATCACTCAGCCGTGGCTTCACGCTCCCCAGTGCATTCAGGCAATGGAATCGGGCAAAGACGTGTACTCCGCCGTTCCGGTCATCTGCCTGCCGGATGATGATGAAATGCTGGACTGGAGCGGAAAGATCATTGAAACGGTTCAGCGTACCGGCAAGGAATATATGCTTGGCGAAACGACGATCTACCGTCCCCCGACCATGCTCTGCCGCCGTATGGCTGCAGCAGGGGAGTTCGGCCATTTTGTTTATGCGGAAGCGGAATATGCCCACGATGTTGACGAGCCCGCCTGTTCTCTGCGCAATGTGAACAAATCCCGCAGTACCGGAAAGATCGGCGCTCAGGCGGCGGCATTCATGCAGAAATACTGGGATCGCGGACTGAAAAGTCATGCCATGGCTTATCCCACTCATTCCATGTCCGGCGTGATCGATGTGATGCGGACGCAGCCCTTGAGTGTCAGTGCCATCGGCTACCGCAACCGGAACAACGATGTTTTCTTCAAGAACTACGATTTCTGCAATATTTCCTCTCTGTTCCAGTTGGCGAACGGTGCCGCCTTCCGCGTCTGCGAAATGCGTGAGATCGTGCCGGGTACGGGGTTGAATGGGGAAGATTTCCGTATTTTCGGGACAGGCGGCAGTTATTCTTACGGCGTCGTGAAAAAGAACGGCCGTGTGGAAGCGCTGCCGGAGGTCACACCGAAACCGGTGGAACAGAAAGAATATACGGAAGCTGAAATGCGTGATCCTCTGCCGGCAGAAGTGCGGGAGGCGTTCAAGAAAGTTTATAATCCGGATGCGAAACCGGAAGATGATTTTGAGCCGTTGGGTCACGGCGGATCCCACCCGTATCTGGTCCATGAATTTGTCAGTGCTGTGGCGGAACACCGCCGTCCGAAAATCAGTGCCTGGGATGCTGCCACTTATATGGCAATGGGCGTTGCCGCACACAAATCTGCACAGAAAGACGGCGAAATTGTAAAAGTCGTCGATTTCGGCAAGAAATGGGATTGATGATACGATGACTGCCGGTTTGCTGTTGACATTTGCCGTTGGTATTCTCTGGTCACTGGTCGGTGTGTATTACAAACTGATGGCAAAATGGGATTTGAGTGTATTCAACATTTCCCTCGTGACCGGCGGCATGTCATTGCTTGTGCTGACCGGCAATCTGATCTTCAATCTTTCCGGCGGCGGTTCCGGTTCTGCCGTGCCGCTGCCGGATGCGGGATACCTCCTTTTTGTTCTGGCATCGGGATTTGTGAATTCGGGCGGATCTCTTATCCTTCAGCGGAGTATGGTCCACGGAAAAAGTTGTGTCACCTGGGCGATCGGACAAAGCGCGCTGGTGATCCCCTTTCTCAGTATCACGCTGATTTTCGGGGAACCGTGGAATCTGTACCGCGTTGCCGGAACGGCGATCATTCTTTCCGGGATGGTCATTTTGAGTTTGCGGAGCGGCGGCGACAGTGCTGCGCCCCGGCCCGGATACGGTATCGCACTGGCTCTCATCGCCTTTGCGGTACTCGGTCTGGCGCAGAGTATGACTGCCGCCACCAGTTTTTTCCGCTATGAAGATTCTGCCGGTGTCCGCCCGGTACTGCAGTCGATCGGTGCCTTGCTGGCGGTCGTTGCCGGAAAAATGCTGCTCCATGACAAGGGATTCCGTCTGAACAGCAAAGCGTTGAATATCATTTTGCTTCTGGTGATCCAGGGTGTGATCGCCACATTGCTCCAGTTCAAGGCGCTGGATCTTCTGAAAGCGGACAATATGAACAATGCGTTTTTCCCCATTGCCATCGGGATCTGTATTGCCGGATATTCCATCTGGTCCATGGCATTTTTCCGGGAAAAACCGAACCGTTATATCATAGCCGGTACATTGGGAATCCTTGCCGGGATCGCCGCATATCTCTTCTGACCGGTTGAAAAAAATCATAAAAAAATGCAGAAACACTTGTAAAAGCAGAAACATCTGCTATATTATGTAATTGACCCGACAGCGGGGACCTTAATCCGGCGACGGATTCGAGACTGTGTTTTCTGCGGAAAACGGCAGCATGACCATGAGGTAACAGCAGCGTGGATGGCGGTGCAGCTCTGCACCCCGTAAATACGCCACCTGCATCAAAAGACCGATTGTGCATGCCGCACCAGTTCCGATTCCTTCCACGGAAAAAGTTTCCTCCGAAACGGGATAATGTTCACCCAATCAACGGAGATTTTCGTTCAAATGGAAGGTAACGCAAGAGACATCCGGCTGTATGCCGGCAATTCGAATCCTGAACTCGCACAGGCGATCGCATCATGTATGGGGCAGGAACTGGGACACGCAACTGTGGAGCGTTTCCCGGACGGCGAAGTGTTTGTTCAGTACAAGGACAGTCTCAGAAATGCCGATGTTTTCATCATTCAGTCCACCTGCAATCCCACCAATGAAAACCTGATGGAACTGCTGATCATGATCGATGCCGCGCGCCGTGCTTCCGCCGCACGCATCACTGCAGTGATCCCCTACTACGGTTACGCCCGTCAGGACAGAAAAGACCGTCCCCGCGTGCCCATCACATCCAAGCTGGTCGCCAATCTGCTGACCACGACCGGTGTGGACCGCGTGCTGACCATGGATCTCCATGCCCAGCAGATTCAGGGATTCTTTGATATTCCGGTGGATCATCTGTACGCCAGTCCTGTTCTCATCCCCTACATCAAGGACAAACTGGATGCGGAATCTGTGGTCGTTTCACCCGACTCCGGCAGTGTCAAAATGGCGCAGAAATATGCGGATAAACTGGGCTGCGGTTTCGCCGTTGTCGCAAAACGCCGCGTGGATGCTGTGCATGTGGCAAGCTCCCACCTCGTGGGCGATGTGAAGGGCCGTATCTGCGTTATCGTTGACGATATGACCAGTACCGCCGGCACCCTCTGTGCTGCGGCTGAACTGCTCAAAAAAGAAGGTGCAGAAAAAGTTTATGCCTGTGTGTCCCACATTCTGGCAAACGAAAAAACGGTCCAGCGCCTTTCCGAAAGCTGCATTGAGGAACTCATTGCAACGGACTCTGTTCCCTGCACTGTCCCGACGACGGACCGCATCCACATCGTGAGTGTGGCAAGTCTTCTGGCAGAAGGTATCCGCCGGATCCACGAAGGCGGTTCCCTCTCCTCTCTGTTTACACGCTGAAAAACAAAAACGGTTCTAATCTATAACCACTTCAAGAAAGAAGAAGAAAAATGGCAAAAACAAAACACGAACTGAACGTGCAGAGCCGTGATCTGACCGGATCCGCAAATGCACGCCGCCTGAGAAAACAGGGTGTGATCCCCGCTGTGATCTACAGCAAGGGCGCAGAACCTGCCACAGTTTCTGTGGACGCAACCGAATGGGCAATTCTCTCCCGCAGCGAATTGAACCTGATCACCCTGAAAAACGGCGATCAGACCAAGCTGGTCCTGCTTCAGGAAGTCCAGCATGACTTCATCCGCAACTGCACCAGCCACATCGACTTCATGGAAGTCCGTGCGGATCAGAAGATCACCACCCATGTTCCCCTCCATGCGGGTCATGCTGCTCCTGCCGGTCTCTCCGCAGGCGGTCTGCTGGAACAGATGATGCACGAAATCGAAATCGAATGTACGCCCGATACGCTGCCCGAAAACATCGTTGCCGATCTGGCTGCGCTGAAAGTCGGCGATCAGCTCCATGCCGGCGACATCGTTCTGCCGGAAGGCGTCAAGCTGGTCACACCTGCTGATCTGGTCACCTTTATGGTGTACGATCCCAACGCAGTTGCTGAAGAAGCTGCTGCCGGCGAAGGTGCTGCAGAACCGGAAGTGATCGGCGAAAAGGAACGTGCCGAGAAAGCTGCTGCGAAGTAAGAGATCCCGGTCTGCTGACAGCATAAGGAGTTGAAAGAGGAAATGACATCATCCATCCGCCTGATCACCGGTCTGGGAAATCCCGGTTCCGAGTATGAGGGTACCCGGCACAATGTGGGTTTTGCGTTCATTGACTGCATGCTCGCTGCGATCCCCGGCACGATGGAAAAATGCCACGCTCACAATTCCTGGTTCTGGAAAGGAACATACGCAGGGCAGAAACTGATCCTTCAGAAGCCTTTGACGTTTATGAATCTTTCAGGAGATGCTGTTGCGGGACTTGCCGCGGCGGAAGGGATCCGGCCGGAGGAGATCCTCATCGTTCATGACGATATGGATCTGACACCGGGAAGGATCCGGCTCCGTGCAAACGGATCTTCCGGCGGGCATAACGGGATCGGTTCCATCATTGAAAGACTCGGTACACAGCGTTTTCCCAGACTCCGGATCGGCATCGGAAAAATGGCGAACGGACACGGCAGTGCGGATTTTGTCCTTTCAAAATTCACTGCGGAAGAAAACGCACTTCAGGAAAAAGTTCTTGATCTTTCGGTCAAAGCTGTGATCCTGGCACTGAGACGGGGGCTTCCCATGGCAATGGCGCAATACAATTGCATTGACCTTGCCGCAGCGGAAACCGCCGGTGAAACGGAACCGGACGCAAACAAAGATAAATAACACTACTGAAAATAAAACAACACACAAAACAACACAGAGGTGTAGCCTTGAAAAAGTACGAAGCAGTGTACATCCTCGACCTGAGAAAAGTCGAAGATGAAGGTAAGGCTTTCTCCGAAGATTTCGCAAAGAAGATCGGAGAAATGGGCGGCACGGTTACTGAAACGATCCTCATGGGTCGCAAACAGTTTGCCCGTGAAATCAACAAACGCAAAGCCGGCGTTTATGTGAACTTCATTTTTGAGATGGATCCCGCGCAGGAAAAAGGTCTGCGTGAAGTCTATCGTCTGGATGAACGCATCCTCCGGCTCCTGATCGTGAACTACGATCGTCCGGAACAGGTCCGTTCCACATTGGCACCGATCGATCCGATCGCGGAAGAAACGCACTGAGCGAAGAAGTGAAGAAAGGAGCGTCCTCTTATGGCAGCCTCTCTGAATAAAGTCCTCCTGATGGGCAATCTGACACGTGAACCTGAACTGCGTTATACATCCGGCACCAATTCTGCCGTTTGCGAATTCGGGATCGCGATCAACCGCCGTTTTATCCAGAATGGCACGGAAAAAGATGAAACCTGTTTCCTCGATATCGTTGTCTGGGGAAAACAGGCTGACAGTTGTTCCAGATTTCTTCAGAAAGGCTCCAGCGTGTTTATCGAAGGACGCCTTGTCTATGACACCTGGACGGAAAAAGATACGCAGAAGAAACGTTCCCGCATCCGTGTTACAGCGGAACGGGTCCAGTTCCTGAGCAACAGCCGCCGTGAAGACGGAATGGGTGACGGTCCCATGATCGAAGAAGATCCCACCGCATCCTACGATGCACCGCGGCCCCAGTCTTATTCCCGTCCCGGACAGGATCGCGGCGGACAGCGTTACAGCCGTCAGCAGTACGATGCTGCGCCCCAGGGTGGACAGCAGCGTTATGCCCAGCCCCGTCCCCAGCAGGCACCTCCTCCGCCTCCCATGCCGGAAGGTGACCCCATGGAAGATGTCGATGACATTCCTTTTTAAGACTAAAGATCACAAACTAATTATTGAAGGAGCATAAAAAATGGCTATGCAGAACAATAACAAGCGCCGCCGTCCGAAAAGACGCGCAGCGAAGCCGAAAATTTGCAGATTCTGCGAAAACAAGGTGAACTACATTGATTTCAAGGATGGCGATCTGCTGCGTAAGTTCCAGACCGAAAAAGGCAGAATCCTGCCCCGTCGCATTACGGGTACCTGCCTGAAGCACCAGAAGATGCTGGCTACTGCTGTGAAGCGCGCCAGAATCATCAGCGTCGTTCTCTAATCACGAAACAGGAAAGGATTTCCATTATGGCAATGAAACTGATTCTGCTTCAGGACGTGGAAGACCTCGGTCTTGCCGGTGAAGAAGTAAGTGTTGCTCCGGGTTATGCCCGCAACTATCTGATCCCTCAGGGCAAAGCATCTGTTGCTACTACTGCCGCTCTGCGTCAGCTGGCAGCCCGCAAGGAAAAAATCGAAGCCCAGCGTAAAGCGGATATGGAAGCTGCTGAAGCACTGGCAAACAAGATCAACACCACGGATATCGTGATCCCCATGCAGGCATCCGACGACAACCATCTGTTCGGTTCTGTCAACGAACGCATCATCCACGATGCGCTTCTCGCCATGGGCATCAAAGTCGATACCTACAAGATCAAACTGGAATCTCAGATCCGTACGCTCGGCGATTACACTGCTGAGATCAAGATCTTCCAGAAGATCTACGCTACGGCGAAAATCAAAGTTGTCCGCGCCTGATCATGCCCGCTGACGACATGCAAAATTCCCACACTCCGGCGCACAAGCCGGAAGTGCGGGAAGATTTTGAGAAAACCTCCCGGGCTTCAACTCCGGGAGGTTCTTTGCCTGTATATGCGGATTATGAATCTGAAAAAGCGGTGATCGCGTCACTGCTCGCAGATCCAGATTCTTTGAAGACCGTCATGCCGATCCTGAGCGGGGTCGCCATGGAGGAGCAGAAGGGCAAAAAGAAAAACAAGGGGGAAACCGGAAGCAATCCTGTGTATCATCAGATCGCTTCTGTGATGTTCCGTGATCCGAAACTGGCATTGATCTATGAAGCGATCCTGACCGTCAATGCCAATCAGCAGCGTGGGGGCTGGGATATTCTGACCGTATCCGATCATCTCCAGCGGTCGAACCGACTGGCGGTGCTGGGCGGAATGGATTACCTGCTGCAGCTTCAGTCCTCTATTCCCAGTACGGCGAATCTGGAAGGGTGGTGTGCCACACTTCAGAATTACGCCATGCTCCGTGAGATCATCCGTGTCTGCAATCATGCACTGGATGTCTGCCGGAACCCTGAAAACGATGTTACGAAAATGCTGGACGAGATCGAAAGCAGTCTGTTCAGCGTCCGCAACAGTCTTTCCAAAGCAGATTCTTTCGATGCCAAGCCCCTGATGAAACGGGTGTTGGCACATTTTATTGAAATTTTCGACCGCCAGACCGAAGTCGGTATCTCCACCGGTTATCCGGATCTGGACCGGCTTCTCAGCGGTGGTTTCCGCAAACAGGAAATGATCGTTCTGGCAGCGCGTCCCTCCATCGGTAAAACAGCGTTTGCCCTGAACATTGTCCGCAATATCATTATGAAACAGGTGGATGGTGCCGCCCGCAGAAAGGTGGCGTTCTTCAGCTTGGAAATGAGTGCGGAGCAGGTGGGACAGCGTTTGTTGTGTACCGAGGCGCAGATCCCCCTGTCCGATATCATTGCCCGCCGGATCACACCTGCCGATCTCAAACGCCTCGGTGCCGCCGCCTCCAATATTTCCAAGGCGGAACTGAAGGTGGACCCGACCGGCGGTCTTTCCGTTTTTGAATTGCGTTCAAAGGCGCGTAAGATCAAGGAACAGAACGGGTTGGATCTGATCGTCATTGACTATTTGACGCTGATGCGTGCCGATGTCAGTGCGGCTGACGGCCGTCAGGTGGAAGTCGCGGCGATTTCCGGCGGTCTGAAGAAGATCGCCAAAGATCTGGATGTGCCGGTGCTGGTTCTGGCACAGTTGAACCGGGATGTGGAAAAGGGGCAGGGCGGTCAGAACGCCCGTCCGAAACTTTCCAACCTCCGCGAATCCGGAGCTATTGAGCAGGACGCTGACGTAGTGATGTTCCTTCATCGTGAACGTAATGAAACGAAAGACCTTACGCCGGAAGCGGAACGCAACGGAACAAAAGCGGAACTGATCGTGGAAAAGAACCGTAACGGTGCCACCGGTGTTGCGGAACTGCGATTCTTTGCAAAATTGATGGAATTCAGATCTGTGGATCACAAATACGAGAAATCAGACGCATCTGTTTGATTTTTTGCTTGTTTTTCCATTTTTTTGCGCTATATTGTCTGCGGTACGTTTTAAATTAAAATACAGAAGGTGTGTGATCTGATGACATTGAAACATCTTTTATCTGTGTTCGTTCTGCTGGCGGCGATACTGCCGCTGGGTGCGCAGACTGTTTCCAAACGGACATTCGTTCAGGCGTCTGAATTCAAATTTGATGAGAGCATCCTTGCTCTGACCGTTCTGACCCGGAAAGGTTCCACCTATTCGGAAAAAGTGATGAACGACGACGTGAAACGGCTGGCTGGCAGAGGCGTTTTTGCCGATGTTTCCGCATCCACAAAAAAGATGCCGGACGGCTCCGTGGAAGTGGAATTTCATCTGCTTGCCAAGCCGGTCGTGACGGAAGTCGTGTTCTCCGGCAATTCCAAGATCGATACGGATACATTGCGCAAACAGATCGCGTTTCCCATTCATTCCCCCATGAACGATGAACAGGTGGTGCTGACCGCCAATGCCATCCGGAAACTTTATGCTGATGCCGGCAGAGATGGAACGAAAGTCCAGTCCACTCTGCATGAACAGCCCGGCGGATCCCTGAAGATCGAATTCAAGATCACGGAAGAATTGCGGATCCGTGTCAACAGCATTGATTTTGCGGGCAATACCGTTTATGATACCGGCGAACTGAAAAGTTCCATCGAAACCTGCTACTCCATCCTCAGCCACGAATGGCTGGCATGGATCCCCATTTACAAGGGGCGTCCCCCCGGATTTCTGGATGCTTCTGCCGTCGAACGGGATAAAATGCGGCTCCGCGAACTTTATCTCCGGAAAGGCTACCTTGACTTCAAGGTCGTGAAAATGGAAACGACTCCTGTCGACGGCAATCCGGAATTGCTGGATGTGCTGTTCACGGTGGAAGAAGGGGAACCGTACTTTGTTGGCAATATTTCTGTCAACGGGGTCACGGCATTTCCCTTTGAAGATGTCCGCAAACGCATTCAGATGAGCAGCGATAATGTGTTTGATGTTCAGGTCGAAGATGAGGATGTCAAGCGGATCGAGGCACTTTATGCGCCGGAAGGTTTTGCCGATTTCCGGGTCGATGTGGTGCGGCGCCCCAATTATCTGACGCACACGGTGGATCTGGAATATCAGCTCAAAGAAGGTGGACAGTACACCATCGGCAATGTTACGATCACCGGCAACAAGTGGACGAAGCCCCACGTGCTGCTGCGGGAAATCGATCTCACGCCCGGCGATAAACTGGACAAACGGAAAGTCGAGATCGCCCGTATGCGTCTGCTGGGGATGAATTATTTTCAGGATGCCGCGCCGGACGGCAGTAAAGGCGGCGTGGAAGTTCTTACCACCAACAGCGAGGAACCGGGGAAAAAAGATATCCGGATCAACGTGAAGGAAAAACGGTTCGTGGATCTGAAAGTCGGTGCCGGATGGAGCGACGTGGATGGTCTTGCCGGTATGCTGGAAGCCTCCCACTCCAACGCGGATGTGCTTGATCCGGGCAACTGGTTCACCGGCGGCGGACAACGGATCCGGCTTTACGGTGTTGCCGGTACGGAACACATGGACGGCGTTTTTGAATTTACGGAGCCGTGGCTGTTCGGGATCCCCCTGCGCTGGAATCTCTCCGCTTACTGGCGTGAAACGGATTATGAAGATTGGGATGAACGCCGTCTCGGTTTCACCACCAGTCTGAAACACCGTATCTTTGATGATTTCACTTCTGCGGAACTGGGATACACTTTTGAACAGGTGCGGATCCTTCACATGAAGCACAAGATGGGACCGATCTTCCAGGATCAGGAAGGCAGAGATTTCATCGGCAGAATGTTCCTGCAGCTGGAGCGGGATACCCGTGACAATTACATCGATCCCCGGTCCGGTTACGATGTGGATTTTTATGCCGGTCTGACGACCAGGGGGCTGGGCGCCTCCAAAGATTATTTCAAGATCGAACTCAAGGGAATCAATTATTTTTCCTTCTTCCACAACTGGTTTGTTCTTTCCACCGGCTTCAAAATCGGGATGATGGACGCCTTCGGCAACGACAAATTTGTGCCGTTGTATGACCGTTATTTCCTGGGCGGCGGCAATTCTCTGCGCGGTTTCCCCTATCGCTCGATCGGTCCGGTGGATGCGCGGGAGGATAATTACGGCGGCGAGTTCATGTATCTCTTCACGGCGGAATTCAGTCACCCGATCTACAAAGATTATCTGCGCGGCGGCATCTTCTGTGATGTGGGCGGCGCCTCCAAACGCAATTTCCGTTTTGATCATCCCAATGTGGGGCTGGGTTACGGCTTGCGGATCAAACTTCCGGGAGTTCCGATGCCGATCCGGCTTGATTTGGCGTATCCCATCGTGAACAATCAGAAAGGGGTCAAGAACCGTCTGCGTTTCCACTTCAATCTGGGATTCCAGTTCTGATCCGCTGAACAGAAAACGGATGATCCGGCACACCGCCTCAAAACGGTGTGCTTTTTTTGTGCCGTTGTGAGGAGATGGGATTTTTGGAAAAGTTTTGTGGAAAAGATATTTTCTGCTTGAAATCTCTCTGCTGCGGATTATTTTAACAGTCAAATCGTTATAAATCCATATTCACCCAAATCACACAAGGAGATCGTAATGAAACGTGATGCAGTGATCGCGGAAATGAAACGGCAGGTTGAAAGCGGACTGGTTCAGGGCGTGGTTGCCATTGCCAATACCAACCATGAATATTACACATACGGCACACAGGATATTGCGGGGAACGAACCCATGACCGAGCGGTCCCGTTTTGATATCGCCAGTGTGGGAAAGATCTTCACCACCGGCTGCTGCGGACTCCTTTATTGTGCAGGTGAACTGGATATCGATGCCCCGTTTACGGAATATCTGCCGGAACATGCTCTTGGGAAAAACTGCAGGATCACAGTGCGCGATCTTGCCAATCATGCCGGCGGTTTCGACAACAGCAAGCCTTATCACGATACGGATCCGGATGCATTTTTCCGGAAACTCATGCAGCAGATGCCGGTGCGTCCGCGCAGAACGATGTACGAATATTCCTGCTACAATTTTATTACGCTCGGCAAGATCGTGGAACGCATCAGCGGAATGGATCTGGATAAACTTTCACGGAAACTGTTGTGGGGACCGCTGGGGATGACGAATACCACCTGGAATCCGCCGGGACCCGGACCGGATGAAGTCCAGCATCACGACCCCATCCGTTTCTGCGGTTTTCATAATGACAGAGTCTGTGCAGATTACGGTATGCCCCTGGGCAGCGGCAGCGTTTTTTCCACTGCCGGAGATCTGCTGCTGTATCTGGATGATATTGTGAATCGGAAAACGTTCCCGGAAAAATATTACGAACTGATCAGTACGCCGGATTTCAGAGACGGCAATACACAGCGCAGTTTCGGCTGGGATATGAGCCCCGCAAGCAAACCTGCCGAGTTGTCGGACCGGACCATTTCCCATACCGGTTGGACAGGACAGACGGTTTTTGCGGATGCCGGGACCGGTGTCTGTGGGGCGGTGATGACATCCCGTATCGGCGATTACCAGACCCACCAGCCCGCCGTAGATGGCAGGATCAAAATCTTCAGCACCATTCTCACCGCAGAATAAAACGCTTACTGACTGAAGAACGGATCGTAGGCTGAATCATCTTTTGTCAGATAACCGAGCCGTTCTTCGCCGTCTTTCGCCGGAAAAATGGTGCCGTTGGATGCGGCATGACCATCCACATAAACTGCGATCGCCCGCCCGTCGTGACGGAAGTCAGCGTATCCGCCGGTCCCGCTGCTGGGGGGATTGGTGAACGATGTGGGGCCGATGCTTTTTGCCGAAAGATAACATGCCGCATCCGCCGCAATGATCACCGCCGAGGGACGCCGTACTTTCCCCAGAGAGACCGGTCTGTAATTGGGCGGAAAATCTCTGGAACTGGCAAAGGACAACAGATAGTTGTAGCCGTATCCGGCGAACCGCGGCGTCCAATCTTTATTGAATGTCAGGGACGTTTGTGCCTCCGGACAGGAAAAGACTTCTGTTTTGTTGGCGTCCGCCACTTCCCGCAGGGCGATGGATAATGTGCCGCCCTTCTTGTAGTCGCCGGAACTATCCCACTGATTGAAATCCGTATCCCAAGCCGGACAGAAAATATCGTTGTAATTTTCTGTGTACATCAGATGGAGCATCCCCACCTGACGGATGTTGGAAAGACACAGCGCCGTCCGCCCCTTGCTGCGGAGTGAGGCTGTCACCGGAAACAGCAGCGTCGCAAGGATCCCGATGATGGCAACAACAACCAGAAGTTCAATCAGCGTGAACGCTGATTGAGTGAAGATGTGAAGGTGTGAAGAGCATTTTTGACCGCTGTCAAAAATGCGTGAAGTGCGCCCTTGCGGGCGTAAGGATGTGTCGTTTTTATAAATTATTTTGAGGTAATAAAACGGCAAAACCCTAACTTTACAAGCAGCACTCACCAGCAATTCGATCAGCGTAAAGCAACGTTTCATAATTGGTTTCCTGAAATTATTTTTGTTAAAAAAATTTATGTATTGCAAATTCTTTTCCGGCAACAGAAAAGAAGCATTTGAAATAATTTATTTTCACCTCCATTCAATTTCATGTCTTATAACAGAAGTACTTTCACGCACAACCACATCAAAAGGGGAATAGATCACCGGAGGTAATCCGGCATAATCAGGACTCAGCAACAGATCAACGGCAAACGCCGCCGCTCTTTTATAATCGAAATCCACCGTAGAAAGCCCCGGTTTCAGCAGACAATTGGCAAGACAGCCGACAAATCCCAGCACTGCCACATCTTCAGGGATAGCAAGTTCCAACCGCCGCAGCCCCTCATAAGCAAAAGCTGCAATACCATCCGTATCGCAGAAAATCGCCGTGGGACGGGGCTCCTTGCCTGAAAAAAGTTTTATCGTCTGTTCGATCATATCGTCGGGATTATCGTTGTCGCAGAAACCGATAGAGATTTGTTCCTTTTTCAGCCCCAATTTTTCAAGTTGTTCCACAAACTCTTTTTCGTCTATGCGAAGCCGCTCCTGAACCTTTTGCCAATTCAGAGTGAGCAAAAAGGCAATACGGCGATGGCCCCGGCGAAGCAAATGTTCAACACCTGCAAGCAAAGCTTTTTTTCTGTCAGGAAACACACAGGGACACTGACACGCCGAAGGGGTCTTTTCAAATCCGGCAATATTGAGCATAGGAAGTTTCTGTTCCCGCAAAAGAGCCAGTTCTTCAGGGAAACTGCCGACCCGGGGGCTTTCAAGAATAATTCCCTTATAACTCTCCCCGAGAGGCAGAATATTTTTCACCATGCGGATATTAACGTGATCGCACTCGATCTTCAGCTCCCGGCAACGCTGAAGCACGCCGGGATAGGTATAATATGTCGTGCGTGTCGAAGGCCAGGGCCCCTCATTGATCTGATCCGCATTGACAAAAAGAATTCTTTTTTCAGTGCTTCCTGAAAAATCACAAACAAATGTCCCTTTATGAGGCGTCCGCCGGATCAGCCCTTCTTTTTGCAGCAGACTCAATGCATTACGGAGGGTCTTTCTTGACCCTTTGAGCTCAGCGGCAAGTCCAGGTTCGGCGGGCAGACGGCTGCCGGGAAGCAATATTCCCGAGGCGACAC
>JAZNPK010000015.1:0-15662 GCA_045589595.1 Victivallales bacterium
AGTGCATCGTGCAGCTGTTGAGAGCAACATTTGCGTGAATGTCGGTTCCGGTATTCCATGCAACGATACTGTTCAGCAGCAGGAAATCAGACAATGCTGTGATATAGATACCGGAGGAGTTGTCCACGATGGTGGAATTGATGATCTCGACCACGGCACTGCCGTTCTGGAAATGGATCGCGCCGCCATGGGAGGATGCGGTATTTCCGGAAATGGTGGAGTTGACCAGCTGGATACTGCCCCGTGTATAGATCGCGCCGCCCTGCCCGTTGGTTGCCTCGTTGTTGATGAAGGTACTGTCGGTAATGGTCACGTGGAGCTTATCTCTGACGATGTAGATCGCGCCGCCTGCTTCCGCCACACCATCGGCAAAAACGCTGCCGGAAACGGAGACTTCGCAATCGACGCTCGAATCGCAGTAGATAAGTCCGCCATAAAGGGGGATATTGCTGCTGTTGCCGGACATCTGAGTATCAACGATCCTGATACTGTTACCGCTCTGCAGGAAGAACAGACCGCCGTGACGGGTGCTGAGCGACACTTCCGCGCCGACATTGATGGTGGAAACGTTGTCGCAGAAGCTGGAATCTTCAATGAGCAGATCATGTGTCATCAGCTGTCCGTTGTTGATATACAGGAAACCGCCTCTGTAATGGATCGCGCCTTGATCGGCGTTCATGGTAACGGTATTTTCCAGATAGTTGACATTCCGGAATGTTACGGGATGAAGCAGACCATCCAGCGTTTTTGTGCGCAGTTCGATCATTGCATTGAACGAGATCGCTCCGCTGCCGGTACCGGTGACAGTGACATCATTTTTCCGGATCGTCACATTGTCCATCGTCATACTCATACCGTCTTTCTGCTGAGAACCGAAATAGACCAAAGCGCCGTAAACATTTATGAGATTACCGCTTTCAAACTGCATACTGTTGTCTTCGATCACGCTGTTCCGGATATCAAAATATGCGGTATCATATCTGACGATATAGGTATCAGAGTTGTTGACGCCGGTATTTCTGTTGTAGAACAGACCACCGAAAATTTCCGTAGAGTTGGCGACCGTTCCGGGGTTGTTTTCGGCGACCATAGAAACGGTGTTGCCGCTGACCGTCATATTGTTGAGCAGGACATCGCCGCGGGTTGCGAACAAACCGCCGGAAATATAACGGTGGATGTTGATTGCTTCGCCATCGGTGTGAACGGAAACCGTATTTCCGGTAATGGTTCCTTTGTTCAGGATAAAGCTGACGGCATCTTTGTCATAACCATTCTGGTTTTCAGCGACGAGACCGCCGTAAATATTCACGCCCTGTCCGCCGTATGTTGTGGCAGTAACGGTATTATCCGTGAGGACCAGTTCATTGATGGTGATGAAACCGCGGTGACGGATCATTGCACCATTCAGGGTGAGTCTGAACGGATTGGATGTTGCAGTTACAGTGCCGTCATCGTACTGTGCCGGTTCAACAGCGGTGGCAGAGAATGTATTGTTCTGCCCGGTGATGGTTCCATCGAAGGTGAATGTACCATCGATCAGAGACATCATCATACCGCTGCCGTCGTTGTCGGACGCATAACCGTTGGAGAGGACAGCATAGGATGTAAAATCCATATTCCGGAAAGTGAAATCTGCATCGGATTCAAGATCCAAATATTCCAGCACGAATGCACCGCCCAGATTGTGGATACCGCCGGTCCTTCCATCCAGCGTCACATCCAGATTGTCAATCAGCACGGTACCGGAAATGTTGGAATCCAGCAGCTTGATGTTGCCGCCGTCGTTGAAACCGCTGATATAGAATGCCGATCCCTTCAACCAGTGAGACGGACCTGAATATGCCATAACACCATTGTTGTCGTAGGCGAAGACGCCTTCCTTCGTGCATTTGGCGTTGATCGTGACATCTTTGACGATGGTGTCGCCGGTCAATTCAAAGTAAGATCCGGCTCTCGCATTGTTAAACTGGAGGATCCCGCCGTAAATATAGAAGGATGCCACATCGGACTGCAGATCAACAGTCACATTCTGCACCTGCAGATCGTTGACGCGCAGTGACGAATTTTCCAGATTGCCGTGTGAGACTTGGATCAGACCGTTCATGGGGTTGGAGCCGGAAACAGTATGTTTGCTGGTGTAGGAAACATTCTGAATATTCAATCCGTCAATCTTCACATTCAGGCTTTGCAGAGTGAACAAAACGCCGCCGCTGAGATATGCCTGATCGCCATTCGCTTGCAGTTCGATATCTGCGCCGTCAACGGTGACATTTTCAATGGTCGTACTGCCGGCTCCGCCCTGCATGTGAGCGACCAGACCGCGGTACCGGAGATTGATTCCGGAGGGAGATCTTGCGAACACATCCGTATCCGTAAGAGTGGTATCCGACATGACGAAATCAAAGGTTTCAACATAGACCAACGCCGCATTCAGCAGCGTATGCTTTGTTGTTACCAGATCCGCCGGAGCTGTCACACTGACCGTTGTTCCGGAAATATCGCATCCGGTGATCTCAAGTTTTCCGGCGGTCTTTCCACCGGTGACACAGATCACACCGCCGCTGGTCTCCGTATTCGTTTCAGCATACAGCACATCATTCTGCACAAAGTTTCCGGTAAATTCAGAATCGATGATCTGAATGGTTCCGCCACGGTGATTGCCATTAATCGCACTGCCGTTTACAGTACCGGAAGTTGTACTGCCCTCGTACTGTTTGTAAATGAGACCGTTTTCCACAAAGGTGGAGTTTTTGATCACAACGGGGATTTCCGTGTTGATCGCGCCGCCATAGATGCCGCCGTCCTTCGCGCCGCGTTCAACGATATTGCCTTTGTAGATTTGCGTATCGCCGTCATAAAGTGCGCCGAAGTACACATTGTCGATCACGCAGTTGAACGCCTTTGCCACGGTGGAGGATGACAGATACATCGCGCCGCTGTGCAATGTTGCGGAGTTTTCATGGAAGAAGGAATCTTTGAGTTCAAAGGACGCATCTTCATGCTCAGAGAGCATTACGACATACAGCGCGCCGCCATATCTTGAAGAGTTCTGAATGAAAGTGTTGTCCGACAAGCTTGCACTGATGATCTTTGTGCCGTCCGCACCCATGTTCACAGCTCCGGCACAATCATCTGAAGAGTTGCCGGTGAAGGTGTTGTGATCCATATAAATATGGAAATAGCCGTCCGGTCTGGAGAAGCTGATGGCACCGCCGCGCCACAGCGCATAGTTTCCGGTGAAGGTGTTGTTGCTGATCCGGATCACCGCTTCCGCTGCGGAATTGCTGTTGCTGATATAGAGCCCGCCGCCGCGTACTGAACTGTTGTTTATGAAGGTGTTGTCCGATATGACGGTATCGCCGCGACTGATAAAAAGCCCTGCCCCGTTGGCATTGACAACCAGTGCATCCGGTGATGCTGCAATGTTTCCGGTGAAAGTATTTCCGGTGATCGTGGAAGATGTTGCCGCGATGAAGACCGCACCGCCCAAACCTGCATTGGTCGTCCAGACCTGGTTGTCTTTGAAGATACTGTTCGTGATCTCGACCACGGCATCGTTGTTGTTTACCGTAAGCGCGACACCGCGGATATCACTGCCGACGACACCATCCGCCATCCCGTTGTTGGCAAAATAACTGTCAGTCACCGTAACTTTACCGGTTGCATCGGAATAGAAGGCAACGCCATACACGCTGGTACCGAGACTCTTGATATTGGTGATACTGGCAGTGATTTCGACAGATGTATTACCGCTGATCCGGAACAGACCGCCGGATGTATTGTAATTCAAATTGGCAAATTCGGTGGAATAACCGTTTACGGCATCGTGTTCCGTACTGCGAACGGTCAGTTTCGCCTCGATCGCCGTTGTATTTTCCATCAGGATCACACGGGTCTTATCCGTATGTTCCTTGAATTTACTGTCGATGATCGTGATGCTGGCACCGTTCTTTGCATAGATCTGTTCAGTGCCGACGTTTTTGCTGAAGATGGAGTTGCTCACGGTCAGCATACCGACACCGTCTGTAAGGACAACGCCGCTCATATTGGAAACCGCAACATTGTCCAGCGTCAGATCCCCGCCCGTGACAGAGGCGAATCTGCCTGCCGCGGCATCGCCGACTGCATCAAGATTCCGGAGCGTGAAATTGGCATTCAGCCCGACAGTGAAGTAATGGTGCGTACCGGTGGTTCTGGAAAGGGTGATCCTGCCGGTTCCGCCATTGATGGTCAGATCCCCGTCAACGATCACCTGCGCCTTGGAGAGGACCGAGATCGTCGTGCTTTCCACCACAACGTTTTCCGCACCGTCATTGAACGTATCCTTGAAGGAGATGATGAACTGACGGTCCTTGTTGATAGAGGAATTTGTCAGAGCGACCGCTTCCCGCAAACTCAATTCGCCGTCTGCATTATTCACCACGTCGCCGCCGATGGTCACGATATAATTCACCACCGCAGTCTGGATATCCAGCGAGGCTGTGGGATCTTCCGCCAACCGGATCTCGTAGTTGCCGTTGTCGCCGCCGGTTCCGACAGAGGGCGTAATGGTATAAGTGCCGAGTTCGTTCCAGTTTGTGATAACATTGCCGTCAACATCGGTCACAGTGTAATCCAGAACAATCTCATCGCCATCGATCACGGCACCGCTCGACAGTGCGAATGTGAAATCCGGTGTTTTTCCGACAACGGTCTCCAGCCGGTTTGCCGCAACTGTGATAACGCGTTTGGTGATTTCGACCTGCGCACCGGTTACGATTTCGACACCGACCGAGTTGAAGTATTCCGCCTTAGTCGCATCATCCACACTTTCTCCGGCGACCGTGATCCCGGTAATATTGGCGGCAGAGATATTGTATTTGCCAGCCGTATAATATCCGGAGGAACTGACCGTACTGAAGTCGGCAGTGACGGTGTAGGCAATGGAGAATACGCCCATGGTGAAGACGAAGTCGATCACATCGCCTTCCGCATACACGCCGTATTCCGCAGAGAAACCTTCCACAGAGATCAGCAGATCCGCTTTGACCAGCGGAACCGCCTTGTTGTATGCGCCGATCACAATATCAGTGGAGCGGGCATCGCCGTCGCCCTGGGAGGCACTGAATTCCGTGGTGACGCTGTCAACTGTGGTGGTCCCGTCCTGCATACTGGTCCATTTTGAGGTGGCAGTATCGAAGAAATAATAGGTACTGCCGATCTTTCCGGTCCGCACGCCGGTACCGTCAGCAACGGAATCTTCCAGCACGGCGACAACGCCTCTGCCGTCAGTTCTGCCACCGGCATCCGCGGAGAATGTCATGGGATTTGCGCCCAGGATCTCCAGACCGCTCACGCCCACGCTGTTGCCGTTTGTTCCGTCTGTGGTGACGGTGGTCTTGCTGATGACGTTGTTCCAGAGGTATGCGGTCCCGCCGTAATGCAGGTCTGCGCTCTTTGCACCGGTGATGATGCTGTTTGCGATATAAACTGTTGCAGATGCAGAATTCACATAAACGCCGTAATTACCGTCAACCGTTACGATGGTGGAGTTCATGATGGAAAGCATCGCCGTTCCGCCGTAATAAATACCGGCGGCAGAAATGGAGTCGTGTCCGGATTCAAGCCCCGTCATCGTGACGTTGTTCAATTCCAGCGGTTTGTCATTTGCGTAGATACCGCCGCCGCGAGAACCGGCAACAGAATTTTCGATCGTAATGTCAGAAAGCACCGCACTGCCGGTGGCTTGGATGTAGATCGAACCGCCATCTGTCGTGGCAGCGGAATTGCGGATCGTAACATTTTTCAGCGTGAATACGCCGCCGTTGTTGACATAGATCGTACCGCCGGATTTGGCACTGTATCCGTCAAATGTGGCATTGGTCAGAGTGATATTCGTTCCTTCAAAATATACCGATCCGCCTTTTTCAAACATGTCACCGTTTTCAGATGCGGTAAAGGTGACATTGTCGAAAATGAAGCTGGAATCGCTGTTGCCGCGCCAGAAAATATCCCGTCCGTAGTGGGCTTCTGCCGCGATTCCGTTATAATAGGCAACGTTATTGGCAAACACAGAGTCTTTGTTGTCTGTGAAATTGAATGTCGTGGCATGGATGGAATATTTCGACAGCCCCACACCGCGCGCCGAAACCGCATGACCCGTTATGGACGAAGCGTTCACCACGTTGTTGACGATCCGGAAGGTATTGCCCGTACCGGTCATCGGGGCAACATTGCCGTTGATCGACACCGCGCCATAAACCTCTGCCGTTTTCCAGTTCCATTTTACAACTGCGCTGTTGCCGTCTGCGATCACAGTGGAGTCCGTCAAGGTCGTTGCACCACCGAAGTGCAGGGCATAACCTGCCAGTGACATACCGCGGTTGACCAGTTTTTCGTTGTCCATGCTGAACTGGTTGTTCTCAAGGGAAATGGTGGTCCCGTTCCCGGTCAGTGCAGCGAAAGCCAGCATCCCGCCGTTGATGTCGGTGGTGTGATTGACTGCCGAGCCGTCACCGCCGCTCCATTCCGCGCAGGAATCGCTGATACTGATCAGTGAACCATTCGACAGCGTTACTGCCTTCGTAAAGGAAACGACCGCACCGGTGGCAGATGCCTGATTCACCAGAGCTCTGGATGCCAGCAACCCCACATAATAATCCATGCCTGTTACATTCAGCGATGAATCTTCGTTGAAGGTTGTCTCTCCGTTAAACTGAACGGCACCGCCGCTGAATTGACGGGCATCGGCTTCTCTCACGATCATTTTACAATCGATGAACTCAAATTTTTCATCCACCGTTATAACACCGCCGATGACGGCAGAACCGCCGTTGATTTCATTGGCGAGGTAACCGGTGTCAACACCGCAATCCGTAACCTTCACATTTTTCAGATATGTGGTACCGTTATCGACATAGAAGGCGGCACCGCGGTTTGTGGTATAAAATCCGGTAAATGTCAGATTTTCCAGATGAGCAGTCTTATTGGAAGAAGAGTTCAAACTGCCGCCTACGCCCGCCATCATATAATCATCTGCACCGACGAAATCAATATTGACCAGTTTCAGATCTTTGTGTTGGCCGTTGCCGTGCAGGAAGATATCCGCCCCTTTTACCACTTCGGAAAATGTCCGGTTGCCCCGGAAGAGATAACGGCTGTCGTCTTTTGCCACCAGATGCAGTACGGATGCCTGATGTCCGTAGTTGCCGATACCGGCGCCCCACGCATTACTTGCTCCGGATCTTCCGGAAACTGCAGTAAGAGTATTGCCGGTCACCTCCAGATAACCGCCTGAAATCTTAATAAAGTATGCATCACTGCCGCCTGCGGCATAAATCGCACCGCCGAGCCCCCATGCGGAACCGTTTTCGGCTCTTGCAGTTGCCGTATTATTGTTGAATTTCAGCGTGGAATCGACAGAGGTCAGCGTCTTGGCTACGTACAGACCTGCGGAATAAACCGCTACGCTGTAGTCTCCGGTAGCCTCCACAGTCGCCGTATTGCCCGAAACATTCATCAATGCTCCGTTCAATGTGATCTCCTCTGCAACACGCAGAGACCCGTTGATTTTCTGGGTATAATTCGTTTTCGGAATACCGGTGAATTTCAAAACGGATTCAGAATTGGTCACATGCAGTTCCGAACCTGTATTCATCGTCAGCGTTTTTGAAAAAGCAAGGATCGAACCGTTCACATCCCGGTTTCCGGCAGACCAATCAGCCGAGGCGGTGATCTGTTCATATTTGCCCTGATCGACTTTCAAAACCGCATCTTCTTCAAAAACAGTGGCGGAATCAAACAGGATCGTAGCACCTGCAACACTGGTACATTCCACATCTTCATTCAGACTGATTTTCCGGTTGCCGGTAAAGGTATTTTCGCCCTGAACAACGATTCCGCCCACACCTCTGAAATAGGCGGCTGCATATTGCCACGATGCACTGTTGTTATTAAAGGTATTATCCTTCAACTTCAGCACCCCGTTTGTGCCGGCAGCTGAAGCATAGACTGCACCGTAACTCCCGCGATGTTCCGCATCACCCGCAGAGTTGTTTTCAAACAGGTTGTTTTCCAGAAGCAGTACGCCGTCCGCGCCACTGGCATAGGCATACAACGCCCCGTAGTTGGTGTATGCATAGTTGTTGCGGAAGGTGCTGTTTTTGACCGTAATATTTGTACCGTTGAGGAACATTGCACCGGCTTCATTTCCTGCATAATATCCGGTGAATGTGACATTGTCAACTACATGCAGCATTCCGCCGTTTGCATAAACGGAACCGCCCTTGACTGCCATTTTGTTTCCGGCTGCAGCAATAAAGTCCACATTTTTCAGATCAAGATAACGATTGGCATTGTCATACAAATAGATATCAGCGCCATGTGCATTGAGCGTTCCGCCCCCTTCTGTAATGAGCTGATTTCCGCTGAAAACATAACGGCTGTTGTCATCAGCCAGCAGAGTGATCCTGCCGCCGGAACCGGCCATCGTGGTGGAGAACGCACCGCGGGTGCTGTGTGTGCCGTCTCCGGTTTTGGATTTGGTCATGGAAGTATTGTCCGAAACCGTCAGGGATCCGCCGCGGATATCGGCGAAACGGGTTCCGTCATTGCTGCTTGCCACACAAAGCGCAGCGCCGAACACATACGCATTGCCGCTGTCAACGATCCCGCTTATACTGTTGTTGCGGAAGGTGAAATCGGAATCGACAGCCGTCATTGATGTATCCAGGTACAAACCGCCACCGCTCACCTGAAGTTCCTTCTTGGCGGAAACTTCCGCCTGAATGGAGTTGCCGATAAAATTCAACTCTGCTTCATTGGCAGTGAACGCACCCGATACGTAGAACGAACCGTGGAGATGCAATGTTGCAGTTGAATCCGCGTGAATATATTTTGCAGATGCGTTGTTTCCCGTAACATTCAGGGTCGATCCGGATTGCATATCGAATGTACCGCTGATCCTTGCGCCGTAACCGTAACAGTTCATATTGCTTGTTTTGAATGTTTCCGATGTGGAATCAAAGAGCCAGGTCGTATTCTGAACCGTCAGCACAGAACCGCTCACCATGACCGTATTGGCAGCCACAAGGAACACGGCATGGCTTCCGTAAATCTTCGATTCCGGATCGGTCTGGATCATCTTGTTGCCGTCAAACAGGTTGGTTCCGCTGAATGTAAGCGCCATATCGCCGCCGATATACAGCGCGGCAGGTCCGCGATCGCTCACATTGTTCCGGAATGTATTGTCAGACATAAGGATATTCTGACCCGCCTTACCGTTGATCTTCAGTGCGCCGTAGCCGGTATTGTTTTCAAACAGGTTATCGGAGACCCGGATATCGGCATATCCGAGAGCCGAGTTTTCAACATTGAGAAAGAACCCGGAACTGTTTGTGCTGATATTGCGGTTTCCGGTCAAGGTATTTCCGCTGATGACAACCGCGCTTTTGTCATAAACCCAGAAAGCCCCCGCCGCCCCGTCTTTTGCGTTGGTGTCATAATAGAACCCGGAGAAGAGGTTGTCTTTCACAGTCAGGGTACTTTCATTATATACATACGCGAGGACTGCGCGTCCCGTTTCCGCAACATTCGTTGCCGGAGCATACATTCTGTTTCCGGAGATCTCAATATCAATGCCCTGCAGATAGACATGCCCTTCATTATTTGTCAGTGCAGAAATATTGTTTTCGGCAGAAAGATAAATATCAACATTCTTCAATACGATCTCGTTCACGCGGGGAGATGAAGCATTCGAAACATCAATAATACCGCCCCGGTGATCTTTTACACTGCCGGGTTCCATCGTCACAGAAAATACATTGTCGCGGATAACATAGGAATTGTTGCCATCGGCATCCCGATCCCCGATCATGGCAAAGTTGCCGGAACTGTTGCCGCGATAGATCATACCGCCGTAAATTCTGAAACCGCCCGCTCCGCCGACCGTGGCAGAGACCCGGTTTTCTGCAAGATTCAAACTGCCGCCGGTCATGGAAAATATTCCGGCTGCACCATGGTAAAAACTGCCGTAAACATGACTTGCTCCGCCAGTCATCGCCCCTGTCGCCAGAATCTCCATTTTGTTTCCGGAAAATTCATAATTACTGTCGGTGGAAATGAGTCCGTATTCCGTTCTGATACCGCCGCCTGTAATACAGCTGTATTTGTCTGCAGTATTGGTCGTCTGAACAAGAATGTTATTATTTGTGATGGTGAAATCCGACTGGTCGAAATTGGAGACGGTCTCTGCCGATGCCACTGAAGAATAAATCATCCCCAAAAATCTGGCGATACCGCCACTGGTCACCGTTGCAGTGTTGCCGGTGATCGTAAAATCAGCACCCTTTGTATTGAGTGAACGCTGAACATAGAGAACCGCTCCGTTGATCGTGGACGTACTGTTTCCGGTGGGTTTGCCATCTACAGCAAATGTATTCCCGGTTGCAACAATGCTGCCGTTGATGTTCGCCTCACCATCCACTTTGATCAAGCCGCCTAAGATCAGAGCGGAAGTGTTCGTGGATATGGAAGTGATCTTGTTGTCGGTAAATTCAAGTTTTGCATTTTCGGCGACATCGAAACCGTTTGCCGAACGGATCAGCCCGTGGACATAACTTTCACCGACAGCTTTGACGGTGAGATCGATATTCTGTACGGAGATCCGCGCATTTTCCTGAATTTCAATGGCATTGGCGCTCATGATGAAACCGAAAAATTCACTGCTGTCTGTATGTGTTGCAGAACGGTCATGGGTGTAGGTAATATCTTTGAATGTCAGGACCGCATCTTCCGCAACGATCAATTTGCTCTCTTTGCCATTTCCGGAAACGATACCGCCGGCAGGTTTCGCCTGCAGCTCTACAGACCAGCCGTTATTTCCGGTAAAGATATTTTCCCCGGCGAAAGTGAGAGTGATACCGGAAAAATCATTTCCGTTGTAAGTGTAGATGGCAGCTCCGCCGGATGTGGATGTATTGTTCTTGAATGTGTTATCGATCAAGGTCGCATTCACGGTATCCAAATACAGCGCGCCGCCGAGCTTGTATGCGCGGTTGCCGTCAAAGGTATTATTTTCAAGCAACGCATTGCCAATGCACCGCAGGTACATGGCACCGCCATGGGAATTGCTGGTGGAGGAATTGAAGATATAGTTGCCGGTGAATGTATTATCGCGGACAATAAGTTCACCCAGCCCGGCATACACATACATCGCACCGCCGTGATAACGTCTGGCATCGGTGATCCCCACTTTATCCACAGCATTCTCACGGAAAATATTGCCGGTAAGCGTCATAGTGGATACATTCGGTGCGGTCTCACCGCCGGTAACGAAGATCGCGCCGCCGCCCGTGTCATGTCCATCGCCGGCATAGTTTCCGCCGTAAAGCAGCTGATTGTTGTCGTCATAAACCGCGCCGAAATAGGAATTGCTGATCTCATACACTCTTTTTTCGGCGGGGTTGGAGTTCTGCAGAAAAATCGCACCGCCCTTCCAGTCCTGAATATTCGTATTGTCTGCAAAAAGCGCATTTTTGATGCTGAACCGGTCACCGTCCACGTAGGAAGCGAAGTTGATCGCAGCCCGGTTGTGACCGGTGAACTGAACCCCGTAAGCATCGCTGCCGCCTGCTCCGGTACTGCCATCGATCTCCAACGAAATATTCATATTGGTGTAGCCGGAATTTGTCATAAAGATACCCGCAGAAGGCTTTTCAGAGCTGCTGTGCTGGAAACGGGTATCTCCGCGCACGATCACATTACCGCCACGGGCGAAAATCACGCCGCTGGCAACCCGGTTATCGTGGAAATAAGAATCTTCGATCGTCAGAGTATAAGAGTCATTGTGAAGATAGATCACACCGGAATAATTGGTGGAAACGATATTGGTAAACTCGGAATCTTTGATCAGGACATCGCCGGAGAAAATCTCAAGAAACGATCCGTCAATATTCGTTGTCAGCATATTGGCAGCTTTGATATTTTCAAAGGACAGATCGCCATCCGCACGCATAAAACGCTCAGTGAGATCATTGCCGTCAAAATCCATGTTGCGGAATGTGAGACTCCCATTCGTTGCCGCAGTAAAGGATATTGTATTGACCCTGACACTGATTCGGTCGATCAATACTTTTCCGGTGGTACCGCCATTGATGGTCAGGTCACCATCCACAACGATATCCGCCGCACCGGTGACTTTCAATTCGCCGTGCTTGTTAGTATCGATCTCTGCGACCGTCACATCGCTGGCAAAACTGATCCGGTACTTGCTGCCGATCGTGTAATCTGCCGACACCTGCTTCAATGCTTCACGCAGACTCAATTCACCGTCGCTGTCGTCCACCGTATCCGTACCGATGGTCACGATCAGTTCCGTAACACTGCCGTCCGTCACATAAAGCGCGGCATCACTCTGCAGACCCCAGTGGAACTCATAGTTCGCCGCATCCGCTCCGCCGGTCAATTCACCTTTGACCGTGTAGGAACCGACATTATTGAAGGTGGTGACTTCTTTTCCGTTTTCATCGTAACTTTTGCCGCTGAATGTGAGTTCGTCCCCTTCAAGGGCGCCGTTCGTCCAGATGCTCTTTGCGGAATATTCCGGTGTGCCGTTGACCAGTACGCCGATGTTTTCCATTTTGTACTGGATCTGACGGGGCGTCACGGTCATTTTTGCATCGGGGGCAACGGAAAGGGTCAGCGTTGCATAAGCCGCAAAATCTTCCGCACTGATTTCCTTATTGCCGGAAACAATGGATTCAAGCGCCACATCCGCGATCTTGTATTCGCCCGCATTGAGATAACCGCCGGTACTGTATGCCGTATTTTCCAGCATCACGGAATATGTCACGGCAAAAATACCGAGATTTTCCGTAAAGGTGATCCCACTGTCCTGCGTATATTCGCCGTAAACAGACGAGAAACTGTCCACCGTGATGCTCATATTCTGCACACCGGCAGCCGCCGTCTTGCTGTATGCGCCGATCACATTTACGCCATCCCGGTTATATTCCAGCTGGTCGTAACGATTTTCAGTCACATCCTCATCCGCGGCAGTGGATCCGTCTTCCGCAGAGACCCAGGCAGTCCCGTTGTGATAATATGCCTGACCGTATGTTTTGCCGTTCGCCAGTGCCGAACGCACACGCATCCCGTCCGCTGCAGAGTCGGCAAGAACAGCAACAGCGCCGCGTTCTCCGGCAGTGGTATCCAGAAGCGGATTACCCTGAACCACTTCAAAATGCTGCACATTTCCGCCGAATACCTCAGCGGCAGTCACACCGTAAACATTGTTGTTCTTCCCCACAAACTGGGACTGGATTGATGACCAGCTGGTTCCGATGATGCTGTTGTAAATATAATTTTTCCCGCCGCGGATATCCAGGTCGCAAGAGCTCGCACCGACAAAAATACTGTTGATCGCCGTAAACTTGAAATCCGCATTATCATTGACGGAGATACCGTAAGCGCCGTTATTGCTGATGAAAGTGGAGTCAAGCACGGTAATGTAACCGTTATTGGCATCGTACCAATGTCCGCCGCGGTTTCCGGCTTCATTGTTGATGAAGGTGGAATTGACAACGGCGACCTGAGAAAAACCATCCGTATTCAGCATACCGCCGGAACTTTGCGAACTGTTGCCGATGGCGGTTATGTTATGGAATGTTGCATGGAGATATGATCCGCGGATCGCTCCGCCGTCTCTGGCGCTGTTGTTCAGGAAAATCGCACTGCTCTGATCATCCACCAGAATTTCAAAGGGTTCGGCAACAGCATTACCGGAAACAAACAACGCACCGCCGGAAGTGTTATAGGATCTGGCGGTCGTCAATACTTTGGCTTCGTTGCTTTCAAACAGAAAATCTGAATTGTAAACCGTCACGCCGAAATCTGTACTGGAAATGGCAGGTCCGACCGCCCCCCTCATATAAACAGCACCACCTAAAGATGCCGGGGTACCCAAAGAATAGTTCGTTTCCGCAAGCGCATAGTTGCCGGTGAAATCCAGTGTGGAATCCGTAATATTCATGGACCAACCGATCGCATTGCCGTTGCTGATACTTATTGCACCACCGTACGCCCAAGTATTGGCAAGCGTCCGGGAATTTCCGGCGTCTGACACCGCAGAGTTCCCGTCGAAAGTCATCTTCGCGCCGGTGGCATACAGATAAGTCAATGCACCGCCATTTGCCTGATAATCGGCAACCTTCAGACCATTGTCATAAATATCGATCGCTCCGCCGTATGCACTGATCGTATTGCCGGTCGCCGCCTGATCCACTGAAACAGCCGCACAGTTGTCCGTAAAGTTCACTTCCGCATTATTCACGCCGAGGGTATTGCCCTTGCCGGAAAGAACGATCGCACCGCCGCGGACGCCGCCTGTAACGCCGCAAGTACAGGAATCAAAATTCAAATCGATCAAGGCATAGTTGCCGATGAAATCAGTCTTACTGTCGGGCTCAAAGACGATCGAACTGCCGGTTCCGCTCCCGTACACCGCGATCGCACCGCCGCCTGCCCCGTAATTGGCGTTTTTCTGTCCGTGATTGTGAACCAGTTCCACTCCGTTATTGCTGAACTCGTTCGTGCCGGAGATCGAAAGCGTGGAATTCCACAGAAAAACCGCACCGCCGCCGTCATTCAGACCTTGTGAGAATGAGGAGGAATTGGACTGATAGGATGTGGTTTTATTGTTCCGGAAAACAACATCCTTCAGAGAAACACTGTTCAGCGAATCTGTACGCACAAACAACGCACCGCCGCGGCTGTGATTGTCATTTTCACCAACGGGCGTCACAAGGTTTCCGGTAAATTCGACATCATTGAAAGTCAGTGCACTGGCTTCTTTGGATATCACATGGATCGCACCGCCGGAATGGACTGCTGTATTATCCGTGAAGGTGGAGCCGCCATTGACATTGAGCGTCACACCGTTTTCTGTCGCCTCAAAATAAACCGCACCGCCCTCTGACGTAGCGGTATTTTCGGAGAAATGCACATTGGTCAGCGTCACCTCCAGCCAGGAATTTTTGCCGTAGATCGCACCGCCCTGCCCGTCACTCACACCATCGGAGAGATACAGATTCTGCAGTGTCACCGATTCCGTCGTGTTGATCACAAAAATACGGTTCGTGCTGTTGCCGGTAATGTAAATATCTGCCACGCCGTCGCCGTTCACATCGCCATTGATCGTCAGCCCGACATCGATGGAGATCTCACTTTCCAGCGTGATCGTGCGTCCCTTGAGGCTGGAATTGAAGGTAATGGAGTCGCCGCTCTCCGCATCAGAAATCGCCTCACGCAAAGCAGAATCGGTGTCACTTGTCACCTGAATATCGTTCAGTCTGGCATTGAAATTTTCAACCGTGATGGTGTCCGCCTCGACGGAGCCGACAGTATATTCCAGATCCCAGTCGCCGCCGATACCGGTGGTGTCCGTACTGGCGGCAACATCTGCACCGGACGCTTCTGCGATCATGGAGCAGAGCCCCTGCCCTGCCTCATTTGCGGCAAGTTCGCAACCGTAGATCATGATATCTGCATCGGCAGTCAGGTGTTCGCCGATGGCTTTCCACTGGGCGGCATCGAAATTTTCAGCATCAACAGAACTGCTGTTCAACAGGAAGTAGCCTTCATTGCCGTGAGTCACGATGTGGAGCGCATCGTATTTCGTTCCGGCA
>JAZNPK010000016.1:0-50767 GCA_045589595.1 Victivallales bacterium
GGGGCCGCCGGCGCGCCCCCGCGCGGGCGGTGAAACTGCCCGCGCCAGCCGGCAAAATTTCGCCGGCACGAGGCGGCTCGACCCGCTTCGGGTGCCGCGCCGGTGCCCCAATTATTTCGGAAAACAAAAGATTTTTCATAAAAAGCTGTTTTTCCGTTTGACGAAATGCGTTTTTGCGTGTATTTTACGCCGATTGACTGCAAATTATTTTAAACAGGTATTTTATCGGAAAGGAGTTTCCAAATGACGATCACGAAACACACCTGCCGTTTAGCGGCGGCGATAACGATTGCCGGCTGTACGATTTTTTCTGCCGGTTGTGCGGTGACGCAGCAGACGCCGGTTGCGATTTCCCGCGGGACATATACGGAGATCCAGCCTGAAGAACAGCAGAAGCTTCCTGCTGAGATCAAGCGTCTTTCTCTGGCGGAAGCGCAGCGGATCTCGCTTCAGAACAATCCGTCTTTCAAGAGTGCCTACTATGCGATCCAGCAGGCGGAAGCGCAGTATCGCAAGATGTGGTCCTACTACATGCCGACGGTGAATTTTTCTTATTCCATCGGACAGAATTATTTCCGAGCCATCGACCCCAGTTCCGGCAATCACAGCCAGACGACCTCCTCCAATCCGAAGTTCGGCATGTCGCTGTTGGTTTTTGATGGTTTCCAGCGTGAGATGAATCTGCTGGCGGCGAAACATTCCTGGAAAGAAACTGCGGCATCGGAACAGGATGCGCGCCGTCTTCTTCTCCGTGCGGTCGCGACGGCGTACAACGATGTTCTTCTTGCCAATGCCCAGAGCCGTATTGCAGTGGCGAACATGAAATACAACTATGACCTGCTGAAGGAAACGGAATTGAAATTTGAAGCGGGTGCATGTCCGCTTTCCGATGTTCTGAACTTCAAAGTGAACTACAACTCTGCGGAAAGCACCCTGTATTCTGCGGAATATGCAGCCATTGCGGCGAAGATCGTACTTGCTCAGCTGCTCGGTCTGACGGAAGGCACGATCCCGGACGCGATTGAATTTCCGACCATGCCTTCTCCGGACGGCGAAATGCTTGCGGGGATCAACTTCTATCTGGATCTTGCATTGAAGAACCGTCCTGACCTGAAGCAGTACCGTGAAGCCTATGAAGCGGCGAAATATTCCTACTACTCCAGCATCGGTGCGTTCTCCCCCACGCTGACATTTGATGCTTCTCTGGACTACACCAATGCCAACAGACGCATCACCGGCAAATGGGGCAATGCCAATTCCCGTTCCCGGTCCCGGTCCTGGGGCTTCAACTACGGACTCAATCTTTCCTGGGAACTGTTTGCCGGCGGCCGCACCTACTACGCCATGCGTGCTGCGGAAGCGCAGATGACGGCTGCTGATTTTGCCGTTGCGAACACCTGGATCACTGTGATCGGGGATGTCCGTACTGCTTATGAAAATTATCAGACGAACCTGAAACAGGTGAAACTGAACCAGAAGAATCTGGCACTTGTCCGCACGCAGCGTGACCTTGTTTACAAGGAATACAATGCCGGGTCCACAGGTATCACCCGTCTGAACGAAGCGCAGACTGCACTGGTCAATGCGGAAAACGCGCTTGCGGAAGCCGTGATCAACATGCACAATGCCAAAGCCCAGCTGCAGGCTGCGACCAACGCACTCTGATCAGCATCATATCCGGCGTGATCCGGTCCTGACGGGATCGGATCTGCAATATACGCCGGAAAAGGAAATGAGTATGTTTGGACAGAAAAAAATGAAAAATGCGTTGAAACTGCGTTATTTCGGCGATCCGGTCCTTGCGGCGAAAGCCAAAGAGATCCCGGAGATCACGGATGAGATCCGGAGTCTTGCCGCCGACATGCTGGAAATGATGTACGAAAAGAACGGGATCGGGCTTGCCGGCAATCAGGTCGGCATTCCGCAGAAGATCGTGGTGATCGACATCGAACCGCCTGAAGATGAGGACGGCAATCCCCTGCCCCTCACCACGCCCGGTGAAATGGAACTGCTGCCGAAGATGCCCATTGCCCTGATCAATCCCAAGATCCTTTCCACCTCGGATGATCTCACGGATTTTGATGAAGGGTGCCTGAGTGTTCCGAAACTTTATGCCAATGTCAAGCGTCCGTCCCGCGTCGTTCTCCAGACGCAACTGATTGACGGAACAACTCTTACGGCGGAATGCGGCGGACTTCTCGCCCGCGTTCTCCAGCACGAACTGGATCATCTGGACGGTATCGTTTTTGTTCAGAAAGCCGATGAAGCCGATTATAAGGAAATTCAGGCGGGTGTGGAAAAACTCATCCGCAAGAACGGTCCCCGCGGCTTCCAGGTCAGAAGGCTTGTCTGACATGAATTTTTTCCGGACGGCATTTGCGCTCTGCACAAAGATTTCCGCCCTCGATCTGTTGAAAAATGTTTCAGCGGGACGGGCGATCTTCCATGCGTTTCTGATGCTTCTGCTCTGTCCGGTCCTGTTGGCGACCATCCGTGTCTGCGTTGAAAAACAGGATGTGACGGATACACTGGCGCAGATCCGTACCGCGTCCGGGGGATTCGTTTTCAACAACGGTCAACTGAAACTGGGCAACGGAAACGATGAGATCCATTTGGCATTCCGGATGCTTCAGCTTGATACACGGCTGGATTATGTTGCAAATAAAGAAGTTGCAAAGAATCTTGATCCGGCTCAATGGAAAGAGGGAAACGGCATCGTAGTCACGCCGGAACATCTCTTTTTCTGGATGAAACCCGGCGCGGCGGAATATTCGATCCTTCAGGCGCCGGTGACAATGCTCTCATCCCAGATACAATCCGATGAGGAAAAACAGAAAATGACCTCGCTGCTCATGGATCAGATGAGTTCTCCGGGGCTGTTTTCTGCCAGCCAGCTCAAGGAAAAAGCGACGGCAAGTCTTCCATCGGAAGCAGTTTCCGGCGACAGCAAAGGCATTGAGTTATCGCTGGCGCAGCTGCGGCTTTTTCTGCTGACTCTGTTCTGGTCCGCGATCTTTGCCGCAACGCTGAACCAGTGTCTGCTGCTGATGCTGATGGGCGGTCTTTCCTTTGCGCTGGTGCAATATCTGCGTTTCCGTATGCTGCCGCGGAATCTGCCTTTTATCAAAGTCCTTGGATTGACCCTTTACGCAACGTTTCCCGCGCTTTTGATCGCGACGCTGATCTCGGCAACGGGTCAGCAGGTTTTTGCGTTTCAGACGATCTTTTTTGTTGTATTCTTCATTTATCAGCTGATGGGCTTCAATTATCTCATGCGGCAGATGAATCCCCCCGCCAACAATCCCCCGCCACCGGATGACGATGACGATTTTTAAGGAATAAGGAGCGACCGACCATGGCACTTGATCCCGTACTTGACGCATGTCGAACCCCGAACTGGTATCCGCAGCTTTCAGCATTCAGTCTGCCTACATCTTTTGTGGCACTTCAGGCGGATGAGATCGAAGCACTTGCCGCGGGGGAAGACGCCTCTGCCCCGGTCCCGAAAAGAGCAGTGAGACGGCTCCGGGCGGTGATGAAACGGTTTCCCTACAACCGTTTTCTTTCGGTGGACCTTGCCGCGCCCGTGGATACGGACCGTTTCAAAAACAAGCGCGGTGCCATCCGTTCTGCAGAAAGTGCGTGGAATGTTCTTGCGGAAAGTGAACGTGTGCGTGAGTCGGCAAAGCGCGGGGAAGTGACCAGTATCTGTGTCCGTCCGTTCCGGCGTATGGATATCACCCGTGAGTTCCGTCTGTTTGTGAAGGACGGCAAACTTTTTGCCATGAGTCAATACTGGCTGGTGAAACATTTTCCGAAGCTGGAAAAAACGAAAAAGAAATTCTGGGAAAAAGCCGAATCTTTTGTGGAACAGAACGCCTGGGCATTTCCCCTGAAAGATGTGGTGATGGATATTTATTTCACCTCATCCGGCAAAATTCTGATCACAGACCTCAATCCGCTGTCCGCTCCCACCGACCCGCTGATGTTCAGCGAATGGGAAAAATTTGACTGGACCGGCGAAGCGGCAGGCATCCGGATCGTACCGCCGCCCCATACGCTGTCCGGCGATGTGAATGTGTCGTTCTGAATTTATTTTTTCTGCGTGCGGACAGACTTGAAGAAGTCGCGCATGATCTTTCCGCACTCATCGGCGAGGACGCCTGATTTGACTTCCACCTGATGAAGCATACCGGGGAAACCGGTCACATCCAGCGCGCCGCCGGCGGCACCGGACCGGGGGTCGCCCATTCCGAAAATGACTCTGCGTACGCGGGCATTGACCATAGCACCGGCGCACATGGCACAGGGTTCTTTTGTCACATAGATATCCACATCTTCCATCCGCCAATCCCGGAGCGCGGCAGAAATGGAACTGATGAGCAGGACTTCGGCATGCGCGGTCGCATCTTTGAGCAATTCCACCTGATTCCATGCGCGCGCGATAATGTTGCCGTCCTTCACCGCCACAGCGCCAACGGGAACTTCACCGGCAGCGGCGGCATTCTGTGCGCACCGGAGAGCCGCACGCATAAAGTGTTCATCATCAAAGAGAATTGGTTTTGAATCTTCGATATGCTGTTCAAAATTCGGCAATTCGATCTTCATTATGAAATTCCTCCGGCGAGTTCGCGGTTCCGGATCTCATCCAGCACGGAATCGCCATAGATCGCCCGCATGAGTTTCAGGTTTTCGTCATAAAAGACCTGAGGATCGGGGCGGGTGATGACCTGCTGACGGGAACTGTCCAGCATCCGCATCCGCCGTGCGCTGTCGGTCCGGTACTGTTCCAGATAACGGACGAGGGTGCGGGGACTGAGCTCCTCAAAAAGTTTCTGTCCGAATGATTCCACGTAATCGGCGGCAATGACCGATATGAGTTCGGGTGTGGGATTTTTCATGCCGCTTGCGATGAGGAAATCCTCCACCATCTCCTGACATCTGATCTCATCGAAAATGGGGAAGAGGAATCCGCGTCCGCGGCTGGAAATATTGGCGGGGAACTGCTGATTCGCCGCGATGGTGAAGGAGATATGATCCGGCGGCGAAAATGCACCGCCCACATGAGTGCGGAAATCATACCAGTCCATCTGCGGCACATCGATATCATCGAAGAAGACCACAAACTTGCGTTTTGGAGCGGCGGCGAGGGCTTTGATCATATTTTCCAATCCGTGCGACAACACATCGGGCGAGGCGAGGATGAGTGTGATCTGCGGATAATGGAGGCTGTGTGCAATGGTCATCTGGGTCTTTCCCAAACCGGGCAGACTGCTGATGAGCAGGGGCAGATTGCTTTTTCCTGCGGCAAATGCGCCGAAATGATCGAGAAATGTCCTGCGTGCCTCCTGATAACCGTAGAATGCTTCCACGGGACGGATATTTTTCAGGTCGAGGGGCGTAAATGTATTCTGTTCGTAACGGAACACGCGACTGCCGCTGAAAAGATCTTCAGCCGCACTGCGGCGTCTGGCACATTCCAGCATCACAGCGGCAGGTTTGAGTTTTCCGAACAGCGTACCGGAAGCCGAAAGCAGTCTTGCTGACGGCAGCAGCCGCAGTGCATTTTCCGGATATTGTGCGGTATAATCGGGGATCAGCGTCACGAGAATATCTGCCAGAGTTACCGCATGACGGAGCAGAAATGCGCCATCGGTGCCGGTCTGTTCCAATGTTTTCAGATCGGGTACGCGGTCGGACAACGCCTGAAACAGTGCTTCATCCAGCGTTTTCCGGAAGGCTCCGGCAACAAGATCCGCCAGTGCATTGAGGGCATCGATCACATCTTCCGTGCCGTCATCCGGTACGGTGTGACCGGGCGTGATCTTTCCGGCACGCATCATATTCAGGACGCGATACAGCGCTGCCGCAAAGGGATCAACGGGTTGAAGTCCCCACAGCAGCCGCAGCGCGGCAAGAGCCTGCTGGATGCGGTCGGTCATGATTTTTTGCCGCCTTTCCCGGGATCTGCCGGAGCATTGCTGTTTTTCTTATGTTTGCGTTTCCGGCTGCGTTTCCGTGGAGCGATACCGAGATTGGGTGCCGCGGGATAATTTTCCTCAAAGCCTTCCTGTTTCCAGAGGACTTCGTTCTGCACGGCAGCCAGTTCTCTTGCATTGCCGTAAGCGGCAACGGACCGGAAAAGATGATCTCCGGGTTCCCCGCGGTGGAAACGGATCTGCATGAGCAGATTGCTGACAGCATTGGCGTTGATTCGGCGCATAATGGTGCGTGGCTCAAGGACTTTCAGGATCAGATCATGGAGCTGTCCATCCAGACCGAATGCGGGTTTCCAGAGTCCGCCGGGGTCGTTGCCGAAATGCTGTTCGATAAAGGGCAATGCGATCAAAGCCAGACTCATGGATACACTGTTCCGGTACAATCCGGCGCGGATCCGTTCGTCCCGTTTCGCCCACAACTGCATGACATACTGTCCCTGCGGGGTATCGTAGCGTTCATCCAGATAAGGCAGAAAATAATGCAGGAGTCCGTACCGGCGGAACGTATCGATAATGACATTGCCGTAGGGATTGCGCAGGATCTTTTCAAATTCCAGATCGAGGCGTGAACGGCTGGCATGGACGATCATCGGCATACAGGCGCGGAGTGCTTTTTCCGTTTCCGCCTCAAGGGAGAATCCATACTGCCCCACCAGTTTCAGAGCGCGGAGCATACGGACGGGATCTTCCTCAAACCGGAGGGCGGGATCGCCGATACTGCGTACAAGGCGTGCCTGAATATCCGCTTCCCCCCTGCCGGTATAATCCAGGATCCTGTCGCTCACCGGATCATAGAACAGGGAATTGACGGTAAAGTCCCGCCGGTTGGCATCGTCTTTTGCGTTTCCGTATTCGTTATCCTGAAAGATCATGTGTTCCGGCACGCCGTCGCGGAGATGCTGTTCATCGGGATCCGGATTGCTGCGGAAGGTGCTGATCTCCACGATATTTTCCCGGTTGAGATAAAGATGCACCAGCCGGAAGCGGCGTCCGATGATCACACAGCGTTTGTCGGCAAAGACATGTTTGACCTGTTCAGGGGTGGCGGAGGTGGAAATATCATAATCTTTCGGTTCCCGTTCCAGCAGGAAATCGCGGACGGCGCCGCCCACGATGTAGGCTTCGTAGTTCGCCTCCTGAAGACGGCGGATGATGTCAATAATACGGGGATCGGTTTTTTCTTGCAGCGATATATTCATGGTTGGAACAGATTTTTATCAGTGGTGAATGGGATATGGTGCCGGTTTCCGGATCACGGTATCCACGCCGTCGAGAGCGGGATCGCGATGGGGGAAGTCGGCATTGTAATGGAGTCCGCGGCTTTCTTTTCTGCTCATAGCGGAATCGATGATCAATTCAGCCACAGTTGCCATATTGCGTAATTCGATCAGGTCCTTCGTAAGATGGAAGTCCCAGTAATATTTTTCGATTTCCCGCTGGATCATTTTGATACGGGTCTTTGCCCGTTCCAGCCGTTTATTGGTGCGGTAGATCCCCACATAGTCCCACATGAACCGGCGGATCTCCTCCCAGTTGTGGGAAATCACCACCTGTTCATCGGAAATGGAAGCATCGCCGCACGCCCAAAGCGGCACACGGTACTCATTTCTGCCGCGCCGGAGATCGTCCAGATGAGCGGCAATATGTTCCGCGGCGCTGTCAGACACCACCACAGCTTCCAGCAGGCTGTTGGACGCCAACCGGTTCGCGCCATGGAGACCGGTACAGGCAGTTTCGCCCACGGCATACAAACCGGAGATCCCGGTGAATCCGTTGGTATCGGTGCGGATCCCGCCGCAGCTGAAATGGGCAGCGGGGACCACGGGGATGGGATCTTTTGCCATATCCACACCCGCTTCCAGACATTTTGCATAAATATTCGGGAACCGTTTCCGGAGAAATTCTTCCGTATGATGGCGCATATCAAGATAAACGCAGCTGTTGCCGGAGCGTTTCAATTCGTTATCGATAGCGCGTGCCACCACATCGCGCGGGGCAAGACTTTTCATTTCGTGATAGTGCTGCATGAATTCCACCAGTTTTCCGTTGGCATCACGGATCTTGAGAACGCCGCCTTCGCCGCGGAGTGCCTCACTGATCAGAAAGGATGTCACTTTGGGCGAAAACAGGATCGTGGGGTGGAACTGATAAAATTCCATGTTGGCAATATCTGCAAACGCACGGTATCCGAGGGCGACACCTGCACCGCAGGCACCATCGGGATTACTGGTATAGAGATAGACTTTTCCGCATCCGCCTGTGGCAAGGGTGGTACTCAAACTGGTAAATGTCTCAACCCGGTTGTTGACTGCATCAAAGACGTAAGCCCCCAGACAACGGTTTTCCCCCGCGTAACCGAGACGCGTTGTGGAGATCAGGTCCACGGCGGCATGATTTTCAAACACGCGGATCCGGTCATTTGCGCGGCACGCCTCTACCAGAGAACGCTCCACTTCCGCACCGGTGATATCTCCGGCATGAAGGATACGCCGTTTTTTGTGTCCGCCCTCTCTTCCGAGGTCAAATTCCTCTTCGCCGCCGGATCCCATTTCCGCCCGGGTGGTGAAATGTGTTCCGATATCGATCAGCCATTGGATACGCCGGGGACCTTTTTTCACGATATCCATCACGGCGTCCGGATTGCAGAGGTGGTCGCCTGCCGCCAGAGTATCTTCCAGATGTTCTTCAAAGGTATCATCCGCATCTGTAACACAGGCGATACCGCCCTGTGCCATTTTACTGTTGCAGTCATCTATGGCGCCCTTGGTCACGACAGCAATGGAACCGGTGGTCCGTTCTGCCAGCATCAGCGCGGTGGAAAGTCCAGCCAGACCACTGCCGATCACAAGGTGATCATAATAAATTTCTTTACTTGCTATCATGTTTCATCCATATTTTTTTTGCAATTTACACAATGCGGTGTAAATTAACATATCACGGAAATTGGTATTTTTCCAGTAAAAAAGAATATTTATTCGCAAGAAAGGGCGTTTTTTTGATATGACAGATACTGCAGAAACTGTATCCGGCGGCGAACTCTGCCGGATCTCTCCCAAAAGAACATTGCTGGAACTGCTGATCCTGATCCTGTCCGGATCCGGTATGACATTGGCATTTGCCCCGGTCAAACTGGGGATCATGGCATGGGTCTGTGTGATCCCGCTGATCTGGCTGTGTGCCAAACGCACCAAAAAACGCGCTTTTTTCTACGGTCTGGTCTGGGGCTATATGTGGCATGTCACCGGTACATTTTTTCTGCGCGAGATCATGTTTTTCATTCCCTTTGTCTTTGCCGTGGTGCTGGGATTGTTCAATGCGGTATTTGCCGCGTTCATCCCGGCGGTCTGCCGCAATCTGCTTTATCCGGCGGAGATACGGCGCAGCGATTTTGAAACGCGGGAAAAGTTTTTTCATTATCCGGTTTCCGGCGAGATCCTTGCCACATTCACACTGGCATCCATCTGGGTCCTGCTGGAATATATGCGATCCCATATTTTTACCGGATTCCCCTGGAATCTGCTGGGCGTATCCCAATGGAAAAGTTTTGCCCTGATCCAGATCTGTGAATATACCGGGGTGTACGGCGTTTCCTTCCTCGTGATCCTGACCAATATCGCCGGATATTTCGCCATCCACGGTCTGCGTCACAGTCTGCCGGAAGGAAAATACAAACGCCCCTTCCCCCTGATCATTGCGATCCTTATGGTGATCTTTGCCAATGCAGCCGGACTGAATCTCTACCGTTCCGCTGTCAAAAACGCCAAAACTCAGAACATGACAGAAGCCTTTGCGGTGGGCGTGGTACAGCCTCATCTCTCCCAGCGGCGGGCGGGGACTGCACCGCAATCCGCAGAAGCACTTTCCACCTGCTACCGTCTGTCACAGGAATTGATCCAGAACGAAAAACTCAACATTGCAAACCAGCTTCAGGGCGGGAACAGCCGATCTGATCAGGGGTCCGGACTCTCCGATCTGGATAAAGCGAAATATCCCCTTCACCTGATCATCTGGCCGGAATCCGCCGTACCGCGGACTTATTACAATCAGGCACACTACGAAAAAATTCTGGATAACCTCAAAAAACAGTCGGTGATCAATCCCAATGCCGCCGCATCACTGCAGCAACTTCAGAAAAATCCGCCATTTGAATACCTTTACAGAAAAACGGTACGGAGCATGATGGCAGAATTTCCACAGGCGTCATTCCTCATCGGCACCCTCACTTTCGACCCGGACGGCTCCCATATCTATAACTCCGCATTGCTCCTTCAGCACGCAAAACAGGATCCGGCAAATTATAAATACGATTACGATACCGCAGACGTTTATTCCAAAGTACACCTTGTCCCGTACGGCGAATTCGTGCCACTCGCATGGAAATATCCCGTCCTCGATAAATGGATGGGACTGGGCAGAAGCCTCACGCCCGGCAGCGCGTTCAGACCCCTGACCGTCAAGCCCGGCATCAATGCAGGTGTTATGATCTGTTACGAAGACGTATTCGCATATACCGCCCGGGAACTTGCCAGAAACGGCGCAAATTTCCTCGTGGTCGTCACCAATGACGCATGGTATCCCAAAAGTTCCGAACCCGAACAGCATTATATCAATTCCATTTTCAGAACCATCGAAACAAGATTGCCGATGGTCCGCGCCGGAAATTCCGATTACTCCGTCCTGATCGATCCCTTCGGAAGACTTGCCGATTCCGTATTCAAACAGTTCGCATCCAATGGCGATGTCATCTTTCAGCCCGAACGGAAAAAAAGCGGCAGCGCAAAATTTATCGTGCCGGTCCCGAGACGACCGGTACAGACATTCTATACCAGATACGGCGATATGTTCGTCCTTCTCTGCGGGATGATCGCCGCCGTCGGAATCACTTTCACCCTCATCAAGTGGTTCCAGTTCTCACAGTCAATCCTCTCAAAAATCGACGAAGAACGGCAACGCATCCGCGAAAACTTCAAAAAATCCTGACACACGCACAGTGTGCGCCATATAGTGCCATTGCGTAACGCTGTCGCTTACTTAATGGCACGATGAGGCAAATAAAGGTTTATCTTGTTTCTACCGTTTTTGCAACACCGTTGCAAAAACTTACGGCAGAAAACGCCGCACAAAGTGCAAGTTTTCTGCTCGCGTCAAGGGCTTTGCCCTTGCTGCGGTCCAGCGGCAGTCCGCTGGTCGCGCGAAAGCGCGAAACACACAGTGTGTGCCACACAGTGTGTGCCATGTAGTGCCTTCTCCCAACGCTTCGCTTGGTCAATGGCACGATGAGGCTATGAAAGGTTTTTCTTATTTCTACCGTTTTTGCAACGCGTTGCAAAAACTTACGGCAGAAAACGCCGCACACAGTGTGTGCCATATAGTGCCATTGCGTAACGCTTCGCTTACGCACAGTGTGTGCCATGTAGTGCCTTCTCCCAACGCTTCGCTTGGTCGTCGGCACGATGAGACTGTTTTGAGTTTTTTCTTATTTCTACCGTTTTTGCAACACCGTTGCAAAAACTTACGGCAGAAAACGCCGCACACAGTGTGTGCCACACAGTGTGTGCCATATAGTGCCATTGCGTAACGCTTCGCTTACGCACAGTGTGCGCCATATAGTGCCTTCTCCCAACGCTTCGCTTGGTCGTCGGCACGATGAGACGGTCAATGTTTGTTCGTTTTTCTACCGTTTTTGCAACGCGTTGCAAAAACTTACGGCAGAAAACGCCGCACGACAGTGCAAGTTTTCTGCTCGCGTCAAGGGCTTTGCCCTTGCTGCGGTCCAGCGGCAGTCCGCTGGTCGCGCATCGCGCGAAACACACAGTGTGTGCCACACAGTGTGTGCCTTATTGTGCCTTCTCCCAACGCTAACGCTTGGTCGTCGTCACGATGAGGCTATGAAAGGTTTTTCTTATTTCTACCGTTTTTGCAACGCGTTGCAAAAACTTACGGCAGAAAACGCCGCACGACAGTGCAAGTTTTCTGCTCGCGTCAAGGGCTCGCCCTTGCCGTGGTGCAGCGGCGGAACGCTGCACACAGTGTGTGCCACACAGTGTGCGCCATATAGTGCCTTCTCCCAACGCTAACGCTTGGTCGTCGTCACACACAGTGTGTGCCATATAGTGCCATTGCGTAACGCTATCGCTTACTTAATGGCACGCTCGCTGATAAAGTTCTATTCTATTTCTTCCGTCAATGCTGCGCAGCAGCTTTGACTACGGCAGAAAACGCCGCACGCAGTGCAAGTTTTCTGCTCGCGTCAAGGGCTCGCCCTTGCTGCGGTCCAGCGGCAGTCCGCTGGTCGTGCGAAAGCGCGAAACAGGGTAAAAAATGTTCGATAAAAAATTTTTTTGAATTTTTTTCAAAAATCCGCTTGTATTTTCCGACATTTATGGTATACTGCGGATGAAAGGCGAGGGGTCTTTCTTCGTCTCCGTTTTCTCTCCCAACCAAAAGGATGGTCCTATTATTATGAAAGCATCACACCTGCTTGTCTACGCTCTGCTCGGCGGCACACTTGCCGCGTCCGCGACCTACAACATCATACAATTCAACGACTTGCGCAAACATCAAAAACCGCCGCAAGTTCCGGTTCAGCAAGCGGTGCAGCAGGCTGCTCCGTCTGTGGCGGCACCTGCAGCAGCGGAAAAGAAAAAAAAGAGTTTTATTCCGTACATCAGCAATAGTAATCTGAACAGCTGCAGAATCGTATTTCCGTCAGATGCAGCAATTCCGGAGGGGAAATCGCCGGCTGATTTTTTCGTACTGGATCCGATGCCGGAAAATTTCGATGTCAAACAGAGTTACACTTCTCATCAATTTTATCTTTATGGTGATTTTCAGCCTCATCATACCTACCGGTTGAAGATCAAGCCGGGAATTGTACCGAAATCGGATGAGTATCTGGCAGTTGACAAGGAAATGGTTTTTGTGTTTCTGACGCCGGAAAAGGAACCGCTTCCCAATCGAGTTTCCGTTGAAACCCGGGCGGGTGCGTTGATCATTCCGTTTCATTCCAAAGTGCGTGAGTTGCCGATTTATCTTTCCAATCCCGGCAAAGAAGTGACACTGAAGATCTATAAAAATTATGAGAACCGTTTTCTGGAAGCGCTCACGCGTCTTCATGCTTCTTATCCCAGCCAGTTTTTGGAAAATCTGAGTCTGCATTCAGAGCTCAAAGTTCCTGTAAAAATGAAATCGAACAGTGCTGCGGTTTTCGGACTTGATCTTGACAAAGCAGGTATTCCGCATAAACCCGGTTTCTACCGTTTGGAGATGGAACTTACCGATTGTGATGACAAGCCTTATCATTGGGAGGACTCGAAACGCGACTGGAAAAATCTGATCCTGACTGACCTTGCCGGTCATGTGACTTATGACACAAAAAACGTCACAGTTGCCGTCAATCAGATTTCCACAACCAAACCGGTTGCCGGAGCAACGGTCAAATTTTACAGCTGGAAAAAACTACTTCTGAAAACGGCACAGACGGATGCTTCCGGTCTGGTCAGGATCTCCATCAGCGATATGCCCGTTGCCCAATATGGCAACTTGAAGTATGTCATTCTGGAAAAGGGAGATGACCGCAGCTGGGTCACCCTCTCCGGCATTGAGTCCGATTCTGCCGACAAAGCGGAACGGGTATTTGTCTATACCGCCCGCGATATCTGCGCTCCCGGCGAAGATATGAATATTTTTGTGATGGCGCGAAACGCGAAAGACAATATTGTCAAAAAGGATCTGCCGTTGAAATGGATCATCCGGTATCCCAACTGGAAAACATTTGCGTCCGGTACGGTAAAAACGGATCAGAGCGGCAGTGCTTCATTCTCTGTCAAACTGCCGGCTGCGGCTCCGCTGGGACATTATAAAGTGGAGATCTGTTCCCCGGATGAAAAACAGTCTTATACCGATCTTTCCTTCTCGGTTTCGGAATATATTCCGGATTCTATGAAGGTCAAACTGAATGGGATCCTGAAAGATCAGACCATTTCCGCCAAAGGGAATGTCAAATTTTATTTCGGCGCACCGGTGCACGGGGGAGACATCCGTCTGCTGCTGATCAGCGAATTCAGTCAATTCAGCCCGAAAGAGTTCAAAGATTACACCTTCAACGCACCGTTGCCGACCTATCCGGTGCCGCAGGAAAAATTCTGTTTGACGACGAAAATGGGGAATTTTAACAATTCCTTCAAGCTGCCGGAAAATAAAAATGTGTTCTGTCCGCTGCATATAACCATTTACGCGACCGCAAAAACAGCTACATCCGGCAGAAGTGTCACAGCAGTAACCTCGGGCAAAGATCTGGTGAAACACTATGCATCCTGCTATATCGGGGTCAAAACAACGGAACATTCCGAGAAAAAACGCACGTTCTCTGTGATCGCCGTGACGCCGGACGGCAAGAAAATGGAATCCCCTGATATGACGCTGACTGCCCAGTTGCTCCGCAATGATTGGGAATATATCGTCTGCGAAAATCGCAGCGGTATGACCTATAAGTGGGAAGAAAAACAGTATCCCGTGGGCGAAGCGAAAAAACATGCACTTTCCAGCGGCACATTGAGTTTTGATCTTCCCCGGTCCGGGCACTACACGCTTCAGCTGAAAAACGATCAGAATGTTGTTGTAAGCAATTACAATTTCTGGTCTTATGCCGGTGAAGCCGGAGAACGGCTCTCCAATCCCAACGCCATCAACTTCAAACTTGACCGGGAAAAAGTCATTCCGGGCGAAACGGTCAACATGACATTTTATGCGCCGGATGCAGGTTCCGCTATTCTTTCCACCGGTGTGACCGGGATCGATCAGAGCAGGACTTTTGCTGTGGTGAAGGGCGAAAACAAGCTCGCAGTGACAGTTCCGGCATCTGTTTCCACAGGCAGTTATTATACAAATCTGACTGTGGTGACAAGTACCCGCCGTCTTTCCGGCATTGCGGAACTGATCGTGGATCAGACTGCGCGCCGTCTGAATGTGGCGATCTCTGCTCCGGAAAAAATCAATTCTGCCGCCACGGCAGATGTGAAAATCACGCTGAAAAACGCAAAAACCGGAAAACCTGCCGCCGGTACAGTACAGCTCTGGGCTGTCGATTCCGGCATTCTCGCGCTGACCGGATTCAAAACACCGGATCCGTTCAAGGCATTTTTCGGCAGAACAGACGATCCCATCTACACTGCAGATGAATACGACCGTATCTTCAATTCCATAAAACTGGAACGGAAACTCATCGGCGGCGGCTGTATGTCGTCAGCCGCAAAAAAATATGCGCCTGAAAACGCCGAACAGCGGCAGGCTCCCGCCATTTTTATGTTGGATCGGATCCAGGTCCCTGCATCCGGTGAGATCACGATACCGGTCAAATTCCCTGCTCATACCGGCTCCATGCGGATCATGGCGACCGCATCCGGCACGGCAGATGTGGGGTCCGGCGACCGCGATATCATTCTGCGTGATGCCATTGCGCTGAAAGTCAGTGCCCCCCGCGTTCTGGCTCCCGGAGATGACTTCCAGATCTCGCTGGATGCATTCAATCTGGACTTCCCCGATGGAACTGCCGAATGGAAAGTCAACGGCAAAACCGGAACCGTGAAACTGGCAAAAGGCGGATCTGAAAGCATTACCGTGATCCAGAAGGCGGAAAAAGGTAAAAAGACTTTCGACTACAATGCGGAACTGACGATGAACGGAAAAACCGTCAGCACCAAAGGAAGCATCGTTATCCGCAGTCCCCTGCCCGCTGAAGATGTGATGACCATCGCCACGGTCAAACAGGGCGAAACCGCAGTTTACAAGACTGCCGGGGAATTTGATGTGGTGGAAGTCGGCTCCCCGGTCATCGCCATTTCCGGCGCTCTGCGCTACCTGAACGAATATCCCTACGGCTGTCTGGAACAGACCTCTTCCACAGCGTTCCCCCATCTGGCTACGCCCTATCTGGTGAAAGCCGGTTTGCTGGATCCTGTGGCGCAGGACGGTGTGAAAGCCAAGGTCGAATATGCCATGGCACATCTGGAAACGATGTACCGCTCCGGTATCCTTTACGCTATGTGGGAACACGAAAAGCAGCCGTGGAAGGAAGGCAGCCTTTACGCCATTCACTTCCAGTTGGAAGCGAAAAAAGCCGGGATGCTGGATCTGCCGGACAGCAAACTGCGTGATATTGACTACCATTTGAGCGTTTTGATCAATTCCCGTTACCATGAAGACACACCTGCGGTCCGTGCTTATGCAATTTATATTCTTTCCCTGCTGCAGCCTGCGAAAGCAGCAAATTTTGCAGACTATTTCCTTGCTGTGGAAGAAAACATTGCACCGTACAACAAATTCATGGCGGCGATCGCGATGATCAATGGCGGGAAAGCGGATACCGGGATGCCCATTCTCCGCGATCTGATGAAAAACGATTTCTGGCTCAAACCGCACAACAATGCCGGACTGGGATTGTTTGACGACGCGACACGCCGTCTGGGTCTCGCCATCTGGTGTCTCGCAGATATTGTTTCTGCGGAAGAACTTACAAAACTTGCAACTGCCCTTCAGAAGCGGATCAACAACGCCGGTCACTGGTCAACCACACAGGCAAATGCCTGGGCGATCATGGGTCTGGCACGCTGGGCGGAAAAGAACGGCGGCAAGCCTGTTGCCGACATCACCGTGAACGGCAAGACGGAAAAATTCGCGGGCAAAGTTCTGCGTTACACCGGTGCTGATAAAACGGTCAGTGTGAAAAACAATGGTACCGCACCGGTCCTGATCACCCGTTATGAACGGAAAGTGCCGGAAACATTCCAGCCGGTCAGCAACGGTTTCAGCATCAAAAAGGAATATCTGAATGCCTACACCGAACAGCCGCTTTCGGGCAAAGTCCGGATGGGTGACCTGATCACGGTCCGCCTGACCATCAATGCGCCGGAACGGGTGGAAGATATGGTCATCAGCGATCTGCTGCCCGGCGGTTTTGAGATCGAAGATGAAAAACTGTTGACCCGTATGGGGAGCACAGACATCCGGGGCATCGCCTCCTCCATTCTTGAACGCCGTTACGACCGTTTTCTGTTCTTCGGAACGCTGTACGGCAGCAAAGATGATGCGGTCATTGAATACAATGTCCGGGCTGTGACAAAGGGTACTTTCGCAGTGCCGCCGGTCCTTGCCGAAGCAATGTACGCGCCTGACGTCAAAGCATCCGCACGCCCTGTGGAAAAGATCGTCATTGAATAAGTTCAAACATATTTTTCTGCGGTATCTGCTCCCTGCGGCAGGTACCGCAATTCTTTTGCTGCTGTTGCTGCGATACGGCATCATGCCCTATTGCTGTCCGGTGGAACGGGATATATATCAACGGGTTACGCCCGGAGCCGTCTTTTACGACAGATCCGGTCAACCGGTCCACTGTATTACGGGGGATGATCACCGCTATTGTTTTCCGGTAAAACTTTCCGATCTGCCGGAACATCTGATCAGTGCCGTGCTCGCGGCGGAGGATCACCGTTTTTATGAGCATAACGGCGTGGATGACATTGCCGTTTTCCGGGCGGTCAGACAACTGCTCAACAACGGCAGGATCGTCTCCGGCGCCTCCACCATCACTATGCAGCTGGTCAAGATGCTGAAAGCGGAAACACAGCGCCGCACCCTGAAATACAAATTTGTTCAGGCAGCAGAAGCTCTTTATTATGAACGGCTTTTCAAAAAGGATGAGATCCTTGAACAATATTTCAATGTGCTGCCTTATGGCGGTCAGATCTACGGGATCGAAGCTGCGGCACGGTATTATTTCGGCAGACCGGCGAAAGACTTGAATCTGGCGGAATCCATTCTGCTCAGCGGTCTGCCCCAGGCACCGTCGCGACTGCGTCCGGACAGACATCCGCAGCGGGCGAGAAAACGCTTTGAGATCATTGTATCCATGCTGGAGCGGCAGGAATATTTCACGGCGGAGGAAGCGGCGCATGTGCTGAAACTGCCCCTGCGGTACCGGGATTTCTCTCTGCCATTTCTGCCGACAGCAAAAGATCCCCTGTATTTTACAGAAGCGTTGAAACAGGCGCGCGCGGAAGATCCGCGGGTCTGGGAGATCCATACCGCTTACGATCCGGCACTGACGGAGACCGGGCTGAATCTGCTGAAAAATGCGCTCCCCGCCGACAACTCCGTAGCAGATGCGGCTATGGTGATCATGGAAAACAGGACCGGTATCGTCCGGACAATGATCGGCACACTGGATTTCAATCGCCCCGAAGACGGACAGGTCAATGCCGTTCTGGCAAAACGCTCCCCCGGTTCCCTGCTCAAACCGTTTTTCTTCGGGGAAGCCATTTCGGGCGGGCTGATCGTTCCGGAGACTCTGCTGCAGGATACGCCGATCCCCGATCCGGAATACCGTCCCGGAAACTTCAGCGGTAAATTTATGGGCAAAGTCACGGCAACGGAAGCGCTCAGCCTCTCCCTGAACACTCCGGCAGTCAGATTGCTCCGGGATCTGGGGGTCCGCCGTATGACAAAAAAATTAGCGGCGCTCCATCTTTTTCCGGAAACTCAGGAAGATACTCCGGCTGTCGGTCTGGCACTGGCACTGGGCGGCAAAGAAAGTGATTTGCTTTCCCTGACAACTGCCTATGCGGGTCTGCCGGACAACCGGATCCATCCCCGTCCGTCCTTTCTGCTGGACGCCGCAACACAAACCGGAACAGAAAAAACAAAGATCTGGAACACCGGAAACGCTGCCGGTCTGCTGCTCCGGATGATGCGTACCCTGCCCCTGCCCGGAGCCGAACGACTCCCCGCCGCATGGAAAACAGGAACCAGCAACAACAGCCGCGATGCATGGTGTATCGCCCTGCTGCCGGATGTTACCGTGGGCGTCTGGTTCGGAAACAAAAACGGGAAACAGGCAAAAGCACTGGTGGGGATCTCTCTGGCGGCTCCGGTCGCGGGAAAAATGCTTTCCACCCTTCACGGCAGTCTTCTCTGGCAGAATGTTACGGACCTCAAACGGCTGGAACTCTGTGAACATTCCGGTCTGACGCCCACCATTCACTGTCGTGGAAAACGGATAGCGGGAGAAGGTCCTGCCGCCATTCCCCTGCGTACCTGCAGCAGTTGTCTGCACGGAAATCAGCAGAAAAAAGATCCCCTTCTGATCCTTTCACCGGTCAAAGGAACTTACCGGATCAAAGAGGGAGAGGATTCCATTGCGTTTCCGCTGCGGATCAAACCTGCTGCCATGCATTGTTACATCAACGGTGTGTATCAGGGGATCAGAAAAAACAATTCGGACCTGGTCCTGAAAGCCGGCAGAAACGAAATCAGTTTCTGGGATGAAAAATCGGACCGTCACATCTCGCTGGAAATCATTCTTACGACTTCAGACCGTAATCCGGCGCAATGATCCTGCCGATCTTTGCCGTGATCCAGAATCCGGGCAGCGTGCAGAGCAGTACCCAGAGAAAGAACAGCTGATACCGGGTAAGTCCGCAGGGGAACCATTCCGTGATCCGTTCCGCGATCCAGCCCGTCGGCATACCGGGCAGCCGGATCCCTGCGATCATAAAGACCGTCATCAACGCGAAATGACTGGTTTTGCAATCATCCGGGCTGGTGGATGCGAACCACACCATAAAGAGCATGTATCCGGCAAAACCGAACCCGTAGCCGAACTGTTCCACTGCCACACACATACCCGTCAGCCAGAGCGAGGGTTCAGAAAGAAAAGCCAGCAGCACATAAAGGGCATCCGGCAGATTGATGGCAAGAACCATGGGCAGCAGCATTTTTTTCAAGCCGGACCGCGCACAGAGAAAACCCGCCAACACGCCGCCGGTCAACATCATACTCACGCCCAGAATCCCGGCAAGTGATCCGTATTGCGTGGCAGTCAGCCCCACACCATCTGTCTGATCCAGCAGGAAAAGTTTGGACATCACGCCGAGCTGCGCTTCACCCAACCGGTAGAGAAGCAGGAACAACAGGGCTGTCCACACCTGTTTCTTCTGAAAAAATGTAACAAATACGCGGCAGAAATCCGTCAGGAAAAGACGACACGAAAACGCTTTGGCGCAGTCCGATCCCGGATGCGGCAGAAACCGTCCGGACCACCCGGCAAGCAATCCCATAGACAACGCTGCGGCGCCGAGGGAAATACTCCATGCGGTACTCCCGGAAACCGTTCCGGAATCCGCCAACAGCCCGGCAAGAACAACGAATCCGCCGTTCCCCACCACCACCGCCACCCGGTTGAAAACACTGCGCAGACCGGAATACAGGGCTTGTCCGTGGGAATCCAGCGCGAGGATATAGAAGCCGTCGGCGGCAATATCATGAACTCCGCTGGTCAGCGCGGCAAGGAAAAATACAGCGATCAGCCACGGCACCGGGGATTCCAGACGGCAGATCACAGCGGAACACAGGAACAGCGCCGCCATCGCCCATTGCGTCAACAGGATCCAGTGACGCCGTTTTGACACAGCATCCACTGCCGGTGCGCAGAAAAGTTTGACGAAGATCAGTGGGAGCAAGCCGAGGAAATTGGTCCAGAACGCCACGCCGGAACGGTCCATACCGAAGAACTGGAACAGGAGCAGCGATACTTCCGTAATGAGTGCAGCAGGCAAACCTTCTGCGAAATACAATGGGGGCAGCCAGAGAGTCGCCCTGCCGGTTCTGCATCCATCTTTATTCATCCAAGATCCCTGTAAAAATGCCCGGAGCGGGGGTCGAACCCGCACGCCTTGCGGCTTCGGATTTTAAGTCCGATGCGTCTGCCATTCCGCCATCCGGGCGTATCGTTTTCTGCGTCAGTACGCCATCACTTCAGAGGGACGGAAGTCCACGATCTGAAGCTGACGACGCTTTTCACCGTAATACTCATTGATCTGGGGAATTGCGATGATATCCCACTTCATCCGCGGTTCAATGGTCATATTGAACGCAATGAAATCACATGTCATGCCGGACGCATCACGCATCACGCCTTTGGTGTGACCGGCTTTGATGGGATAATTCCGCGCCACTTCCACCTGATTGATACGGAAGACCGGATGAGAATTGCTGTGTCCGAAAGGACCGAGATTTTCGTAATAATGGAAGAAATCGTCGCCCAGATCGGCAATGGTCACAAGGCCGTCATAAGACACACTGGAAAGCAGATCCTGAGGCTGAAGTTCCTCCCGCACATGGGCTTCAAATTCACGCTGGAAATCCGCGATCTTGGATTTATGAAGTCCCAGACCGACCGCCATGGGATGTCCGCCGTACCGCGTCAGCAGATGGGAACACTTGGAAAGGATCTGGATCATATTCAATCCGCCGATACTGCGTCCGGAGCCGTGAGCTTCATCGCCCTGGATCGTCAACACGATCGCCGGACGGTTGTAGTCGCGGGCAAAACGGGATGCCACGATACCGATCACGCCCTGATGCCAGTCTTCTCCGGCGGCGAGGATGGTCATGGAAGAATCAAAACCGGGCATATTTTCCACCTGGTTTTTGGCTTCGGAGAAAATTTCCTGTTCCTTCGCCTGACGCTTCTGATTGAATTCTTCCAGCATATCGGCGTAACGGTACGCTTCCACTATATTCCGTGCTGTCATCAGCTGCAACGCCGTAATGGCATTGCCGAGTCTGCCGGCGGCATTGATGCGGGGCGCCAGTTTGAAAGTAATGTCGGACGGCTGAAGTTTGGAGTTCACACGCGCCACACTGATCAGCGCACTGACGCCGGGGCGGATCTGTTTCTTCAGGATCTCCATGCCGTACTTGACAAGGATGCGGTTTTCGCCGAGGATCGGCACGATGTCTGCGATCGTACCGAGGGCGACATAATCCAGCACATCCTGCATATCCGTGGTATAGCCGCCCTCATTATGGGCTCTGCCGTACAACACAAACGCATGAGCCAGTTTGAATGCCACACCCACGCCGGAAAGATTCCGCAGATCTGCCACTTCCTCGTGGACTTTGGGGTTGATGATGGCAATGGCATCCGGCAATTCCTCGGCAGGATCATGATGATCTGTAATGATCACATCGATCCCGCGCGCCCGGGCAGTTGCCACCGCCTCGGCACTGTTGATCCCGCAGTCAACGGTCACAAGGACGCCGCAGCTTCCGCCGCATCCATCCAAAGCTTTCTGGAGAGAATCGGGCGTAAAGCCGTAACCGTCATCGAACCGGTGAGGGAGAAATGAGCTGACGATGCCGCCATTTTTTTCGAGTACCCATGCCAGAAGCGCAGTAGCCGTAATACCATCGGTGTCATAGTCACCGTGGATCAGGATCTGTTCGCGGTTCCGGATGGCCTTCCAGAGTCGTTCGACGGCGAGATCGATGTCGGGGAAACGGAACGGATCACTCAAATCGGCGAAAGTTGCGTTGAAATAAGAATCAACGTCTTCCGTTCCGATACCGCGAGCCGCCAGATAACAGGCGACTGCCACGGGAATAGATCTTGTCCGGATCAACTCATCTGCAATTGTTTCTTTACCGTCGGACGCGCATTTCCACAGTTTGCTGTCCATTCTTTCTTTCTTCTATTTTTCTTGTTAAACCTGCCAACACGCTATCAATATAACCCCACTTTTTTAAAAGACCAATGTATTTTTGAAAAAACATCGTTTTTTTTTGTTTTTTCACTTGACGAACGCAAGTTTTGTGATATATTAGATGCCATACCCCGGAAAATTCCGGTTTCTGGTGTGCCGACGTGGCGGAATGGCAGACGCGCTGCGTTCAGGTCGCAGTGACTTCACGGTCGTGTAGGTTCAACTCCTATCGTCGGCACCAATTTTTCTCCCCCCGCACACGAACAAAGTACGACGTACAGTTTCTTCTCCCGGCGCTGCGTCTGGTCAATGGCACGCTCGCAGATAGCGTTTTTTCTTATTCCTGTTTCTACCGTTTTTGCAACCCGTTGCAAAAACTTACGACAAAAAAACGCAGCACGGTTGCGTGCTGCGTTTTTTGTTCGCGTCAAGGGCTTTTGCCCTTGCCGTGGTGCAGCGGCGGAACGCTGCACAAAAATGCTCTATCCTTACTGCGCCACAACTCCGCGATCGCGCGTGAGTGTATTTCAGCAGAAAGTCAGGACAACTTTACCGATATTTTCCGAGCGGCGGAGTACGGCGTGTGCTTTTTCCACTTCGCTGATGGGGAATACGGCATGGATATTTGTAACGAGTTTTCTGCTGGAGAAGAGGGGAGAGAGTTCATTTTTCAAAGCCGCCATGATACGGCTTTTTTCTTCGCTGGTGCGGCTGCGCAGAGTGCTGCCGATCAGTTTCAGGCGTTTCCGCCAGACGGTTTCCAGATTGATCGTGGTATCGCCGCCGCCCATGGATGCGATCATGATCCACCGTCCGCAGAAGACCATTTGTTTCAAACATTCGCCCATATTTTTTCCGCCGATGCAATCGAGTGCGACGGAAGGCGGGTGTGCTTCCAGCACGGGCAGAACGCTTTCCTCTTTATAATTCACCACATAATCGGCGCCGAGATTACGCACGAATTCTGCTTTTTCTGCGGATCCGACAGTGGTAATGACTTCCGCGCCCAGCATTTTTGCGTACTGGATCGCGGCAAGACCGATCCCGCTTGCTCCGGCTTGCACGTAAAAGACATCGCCGTTTTTCAATCCGCCCGCTTCCAGCTGCAGGTTCAGATAGACGGTACACCAGACTTCGGGCAATGAGGCGGCTTCCACCATGGAAAGACCTTCCGGGACGGGGATCACCATTCCGGCGGGGACTGTGACCATTTCCGAATAACCGCCGCCGCCCAGCAGAGCGCAGACTTTATCGCCGGGTTTGAATCCGGAATCTGCGGGCGCTTCCAGCACTTCCCCTGCGGCTTCCAAACCGCACCACTGGGGCCAATCGGGCGGGGATGCGTATTTGCCGTCCTTCTGCATCAGGTCGGCGCGATTGATGGCGGCGGCATGAACTTTCATCAAAACTTCGCCGTCTTTCCGTACGGGATCGGGCACATCAGTCCAGAGGAAATTCAGATCTTTGTCCAGAGTCATTGCTTTCATAAGTATCTTCTCCTTCTTCTTCGGTTTTCAGTTTATCGTGTCTGCCACGGGACGACACCGGATGCGGCGAGCGTGACTTCATGCACCAGATAATCATGATCCCGTGTAAAAATATCTTTTTCCGTGCCGCGAATCATATTGGCAAAGGAAGTGAGCTGCGCCATAAAGCGGTCCGGAATGAGTCCGAATTCCACAGTCTGTCTTCCGGCTTTGTAACCCGGCACATCGTGTTTGAGCGTCAGATCCAGCGTGAGCGGTACGCCGAATGTTTCCACGGGCGACATCTCGATGGTTCCTTTTGTGCCGCAGATCCGGAGTCTTCTGTGATCGGACCCGGCACATTCGCGGCTGCAGCATTTGACCACCGCCGTTGCGTGAGGATAATCCAACAGAGCGGTACAATTATTTTTGAGTGTATCCGGTTCACCGGGCGCGGATTTGAGCCAGCTTTGCACCTGATCCGGGCGACCGAGGATCTCCACGGCGAAATCGATCATGTGACAACACAGATTATACATCTGTCCGCCCGGCATACCGTGGATGTATTCGTGATACTGATCGGTCCCGTAATCGTGTCCCATACTGCCCTGCACTTCAAAAATTTCGCCGAGCCAACCGTTTCTGACAGCGTCCGCGGCGAAGCGGAAACCGGGATTTGCGCGGAACATGAATCCCATCTGGAACGGCAGATTTTTTGCGGTGCAGCCATCCAGAAGTTTTCTGTATGCGGCGAGATCCAGGCCTGCGGGTTTTTCCATGTGAAGCGCGATGCCCCGTTCCATAAACGGCATGGCAGTTTTCACGGTTTCGTTGTTGGGGACTTCGATCAGTGCCGCCTGAACAGCAGGTTCGTTCAGCGCCTCGTCCATGGTCATTTTCCGCAGACCGTCATATTCAGAGCGGATGGGATTGTAAAAATGGGGCTGCGGCGCAGTTGCCCGGTCATCCACATAACCGACGATCTCAAAAATATCCTCCATTTTGCGGAGTGATACCATTTTTGCGGCAGCATGTTCGTGCGTCATCCCGACCTGTATGATGCGGATCCGTTCCAATGCTTTTTTCCTTCAGAATTGATGTTTTGCCAGATAGCCGTCGATTGCCTCATTGAGGCGGATATGCGCAGTATCGGCGCAGCGTCCGATCTCATATTTCAAGCCGTCGAACAGGGGCATCAGGTCTTTCTGTTCCAGACCGCAGAGAGAAAGGATCTTTGTATTATCCATGATCCGCGGAACGAGTCGGTCAAATTCCAGCTGCCAGCGTGCATGATGACGGTGGAAGGGATCGGGTGAAACGATTTCCAGATATTCATCTTTATCGATCCAGACCGTTTCCAGACCGCAGATCTCTCTGTAATACTCCGCGATCTCGCCCCAGGTATGATGTTCCGCCGTACAAACGGAATAATCCTGTTCCAATGCGTTTTCGTTGAACAGGAGCGCGGCGATCATTTTTGCCACATCCCCCGCCCAGGTCATGGTAGCAGGCACATCTTTTGCCTGAAGGGGCAGAACCGTTTTCTTTCCGGCACGTGCGCGGGCAACAGTATTGACCATTTCCAGCGTGACCAGCTGATAACGGTGCAGCGAATAGGTGATCGCAGGACGGATGATGCTCCAGTTTTTTCTGCCGAGCGCACGCACGACACGTTCACCGCGCGCCTTGTAGATGGAATAATCGTCGCTGTGCCGGAAGGGGATGTTTTCAGCACAATCCAGATATTGGGGCGATGTTTCCCGGATGGGCAGTTCATTGCTGCTGTAAACGCGGTAACTGGACAGATAAATGTAGTGCGCGGTGCTGTCAAGCATCAGGGGCAGGAAGGTAGGGATCTGTGCCGTATTGTAGATCATGAAATCCACGATCGCATCAAATTTTTCCTGCTGCAGGAACTGACGCATCGCCGCGCTGTCGTAAGCGTCAAGTTTCACATAACGCAATGCGGGGCTTGTGCTGACAGCATCGTCCAGCGTGATGCCCGTTACCTGATATCCTCTGCGGACAAGTTCCGGGACAAGGTACTGCCCCATTGCCCCGGTGGCTCCGGATACAAGGATCTTTTTCATACTATGCCGTCTCTGCCTCAGAAGCGGGATGCAGCCAGACTTCTGCCGCCGTCGATCACATAGTTGGTTCCGGTGATGAATGAACCTTTATCGGAACAGACATACAGGATCAGATTGACAACTTCAATGGTCTCCGCCGCTCTGCCCAGAAGCGTCCGCATATTTGCCATGGCTGCGCGTGTCAGAACGGGACCCGGTGAAATACAGACGGACCGCACACCGTGTTCCGCGCCCAGATTGGCAGTGCCCTGACTCAAACCGATCATACCGGCTTTGGAGGCGGTGTAATCCAGCCCCTGCGCACCGGTAACGCCGTCGATGGAGCCCATATTGATGATCACGCCGTAATTCTGTTTGAACATCTGATTGATCACCGCGCGTGTGAAAAGGACCGCACCTTTCAGATTCACATCCACGCCCCATTCAATACTTTCCGGAGACGCATTGATGAAACCGCCGGTCTGTTTGCAGACCCGCTGGGAGTTGCCGCCCGCAGAGTTCATCAGATAATCCACGCTGCCGAATGTTTCAATGGCAAGATTCACCGCAGCTTCGATCTCGGCATATTTACGCACATCCACCTTGACGGCAATGGCTTTTCCGCCCTGCTGACGGATCTTTTCCGCTTCCGCTTCCGCCGCTTCCAGATTCACATCGCAGAGGACCACATTGGCGCCGTTGGCTGCCATCTGCTGAAGAAACATCAGTGCCATACCGGATGCTGCACCGGTCGCGATTGCTGTTCTGCCCTGAAATTCGGGATATTCCATTTTCAGATCTCCTTGAAATTTTTGATTTTTTTTATCGTGGAATGTAACAATCAATTTACCGCGGAATTCACCATTTTCAAGCGGGAATGCACACTTTTTTTCCGGTTTAATATGGTAACATTTCAGTTACAAAAAAAGATCCGGCACCATACAGGACGGAACCGGATCTTTATGACAGTGTCAGGACGGTCAGGCGATGACAAGTTCCGGGCTTGTGAGCAGCCCGAAGGGAACCAGCCAACGGTCCGGATGTTCATCCATTTCCAGATACCATGCGCCGCAGTAATCGGGCGTAACAGAATCGGCATAGAAGGGACCGAACGCGTTGCGGCGGCTGCCGTTCACCCGCAGTTCAACGGTATTGACGCCTGCCTTCATCAGCCCCGTCAGATCGGCGGTAAAGGGCGGGAAGGGCGTGGGGATCCAGTCACCGCCGTTGATCCGTACAGCCAGAGACACCCCGCGCCATTCACCGAAGCGGAGACGGCAGCAGGCGGGTTCGGCATCCAGTGTCACTTCCGTTTTGTAGATGATGTTTCCGGAGTAGCAGGGAAATCCCTGATCCACAATACTTCCGGTGCGGAGTGAGGTGACAGGTTTGCCGATCTTCTCATCTTTCACGCTGAAATCACCCAGCAGGAACATGGCTTCCAGTCCGGACAGATCTTTATGATATCTGCCCCGGAGTTCCAGCACATTTTCGCCGGGCCGGAAAGCATCATCGGGCAGCGGGATGCGGCGCGTACAGCGATCCACCCACCAGCCGGGTTCGGCAGGCTGTTCGATGAGCGTACCGTTGAGATAGATCCGGAACCATTCCGGATGTTCCATGGCGAGTTCAACACCTGCGGGCACATCGTTGCAGAAGAAGTTTGCAAGCAGAATGAGATCGGTCTGTTTTCCGGGTTCTGTTTTGTCTCTGGAAACCCACGGCTGCACCATCTGTCCACCGCGCGCCGGAGCGCCAAGAGCCTGCCGGATCTTTTTATCGGCAGAGAGGATGTAATCGGCATGGAAGGGACCGCCATCCATACTGTACCGGATCCGGTCCAGCACCAGCACATTGGGATCGTCCAGTTCAAACTGCCAGTTTTCCGGCGCGATTGACACAGTTTTTCCGCAGCAGCAGGGAACAAGTTTTTCTGCAGGGAGTTCATCCGCCGTCAGGAAAAACATCCGGCTCTGGAGTTCAGCGAGCGACGTCTTGAAGGTGAGATCGCCATTGTTGGTGCAAGGCAGAAGGGTAAGTTTTGCGGTCTGGAGATCCAGTTCGTAAAGTCTGGTATCCGCCGGAATATTTTTGAGGGTGACATCCACTTCGGGGAACGCATCGTGGCGGTCGCGGCAGGGGGGTGAAACACAGTATGTATGGAGTGCGGGATCCGTCCCCAGATTACAGATGAAAAGCGTCTGACCGCGATCGTGTTTCTGAAGCAGATAAAGTGCCTGCTTGATCTCACTGCCGCCGGTCTGAACAGAAACACGCCGCGCACTTTCAAGATATTCCGTCATGTTTTCGCGGGCGGCAGACTGGAATTTCTGATAAACTGCCGCCGCTTCGCCGGAAACTTTGCCGTCCACATACGCAGGCGGTTCGCCGAGATAAACCACTTTCCCGCCCTGCTCCGCAAATGCCGACAGCAGATCCAATGTAGTCTTCCGGATGGTGAGCAGTTCCGGGATCAGCACCGTATTGTATGCCGCTTTTGCCACGGAGATCATGCCGTTGGAAACGGAGCCGTGGCGCGCCATAATATCTTCTTCACCGAGGTCAAAATCCAGATGGGCGCCGAGCAGGGAGAACGTCAGCTGAATAAAGTTTGTGTCCCATTCCTGATAAATCGGCTCCATATCCATCAGTTCCTTCGTGCAGGGCGTAAAGATCCCCCAGAACGATTCCACCGGGAAGATCACCAGCAGATCACGCTGTTCTTCGCCTTCTGACAACGCTTCGGATGTGCGGGCAAGGACATCTTCCACATCTTTGTAATTTTTGTACCACGGAGACTGATGCAGGATGCTGGCAGGGTAGTCACGCTTCGCCTGTCCTTCCATGGAGTACCAGGAAAGATGAGGGACCCGCATATTGATCCCCAGCGCGAACTGCCAGTCACTCAACGCTTTATGCGCAAAGAACGGGAAGTCCCAGCCAGTACAGCCGTAAGTTTCCGTAAGCCGCCGCGGACACCCGAACTGATGCGCCACAGAGCTGCACTGTTTTGCGGTGTTGAAGACCATCCAGTGTTCCGTCAGCAGGTCAATACCCGGCTGCTGCATGTATTCATAGGAACGCATCACATTGCCGGAATGGACAGTTTGCGCAGTCAGTTTGTCCTCATGGAGCATGTGTCCGGTATAGATCAGACCGTTTTCTTTGCACCATTCCCCGATCTGTTTGTTGAAGGAAACGGCAAAGAGTTCCGTCTGCATATCGCGGTAATCCCGGCGGACACCGGAGAACATGGCGTCTTCCTTCTGCCAGAACAATTCGGGCAGATGATCCAGCAGATCGTATCCGAACCGGTTGCGGAAGTATTCCGGGAAATTATCGGTCCACGACACACCGTTCCGCCATGCGCCGCAATGCGGTTCATCGGTAAAGATGCCGGGTACGGTTTTGCCGAAATCGCCTTTATCCATCCGCTTGTATGCTTCGTGCGTTACCCGGATGAATTCCGCCACAGCTTCAGGGTTGAGGGTATCCAGATAGGTCTGTCCGTTGAACCAGGGGGACGGAAGAGAAATATGACGGTAGAACAGTTTATAGACTTCCCCGTCGCGGACCTCATCCTTCCCGCCGATCCTGCGGTAGGAACGGAGTTTTTTGCCGGCTTCGTCAAAGATAATGGCAAATTCCGCCACATTCTGTCTGCCCTCCCGGGCTTCTGCAACTTCTTCCACGCACAAGGCGCGGAGACGCCATCTTTCATCCTTCGTGACGATCCCGCCGGCAGCACCGGAGGGCCATCGGTCCTCGTCATAAAGCCACGCATGCATCCCGAGCTTTCGGGCTTCATCCACGCAGGCATCGATGCGGTCGAACCATTCATCGCTCAAGTAAGGCGTACCCAGACCGACGCGCGAGTGCATAAAGGCGCCGCCCAGCCCCATTTCGTGCATGATCCGCATCTGACGGCGCAGTTCATCACTTTCCAGTGTGGCGTTCCACGAGTAGAACGGGGCGGCTCTGTGGGATATGGTGGGCGAAGCAATATCTTTGAGAAAACGAGTCCAATCCATCTGTAAGATTCTCCGTGTATGTTATTGTTGTTCAGAACATCGTCTCCGTACAATAGCAGAGCGCAGAAAAAAATACAAGACCGGACCGCAAAAAAATGACCGCTTTTTATGTAGCGTCTCCGTCCGCATCTTCCAGACGGCAGATAAAGTTCCGGATCCGGACATTGCGGGCAGCGGCAAAATCCCGGAGGATCTTTTCATTTTCGGGATCGAGGGCGTGGGTGGTCAGAATGATCTCATGGAACGGTTTGCGGTTGTAGATCCGTTCCAGTTTGCGGGATGTGCCGATCACATCGAATCCGTACACATTCAACTTCTGCAGCGCCTTGTTGTCGTCCACGATCCCGCGGATGATACACGGTTCTTTATCCATCGTGAATCCGCAGTACAGACTGGAAATATAAAGCCGGCAGTGAAGTCCGCCGCCATAGATGATGACCTCTTTCAATTCCTGATCGTGCGCGTGATTTTTCAGATAAAGTCTGCGGTAGCCGAAACTTTCAAAATAATGGATCAGGAACCGCTCCATCGTGATCAGGCACAATGCGATCATAAAAAATGCCAGAAAAATACCGGAAAAACCCCACAACTCCGTTTTGGAGAAGCCAAGATAGTATGCGCCCAGCAGATAATTGACGCCGAAAGAAATCACGCCGCCGATCACCAGACACCGTCCCAGCTGATAGTAACGGCGGATGCCGACACGCAGCCAGAACGTCCGGTAGATCCCGGAAAGGCAGAGACATGCCGTGATGGGGGCAACAAATGTGAAGATCCACCAGATATGGCCGATCTCCGGCACAAGCGCACCGTAAAGGAAACGGCTGCAGAAAAATGCCAGAATCACCAGCACACAGTCGATCACCGGATGCAGGGCGGTAAAGATCACGTTCCGGTGGGGAATACGGACGCCGTCCGCCACACAGGTGAGCGTGTCATAGATCTCAATGTTCGCATAACGGATAATGGTGAAGATGGTCACCAGGATCATAAGAAAAACCAGTGCCGGAAGATTTTTTTCCAGAAACACCGTCAGCATGGCAAGGATGGCAAAAGCAGCAGAGAGACCGTAAATAATGTACGCCGTTTTCCGCTGCTGCCCCGTTTCTTTCAGGATCCGGTGATGCAGATGATCGTGGTCGCCCTTCATAATATTGCTTTCCGGATCTTTCCGGATGTAACGGCGGAAAAATCTGCGCCAGACCGCCAGAAACACATCGAAAACAGGGATCCCCACAGCCATCAGGGGGACCAGCAGGGATGTGAGCGTTACGGCTTTCGCGGAATTGTGCATACTGACATAGGCGAAAAACAATCCCAGAAACATACTGCCGGTATCGCCCATAAAAATCTTTGCCGGTGAAAAATTGTAGCGGAGGAAACCGAGACAGGAGCAGGTGAACACAAAAAGGACCATCGCCAGTTCCACCGATCCGCCGGAAAGAAGAGTCCAGATCGCCAACAGGAACGATGAAATGGATGCCAACCCCGCCGCGATCCCGTCCAGACCGTCGATCAGATTGAATGCATTGATGATCCCCACGCTCCAGCAGACCGTAACGGGCAGAGCGAGCCAATCCGGCATATCCCAGCCCATCAGGGAGTCAATGCCGCAGCCGTTGAAATAAAAGATCAGTCCGGCACCGACCTGCACCAGCAGTTTCACATAACTTTTGAGTTCCAGCCGGTCATCCAGCAAGCCGGTGATCAGGAGCAGCAATGCCGGTAAAAACAGATTACTGATAAAATCTTCCACCGATGCATGAGACTGATGATTCGTTTCATCCAGCATCAGCAGCATAATACCGGCAACAGCAAAAAAGGAGATCCAGATGGCAACACCGCCCCCGCGGGGAACCGGTTTTTCATGTTGATGACGCCCGTGAGGGATATCCATATAACCCAGCCGCGGCAACAGAAAAATCGCAAACCGTGTCAGGAGCAGCGACACCAGCAGCGCCATAGCCGGATAGGGCAGGAGAATGGCACATGCCTTCAGAATGTCAGTGATCATACGATGTGTCTCCTATTGCTGATTCCGTTTTATGTTTAGTATAGCACAGTATGGAGAAAATGTAAAGCGCGGGAATCATAAAAGATGGAGAAAAAATGGTGCCGAAGGTGGGAGTCGAACCCACACGCTCTCGCGAGCGCCAGATTTTGAGTCTAGTGCGTCTGCCATTTCGCCACTTCGGCTGAAGGATTGAACCTTCTATACAATAACCGCGATTTTAAAAAAATCAAGCGGTCATCTGAGATTTTATAAAAAAACACTCCGCCGCAGGGACGGAGTGTTCTGAAAACTCAGTATCTCTGAAGTCTGTGCTTATTTGTCGTAAGCATGTCCGGCGGAGCCGAGAACGTTCAGGATCTTGTGTTCGTACATGGCTTTCATTCTGTCGCGGGCGGGACCGAGGTACTTGCGCGGGTCGAATTCAGCGGGTTTTTCCACAAAGACTTTACGGATACCGGCGGTCAGAGCAAGACGGGAGTCGGAGTCGATATTGATCTTGCAGACTGCGGATTTTGCAGCTTCGCGGAGCTGTTCTTCCGGAATACCGACAGCTGCTTTCAGAGCGCCGCCGTTTTCGTTGATGATCTTCACTTCTTCCTGGGGAACGCTGCTCGCGCCGTGGAGAACGATGGGGAAGCCGGGAAGTTTTTCTTCGATGGCTTTGAGAACATCGAATGCCAGCGGGGGCGGAACGAGCAGACCGGTCTTGGGATCAACGGTGCACTGTTCCGGCGTGAATTTGTATGCGCCGTGGCTGGTACCGATGGAGATGGCGAGGGAGTCCACACCCGTGCGGCTCACAAAGTCGATGACTTCTTCCGGCTTGGTGTAGTGGGATTCAGCAGCGCTGACTTCGTCTTCGACGCCGGCGAGAACGCCCAGTTCGCCTTCCACAGTCACGTCGAACTGATGAGCATAGTCACAGACTTTCTTGGTCAGGGCAACGTTTTCTTCGTAGGGCAGATGGGAGCCGTCGATCATAACGGAGGAGAAGCCGAATTCGATGCAGGATTTGCAAAGTTCAAAGCTGTCACCGTGGTCAAGATGCAGGCAGATGGGAACGGGACCTTTGCCGCCGCTGATTTCGTTGGAGTATTCCACAGCACCCTGAGCCATGAAGCGCAGGAGCGTCTGGTTCGCGTAGTTACGGGCGCCTTTGGAGACCTGGAGGATCACCGGAGAACTGTTTTCCGTGCAAGCCTGAATGATCGCCTGGAGCTGTTCCATGTTGTTGAAGTTGAAAGCCGGAATAGCGTAGCCGCCTTCCATCGCCTTCTTGAACATTTCTCTGGTGTTGACCAGACCGAGATCTTTATAGCTGACTGCCATTGTGAGACCTTTCGTTTGGGTTGTTTGGTGTCAATGGATGAAATTTCAATGTTTTCTCTTTATTAATATACAGCCTTTCATCGAAAAAACAAATCTTTTTCAAACTTATCACAAATTTTTCTCAGCGGCAGAGATGGCTTTGCCGGGCGTCACCGCCAACAGCGTACAGCCGATCTTTTCCTGCGGCAGATCCAACAGTACAGACAACGCCCTGCGGTACATGTCCATCTGGGCAGAATAATTTTTCAGAAAAATTTCCGGATCCTGCGTTTTATCCGTTTTGTAATCCATGATCTCTGCGCTGACCGGACAGCCGTTTTCCAGCCGGATCACCACCCGGTCGAAACTGCCGCTGCCGATATCGCCGTCGGGGAATCTGACCAGAAACGGTCTTTCCCGCCAGAGCAGACAATCGCCGTCCGGTTTCCGGAGTTTATCGCAGATCTCACCGTGGCTGAACAGGGTACGCGTATTGCCGTGGGCGGCGATAAAGGTTTCCGCATCTTCCGGCGTGGTGTACCAGGCAAACTGTTCCATCGCCTTGTGCAGTTCCGTGCCGGTATCGGTGCCGCGGGTGGGGTTGAAACGCCATTCCGCAGAATCGCTGTGGGTCCCCGAGGGCGTTACGACTTTCGCGGCTTTTCCGCCATCGTTCCGCAACAGAACAGGACACTGCCGGACGGTGGTTTTGCAGGCAGATCCGGCTGTTTCTTCCGGCTGTTCCGTTTTGCCGGACCGATACCAGAACGGTTCGCCGGCAGCATATTCCAACACGATCTCAGAAACTGTTTCCGACAGGATCTTTTTCACAAACTTTTCCGCTTCGTCCGGCTGCGTCAAACTGTCCGGACGGTTTGCCAATCCCCAGCGGAGCAGATCGTCGTAATAAGGTGTGTGTTCCTTATCGGGCTCGGCATCGTTCAGGATATACATGGCATTTCTGGCGCGAGTCATGGCGACATAGAGTTTGCAGCAGTTTTCGTAACAGGCGTCACGGTCTTCCTGCTGTTGATATTCTGCAAATCCGGGGATCAGTTCTGCTGCGACCTTGACCGGCACACAGGAAAGAAATTCCGGATGGATGCCGTTTGCGTCTTTTTTGACTGCAAAGTGGTTGTAATCCCGCGCTTTGACAATGCTGTCGCGGCTGCCGGGGGCTTTTGAATTGTCCGGCAGAAAAACGATATCGAAGTCCAGTCCTTTGGATTTGTGAATGGTCATGATCTGGACCGTTTTCCGCGTACTCGCCTGAACATCGGCATGAAGCTGGAGAAAATCCAGATAATCATCGATCGACCGGAAGGATTCTCTGTCTGCCGCCACCGCGGCTTTCCGGACGACCTGCAGACGCGCCTGATCAAAAGGTTTCAGATCGGAATACGCCGCCGCGAACTGTTCCGTCAGACGGGAGAACCCGTGGTCCGCCACCATATTCCGGACACAGGCGGAAAGGCTTTCATCCGAACCGGCTTTTTCCGGAAATACGCTGTCGCGCAGACCATTCATACCGCCGGGCAGCATACTCAGGAAACCGATCGCCATCATATCGCCGGGATGCGCCCCGTGCCGGAGCAGTTGACGGTACACGGTGAATGCCATGGATTCTTCCGCATTGATCTCGCCGTCCAGCGTGACCGGCAGATCGGGCGCACAACGGGCAAGGGCTTCTTTCAACGCCACAGCTGTTTTGTTCTGATGGATCAGGATCCCCACGGACAAAGGTTTTTTCCGCCGGAACGGATCGATCTCACGCAGGATCCGGCTGATGATTTCCGCTTTCCGATCCATACCGTTTTGTGTGGAGAGCATCATCACACAGCCCGGTTGTTTCGCGGCTTTCTTTTCATTGGAACTGTGTTCTTCAAAGTCCAATCGCTTAACAGCCTCGCGCAAAGTATCATCCGGAATGGAAGCGGCGTGATGGAAAAATACATCGTTGACGGCTTGAATGACCGGCGGAGACGAACGGAAGGAACTGGTGAGACTGCGCTTCAGATTCTGCGGCGGCGGGTCCCCGGGTTCCTGTTTCTGAAATTCGTAATCGCTGCAGATCATCCCGAACAGACGGGGGTTGCCGGAACGCCACTGATAAATGGACTGCTTGATGTCGCCCACCATGAAAAAGGAACGGTACCGTCCCGTGCTTTCGTGCCGGACGATCTCATCGGCAAGATCTTTCAGGATGGACCACTGAAGATTTGCGGTATCCTGAAACTCGTCCAGCAGATAATGATCGATCTGTGCGTCAAGCCGTTCTTCCAAGATCGCGCGGTATGCGTCGGATTTTCCGGCGATCAGCAGGGGAATATCCTGAAATGTGAGCTGCCCTGCCTGCCTTACCGTTTCCGAGTAAGTCCGGTCAAAGGTCGCCATAAGATTGAACAATGCCTTTGTGCGTTCGATCATATATTCAAACTCGCAAGTGATCAGATGCAGCAGCACTTTTGCGGCGATTTTCATAAAATCCCGCGACAGAACATAATTTTTTCTGCGGTAGGAAAAAACGGATTCCGGCATATTCTGCGGATTCAGCAGCATATCCATGGAGCTGAACCATTGGGAAAAATCACCGTCATCAAAATCACCGGTCCGGCTGTTGATATAATCTTTTGCGGAAGTGCAGAGTTTATTCCATTTTTTCAACAGACTTTCCTGCGCGGCATCGGTCATATCGGCGATCGCACTGATCAGGGCATCACCGTCCGCTTCCAGCATTTCAAGTTCGCAGGCGGTAAGCACAAATTTGTGATCGTAACTGTCCCAGATATCGGCGGGATTCCCCCACAGATACGATGCACCGGCTTCCCGGTAGAACGTGTAATATGTCTTGAGAAAATCTTTCATGACCCACATCAGACTGCGTTCTTCGTTGCCGTATGACGCCAGTTTGATCATCTGCTGCAGTTCTCTGCGTCCTGCATCGTCCATACTGCTGAGCGTCCGCATCAATGCTCTGACACGGGGGCGTTCATCCTTTTCGTTCAGCATGGTGATCGCGCCGTTGATGCCGCATTCCTGCGGGAAGGCACGGACGATCTGGAAGAAAAAACTGTCCAGCGTGGAAATATTCGGACGGTCCGGGCCGGACAACAGGATACGGAGCTGATCCAGCAGCATATTGCGTGTGATACATTCCGGCAGGTCGCCCTCGTTTTTGGCGTCCTGCAGTTTTTCCGGATCACTGATCAGTTCGCAGAAGCGGGTGATGATCGATTCCAGGATCTCACCGGCTGCTTTGTTGGAAAATGTAAGTGCAGCAATGGCGGAAGGTCTCACGCCGCTCAGGAGCAGACGGATATACCGCATGGAAAGATTGTAGGTCTTACCGGTCCCGGCAGATGCCATGATCGCTTCGTTCCGTTCAGGTGTCATCATCGTTTGTGTCATCATATTCCAAATCCCCTTTTTATCTTGCGTTCAGATCGAGGTTGCCGATGGCGTCTTCCACCGTCGGAAGCACCAGTTTTGCGCAGGCATCGTACCAATTTTTCAGGATCGCATGATCTTTTGCCGGGGGCAGCAGGTCCGCCCATTCCGCGCTGAAGTTTCCGGACCGCAGTTCCGCCACGAGCCGGATCACTTTTTCAGCAGTAAGCGCTGCGGTCCCGAGTTGGGACGGAGAGATTTCCCACATGGAATATCCGGTATTGGTAACGGCTTTCGGCAGCACAAAATAACCGCAGACGAACCGGATCGATGCCGGATCATTTTCCGGGAACAGTTCTCTGTACGCCTTGAGGAATGTTTCATCCAGCGGCAGAAGAAGCTGATACAGGGGCAGCTGCAGATTGGTGAATCTTTTATTGCCGGGCTGCCAGTGATCGGCTTCCGGAGCTTTTCCGCTGTCCGAAGTCTTGAAGTCGATCAGGCGGATCTCCTGACCGTCATGGCTGATCTCAATACGGTCGATTTTCCCCTTGATCAGTGCGCCGCGGAACATAATTCCTTTTCCGTCGTTCAGTTTCCATTCGTGGAAAATCTTTTTCCGCAGTTTGTCCGATTCCCGGAGAATGGGTGCGGCATGTTTCAACCGGGGGATGAACATTTCCGCCTGGATCTTCACCGGCAGGGGCAACGGTCTGCCGAACTGTTTTGCCAATCCGGATTCAAAGCGTGCCACAAGTTCGTCATCGGTTTCTTTCTGCGAATCAAATTTTTCCAGCGCGTCATGACACATCGTACCGAGAACTCTTGCATCCAGTTCCACCTGCGCCACATCCAGTTCTTCCATCCTGAAACTGCGGCTGAAAACTGCCTGGACCGGATTCAACAGCAGTTCCTTGAAATCTGTCACGGAAAAACGGGGCGTAACACCGTCTTTCTCAAGAAAGATCTTTTCCCATTCCGGGCAGATCTGAATTTTCCCGGTCCCCTCATCACTGCCGGTCTGCACATCTGCCGGCGGCAGCGGGCGGTAAAGATGTTCCAGACGCTGCAGCATTTGAAAATCGTCCGCGCCTGCGAAATACAGAGCGGGGAAACGCAGAGGCAAACCATCGTCATCCGTTCGGCAGGAAATAAAATGGATGTCCGGATAAACCGCCAGCAGAGATGCCAGATAGAAACAATCCCGCGCATAACGCAGCGCGTTGTCCGGAATGCCCAGCCGCCCCCGTTTCCGGTTGGAGAGGAAGGGATCCGGCGGCAGGACTTCGGGAATACTGCCATCGTTCATTCCGCAGAGGATCAGGCGTCTGATGCCGGGCCGGAACGGCAGTTCCAGGAATCCGGTCAGGTCCATAGCCGCATCGTTGCGGGCGGCATACGCCCGTGTGGTGCAAAGTTGATCGGTGAAAAATGTAAAACACTGTTTTGCAGGGATCTTTGACAGCAGATAAGACCGTTCAAAATCCCCCATCATTTCACGGACCACACGCACTTCTTCCCCGAAGGAAATTCCGAGCATGGGCGGCGGTGTCTCTTCTGCCGGAAAGATCTTCTGCAGAATATCCCGGAGCGTCTGCACCGGCGCGGTACTTGTCAGCAGATCATGCCGGATTTCCAGAATGACATCAAACGCTTTTTTCAGTCTGGGCGGCGGTTCCGGGGAATCGTGCCGGATCGTTTCAGGCAGATGGTCCGCATAATATTGATCCAGTTCCTTCAGCAGCTCATCCTGTCCCTGCCCGTCCGCGAGGAAACGGAGCATCCCGCTGTGAACGAAGAGCGGGCGGACCGCACCTGCTTCCGGGTACGCCGCATTGTTCAGCAGATCAGCCAGAAGCGACAGCAACGGTGCGATCCGGAGTTTATCCATCGTGACCCCGGCAGGATCATGGATCTCAAGATCGGGGAAGGCGGAAGAGAATGTCTTTTTCAACCAGTGATTTGTATTCGGATCGACAACAGCCACAGCATCGGTCGCAGGATCAAATGCGCCATCGGCACTTGCAAAATCCAACGCCATCTGCGCCATGTGTTCCGGATTCCGTGCGACGTGAAGTGATTTGGTCGGCTCACCGAAATCAAGCGGATAACCGGACCACGCTTCAGGGATCACGCAGCCCCATTCATCAAACCGCACCTGAAGTTCAGACGGCGCAAACACAAGAATATGGATCTGACAGGTCCCGCTCTGCTTCAGATTTTCCAGCAGTCGGCGGGCTGCCGGCGGAATATCCGGCAAGGCGGCAAGCACAATATGCCGGTATGCGGCAAAGGGGGCGGTATCTGCCACCGTATTCAGCAGTTCTGTCAGGGGATCGCCCAAGCCTTCGCGGGAGAGTTCCGTCAGAAACAACTGTTCCAGTTCCGCCAGTTCACCCCAGCGGAAAGATTCACCGGAATCGGCAAAGATCTCTGCCGCCGAAGCCATGGAATGCATGTGATCGGTCAACGTCTTCCGGAGCGTGGCAAACTGCGCCGCAAGATGACGCAGCTGGATCTCATCGGCAGGATCATAGCCGAGCGGAAACAATGTATCGAAGCAACTCTGATCCAGCCCGGAAAGTACACGCTGCCACAGAAACTGCTGCTCTGCTGCAGAGGCGGTCTGTTCCCCGGAAGATGTTTCACGCTTGAGCAGACTGCCCGGTGTACGGAAGGATGGCGGAAAAAGTTTTTCTGCCTGCTGCATCAATGCGGCAGTGACATTCCGGACTGCACTTCTGCCCGGCAGGACAAGAAGCGTATCAGTCAGATCGGTGATCCCCGCAGAACTGTCTGCCAGCGACAATAAAAATTCCCCTGTGATCTGTGCAGGCTCAGCGGAGAAACCGACGAAATGACGGATCGGCATCATCAATACCCCTTTCGTTGTTCAATTTTTTTGTTACCGCGAATCAACCATTGCTGAACATTTATATATAACGAAAAAATTGAAAAAGTAAAATAAAAATCGCGAAAAATTGAAAAAAATTACCGGGTGGGGACCTGGATCCGGAGCCGGACCGCCAGTTCACTGAGTAATCTCTGTTCCCGTTCCACCGTGCTGTGCGTCACAAGCGTCCGCAGGGTATGGCTGATCTCATCGCGTTTATCCGGCATATCCCGGAGGATCTGCAGCCCCACATTGCGGACACGGGCGACATAATTTTTGACAGACTGGGGCGCATTGGAGTCATCCATCAGCGCAAGGTTCAGCGCGGAAATGATGGTCATTTTCGGTTTGGGGCCGCCCAGCAATGCCATACGCATCGGCGCGATCCGTTTTTCATCTTCCTTCCGGAGACGGATCTCCCGTTCTGTTTCCGTTTCACTCACCGTGTGATACGCAATGGATTTGGGCATATCCCCGCTCCGGAGCAGTAACTGACGGATGCTTTCTTCCAGATCGCCGTACCGTTTCAGCAGAAAAGCGTCCACTTTTTCCAGATAGAACACCGCCTGACGGTAATTTTCGTAGGTCTTCGGTGTTTCCGCGATCAGGGCACACCCTTTGCGCAGATCATCCGCCCACCCCAGCTGAGTGTAGATCCGGATGAGTTCCTCCACGCCCGCCTGATGTTCCAGCATTTTCTGATAACAGGGTTTCAACGCGGGCGATACCACTTTATTAAGAAGGATCACACGGAACAGAGACGCCAGTACATTGCGGTCGGTCGTCTGTTCCGCATAACGGTTGATCATGGCAAACGCTTCCGGCGTATTGATCTGCGACAGCGCAAAAAACGGACGGTATGTGTCGTCGTCCAGCGAGGCGGCTTCCTGAATGGCTCTGTCCAGATGAGGAAGTGCCTGATTGCCGTAACCTGCCAACATATGCATCGCAGTATCGGCGGTCACATTGGCAACATCTGCGGCGAAAAGCGCTTCGGCAAGCAGTTCCATGGGGACGAACCCGTCTTTCAGTTTCAGCGTGTCCTGCAGCATCAGCAGAAAACTGGTGTTGGCACTTGCAAAGCAGTACCAGTCATCATTTTTTCCCACATACACCGTGTATGAATGGAGACTGCTGAGGTTTTTCAGGTCGCGCCACTCCATACCGAACTGACGGAACAGCAGAAACGCCGTTTCCTTTTCGGTCGTGGGACGGGAATATTTCAACGCTTTGTCCAGCCGGAACGGGGAATCCACAGGGATCAGCACAATATCGGCAAAGGCGGGCCGTTCATATTCTTTCGCCTGAGCCGCATTGGCAGATGACGGAACTTTCAATTCTTTCAGCGGATGCCCCTGATAAAACAAACGGTACGCCGTAAAGGGTTCCGCCGTGATCTCCTGATTGGCGATCTTGAACGGGGAACGGTTCACCAGACGGTAAACTTTTCCGCACTGTTCCGTGATTTTTTTTGCCGCGTCCGCCGGTGATGCCGCGCCCTGAAGCACACCGCAAATCATCAGTGCAAAGAACAGAGCCGCAAGGTATTTCAATTTCAGTTCCGGGATCATGCTTTTTCTCCTGTTTTCTCTTTTTTCCAGTCACGCTTATTGAATTTCGGACGCGGCTGGGGAACATCCGGTTTTGCTTTGATCCGGTAATGTCTCAAGCCCAGCAGACCATCCAGTTCATCCAGAAATGCTTTGGTGACCTGAACACGGAAAGTGGTTGCTGTTTCAACGAAAGCCGTCACATTTTCCTTTGTATGGATGCAGAGGATCACCGGCACATCGCCCCGGTTTTTCTTCAGCAGCGCCCCCAGCTGTTCAAGGTGACTGCGGTCGTGGCTGACGGCATCAAGATGGATGTGCAATCCGGCAGTTTCCGTTTCATAGATCCCCATGATCGGCTGGACCGAATCCACCACAAGGACGCAGGGGGAATTTTCTTCCTCGCCTTTCTTCGTCAGGGCGCGGACAAATACCGCCTCTCCTTCTTCCAAATATTCCTTGCATTTTTCATAAGTCTTGTTGTAGCAGATACATTCCACATTTCCGGTCAGATCCTCCAACTGGAAAATGGCAAAGGGTTTCTGATCCTGCTTCGTTAATTTCCGCTCAATAGATGTCAGCAGACCGCCCAGTTTGACACCGACTTCCGACGGCATTTTGGAAATATCCGCGATCTTGGCGGAGGAATAGGTGCGGACGATATCCTGATATTGCGAGAGGGGATGTCCGGACACATAAAAACCGAGGAGCCGTTTTTCGTCACCCAGTCGTTCCGCTTCTGTAAATTCCGGAATATCAGGCACTTCCACCGCCGCCATTTCGCCCTGATCCTCTTCGGAAAGAAGATCGAACAAACTGCCCTGTCCGCTTTCGCGGTCCCGTTTGGTACTGTTGGCACTGGCAATGGCACTATCGATCATCGCGATCAACTGCGCCCGTTTCAGCCCCATACCATCCAATGCACCGGCGCGAATCAGGCTTTCCAGCGCCTTGCTGTTGATCCCTTCCGTCCGTTCCAGCAGATCGGTCAGGGACTTGAAGGGACCGTCTTTCCGGGCGTCCAGAATGCTCTGGGAGACACCGGTGCCGAAACCTTTGATGGCGCCCAGCCCGAAACGGATGGCATCGCCATCTACCGTAAAGTTCACATCGCTGGTATTCACATCCGGGGGCAGGATACGGATCCCGGCATCGCGGCATTCCCCGATCAGGAACGCCAGTTTTTCGCTGTTGGAAAGTTCGCTTGTCATTACGGCTGCCATAAATTCGGGCCGGAAATTGGCTTTCAGATACGCGGTCCGGTAAGACATGATCGCGTAGGCGGCACTGTGGGATTTGTTGAAGCCGTAGTCTGCAAATTTCTTGATATTCTCCCAGATCTTTTCTGCCTGAGCTTCCGGAATATTGTTGGTCTTTGCGCAGCCTTCCACAAATTTATCGTGCTGGGCGAGCATGTCTTTGATTTTCTTTTTGCCGATGGCGCGGCGGAGAATATCCGCCTGCCCCAGCGAGAATCCGGCAAGGATCTGCACCACCTGCATGATCTGCTCCTGATACAGCATAATGCCGTAAGTTTCTTTGAGGAACTGTTCCATTTTCGGGTGGTCGTATTCAATGGGGATCGTCCCCTTCTTGCGGCCCACAAACAGATCAATGAACTGCATCGGACCCGGGCGGTAGATCGCCACCAGAGCGATAATGTGTTTGATATTTTCCACACCGAATTTCCGGCACAGATCCTGCATGCCGCCGGATTCAAGCTGGAACACAGCCACCGTATCGCCGTTGTTGAGCAGTTCAAATGTTTTCGGATCGTCCAGCGGGACCGTATCCATATTCAGGTCAATGCCCCGGTTCTTACGGATATTGTCGCAGGCATCCTGGATCACGGTCAGTGTACGCAGACCGAGGAAGTCCATTTTCAGCAGACCGACACTTTCGCACAGGGGCGCAACATATTGGGTGATGACTTCTTCATGGGCGCCTCTGCCGAGGGGGACAAGATCCGCAAGCGGCTGATTGCAGATGATCACACCGCACGCATGGATCCCCATCTGGCGATTCAGCTGTTCCAGTGTTTTTGCGTAATCGAAGATCTCATTCACCCACGGTTCTTTTTCCATGAGGGCGCGGAGATCGGGGGATTCCTTGATGGCTTTGTCCAGCGTCATTTTCGGATCGTCGGGCACAGTCTTTGTGATCATGTTGCCGTCGCCGGGAGACCGGCTCAGGGCGCGGGCGATATCTTTCAGAACGACTTTCGCCTTGAGCGTACCGTATGTACCGATCTGGGATACGCAGTCCGCACCATACTTGTCGATCACATAATCAATGACTTCCTGACGCCGCCGTTCGCAGAAGTCGGTATCAAAGTCCGGCGGAGACACGCGGTCCGGGTTCAGGAACCGTTCAAAAAGCAGGTCGTACCGCATGGGGTCGATGTCCGTGATCCCGGAAAGATACGCCACAATGGAACCGGCGCCGGAACCGCGGCCGGGACCGACAGGGATCCCATGTTCCTTCGCCCAGTTGATAAAGTCCCACACACACAGAAAATAACTGGGATATTTCGTACGGTTGATGACCTCAAGTTCGTAGTCCATCCGTTTCAGATTGACTGCCGCTTCCTCTTTTTTGTCCTCCGGCGGATCCAGCGGATCATATCCGTACTTGCGCTTGTAACCGCAGACGGAATTTTCACCGGTCCCGTACAGACAGATGTGGCGCAGATACTGTCCCGCCAGTTTCAGCACGATACGGCGGCGGACAAGATCGTTCTGTTCCGCTTCGGAGGGAGCCGGTTTGTCAGCATCCTTTTCGATCTCCGCCCGGATCTCACCGGCGGACGCGGCGCGGATGGCATCCATATCCAGATTTGCAACAAATTCTTCCGGCGGATTGTATTCGGGATAATGATTTTCGTAACCGATCGTCACATTGCACCGTTCCGCCACAGCCACGGTATTGGTCAGAGCCTCCGGCACTTCATTACCGAAGATCTCATACATTTCGTCACCGGACTTGAAATAAAACTCATCGGAGGAAAGGCGCATCCGGTTGGGCATATCCATCGTGGTCCGGGTCTGAATACACAGCAGCAGTTCATGAGCCCGGGCATGTTCTTTGCGGAGATAATGCACATCGTTGGTCGCCACCAGCGGGACTTCCATTTCTCTGGAAAGCGCGGTAAGGATCTTATTCACCTTCTTCTGATCGTCCAGCATTTCCCGGAGATCGTCCTGCTCTTTCTGGGTGAGGTGCGTATAATCCGCAGGATTGCCGCCGTGATACATCAGTTCCAGATAAAAATTTTCACGCCCGAAAATATCCAGATATTCCGTCAGGACTTTCTTCGCCATATCATGACCGCCGTCACGGGCAGCTACTGCGATCTCGCCCTGAAGACAGGCACTCATCCCGATGATCCCTTCGTGATACTGCGCCAGAAGCTCTTTATCGATCCTGGGCTTGTAGTAGAATCCGGTGGTATGCGCTTCCGAGATCAGTTTGCAGAGATTGTGATAACCGGTTTGATTTTCCGCCAGAAGAATCAGGTGATAAGCACGGAATTTCTGTCCTTCCGTGCGGTGAACGAGACGCGATCCCGGCGCCATATATGTTTCGCAGCCGATAATGGGCTTGAGATCTGCTTTTTTCATGGCGTTGTGAAATTCCAGACATCCCCCCATGGCACCGTGGTCCGTCAGGGCAACAGCTTTCATACCGTGTTCCTGAGCCATGCCGACAATATCCGTTTTCCCGGCGGGGTCCTTGAGTTTCGCCCAGGAAATGGCAGACGCACCATCCAGCAGACTGTAGTCTGAATGAACGTGCAGATGAACAAAATCGTGAGGCATATTTTCAGCTTTCCTGTTTTTCGGGTCTTTTCTATTATCCATTATATCAAAAGGAACTATTAGTTCAATCCGCGCGCTTTTCAAATGATTTTCCGGAAATTTTTGCGTTTTTTTTCGCGCTGACGCTTTTTTCTGAAAAAAGAATGTCCCGCCTCTTGACATCGGAAAAAATCATGCTATATTTCGTGTTATGTCACTTTTATGGTGGGTGTAGCTCAGTTGGTTAGAGCGGCTGGTTGTGGCCCAGCAGGTCGCGGGTTCAAGTCTCGTCACTCACCCCATTTTTTTGCCCGAATTTTGGGCAAAAAAAACATGAAGCCTGAAAAGGCTGCGCTTCATGGCACGCAGTGCCGCTTCATGCAGCGTAAGCTGCGCTTCATACGGCGAAGCCGTGCTTCATAAAACGCCTTTTCAGATGAAGCATTGTTCCACTGTCGTTTCACAATATGAAGCATCTCCACTTTGTTTCGATATGAAGCACTCCGCTTACGCTCCGTATGATGAGAAAATGAAAAAATGAGAGTTCTCCGCTTGTAATACATACCTTGCATTGTTATATTAACAGTTGAAAGGAATAACTCATTACGGAAAAAACTTCAAACAAACTTGTTGATCTGTCTGTATCTTTTGCTGTTGAAATCCTCAATCTGGTAAAATTCTTGAAAAGCCAGCACGAAACGGTCATCTCCAATCAAATTGGCAGAGCCGGAACCAGTATCGGAGCAAATATCCACGAAGCGCAATATGCTCACGGCAAACCGGATTTTATTTCCAAACTGCAAATTGCCTTGAAAGAAGCAAATGAAACCAGTTACTGGCTGTTGTTGCTTTCTAAAACCAATTATATCGTTCCCGGTGAATATGACCGTTTGGAGTCATTATGCCGCGAACTCCGCATTACATTGATTTCTTCTATCAATACCGCCAAAGGTAATATAAAATAAAATCCCCCCAAATTCTCCGCTGTAAGAGGTCAGTTAGACCTCCGCCGGAGAAAGAAAATCAGTCAAAGCACACTGCAGTGTTATGTACTGTTACCCCCCCCAATGGAGCAAGCCGACTTTCCCCCTCAAATCGGAGTATCTTTGGTAGGTCAGAATGTTATCAAGGTATCGCATAAAGTTAAAAAAATTCTCTGACTTCTTAAAGGCTGAAAAGTTCAAATTGCAATCGCTGCTGTCCGGTAAAAATTTCAGAGCAGTAAGGGGCTGAAAAGTTCCTCTTGGACTGGCAAATTCCAGTTTGGCGGCTTTTCAAGAATTTTTCGGTCAAGCGATAGGACTTCCAATAGAGACTGATTTTGCATTAAGGTATCACGAATACGGCTTGATTGCCCCTTTGTGTTTACGGTAATAAGCCCAGTTGTAACGGGAAAGACACAGGTCTATCGCGGTACTGTCGATCGCATACAGCGGATTTTTGAACTTGAATTTATGTTTTGGAGCAACTGCCATAACCCGATCAAGAATTTCTTCAAACAATGCTTTGAATATTTCCGGATTACGGCGGTTCATCGCTTCTGAAAGCGTGGATTTCGCCACAGCTTCCATGCCGGGGTGATAAAGGCGTTTGTGGTTGGCAAGCAAAGCGTTTTCAATTTCATGCAAAGAATCCTTGCCGGAAATTTGAGCAAAAAGCAAAGTCAAAAATTGTTTCCATGCGGTGAAATGTTTTGCAATATCGGTCTCCGCCTGACTTTTTTACGATTTTTTCAAAACGATATCGGGGTATGAAGTTGAAAAGTTGAGAATATATACTATCGTAATACATCATTCGGGACTTTCGTGTGTAACAGGCACATCGCTTTTTTACAACAGTTGACATCACTTCACCCCAAAAAATTTCTTACCATTCCAATGAGTTCCGGTAATTACTCCCGCGATAGCAGATAGAGAACGATAAAGAGTTCCATCATACTCGAATTTTCCATCGTCTCGTATAAAAACCTCGATGTTTTCCCTTTCCAATCACGTATCATATTCAACTGAATTAATTGAATTTATTATATTAGATGTAAGGAAAAAAATCAAGTCGGGATCGTAATCGGACGGCAGGAATCGGAAAGATCAGAATAAATCCGGCTTGCAAAATCAAAAAACGGAAATTATATTACCGGAAAATTGCCCAGGTAAGGAGCATTGAGCATGAAAAAATCATACTATCTCGACTTAATGGAAATTACGCTTTCAGCATATTCTACTGCACACATTGATTGCTATTATCAAGAGGTAAAAAGCGGTGGCTTGAAAGAACATGGATTTCCCCGCCTGACCGCCAATATCGGGATCCTTATGGCTCATGGACGCTGTCTGGATTTGAAGGATCGTTTTATTGCAATGATGGATCTCTGCTGTGATCAGTTTCTGAAAGTCAAAGCGGGAAATGATTTTTCTGTGAAAGAAATCGTTTTCTGTATGCAGGAACTGGAGCATACAGATGTGATCTGTGCGGATAAAATGATGGGATGGAAAGAATTACTGAAACAGATCGATCCGTATGAGTGCTATACTGTCTATGCCAGAACACCGGATGATATTGTCCATAACTGGGCGGCGTTCACGATGGTCAGTGAATATATGCGCCAAACATATGGTTTGACTGACGTCTATTCCGATTTTATTGATCTGCAGGCTTTTTCCCAGCTGCGTCATCTGGACGAAAACAAACAGTACCGTGATCCCATGGAGCCGATGGTTTATGATCTGGTCACGCGCGGGCTGTTTGCCGTTCTGCTGGATCAGGGATATCGGGGAAAATACAGAGAAATCTGGGAGGCTGCTTTGGAGGAGTCTGCCATCCCCACTCTCCGGATGCAGTCTGTTACCGGAGAGATCGCATACGGCGGCAGAAGCAACCAATTTATCCACAACGAAGCGCACCTTGTTATCCTGTTGGAATATTATGCAAAATATTTTGCAAAGAAAGGCGATCTGTCCCTTGCAGGCAAATTCAAAGCTGCGGTGGAACGGGCTTTGGAAAACATTGCATTCTGGCTGCAAAAAAGGCCATTGCAGCACATTAAAAACCGTTTCCCGCTGGAAAGTAAATATGGCTGTGAAGACTATGCTTACTTTGATAAATATATGATCACTGTGGCATCTTTCCTTTATGCGGCATACCGGATCTGCGACGACTCTGTTCCCGTTGGTGAACTGGACGATTATTCCGGTATGACCTGGCAGAGTTCGGATGCTTTCCATAAAGTGTTCCTTCGTGCCGGAGAATATTTTGCCGAATATGATTATAAAGCGGATTATCATTATGACTGTCACGGTCTTGGCAGATTGCACCGGAAAGGTGCTCCTTCAGAACTTTGCTGCAGTACGCCATGTCCGGAAAAACCGTGTTATACGCTGGATATTCCGGAGCCGTTTCTGTTGGCGATCGCCCCGGGGATCCGGGTGAACGGTGAATGGCAGTACGCTACTGCAAAAGAAGTCGTTCACACGGTGAAAAAACATTTTGCAGAAGGTGGATCTGCCGGGTTAACGGTGGAATGTATCTTCCCCGGCGGAGAAGCTGTTTCGTGCGATTATTTTCTGGACGCCAATGGATTGCAGATCGAATATTCCGGAGCCGGATCGCTGGGGTGTCTGCTGCCGGTTTTTCGGTTCAACGGTGAAACCCGTTCGGATGTCGTACAGCAGGGAAATGAATTGACTGTTTCCTTCGGCGGTCACCGCTGCACATATACTGTGTTTGACGGCACGATCCGGAATTTGAATCGCCCCTCCCGTAACCGGAACGGACATTATGATGCCTTTGCGGCAGAGGGGGCGGAGCACCTGAAAGTCCGGGTCGTGATCGAAAAAATCTGAATGAAAAAAATGAATAGTCAATATAATCAAGACGCCATATCTTATGGGGCTACGACTTTACTGCCAGGGGACTATAACAGTAATTCTTTAGCATCAACATTATTGAAAAAAATTGGTTTGTCAGATAGACAAATAGAGGCGATTGATGAAAAATTACCCGGTACACTGGTCGGATGGGGTAAATATTTGCCAAAATCAGCATTTAAAGAATAGTTGTCGACTAATTCGAAGGAGAAAAAATATGTTGTTTGATTTTAGGAAAATATTTTCAGTAATTATACTTTTTTGTGGTATAAATATGGCTTGGGCAAATAATAAATCTTCAACAATATTAAGTTGTTGGCAAGAGGAATCTTCCGGTAAAACTTTTTTGGTTTTTTATCATAATTATTATATTATTATTTATTCTAATCTTCATTCTGAATATATGAAGCCAAAACAAAAAATAAAATATCAAAAAAAAGGGAATGTAATAATATCCGCCAGTTATCCATCGTTGCCATTAATTAGCATAAAAAATGCGTATACTCTTGAACAAAAGTGGATACCGGCTGGTGTTGTTACCTACAAAAAAATATCAATGAAGGTGCTTGATTCAAACCTAAAAACATGGAAAATCGCAGATTTAGATATCTCCAACCTGCCAGATTTATCTCCCCCCAAAATTAATTAAGTAGAAGAGTAAAAATGGTAAAATTGCAGCTGTTATATTATAATAATTTTTATAATTAATTGGTGCCATTCTTCGGAAATGTCTGTTGGTAAAGGTGTTGTAGTTAAATTATCCTTGTTACCCTACAGGTGTTCATATGATACGATTATTACCGATTGCGATATTTATGTTTCCGTTGTTCCTTGCGGCGGAAACGATTATGGTCAAAACGAAATCTCCGCAGAACAGGAATGCGGTGTTTCAATACCGTGTACCCAGAGGTTATGACAAGAACCGGAGGGAGATGTATCGGGTACTGGTGATTTTCTGGGGCAGCAATACTGATAGTGACGGTATAAATTTTTCAATATTGTCATAAACGGGATATTGACAAGTTTTATGTTTGTGGTTATTTTATTGAAAGGAAAAAAATCTGAAATGAAACGAACCATTACACAAATCTTCACTCTGTTACTTCTAGTCACACTGGCAGCTCCTGCATTTGCGGGGAAGGTATTAGCAGAAATAGAGTATTTCTATGCCGATGATGGAACTTTGACCGGCAAGGCATTTAACGGCAATCGGGTAAATTTTGAGTATGACTTGCGTGGTCAGTTGCTGGCGGTCAAAGATGCTCAAGGCAAAGATTTGGAGCGTTATACCTACGATCCGGCAGGCAACCGGCTTTCCAAAACAATCAATGGCTTAACAACAACCTATACTTATGATAAAGCCAATCAACTTGTAACTTCAACTGTCAATGGAGTTACCACTCATTACAAATATGATGCAGCCGGTAGAATGGTTCAGGCGGGAGATAAGAGTTACATCTATAACGGTCAGAACAAAGTATCCGAAGTACGACAGAATGGAAAAACTGTTGCCAAGTTTGAATACAACATTGACGGACAGATTGCAAAAGCAATTTACGGCGATAAAGTCGAAGAATTCATGTGGGACGGTCTGGCTCTCATTTGGCGCAGCGGTGTCAAGTCGGAGGCCAAGCGGTCTTAGGAAGACAAGTGTTAACTACAACTCCTTGGCTCACAGAACGACATGGCTACGATCCGACTTCCGCTGCGCCAGATGAGAGCCAGGCCGTCCCATATAAATTCTTCAACTTTATCGCCGTAAATTGCTTTTGCAATCTGTCCGTCAATGTTGTATTCAAAGTCGGAGGCCAAGCGGTCTTAGGAAGACAAGTGTTAACTACAACTCCTTGGC
>JAZNPK010000017.1:0-27668 GCA_045589595.1 Victivallales bacterium
TTGCCGGAAAAACCGATGCGGCAAGATTAAAACATTTGTGGCGGTGCTGCACGGATCGGCATTATGGCCGGAAAGCCGGAAAGGAATCTTTGCCGGAAAAGCAGTCAGAAAAAGTAAGAATTCCATTCGGTGTGGCGATTGCCGCCGGATGCTGGGTCGCGGAGGTGCTGTATGTCTTATCCGCTCGCTGAACTGAAAAAAGAACAAGGTTCTGTTATGCTTGAGGCGATCATCTGTTTGCCGTTTTTGTTCCTGCTGATTTTCCTGACGGCACAGTTGGCTCATATTTCATTTTGCCGTCAGGTCGTTCAATATGCGGCGGCTGCTGCAGGACGGGCAACGATTTCCTGTGCAGATAGCGAAGAAAAGGAAGCAGCTGAGGCGGCTGCACGCAGAATTTGTGCGTTGGTTTCTTATACCAACAATGGTGGTTCTCCATTAAACAGAGAATGGTTGAAAAATAGAGAAACAAATGTTCTTATCAGCGGAACCGGCGGGGCAGATCCTGCCGGAGCTAATGATAAAATGGAAGAAGTGACTGTCAGCCAAACTGGAGTTGGCAGCAAAATTGTGACTGTGAAATTTAATGTGCCGATGATGTTCCCGATAGCCAATGATGTGCTTTCAGGAAGTTCAGCATTTTTAAGATATATTTGGAAAGTGGATGATGGAGTGGTTAGTGGTGTTGCATCAAAAAACTACAAAGGAGATTTTTTCCCACATATTCTTATAACCGGAACGACAGCGGTTTTCAAACCAGCAAGCGTTGCAGCTTCTGCCATTGATGATAAAAACGATTACAAAAGATGGAATGACTGAGATGATCCGTTCAGCAAAAAACACTACAAAGAAACTATTAGTTGAGGATTCCGGTATTGCAATGCCGATTTCCCTGCTGGTCTTTTTGTTCCTGACTTTTGTCTGTATGTCTGTTTTTGCTTTGGGTGAAGTGATCCGGGCGAGGACAGAATTGCAGTATAAAGTGGATAATGCTGCTTATGCTGCCGCGTTGGTTCAGGCGGATTCTCTCAGCCGCATTGCCGTTTTGAACCGGGCTTTGGCATGGACATATGCCCAGACCAATAATCGGCAGGTTAATTATATTATGAATCGTTGGCTTTCTGAAACTTACGATGCGTTTATCGAGGAGGCTTCTGAATGCGAAAGCAAACATTTTGAAATGAATACCGCAAATCAATGTGCTTTGCATAATTTGAAGGCTAAAAGAGTTACTGCCGGTTTTCTGTTTGGCGAAAGTGACAAAAGACATACGACAGAGTATGTTTATGGAACAGATGATCTTTGTTATGGGTTGGCTTTAGATATTCCGTGGCCTCCTGTATCAGGTTGGAAAATTCATGGTCGACTGCGTGATGTCGAGGGGCGCGACATTGTAGAACTTGAGAAGATTTTGGAAAAAGTCGGGAAATACGAATACCTCAAGCTCGCTCCTGAAATTGCAGAAGGAAAGAAAAATATAAACGAGTTAAGCAATGAATTGAAAAAAATAAAAGATAATATGAATGATCGAGCTCAGCTTGTTGTTAAAAATATATTGAAAGGAATGGCAGATAGTTCGTATTATGTTTCTTCCATCAAGCCGGATTGGCTTGAGAAAATGACTGAAGAAAAAGATGTTTTTGATCGGTACGAAACCCAAGTTGAAGATTTTTCCAAAGAAGATATTCACTGGCAGAACTTGGGATGGTGGGTGAAAAATGATAGCTTGTCTTATTCTTATAAGGAAATGGTTATTCCTGAATTAAAGTGGATCGGTTATGCTGTTCAATGGGCTTGCGATGGTTTGGACCATATACCGACTAAAATTGACTCCAAACCAGAGCGTAAAACTTCTCCTGGAAACAAATTGAATGTTGCATCCGGTACAGATGTACCATGGGAGGTGGGCTGGGATTCAATCCCAGAAGCCGGAATTCTTAAATTGAATGAATCTTTTTTTAGTAAAAATGGTGCTGTTGTTGTTGCCGCCCGAAAAGATATCCCGGATCTTTTCGGTAATGTGTTTGGCAAAAACAAATTCCTGAATTTCCGCGTCAACGGTAACTTATGGGCTGTTTCAGCCGCAAGAGCCGGATATCGGAATGGCGAAAAATATGAAAACAGCAAGTTTTTGAATGAAGATAAATGGAATCTCTTTGTGGATGATTGGGAACCAATGTTCCTGCCTGTAGGCAGATGCTGGAAGTCTTGGGATGGCGAAAAATTTACAGGAGATGATGCTTATAAAGTGTTGCAGGAAGTTGCAGAAAAACTCGAAATTGATATTTCAGACTCGGAATCGGGGTTGAAGCTGAATGAAAAAGTTAATTTGGATATGCTCCACTAATTGAGGAATGACAATGCGGATGAGGGATCTATACAATGACAACAAGGGTTCGGTGATGCTGGAAACAATTCTGGTGTTACCGATGTACCTCGTGTTTATCACAGTGATTTTCTTTGCGGGGGAAGTGTCTTTGTATCGCAATTTGCTTCTGCAAATGGATCAGCATGATCTTTGGGCTTGGGGTGCAAAAGCTCCATCGGAAATCAATGTGGCAGAAGATTTCTTCGGGTCAATCGGAAAAAGAGATTTTATGGGAGATTTTGAGATAACTGCAAAAGATAAAGATGAAACCGTTGTGTCTTCCAATGGCTGGTGGAAGAAAAATGCTCTTAAAAACAATGCTGTGTTGAAGGTACCCGGTTGGATAAAATCCATTCGGGTCCTCAGTGGACTTATGGGACAGAAATCTGATGAAGCATTTAATTACAGCAACGAGTTTGAATTACGGAAGAATGATGAGAAACTCGTATTGTATTCGCGCAATAACAATGATGACCGTACTAAAAACGGTGAAAATTTGTGCAAAGCAGTAAGCGGCAGTCAGCCGGCATGGGTGACTATTGCAAATGAAAATTACGCAGGAAGTGATGAAGGACAGGCTGTGTCCGGGAAATCAGTATCATTTTACACCGATGCCAAACAAATTTCTGCGTATGGAGTTTTTACGAAAGAATGATTATGGATAAAAAAATCTTTTTCATATTTCTGTTTACAATATTTACTTGCTTTGCCGCAACGGCAAAAGCGAGCAAAGGATGGGACATTTCCGGAGAATTGCCGTACAGTTACGCCTATGCCAGAACGTGGGTCGGTGGAAAAATGCGGCAGGCCGGTTGGAAGTGTACCAAATCATTTACCAGTGGAAAGAAAAATGAAATAGAACACAGCATTTGGCAAAGAGGAAGCAGGAAGCTCCAAATGATGTTGTGGCGGATCGACAGCGATAAAACCGGGTATTCGCAGAGTAGTTTGACTAAAGAAAAAATAGAAAAAATATTATGACAGCAGATTCACAGAGAAGTTCAGTATCAGCGGGTTCTTCCGTTTCAACGACCAGTGCCCAACGGCGCATGGTCCGTTACATACTGCCTGCAAATGCAATGATCGGTCCGTACAGAATCGAAAAAGCACTTGGCCGCGGCGGTATGGGGGAAGTGTATCTTGCCCGTCATGTGAAATTGAATATTTTCAGAGCTATAAAAATATTGCTTCCTTCTGTTGCGGAGAAAGATCATATTTACGCAGAACGCTTTATGAATGAAGCGCGTCTTGCGATTGATATGCGTCATCCTAATATTATTAATGTTATGGATGCCAACTATGACGATAAATATGGTATTTACTATATTGTTATGGAATATGTGGATGGGGCATCAATCCGTAAAATCATCAAAGCTAAAGGACGCTTCGATGAACAATCTGCCTTAAAAATCGTCCTAAAAGTGGCCGAAGCACTTCTCGCTGCCGAAAAAATGAAGATAGTACATCGTGATATTAAACCAGACAATATCATGATGACCACCGATGGTGAAGTTAAACTTGCCGATCTTGGTATTGCAAAATCCAATTCGGGTAATGAAAATGTAGAGCTGACCAATCCTCAGATGATGCTTGGAACGATCGCTTATATTTCACCGGAACAGGCTTCAGATGCTCAATCGGTAGACAGTCGGGCAGATATTTACTCTCTTGGTGTCACTCTGTACGAAATGCTGGCGGCAGAGAAGCCGTATACCGGAACGCAAGTTGAGATATTGCAAAAGCTTTTCAATGCACCTGTCCCCAATATTCAGGCAAAAGTTCCCGCTGTCAGTACTCTTACGGCAAAACTTGTAAAAAAGATGATGGCAAAAGATAAGGCTGATCGTCCCCGCAATTTTGAAACCCTTTGCCGTTTGCTCAGCAAATTGATAGTGGATCAAAATCCGTCGAATCAGGAGTATTTGCAACAAGCACAGGAAATGGATGCTCAACAGCAAAAGATTCAGGAAGAAAAAAGACGCATTGAAGATGAACGCAGGCGTCTCTCTGAACAACAGAATTTGATTGAAGAAGCCAGAAAGAAAATCTCTTCTCACGATAGAAAATTTTCAGAGGAACGCAAAAAGGTTTCCGAAGAAAGAGAACGGCTTTCTGAAGAGCAAAATTTGATTGAAGAAGAAAAAAAGAGAATTTCTGATCATCAGAAACGATTTTCTGCTGAACGCAAGCGAATCGAAGAGGAACGCCGACGCATTGAAGATGAGCGCAGGCGTATGTCTGAACAACAGAAAAAGATTTCAGAAAAAGAACAGAAAATTTCTGCTGAAAGCTTGCGTTTGGCTGAAGAACGTCGCCAGAAGCGTAAGGCAAAGATCAAAGCAGCATTTTCTGCAATATATCGTGGTATTACCGGAAATATTGCGAAAAAAGTTTATAAATCATTCTTTATTCTTTGTATTATGGGAGGTTTGGGATTTTTAGGATTTTATCTTTACCAAACTGGTGTGATTACAAAATCAACTATTGATGAGGCTGTTGCCTGGGTAAAAAATCAATTGACTCCTGAAGAAATGAGAAAACCGGAAATTTCTGATGTTGATAACATAATTGTAGAACACGGAGTTTTGACTTTAGTACCCAAAGCTTCGGATAATGTTTTGGAGTGGTTAAAGAAAAATAATACAGTAAAAATCAGCGGCGAAGGAATTGAGTCTGCTGAAATACATCTGCCGGGAAAGATATCCCTTGCTTCTGGAACGTATAAGATAAACATTGATATTTCCGGTTGCCAAAGAGTGGAAAGAGAGTTTGTAATGGAAGATAATGGGACAAAATTAGACATACCGATTATCCCTCTGCAAGGAACAGTCGTTCTTTCGAGCAATAAGGACTTCGAGGTGTTTTATAATGGTAAATGGGTAAAGAATCCGAAAGAGTTGTTGCTTCCGGCTCTTATGTCATGTCATGTTTTTATTCGCTCTAAAGATTACAAATGGCGTATTGAGAAACTCATGTTATCTCCCGGTAAAACAGAAGAGGAATTTATTTCATTTCAGAAGAAGATTCCGAATTTTGAGGAATACCATACTGCTGAAATCAAAGAAGCAATTAACAAGTTTAATAAGCATAACTATGTTCGTTCTTTCAAGCTGTTCCGGCAGAATTCTGAAAAAAATCCTGTGGCTGCATACTATCTGGGAAGAATGTACAAAGAAGGTAAATTACCTGATGATCAATGGCAGTCTTCCGTTAAAGCAAAGGAATATTTTTTGATCGCAGCTAAAAATGGGGTGGCAGAATCCTTTTATGAACTGGGAAAAATTTATCAGGAAGAAAATAATCGAGATGCTTTGAAAGTATACCAATATGGTGCAGAACTGGGAAATAAAAAATGCTTTACTCAAATAGGGATTTGTTATGCCGAAGGTATTGGTATAGCCAAAAACGAATTCCTTGCAAGTCAATATTTTTTATTGGCGGCTACTGAAAATGATGCAGATTCTCAATTGGCTATGGGAAAAATTTGTGAAGCAGCAGGTAATTGGCAACAGGCAAAACGCTGGTATGAAAAGGCTATGGCTAATGGCAATGCTGATGCTGAACGTTTTTTAGAACAGGTCAAAAGAACAATGGAGACATTATAAAATGAAATCGACACCCAACATTAACAAAATAACAAGGAGGTATGATCTGCAGAAAAGTACGAACACACCACCCTATTTCCGGTGGGGGATATCCGGAAAAGTTGTTGTTTCCCATGTGAAACATGCCGAAAACACAGAAAAAACTCTTTCAGGAGCAATGTGTTGAAATGAACAAAAATATGATTCCTTTGATTCTTGCTGTAATACTTGGATTGGCTGCAGTATATGCTGTCAATCGTCTGGTTTTACAGAAGAACGCTTTGGCGGAAGAAGAAATGATCGAAGTCGTGGCTGCTGCACGGAATCTTGGACCGGGAGATATTTTAACAGAAGGTTCTTTTACCAAAAAGAAAATTCCGCAAAACGCCCGTCCTACTAAAGCAATTTTGTGGTCCCAAACATCCATTATCAGAGATCGCAAGTTGAATATGCCCGTGGCAGAAGGTGATTATATTCTTCTGGATGATGTCAACAGCGGCCGGGGTTTGAGTGATATTATTGGAGAAGGCGAATGGGCAATCTCAGTAAGTTTCTCTGCCGGAGCTGTTACAAAATCTCTCCGTCCCGGCGACGAGATCGCAATCTTGGGGACCTTCAATTCTGAAACAGTAAAGAAGGCTTCGGTTGCCGGTCAAAAACCAACCGTAGAACGTCGTAAGGTTACTGCTGTAATTCTGCCCAAAGTTCGAATTCTCAGTTTGGCAGATAACAAACAGCAAGGTGGCGATGAGGTAGTATTGGCTTTACCACCGAGTCAGGCGAACACATTGCTCGCTGCTCAGGCACAAGGTGTTGAGTTGTACCCCGCATTGCGTAAATCTCATGATGATTCAAATCTTAACCGCTTGGATACTGGCGTAGTCAGCAGCTCTACCTTCAGCAAACTTGTTGAAGGTGTTAACGATGTTGTGATTCCGCATGTTCCGAGTAAAACAAAATAACAAAGAAAGAGAAAGAAAAAATGAAAAAAATCTTTTCGTTGCTGGCTGTTCTTGGTACAGTTCTGTCCCTTTCAGCCGCAGAAGCAAAACTGCTCAGAATCCCGGTGGGATCTTTGAGTGTCGTTGACGTACCCTTCAAGGTAGAGAACGTCAGTATCAGTAACAAGGACATCGTCCGTGTTGAAACCCTCAGCGATCGTCAGGTTCGCATCAACGGTTTGAAAATCGGTGTGACCGATGTGCAGTTGCTTGGCAGCAATATGTCTCAGGTTTACAGCGTGACAGTGATCAACGACATCCGTGAGACTTTTAACGCCCTGAAGCGCGACTTGAGCGATGTTTCTGAAATTGATCTTGCCATCAATAATGGTCGTATCGTTCTGCGTGGTGAAATCAATAATATTTCCAACTGGATTTTGAAACGCAAGGTTACCGAAGCCTATGGTTCTGTGATTCTTGACCTGACCACCTATCATCCGACCCCGGAAGTCATGCTCAGCTTGCAGAAAAACTTTGAAAAAGCCGGTTTTAAAATCGTTCGTAAGGATGCTGCAACTAAGCCTGGCGAACTGGCAATCACTCAGATTGGAGAAATGCTGACCGTTACCGGTTCAGTTTACAATCCTGCTGATTTGAAAACCATTGACAGCATTTTGCGTGCTCAACCCTGGTTGACCCTGAACACCTCTGCTACTTCTACGGATGCGGCATTGGTCAAAGGATTTGTCAATGTACAGGTTGTTCCTGAAATGCTGCAGATTGATATTGTTCATATCGCTCTTGAAAAAGCTGATGTGGAAAGAATTGGTAATAACATCAATGGGCTTGGCAACTTCCTGTCAGGAGCAATCAGTCTTGATGGCGTTCTTTCCGCTTTGCGTCTGCGTGGTGAAAAGACTAACTATGGCGCTGGCAGCTTCAATGGTACCAATTATCCCGGAAGCGGAGCTGGTTTCATGGCTCAGGGCGGCGGTTCCCTCACTGGAGCATTGGCTTTTCTCGGACAAAATGGTGTTGTTCGCGCCCGTCGTGCAGGCTTCCTGACTTTCAAGAGTAATGATACTCAAGACTTCCGTAAGATGCACAGCGGCGGTACTCTCTACCTCGGTTCTGTTGGAGTCAACGGTGCAACTGTCATCTCCAATCTTACCGAAGTTGAATACGGCTTGATTCTTCAGGTAAAAGGCGGTTTGACCGGTGCAGACAATGTTTCCATCGAACTCAAGCAGGAACTCAGCTATCCCTCTCAGAGTGTCGCGCCCCAGGGAACTCAGTTCGATCTGAAGAAATTTTCAACGAATACTTCAATCACTTGCAAAATCGGCGAAACCATTGCTGTCGGTGGTCTTAAAGAATTTTTGCAGATGAATACAACTTCCGAGTCCATTCCGTATTTGCGTAATGTTCCCGGTTTGAAATGGTTGATCTCTCAAGATTCTGACAATTTCAATGAAACTGAAATTCTGACTCTGGTTTGTGTTCGCAGAATGGCCAAGGCATCCGCTATTGACCCTGTTGCTGTTGAACTGGATAAAATGAAAAAAGCAGAAGACAAGCAGATCAAAGATCGCGAAGCCGATAAACATAAGAACGACGGCAAATGGTATGAATTCTGGAGATGGTAATTTAACCATTTGCAAATAAGGAGTTTCTTATGTATCTCATCATCAAAGGCAGAAGCGAAAGTTTCAGAAGTGTTTCTCTTGACGGAGAAAAATCAAGTTGGTTGATCGGCAGAGATCCCAATTGCGATATCGTATTGAAAGCCAGCCAGATTTCGCGGCGTCATGCTATGATTTCGTTGGAGGATGGCGAGTTTTTTATTGAGGATTGCAATAGTTCTCTTGGCGTTTTTGTCAACGAAAGTAAAATAACCGAAAAGACAAAAATTGCTGTCGGCAACCTCATCCGTCTTTGTTCCTATGAACTTTTGCTCTCCTTTGAGGATGTGGAAGAGGAAGAATCCCCGGATGAATCTGAACAAACAGTAATGATTTCTGACATTCAGAAATTCCGGGGGGCTTTCTTTAATCAAGGACGTTTCCAAAGTGAGTACAAATCAGTCAATCTTTTGTATACAGATGAGATGATGAAGCTGAAAAAACGTATTCACGAAAAGATTTTAAGCGAGATGAACCTGCCGGCGATCCATGTGCGGGATTTGGCTAAAGCTGAAACCAGAGTACGCTTGGATCGTGTTCTTACGCGGGTAATGCGTGAATTCTGGCATGAAATTCCCCGCAATATTTCCCCGGAAATTTTCAAGGAGGGAATTGTTGATGAATTGATCAACTATGGACCGATTTCTCCTTTACTCCGGGCAGATGATATTACAGAAGTAATGATTAATGGTCCTGATTTGATTTTTGTTGAGCATGAAGGTAAACTGTTTGAAACAGGGATTCGTTTCTTTAATGATCAACATCTTTTATCAGTCATCCAACGAATTGTTGAACCTCTGGGGAGACATATTGATGAAGCTAGTCCCATGGTGGACGCCCGTTTACCCGATGGTTCCCGAGTGAATGCGATCATACCTCCATTGGCTATTGATGGTGCGTTGGTCACGATCCGGAAGTTTGCCAAAAACAAATTGACAACAGAGGATCTTATTGATTATGGTTCTTTAACTGATGAAATGGCCCAATTTTTGTCATTTGCAGTAAAATATAAGCAGAATATCATTATTTCCGGTGGTACAGGTTCCGGAAAAACAACTTTGTTGAATGTATTAAGCCAGTTCATTCCTTTGGATGAACGTCTGGTGACGATTGAAGACTCTGCTGAATTGAAACTGACTCACCGGAATCTTGCCCGGCTTGAGTCCAGAACAGCCAACATTGAAGGGAAAGGTAAGGTTTCTATCAGAGACCTTCTGGTTAATGCTTTGCGTATGAGACCGGACCGGATCATTATCGGAGAATGTCGTTCCGGTGAAGCTCTTGATATGTTGCAGGCAATGAATACAGGACACGATGGAGCCTTAACAACGGTACACGCAAACAGCCCCCGTGACTCTTTGAGCCGTTTGGAGAATATGGTTCTCATGGCGGGTGTTGAATTGCCTGTCTCCTCTATCAGGGAACAGGTTGCTTCTGCCATCAACTTTGTTGTGCAACAAAGCCGCTTGGGCGATGGCTCAAGAAAAATTACACAAGTTACTGAAATCACAGGACGGGAAGGCAATACCATCCTGATGCAGGATATTTTTGTCTGGAAGCAGGAAGGTGTTGATGAGAACGGAAAATTTTATGGACATTTTGAAGCAACAGGGCACATCCCCAAATTTGTTTCTGCATTGCGGGAACGGGGTGTCCTTGATATAGATATGAGCCTCTTTGCCAAAGGAGAAAAAATATGACAAATCAATATTTTGTTTTAGGAATTGTTTTCTTTGCTGCCTTTATCGGAGCATTGGTGTTGATACCATTGTTTTCTGCACATTCTTCTTATTTGGCTACCTTAAACAATTCTTCTTATGACGAAAAACAAATTCTGATTCGAAAACGTAATATTCAAGCCGGATTTTCTCTTGGTATTTGTATTTTTGCTCTGATTGTTGCTGCCGGCTGGTGTATGGATTTTTCCTGGTATATATATTTACCGGTCGCATTATTGCTCTGTGCAGCAGTATACAGGCTTCCCGCAATAATCAACAAGAAAATAGCGGTAAAAGGCTTAAGGGATTTTGATGACGGTATGCTTGATTTTACTGTTTTGATCCTGAACAGTTTGAAAGCAGGTTTATCTCTGACAGGAGCGATTGAAGCTGCTCTTGAAAATACTTCCGGAGCTATCTATGACGAATTTTCTCTTATGTTGAAAGAACATCGTTTGGGATTGGAGTTACCGATCGCTATCAACAATATGACTCAACGCAATGACAGTGAAAATTTGCAGTTGTTTGCTCTTACGATTTCAGTATGTATGAAGACCGGTGGCAGTATGGTTGATGTACTTGAACATGTTGTTGCAACAATTCGTCAACGCGGAGAATTTCAAGATAAGGTCAAAATGATGGTTGCTCAATCAAAATTTGAAGCATTGGCAATTTCTCTTTCTCCATTGGCAGCCCTGTTGATTCTTTATGCTGTCAAGCCTGATTTCGTATATCCCATGCTTGTTCACCCGATAGGATGGTGTGCAATGGCATTTGTTTGTTTTTGGGAAATTATCGGTTTTATCATTATCAAACGGGTTGTAACCGTCAAATTCTAACGGAGATAAATATGACTACGGAATACTTGATTACATACGCTTTGATATTTGGAGCAGTATTCAGCCTGATAATCTTTGTCAGTACATTGAGTAAAAACAGAAACTTATCTCAATACAAGAATCTGCCGATTTACTTTTATATGTTTCAGGGAGCTATCACCTTTTTTTCTTTGGAAATTGGTTCCATGCTGGTAAAAAGTTCTTCGAAAAATAAATTAAAAATGGAAAAGATGCTCCGCCAATCAGCTCTTTCACTTCAAGTTCAGGATGTTTATGGAGCTGCAATCGTATTAGCTCTTATTTTTGGCATCATTGGCGGTATAGTGTTGTTTATGTTAAAAATGGCTTTGCCGTTAAAACTTCTTCTGGGGACTATTTTTATTGTTATTGGTGCAATTATTCCATTCTTCAATATTTGGCAAATTGCCCAGAAACGTTCCGAAGAAATTTTAAGGGATCTCCCTTTCATTATAGATATCATATCATCTTCTATGAATGCAGGTTTGGATTTTAATGCTTCAGTCGCTCATCTTTCAGAAATAAAAAACAAAGATCATGTTGTTCTTAAAGATGAATTTATGTCCTACCTCAAAGAGGTTCAATTGGGCAAATCCAGAGCTGAAGCTTTGCGTGATATGGAAAAGAGAATTTGCGTAAAAGAATTCAGCAGATTTATTTTTGCTATTTTACATGGTATTGAAACCGGTGTTTCAATCGTTGAAGTAATGAGAGTACAAGCTGTCGAAATCCGCCGACTTCGTTCTACTTTAGCGGAACAGGAGGCCGCTAAAGCACCTTCTAAAATGATTGTTCCAATGGTGATTTTCATTTTTCCCTCTATGTTTATCATCATTTTTACGCCAATTTTAATAAAAATGAAAGATTCTCCAATCTTTTCATTTCTCAAATGGTAAATTCAACCCGGGAGTCACGTCAAAATGAGTTACCAGCTTAAAAATATTTCTGACAAAGATTTTGGTACGATTTATGAATTGCAGTCAGGCAAGAATTTGCTTGGCAGATCACGATCGGCAACAATCCGGATTTTATTGGATGATATATCCGGAAAACAATGCATCCTCCATTCTAACGGGTTGCAAGTAAAACTTGAAAACCTGAGCCGTTTTGGAACAAGAGTGAATAACAGTAAAGTTACTGAATCTGTTGATTTGGTCGAAGGAGATATTATCACCTTGGGGGCAAAGTGTAAATTAATTTTGGAGAAACAATCAGAAGATTCTCTGGCTATAGAAAAAGAGATGCTTCTTGTAGGAGAAAATGATCCTGTACATGATACAGTTATTGAGCCACTGCCTGAAGAACAACCGAATTCTTCAGTATTTTCTTCTTCTAATGACAATATCGGTGAAGTGACAGAAACAGCTTCGAGTACAACAACCGATAAGAAACAGGTTATAGAACAAACCTCTGATGAAAATCTTGAAAATGAAAAAAATTTTCTTGGAGAAGAGATTCTTAAAGAAAAAACTTTGACTGGATCTATTGAGGAAGATGCAACCGCAGCTACTCGATTTATCGGCGACTTGCCCCAAGCCAGTACCTTAACCAGCGAAGTAGAAGAAGATGTCACTGCCGCGACTCGATTTGTAAGTGATCTGCCCCAGGAAAATTCTTTTTCAGCAGATAAGGAAGATGATGTTACAGCGGTGACTCGTTTTGTGAGTGATCTGCCTCAAGAGGAGATAAGAACTTCAGAGGAAGCAAATGATTTGACTGCAGTTACCAGGTTTGCCAGTGATATTTCAGATGACTCCAAGACTCAAGACGCTTTAACAGACGACCACACCGCTGTTACCAGATTTGCAGATGAACTTTTAACTGATGACAAACAAAATCCGGAAGATGAAACCGCAGTGACTCGCTTTGCGGAAAATGAAGATGCAGTACAATCTGAAAATTCAGATGCGGATGTAACTCTGACACAGTTTGCTGCTGATATTTCCGCAAAACCGGCAAGACGTTCTTTGTGGCAGATTATTGCAGGATTATTTTCCCATAAGAAAAAAACGATTGAAAAAAACGAGAAAATAATTACGGGCAATACTGATGAGTTTCCCGACGGAACTTCATCAGAGGATCTTACGATATCATCTGATGACAAAAACGAGAGTCAAGACATTCCAGTCGGGATTTTGTTATCTGATGATAAATCTGAAGATGAAGCAAACAGTGACAACGCAGATCAAGAAACTATGGAGACGAAAGTCGAATCGACGCTCCATGAGGATGTCACGATGGTTACAGCTGTAACGATGGCGACCTCTTGTGCTGAAAATGTTCCAGAAAACACAGAGAGTGATGATGAGGTTTCTGAGCAAAAAACAGTTGAGCCAGATACAGACGAAGATACCATAAATGCGGCAAAAAGCCAAGATTTAACATTCGCTGATGCTGATTCCCCACCCAAAAACAATATTGAAGAATCAAGAATTAAAGCAGATGAAAAAAATACTGAAGGCTCTACTGCCGCATCTGATGCCACAGAAAGTACAGACGCAGTAAAAACACGTCCATTGCCTATACCTGTTGATTTAGCGGTGCTTTCAGAAGATTCAGAGAGTATTGAACAACTTGAAGAAGAAATACAACAACAAAGAGGTTCTGAAGAATTTTTTGAAGAAGAAGACTCAGGCGATAAAACTAATCCGGATCCAGATGACATAGCGACATTCTTTGAGGAAGAGGAATCGGACAGTACCGAAAAAACAAATATCAATGAGACTCAAATGCTGCAAACCCGTATTGCCAGTATTGATGAAATCAATTATATCAAAGATCAGGTAAAACGCAGACAACAGAAGCGTTTCTTTGTTCGTGCAGCAGTATTTGCCTCTATTGCTTTTGCATTGTTTGTCATCTGGCATCTCCGGGCACCGCAGCAGGAAAGTGAACTGTCGTGGCCAATAAATAAAGATTCTCAAAAATCCATTGGAACAGTTGTTCCATTTGAACAAGGTTGGCAGGATGGAGGTTTTGACATTTTTTATCCGGATTGTGGGCAGAAAACTATTGTTGAAAAAGACGGAAAGAAACGTTTGACTGTTAAAACATATATAGGAAAACGGATTGACACTCCGTTAAGAATAAACATGACCAGATTCAAAGATTTACAAAGTCTGGAAGAAAGCCGAAAGCAGTCTTTTGCTCGGTTATTAACTGTTATGATGAAGAATAAAAAGGAATTGTACACCTTTGATAAAAATTCTTCCATTATCTTCTTGGGACGTCACAATGGTATCATGTGCAATGTCATTTCTTATCAAAAAGATCAGGATAATAAATCGTATTGGGGCAAACTGTACTTTTTTAAGCATGGAATGTTTTCCTATTGTTTGACGGCAGAAGTTCCCTTTGATGACAAAAACAGAGCAAAACAATTGCTTGAAGATAATAATTTTATAGATATCAGTAAACGCTTTGAGTATCTGTATTGGGAAGGCAGCGGAGATTTCCGCAGGGGAGACATTCTGACACGCATTGATGAAATCGAAGATGATGTCCGGCGCAAATCCCCATTCCAAATTTCTAATTTGGAACGGGGAATACAGAGTATTTTGATACAAGCCAGCCTTGACAGTAATGCGAAATTGAAGGAAAAAGGCTTGGAATTACTTGAAAAGCTTCGCAAGAATGAAGATGAACTTTATCGGGAATATGTTGGTAAATGGTTGCTTGCAAAAGCAACAGATGATACACAACTAAAACAAAAAATCAGAAACGTCAGTGAAGGTGTGTTTTCTTTAGAAACAGACCGTCGCAGAAATCTGATATTGCAAGATATATGGGAGTACGACAAATGAGCATTTTAGGGAATTTGAACAGCACTGCTGAGAATAATAAAAAGGAATTGCACATTGGCATTGAACACAATGGAATTCTGTTATACGAAATATATACAGAAGAGTTTACCAAAGAAATTTCTATTGGCAGAAGTTCTCAATGCGATTGGAGTTTGAGTAATATTGATGAATCGGCGAGCGGTAAACACGCTCTGATTTCATTGCGTAAAGGCAATTTCTATCTTACTGATCTCGGTAGCCGTAACGGAATGTATTTCCAAGCAAAGCGAATTACTGAAAAGAAACTGACTCCAGGTGATAAAATCAGTTTGGGTGAGTGTATTGTTTTTGTTGATGATGAGTCAAAAAAACTGAAAAAACTTTCTCAGCTGAATCAAATTGAATATGTAAACAGCAGTGGACGCAAAGTCGTTTTTGATATATCAAAACCTGAAACGGTCATTGGTTCCGGACCGAATGCGGATATCAAAATTCAAGATCAGTTGATTTCATCCTCTCATGCGATAATATCCTTGAGAAACGATGGCAGTTGTTGGTTGAAAGATAATGGAAGCCGTAATGGTACCAGCGTAAATGGCAAGGAGTTAGTTGAAGGTTCCGAACGAATGCTTCAAGAAGGGGATGTCATCACGATTGCCTATCTGGAAATGAAATTCCTTGATGCAGCAGTATTGCACGAAAGTTCCAAACTTCTTACTTCCATCGTGATTGCCGGAATAACAATTCTTGTCGTTCTGGGCGGATATATTGGCTACATGCAGTTGACTCCTTCTGCTGATGCAATTATTGCTGCCGCAAGAAAAGAGTCAGCAAATTTGAATTTTACTGCGGCAGAAAAATTGTTGAGCGACTCGAAATTTGCACGAAATGCCGATGACGCAGCTTCTGAAAGAGAAACGTTATCCCGGCAGATTACTACTTGGAAAAACACCATATATATATGGAATATGGTAAAAGAAGATCTTGTCAACAAGGATTTTAATACCGCGAACAGTAAATTGGCAAGTATCAATCATTCCGACTTAAACACTTGGAATTGGAACAATGATGCTGCGTTTGTAGAAAAAAGCAAAGCTCAAGCAGTCAAATTAATTCTTGACAGTTGTTCCGGGGTTGATTCTCTCCTGAAACAGGAAAACGAGTCTTTTGCCCGCATAGAAAAGCAAAAAATGGATTTGGCTTTTGCAATGCGCAACGGGGAACAATATAAAAGTGAAGAGTTTATGAAATCTCTACTGCAAGAAGGTTCAAGACAGTTGCAACAACTTGATCGTGTGATGCAGGAACATAAGTACCTGAATAACATCATCAGTTTGCTCAGCCATAAAAAGCCAGATTATCAACGGATAGTTGCGGATTTGACAAAACTTTCAGAAACAGGTCAGGAAGCAGTACAAATCAAAGCCAAACGAATTCTGATCCCTGTGCGAAATCTCGCCAGAGAAACAAATCGTATGCTTGAAATGGTCGATAAAGTTTGTGCTCTTGATTTTGCAGCAGTTGAAGCATTTTCATTAGATTTGCCGGATTCTGTTGATTATTCATCGGAAAAAAACATTGCAACCTTGAAAAAAGGATTGATTGATAATTTAAAACAACTCAAAGATTCCTCTGTTCAAATTTCCATTTTGTATCGTAATTTGAAAGAGCAAGGTGTTGTTCCAAATCAAAAAGTAGTTGCTATAGAATATTTTCTCGATCCTGATACAATGAAACAGGTCTATTCTTTTGATTTGTTTGAATTTGATGTTCCACGCATTTCCAGAAAAGAACCTGTTGGAACATACGACAAATTACTGGGATATGAATTTATGTATGATTATTTGAAAAATATTCATACCGATATGATGACCCTGAACATCGAAGATTTGCCATTCAAGCCGCAAATTTATCTTGCCCGGACTATCTTTACTGATGTCGATAAATTTCTCACCTATGTTGATCGGGATGAAAATCTGTGGTTTCACAATGGTAAATTAAATCATTTCATTGAACATTGCAGAACAATACCTCCTTTGAGAGAAAAAATTATAGCTCAAAGCAAAAGTGCATTTTCAGCAAAGAATAAACGGGCTCAACTTTTAGCGACGGGAATTGCATTGTATTTCAGCAGTATAAAAACTCCGTCAAAAGATGCGAATGAAAAACTTGCAACTGAGTTCCAGAGTCTTACGAAAATGGTACAAAAAAAAGATCGGGAGTTTTCCCGTTCTATGCCGGAAGAACAAATCAAACTCCGGGACGAAATTATTGCTGTAGGTTTTCCCGGTGATCCTATTGTAAGAAAAATGTGGCGTATGCGTCCTTCTGAAAAGCGGAGAAAATAATCATGCTTGTTGAATGGCAAAATTATATAGACGTGTTTGCTTTTACCCATGTGGGAAAGGTAAGAAAAAATAATGAAGACTCCATTCTTGAAATGAAAAACTGTGGTTTTTTTGCAGTTTCTGATGGAATGGGTGGCGGTAATGCCGGTGAAATCGCCAGCCAGATGATTGTGGTCAATCTGAAAAATGCCCTTGAAAACTCTTCCGGTATTCCGGGAGAACGTGAGGGGAATGTAATCAGAGCTGCAAATCAGGCAAATTATCAAATTAATGATTTCGCCGCAGAACGACATTATTCTTCAATGGGGGCAACTCTTGTCAGTTGTTTGTTAAATCCATGGTATCCATCTGTAGCTACTGTGCTTCACGCAGGAGACAGTCGACTTTACAGATTACGTGATGATGAATTGGAGTGCCTGACTGAAGATCATACCGTTGCAACAGCCTCAAAAGTTTCCGAAAGCAAGTTGGCACCAATGTTCCGTGGGGTATTGACCAATGCTCTCGGTACCGGTGTCGAATTTTTCCTGGAAAGAACAAGTATCAATGTACAAAGGGATGACCTTTATATTTTATGTTCTGACGGACTGTCCCGTATGGTTACAGATCAGGAAATTCAACAGATATGCGTCCCTTTGATCAACGCGCCCAGTAAGCAGATATGTCAAACGTTAATTGAAACTGCCTTGGATAATGGCGGGCGTGACAATGTTTCTGTGATTGTTCTCAAAATAAAAAAACTCTGGAAGGAGTATTCGCCGTCACGAAAAGAAGCAGAGGCAGAAGCCAACGCCCAAACTCAAAACCTGATGGATTTATCCGAAACCCCGCAAACCGAGATCATAGATGCAGCTTTGGCAAAAGACAACCAATAATCTTGCTATTGAAAACTTATGGCAAAAAACTCAGGCTGACATAAAAAAGATGTTTCAGCCGGATTCATTATGTACTCAACGTTTTTTACCATATCAATACTTGTCTGTTTTGCAGGATGAGATATTACTTTCCGGGATGCAACCAGAAAGAATCAAGTTGTTGACCGACAAAATATTTTTGCATAGAATAACAGGAGGGCATCCTGAATTAGAAAGTTTGTTAAAAGTATGTGGATATACCCCGGATGCCGAAAGTTTTACGCTCTGGGGGCATAAAATCACAGAAATACTTGGGAGAGGAAGTTCGTCAGTAGTTTACTGTACAGATGAACATTATGCATTAAAAGTAGTCTCTGCGAGCGGAAGGGATAAATTATTTCAGGAATATATCCGCATTTCCGGGATAAAATGCAACAATATTGTCAACGCATATGATTTTTATGAGTCAACAGAGGGAGCAGGAATGTTACTGGAACAACTTTCATCTCCTTCTTGTGATACGAATGGATATATATGTGGCTTGGACTATTTACATCAAATAGGCTTATGCCATGGAGATATACGTTATAGTAATCTTGGATCTGATAATAACGGTACTGCCAAACTTTTTGATTTGGGCAACTGTTTTTATGGAACAACAGGCTCAATGCAAAAAGAAAAAAAAGATTTAAGATTACTACTTGAAAAATTTAACCGGGTTGAATTAAGAAATGACAACTAATGCGGGTAATGAAGTTGATACAGCTGTAACTGTATTTGCAGATGACAGTATAAAAGAATTGCTGAAATCTGGAAAAATTGAAGACGTGCAGAAAATTGTGCAGGAAGGGCAATCCTCCCTTCCTGTCACTGCCTCCTGCTTTTCCTGGAGCAAGGGACAGATCGTCGGGAAATACGAAATTATCAGGAAGATCGGTAAAGGCGGTATGGGGGTTATTTATCTTGCCCGTCATACTCAACTTGATACTTTACGGGCATTGAAAGTTCTGCCTGCAGAAAGTGCAGAAGAAAATCCTGTTTTTGCCGAAAGATTTACCAGAGAAGCAAGGATCGCCTCCCAGATCCGTCATCCGAATGTTGTTGAGGTTATGGATGTTGAAACGGATCCGCAATTAAATGTTTCCTATATTGTTATGGAATATGTGGATGGAGGCAGTTTGCGTCAAATCCTCAAGGGACAATCCAAACTCAACATCGAACAAGCCATTGTTACAATACAGAGTGTTGCATCTGCTTTATCTGTTGCCGCGGAACATGGAATTGTTCACCGGGATATAAAGCCCGACAATATTATGTTTACCAAACAGGGCGGCGTTAAGCTCGCGGACTTGGGAATCGCCAAAAAAGATGATGAGGACGATAATCTCACCAAAACCAATGTGATGATGGGAACTCCAGCTTATCTTTCACCTGAACAGGTGGAAAATCCCAAAGCGGTGGATACCCGGAGCGATATTTACAGTTTGGGGGCAACGTTCTATGAAATGTTGACCGGGCAAACACCTTACCCCGGCAAAACATCATACGATATTTTGCGGAAAATTTTCTCTGATCCAGTCCCCGATCTCCGGTCTGTCAATCCGGAAATTCCCGGGGAAATCGCTTCTGTGGTAATGAAAATGATTGCCAAAGAACCTCAAAAGCGTTACCAGACTCCTGCACAAGTTCTTGAGGCATTGGCAAAGATTTTACCACCACTGTCTGATACCAATATGCAGTTGATTGTAAAAAGTATTATCAACATTAAAGGTGATGCGGGTTCTGAATATACCAGTAACAATTCTGTTTTTATCGGTACAATATGCAAAATGCGAAAACGCGATCGGCGGAAAAAAGTTTTTGTTTGGGCTGGATATGCTTGTTTATTGCTCGTTTTATGCGGCTTGATTGGAACTTTTTTTGTCAAAAAAACAATCCCAAACAGAGTCGTTCCTCACTCGATAATCACGGAAACAAACTATTCTGTGCCAGAATCAACAGAGCCTGCTGTGCAAGCAGTGACACATTCACTGCAGATTAAAACTACACCGTTGGCAACTTTACGCTTAACTGCAGAAAATGGACAAATTCTTACTTATGCAGGTAACAGCAATGGAGAGTTCAACATTTCGGGATTAACAGCAGATTCCTATGAAGTTGAAATTTCACGACCTGATTATATTTCATACAAAAACAAACACTCTATTCCGACTGCCGGAGCGTTGAGGTTGTTGTTAAGACCGGATGTCAGAAACATTATTGTATCCGGTGTCGCCGGCACAAAACTTGAATTGCAATGTCCGGATGGCAGGGAGAGAATTTTTACCGTTCCCGTAAATGGTGTCATTGAAATTGAAAAACTGAAAAAGGGAAGTTATTTGCTGAAAAGTTCTCATCCGGAATATATTTCAAGTGAAAAACGTTTGGTTCTGGAAAATGATTTGCAGATTTCATTACAAATGGAAAAAATGTTCAAAACTTTTTCACTTACAACTTTGCCGGGAAGTCAGGTCGAACTGCTGCAAAACTCGCAAGTAAAATTTGTTCAAAAAACGGGAGTGGAAGGGAAAAGCATTTTTTCCAAAGTAAAAAGAGGAGTGTATGAATTAAAAATCACCGCGCCACATTATAAAACTCATTCCTCCATTCTTCATATTGAAAAAGATACATCCATAACTGTTCCTTTGGCAAAGTCTCTTTACTCCGTTACTGTTTACGGCGATGACGGAATAACTGGAGAAATGTTTGCCGGGACTCGAAAAATCAGAAAATTTGCAGTTTCCTCCTCCGGATATGCGGTTATAAGCGGAGTTGAGCAAGGAAAATATACGCTTACATTTACCCGGCGGGGTTATGTTCCCCAAAGGCAGAACATCGAAGTCAAAGAAAATACCTCTCTGCAAATATCCCTTGCAGAGGTTCCGGGGCGCAAAACAATTGAATCGGAGGCCGTTGCTCCGTCCACGGGCACATTGAGTATTTATCTGTCGGCTTCTGATGATTTATTGAAATTCATTCAGAGAAAAGGTATTGAAATCAAAATTAACGATGGAAATTGGATAAAAACAAAAAAATTTCCTCTTGCCTTCAAGCAGAATATCGGAGAAAATCTTATCTGCGTTCGCGGAGATGAAATTTTACCTCAAAACAATTTATCTGCACAAGTTATGGCAAATAAAAACACTGATTTCCTCTTGGAAATAAAAGCGAAACCTTCCACAGTTGTCTTTTCATCAAACCGCATTGATGCGATGTTTGCAGTCGATGACAAGATTTATCCGGCCGATGAAGAAATACTCATAAAACCTTTTCAGGAATATATTGCTTCGTCAAGTTCCCAAGGACAATCTGAAGAAAAAAAACTGTTCAGCTCCATCCCGGGAGAAAAATTAAAAATAGACTTCTTTTTTGCAACAAACATTCACCCCAAACAGAAGCAATATGACGAAGGAATGAAGTTATTCAATGAAAAGAAATACAAAGAAGCATTACCGCTTCTGTTAAGTGCAGCCGAAGCAAAACATCCAGATGCAGTATTGCAAGTTGCCTACATTTATGAAAAAGGGCTGGGAATGTGGTTTTCGGATAACAAAAAAGCTTTACAGTGGTACTGGAAGGCTGCAGAATTGAATGATCCGGATGCTGCAATCAAAATAGCCAATGCCATTTACAACGGCGATTATGACGCAAACGCAAGGCAAATGCTGGATTTTTATTTGCTGGCTGTAAAAAATAATAATCCGGAAATCACTTACAAAGTGGCTCTGATATACAAAAACGGATTCAGAGATATAAATCCGGATGATGCAAAGGCACTGCAATATCTGCAGAAAGCTGCAGGACTTGGCTTGCCGGAAGCGATGTATGATTTAGGGATAAGGTATGAGAAAGGACAAGGAGTGCCTTTTAACAGCAAGACCTCGTTGTTCTGGATAAAAAAAGCAGCCGATCAAGGTTACGGACAGGCCGTGAAATATTGGAAACAACTCAATCAATGAAAGGAAATATTTATTATGGAAATCAAGAACATTATAACAGTTGCGGTAATGGGGAGTGCATTGTTTTTTAACGGCGGTTGTGCCAACCATTTGCGTAATATAGATATTGTTTCGCAGGAAAATGACCGCAAAGTTCTCAACACAAAATATGAGTTGAAACTTTCACCGGAAACGATCAAAGACTCTTCTTATCACGTAGAAATTCAAAAACTGGAATCTGCGGAAGTCAAAAAGTATGAAGTCCGTACAGTTAAAACTATAGCAACACCGTATCAATGGTGGCGTGAATTTTATGAAGTTCCGGCTGGGATCGGTCTTCTGCCGGTTTCTTTGGGCTCCCATTTGCTCTTTTTGTGTTCATTCGGTATTCTTCCTTATGATGTTCCCAAGACGATCAATGAACTTTCTTTTGCCGGAATGAATCCTGCTTTGAATTGGGAAAACGAAGCACGGAACGAGGAAACTCTTGTTTCGCTTGACAGAAAAATGCTCAGTCACACCACCGAAAATGTAAAGACTCCACTTGCAAAAAAGAATATCATTGTCCGTTCCGGCAATCAGTCCAAAATTTATTCAACGGATGACTTCGGCGGATTTGATTTGAATTTTCTCGCCTTACAGGAAAAAGATACCTTCTTTCCTGCCGCAAGAAAAGTTTCATTTGTGTTGGAATCTGATGAAAACAACGAATTGAAACGCCTCATCCTCACTCGGGACTACCTTTCTAAACTTCTGTGGGCAAAGACAAAAATCAATGCCTATAAAATGAATTCTACCGGAAAAAATCTGTTTGATACAGTGATTTACCTTGAAAAGAACGGTTTTGAACTTCTTGCCTATACCCTCGAAGAAAGTGAACTGAACCGCAACGCTAATGATAAAAAGTTTCAGGCAGATTTCAAATCAGCCGCAGCACAACAGTGATTATAAACCGCAACCGTCATAACCAAGATATATTTTATGTTGCTTCTCTATCGGGACATACAAAACAATTTTATAGAAGTTGAACTTCCGCAAGAAGGAGGAATTGTCGGCTATGGGGCTGATAATTTCATAGTTCTTGATGCGATAGGAATCTCCGGAAAGCATATGCGGCTTTCATCTAAAGGAGAGCATCTTTTTATTGAGGATCTTCAAAGCCTTAATGGGACGTATATCAACCAAAAATTACTCTCAGAAAAAACACAATTATCTGACGGAGATATTGTCCAAATAGGTTTGCTTCAGTTGCGGTTCAATACAGGTTTCAATTTATGGTCAATGACTGCTGAAAAGCCGGAAAATTCGATTTTTTCAGCAGATGAGTACGATATAACTGAGTTTCAAGAAGCAGAAGAGGAATTTTCAACGGCAGTTACTGTCATTGCTTCGCCGGAAATCAAAGCCGCTTTGAAATCGGGTAATGTATCTGCATTGCAGAACTTTGCCCCACCTCAGAATACAAATGTAACAGTAGGATCAAAATTTTCTTTAGAAAACTTAAAGGAACTCGGTAAATATAAAATCATAAAGAAAATAGGGAAAGGCGGCATGGGAATTGTATTCCTGGCCCGTCATAAAGTTCTGAATTCCTATAGAGCATTAAAAGTTTTGCCTCATTCTGTCAAAGAAGAAAATTATGACTTTTATGAACGTTTTATGCGGGAAGCTCGTATTGCCTCTGACATTCGCCATCCCAACATTGTTGGCGTTATGGATGCAGAAGCTGATGTGGAACAGGACGTCTCATATATTGTCATGGAATTTATCGACGGGGGAAACCTGCGAAGAATTCTGAAAATACAGAAAAAATTGCCGGAAATACAAGTCTTGCTGATTGCAAGAAGTATAGCTGCAGCCTTGAAAGGAATTGCAGAACATAATATTATACACAGGGACATAAAACCTGATAATATCATGTTTACAAGGCACGGAGAAGTAAAACTTGCGGATTTGGGGATTGCTAAAAACGATAATGATGATGCCAATATAACGCAAAGTGATGCAATGATTGGCACACCTGCGTATTTGTCTCCGGAACAGATTGAAAATCCGAAGGAAGTTGATATCAGATCTGATATTTACAGTTTGGGAGCCACATTGTATGAAATGCTGACAGGAAGTCCTCCATATACAGGCAAAAATACCTATGACATTGTTCATAAAATGCTTTCAGAATCTATTCCGGATCCCAGATTGAAAAATCCGTCAATATCTTCTATTACAGCCCAAATTGTAATGAAAATGTTGCAAAAAACTCCGTCTAAACGCTATCAGTCGCCTCAAGCTTTGATAAATGTTTTAGATAAAATACTGCCTCATTTTTCTGACAATGCTGTTCAAGAAATTATAAAATCAGCTGTATTGGGGACATCTTTGCCCAAAGGCGTTAATGGGGCATTAACACCAGGTTTAGGCTCATTGATGAGTTTTCTCTTTTTCAGTTTCAGGCAAAACATAGCTCATCTATTCAAAAAAAGAAAAAAAGAAAATTTGTCAGAAGCCCAAGTCGTTGAGTTACAGCCCCCAATATTCAGTATAAAAGCGAATCAGGAACAAATCTCTGTAACAGATTTGTTTGTCGGAATGAAAACAACACCCGATACAGAATTTAAACTAACTTCTAATAACGGATATTCCGCAGTTGTAAAATCAGATCAGAACGGAATTATTCAACTAAAAAATATTCCGCATGGAGAATATTTATTCTTTGAACTTTCAACCTCAAAAAAACGAGACAGATATGACCGAAAATCAGATTAAAATTATTGAAGAGCTTATCAAAGAACGAAACTATCAAAAAGCCGAGACTTTGCTCAATAAGCTGTTGCAGGTTGTTCCTGACGACTGGCAGGGAAAACTTTTGCTGGGCACCTGCAAGTTGTTGCAGGGAGACATAGAGGCTGCACAAAAAATCCATGCCGAAGCGGAAGCACATTTTGACTCCGGTACAGATTTGACCGAAAATGAAAAGACATTTTGGCAAAAATATAAAAAAGTCTTTATGGGATGTGGTTGTGCATCTTTGATCATAGGTGGTCTTACTGTTGTTGCCGCTGCTTGTTTTGGTAAAATGATAGTTGATCAGTTTAATAAAGCTGCAAAAGGTCTTTATGCAGGACCTGAATATTATAAAATGAAAAAAATTCCGCAACCCAAAGTACCAGATGAGCACCCGAAAGATTCAATGCATAAATAACCTGAAATATAGTGACATAAGTATGTACAAACCTGCTTTATGTGTTTTAGAACTGACCAACCGCTGCAACTTGCGATGTCCTCATTGTGCTTCGGATTCCGGAACCAGCCGCTGTTATGAGATGAGCAGAACCGAATTGCAGAAAGTCTTTCACGATCTGGCAGAACTTGGCTGCAATACGATCAGTATGCTCGGCGGAGAAATTCTGCTACGCCCTGATTGGTATGAAGTTTGTCAGGATGCCAAAGTCGCTGGAATGGATCTGCAGCTGATTACCAACGGTTTGCTGGTCAATGATGAAATACGGAAGAAATTTCTGACTCTCAACCCGCAAACGGTTTGCGTAAGTCTGGATGGTGCAACCCGGGAAACCTACAAGAAACAGCGGGGAGTGGATGGTTTTGATAAGTGCATGGCACTTTTGAAACAGTTTTCAGAAGATGGGTTCCGACAGGTCAATGCCATTACCACTTTTTCATCATTGAACATCCACGAGTTTGATGATTTTGCCAAACTTTTCATTGATACAGATATTGTCTGGCAGGTGCAAATGGTCCATAAAGCAGGTCGCCGCTTTGATGACAGTTTACTGCTTAATCTGGAACAATTTGAATTTTTTACAGAAAGAGCAACTTTCTATTTGTATGAATATTTAGGACGCCTTAAGATCATGACTATGGATAATTTCGGCTATTTCCCCATTACGCCGAAATTGCGTTTTATGCATCAGATATGGGACGGATGCAGCGCCGGACGCCGCACAATCGGAATCCGCAGTAATGGGGATGTTTTAGGGTGTCTTTCGCTCGGAGATGATTTCGTAGAAGCAAATTTACTTGAAATACCGCTAAATGAAATCTGGAACTCCGGAAAATATTTTCAGCGTTTCCGGAAAAAAGATGCGTTGCTCTGCGGACAATGTGCTAAATGTACTTTCGGCAAAAAATGCAAAGCTGGCTGTACCGCAATGGCAATAAGTTCCACCGACAGCATGGGGGACAACACTTATTGTGTTCGCCGTCTGGAAGAAAGAAGAATTTTACAGGATTTGTTCGGATGAAAAAGATTTGGGATAAATGGTATTACAGAACGATTTGTTATGTCGCTTTACTGATAATTGTTCTTATTTCGCTCGGCTATGCATTTATGGAAAAATTGCTTTTCCCAGCTCCGTATACCGGTAAGAAGGCGGGGAATATCACTCTGCAGTCCGGCAAAGCAGTTTTGGATGCGGTTTGGTTTCCGACAGAAAGAAAACAAAATGTGATTTTATACAGTCACGGGAATGGAGAACATCTGGCTTTGATTATCCCCTGGTTAAAAGAATTTACTCGGCATGATTACAGCATTTTTGCATATGATTATGCGGGGTATGGAGCATCTATAGGCAAACCGGGAGAAAAACAGGCATATCAGGACATTGAGTCGGCGTATCGTTATTTGACTCAAGAAAAAAAGATTTCTCCTGACAATATTATTGTTATGGGGTTTTCTGTGGGAAGTGGACCGAGTACATACCTTGCGACCAAATATCCTGTCAAAGGATTGGTTCTCGTTGCACCTTTTGCTTCAGCTATTCAAGTTGCATTGCCTTTTTCTCTGCCGTTTGATCGCTTTCCCAGTGCAAAAAGGTTAAAGCAAAAGGGAATCCCCGTTCTGATTTTTCATGGAACTGCAGATCGTATTATTCCGTTCAGGAATGGGCAATCTATTTTTGAACACGCTACTGGGCGTAAAAAATTTATTCCCGTCTCCAATGCTGATCATAATAATATTTTTTCTGTAGCAGGACAAATGTTCTGGGACGAATTAAAAAAGTTTTCACTGTAACACCTCTTTTGTGATCGTAATGTACTTTTCTATATCATCACAATAATTTAATTGATTTTCACAATCATCAAAACTCCCCAGCATGATGACTGATTATTGATTTATTTCCAGATTGCTTCTTCGGCTTGAGCCATGCGGCGGGCAAATTCTTTTTTGCCCATAGTGCGGAACTCGGCGATTTTCGCCATTGAACTTTGGTTCGGACGGACTTTGCCGTGTTCCCAACGGTTCAGAGTTGCCCGGTCAATTTCGATCAGGCGGGCAAAGTCTGACTGACTAAGATTGAATCGCTGACGGATCGCAACGATGTCCGGTCCTTTGATCCGTAATTTGCGGGGAGTTGGTGTGGTTTGTTGATTCGGAGGCTTTGTCAGAAACTCTTGCTCCAGAAAAGCCAGACGCTTTTCGATTTTTGCAAGAGTCCGTTCAACTTGCCGGAGTGTTTTGTGGGTGGGAATGCTCCTTTTTTCAGTTTCAGTGATGATCAGATTACGGATTCCTTCATTTAAGGCTATGAACAGGTCCTTC
>JAZNPK010000018.1:0-65839 GCA_045589595.1 Victivallales bacterium
CGTGAGGCTTGACCACCTTTTTTCAAGCACGATCTCTGCCAGGAGATCATGCTCGAAGAAAGCACAAGCATGCGTAAATTCAATGAAGCAGTTTGTCTCACACAAGCTCGTTTCAATACTCATCATCTATGATATCTGTTAGGACCAGTACCAACTCTGGCATCTTCGATTTAACCTTTTTTTTCCGGTGTCTATGGCGGGCTTGATACTCACGTTCCCATCCCGAACACGATCGATAAGGGGCCCTGCGACGATGGTACTGCACACAAGAGTGCGGGAGAGTAGTTCGACGCCGGATTTTTTTTGTCCATAACGCGGACCTGATGAAAAATTCAGGCCCGCGTTCCCTTTTTTAAAATACAGGGATATAAAAAAAGAAAGCGCAGATTGCTGCGCTTTTTCAAAGGTTCGGTATCAAAAAACTTTTTCAGTCCGGGCGATAATCGATAAGATTTTCATTTTCACGCCCGTTTCTCTTCCGCTCGGCGTGCCAATCTTCAAGCTTCTTGCGCTCTTCCTCCGTGGGGATATATCCGTGATGTTTGATTTTTATTTCAAGCCCCTGCATTGCCCAATCACGAAACTTCTGAATGTTTTTTCTTCCGGATTCCGTGCGCAAGGATCTCTCATAAAATTCTCTATCGCCGGGCGTTAAAATGTATGGATCCTGCGGCATATTACACCTCCGTTAAACAAATGTGAAGGACATCATTGTTATCATAATATGGCTTAATATAATCCTTTTCTCCGGCTTTTAAAGCCCTGAATTTAATTTTATGATCAAAAAGTACCTCTTCATCTGTTTGGATCCAGCTGTGCTGCCCCAGATATGTTCCGCTCCGACCGGAAATATGAAGCACCACCTTGTGCTTATGGTTTCCGCGCATTTTCAGCGCTGGATCGTTTTTCTGACGCTGTCTTCGCCGTGTTCCTCACGGTAGGAATCGATCACCTTTTTGAGTTTGAAAATAAAAGGTACTCCGATGAGCAATATGGGCAGAGTCAGAGAAAAATACCAATGAAACACTGTCATAGGTGTACCGTCCTTTGCCATCAACTCGGAGCATTTCATCAATCCAGTCACGATCATTATCCCGATCAACCCGGCTGCTGCGCCGTGAATGAGGTTGAGGAGCATGGATGAAGCCACCTGTTTTTCCTTGGGTACGCTCATCAGAAAATAATGGATCAAAGCATTGTTGGTGAACATATTGGCGACGCCCTGGATCGCGAATGGGATCAGGATCAACAGCCAGTTCAGGAACGTAAAACCTTCCATTGACGGCAGCAGCAGCCAGAAGATACACACGGGGAAGAACAGCAGATATCCGATAATGATCACTTTCCGCGGTCCGATTTTCCGGGTCAGGGGGATTCCCCACTGGCATGCAGTGATCTGGATGATCAACTGGAACAGTGAGAACAGGATGGCATTTGTATCGGACACACCGCCGCCGCGTTTGAGTGTCAGCAGCCCCATCGGACCGACGAGGATGTTACCGATATTACAGAAAAACCATGCAGTAACGAGCTGGAGAACGATTTTTGTTTTCAGGACATAACTGATCCCGTCGAGAATCGGTTTGTGTGCGGATTCGCTGAGGATCGAAGTTTCCGTAATATTGCGGACAAATGTGGAAGCTGTCACGCCCAGCATGGCACCGGCGACGATGATACTGCTCAGGGCGATCATGGAATCGTTGAAATGGAGCAGAATACTGATGCCGATCATGGCGACCACGCCGGAAACATAAAAAAGTCCGAAAGATTTTCCGATTATGACCGGGCGTTCTTTTTCATCGGAAATATCGCCCACCAGCGGCTGACTCATGACACATCCTGCGGCACGGAATCCGTAAAACAGAAATGATCCGAAGAGCAGAACGATCCCGGCGGCGATATTGGACCAGAGGTTGATCAATGCGCAGAATGCCACCATCAGCACCGAAACATTCCGGCAGACCCAGAAATCCGCCATACATTGAGCCGCACCGACAGCGGCAGTGCGTTTGACGCCAAGGGGGAGCAGCAGGTATCCCAGATACAACATTGCGCCGATCAGCGAAATGATCGTGTTCGACATATTCAACCGCACCGCAAAAAGCACGATCACAGTTTCACCGAGGCACATATAGGATGCCCCGTTGATCGCATTGAAGCAGAGGTAGTTGAACTGGGATTTTTTGCGTTGTTCTGCTGTAAGTGGCTGATTCTGAATCATTTTTATATTTTACCGTGGTTTATTGCCCATAAAACGGATCAGTGCTTCCAGCAGCGTTGCGGGATGGGGCGGGCAGCCGGGAACATACAGATCCACTTTCAGAATATCCTCCACGCCGTTGCAGACTTCCGGATTTCCGGCAAAAAGTCCGCCGGAAATGGCACAAGTTCCGCACGCGACAACGAAAGCCGGATCCGGCACAGCGGCAAATGTTTTTTTCAATGCGAGGAGCATATTTTTGCTGACGGGTCCCGTGATGAGGACACAATCGGCATGTCTGGGGGAGGCGACAGCCTGGATCCCGAAGCGTCCCATATCCCAGGCGAGAGTGTGCAGCACATTGAAATCCAGTTCGCACGCGGCGCAACCGCCGGCGGAGATCTGCCGGATCTTGAGGGATTTTCCGCAGAGATCCCGAATCTGTTGATCGGGCTGGGTGCGGTAAGTGTATGCCGGAGATGACGCGGAGCGGATCAGATCCTGCCGTTCAAAAGCGGCGAGATCGTGATTGTCAGAAAAACGGATCCTGCCCGCGGGACAGATCTTTTCGCATTTCCGACAGAAAATACATTTACCGGTATCGAGGGTATGATTTTCAGAGATGGCATCCGTTGGGCAGACATCGCGGCAGAGATGGCAATCGCCGCTGCATCGGCTGTCGGAGATCTCCGGCAGTCCGGCAAAACGGTCGGGCATTACCGGCGGAGTTGCGGGGAAAGATCCGGTGCGGTACCCCTGTTTGAATCTGGCATTCAGAATTTTGAACATTTTTTTGCCTTTCCTTTCTTACAGGTCGTGTCCGCAATAGGACAGATTGAAACTTTTATTGCAGATGGGGAAATTGGAGATCTGTTCTCCGCGGAGCGCCATGGCAAGTCCGAACCAGTTATGGAACGAGGGATCCACCACTTTGTATCTGGCAAATTTTCCGTTATGATCCGTCAGCGCCACATGACAAAGCTGTCCGCGCCACGCTTCGGCGAGGGTGACACCGATGGCATCCGGCATCAAATCGGGCAGTTCGGGTGCGCCGGTGTGAGTTTTTCCGTCCGGCAGAGACTGCAGAAGTTGTTTGATGAACTGGATGGACTGCGTCAGTTCCTGCTGACGGATCTTTGCTCTTGCCGCCACATCGCCGTTTTCCTCAAACGCCATTTCCGGTGCAGAATTTTTGTACCAGCCGTAAGCGTGAGATGTGCGGATATCGCAACGGATCCCGCTCGCGCGAGCCGCCGCCCCCACCAGACCGGCTTCTTTTGCCGTGGCGGTCGAAACGGTTCCCGTATTTTCCAGACGGTCCAGAACGGAGGGGGAATCGAACATGAGATCCAGCGCGCTGTTCAGATCCTTTTCGCCCTGTTCCAGACGGCGGAGCAGTTCGGCGGCGCGATCCTGATCGAGATCGTATGATGTTCCGCCCGGAACGATCAGACCTCTGCCGAAACGGTTTCCGCAGAGCAGGGCGGTCATATTCAGAAAATCGCCGCGGATGCGTCCGCAATAAGAAGCGGTGGGCAGATATGCCACATCTCCGGCAAGTGCGCCGAGGTCGCCGATATGATTGGCGATCCGTTCCAGTTCCCACGCGATCGCGCGGATCGCTTCGCTGCGCGGAGAAACGGTGATGCCGGAAAGTCTTTCGATCATCCGGCAATAATTTCCGGCAGCGGCAGTGGATGTATCGCCCGCCATCACTTCCATTACGGGAAGCGTTTTGGGGGAGGGGCCGCCGGTCAGCATTTTTTCGATGCCTCTGTGCTGATATCCGAGGGAGATCTCAAGGGAATAAACATCTTCCCCCATACACTGGAACCGGAAATGACCGGGTTCGATCACGCCCGCATGGACAGGACCGACAGCGACTTCGTGGGTGGAATCGCCTTCCATCGTGAAATAATTTGTTACGCCGATCACATCGTTTTCATTGGTGAAACGGATGGGTTTGAGCCAGGGATGTCCCTCCGGAACGATCCCGGTCTGCTCAAAGATCTCCCGTTCAAACCAGTGAAACGCCGGGACCGCAGTTGTGAACGCTGGATACGATCTGCCGGGGACGTCTGCCGCCGCCGCACAAATTTTATCCGGTTCTTCATCGTTGTGCCAAACGGCATAAAACCGGTTGTTTTCTACAAAAAAAGCATCAATGGTGCGTGCGTGCGTGGCAGTCAGCATCAGCCGGAACTCCGTAAAATCCAGAACGGGCAGAGCCGACAGCGGCGCAGAAGATCCATTTGCGAGTGTCAGAAAAGAAAAATGATTCATGATCAACGAAATCCCCAATTCAGAATGATAGTGAGAGCAGTTCCGAATGCGATCGCCAACATGATCGCAGCCGCCGGGATCATGGCAAGCCGTTCCGTCCGGTTCAGACGTTCATCTTCCGGAACCTTTGCGGGGACTCCCATGCACATACTCAAAGCGATTTTACTCATACCGGCAAAAACCGCAAACAGCAGGATCAAAACCACCGCCGCCAGAATGGGCGAAGCCATAATTTTGATCAGCGTGAATTCCGTCACAAACAGCGGAGACGGCGGTGTGCCGCAAATGAGGAGAATACCGGTGAGCCAGAGCGCACTGGTGCAGGGCAGAGTCTTGAACGAGCCGCTGACTGCCGCCACACTGCGCGTTCCATACGCCAGAAGCAGATTGCCCGCCAGCAGGAAGAGCGACATTTTGATGAGGGAATGTCCGCAGAGATGCAATACGGAAATATCGGCGGCGCCCACACCCCAGAGAAGGGCGGCGATCCCCATGTGTTCCACACTGGAATATGCCAACATCCGTTTGAAGTCGGCCTGGCGGATGATGAAAAATGCAGCAGTTGCCAGACTGATCAGCCCCAATGCGATCAACAGATCACTGCAGAACGTTTTGAGTTCAGCCGGAGCCACATCCATCACCCGGATGATGCCGAGGAATGAACAGTTCAATAACGCTCCGGAAAGAAGCGCGGAAACCGATCCGGGCGCTTCACTGTGGGCGTCCGGCAGCCATGTGTGGAAGGGGGCAAGACCCATTTTTGTGCCGTATCCGGCAAGAATGAAGATAAATGCCGCTTTGAACCAGCCGATATGGAATTGTGCGGATGCATTTTTCATCAAATCCATATTGAGACCGTGGATCCCGGCAGGATGTGCCGCCACCGCCATTGTGATGGTGCCGAAAAGTGCAAGTCCGATTCCCACGGAACAGATGAGCAGATATTTCCACATGGCTTCAAGGGATCGGTCCGAAAGATGATAGCAGATCAGAGGCGCACTGACCAGTGTTGTGGCTTCCACTGCGACCCAGAGCAGACCGAAGTTCCGGGCGGAAATGACCAGTGTCATCGTGCCGAGAAATGCCAACAGCGCGGGCAGGAAAATGGATCTGTTGAAGATGAGGATGTGGCTGTGATTGTGGGCATAAGCCTTGTCCGCATGAAGCCAGAAAAGCGTATGGACCGATACCGCCAGAAACAGGAACGATGTAATGGCAAGGATGATACGGGCAAGTGCGTCAAGCCCCAGCCATTCATTGCCCGCCGGACAGCAGACGAAGGTATAAGCCGTGATCCCCGTGTGCAGAAACGCTGTCAGCAGCAGGATCATCCGCGCAGTGCGGGATCTGCCGTCCAGAAGGAATGTGACCACAGACGCCGCCAGAGGAATACCGATCAGCAGCAGGATGGGAAGCATGGAAAATGTCATGATCACGCCCCCTTTCTTTCTGCGGCGGGATCCGTCTGCCAGTCGCCCAGACGGTTCAGACGGTCGGAATCAATGTGCTGAAATTCCCGGCTGATCCGGAAGACCGCGATCCCCATAACGAATACCAGAACAAATACATCCAGCAGGATGCCCAGTTCCACCAGCAGACCGTATTCCAGCGCCATGCCGGTACCGAAGGCGGTGATGCCGTTTTCAAATGTCAGGAACCCGACCGCCTGCGTCAATGCTTTGCGCCGTGCAATGATCAGGAACAGACCCGTCAGCAGCGTGGTGAACGCCGCCGGAGCCGCGAGAAGCGACAATGCATTTTCCGGCAGCGGCAGATGCTGACAGAAGATGAAAGATACCGCCGCAATACACAGAACGACCAGCAGAGAGAAGGAATATCCAGCCAGGGGTTCCAGTTCACGGCAGACATGAGCGGAACGCATCGTCCGCGCCAGAAGCAGCGGGATCAGCACCCCTTTCAGACCAAGATTCAACAGGGCGATCACGATCAGTTCGCTGTGAGGCAGACCCGTTTTCCAGTTCCATGCGATGAGAGGCAGAAGCCCGATCACCAATCCCTGGATCGCCACGATCCGGATGCAATGGAGCAGACGGCTGGATGTGACCAGCAGAATATCCAGTGCAAAAAGTGCGGCAAAAAGAGCCGTTGCCGCTGTAAACATCTGATTTGTCATATTACTTTACCACCTTTCCGAAAACGGGCAGCAGACTGAGGGCAAGTGCGGCAAATGCCAGTGCCGTCAGCAGCATTTGCGGGACCTTGAGAAAACGGTAACGTGCCGTTGTCGATTCAATGATGCCAGTTACGATACCGACCAGAAGCACTCCGGCAGGCTGGATCAGCAGCGATGCCGCCGGAGAGATCGCACCGGGCAGAAGCATATTCACCAGCAGAATGGAAAAGATCCAGAGTTTCAGCGCGGCGCTGTAATGGATCAGCGCAAGGTCAGGTCCGCCGTTGTCCAGGATCATGGCTTCATGGATCATGGTGAGTTCCAGATGCGTTTCCGGATCGTCAAAAGGAACCCGGCAGTTTTCTGTCAGCAGCACGATCAGCATGGCAAATGCCGCAAAGATCAGAGCCGCGTTGCCCGCGATCCACGGTCCGTTCAGCGTATTCAACAGCATCCCGCCCAGCGAAAATGAACTTGTCAGCACCGCCAGAAACGCACAGATCATCAGCGTTGCGGCTTCTGCCAGTGCGGAGAACTGGACCTCCCGGCTTGCGCCCATCCCTTCAAAAGCCGACCCCGTATCCAATGCACCGAGGACCGTGATGATCCTGCCGAATCCGAGCAGATAGAGAAACAGCATCACATCTCCGGTAAACGCAAAGGGAGAAATGCTGTTTGCAAAAGGAATGAAGATCAGTGCCGCCAACAGGACCGCCAGATTCAGGACCGGAGCCATCCGGACCAGACCGCCGGATGTGGTGCTGCGGATGCTGCCGCGTTTCAGCAGTTTGGCAATGTCGTAGTACATCTGAAGGAGACGCGGTCCCTTTCTGCCGGCAAAAAATGCTTTTGTTTTGTTGATGATCCCCGGCAGCAGGGGCGTAAGGAGCAGGGAGATGATCAGACCTGCCGCCCAGCAGAGTTGTTCCGTAATGTGATTCATTTCGATACACCTCCGTCAAAAAGAAATCCCCATACAAGCATCGCAAGGAGCGCGATCACCATGATCAATATGTAGAGATGCAGATAGCCGGACTGCAGATGGTGGATCCGGTCCGCCACTTTGATACAGAAGCGGAACAGCGGATGCCACACGGTCCTGTCCGCCGCATCTTCCGCTGTGACGTCAAGACTTGACTCCGTCGGGAACAGACCTTCCGGCTTTTTCAATTTTTTTACCGGACGCAGGAACAGAGAAAAATAATCGGTCAACGGCTGGGAGAACGCGGAGCCTGTATATTCCATCCGGGCAGTCGGTTCGGCGAAACCGCAATCCCATGTGGGCGCGATCCGTTCCTGTTTTCCGCGGGGCAGGGTGCGCCGGAGAAGCAGCAGGATCACCATCAGCAGGATAGTCAGCAGAGAGATCCCGGCAGTACAGAGCAGCGGCTGACGCAGCGTTGCCGCCGCAGAGATCACCGTATCACATTCCGTATTGGTGAGACTGCTCACCGCAGGCAGGAACAGATCCGCGATCAGCGGAGAAAGGAAGAGCAGAACCAGAGAAAGACCTGTCAGGATCAGCAGCGGCAGCGTCATGCTCCGGGGGCGTTCCACCGCAGAAGCGGCATCTTCCGAACGCGGTTCGCCCAGAAAAACAGCACCGGACGCCTTGGCGAATGCAGCTGCGGCAAGACCACCGGTCAACGCCAGCAGGGGCAGTACCGGCAACCCCGCATAGAACAGCATTTGTGAATTGCTCAGGATGGCGGAGAATGCGGCGAAGTAGATCATCAGTTCTCCGGTAAAACCGTTAAAGGGCGGCAATCCGCTCAACGAGATGGAGGAATAAAGGAATGTCCCCCCGGTAACGGGCATCCGTTTCAGCAAACCTCCGGCTTTATCCATATTCAGTGAACCGGTCGCCCGCAGCACGGAACCCGCCGCCAGAAACAGCGCACCTTTCAGCACCGCATGATTCAGAATGTGCAGAAAAGCTCCGGTGAATCCGGCGGCAGAAATCAGATATGCCCCCTCCGACGCACCGAGAAAACCAAGACCCAGACCGATGCCGATGATCCCCATATTTTCCACACTGGAATAGGCGAGGAGCCGTTTCAGATTTTTCTGGATCATGGCAAAAAGAACGCCGCCCAGCGCTCCGGCAAGTCCCATGGCAAGGAGACACCAGCCCAGCAGCCGGAATGATTCCGCATCCATTGCGTGAGGCATCCGCAGGATCCCGTAAAAACCGAGATTGATCATTGCGCCGGACATCACTGCCGAAACCGGAGCAGGTGCCGCAGGATGTGCCACGGGCAGCCATACATGGAGCAGGGGGAAACCGGCTTTCAAACCGAATCCGGCAAGACCGAGGAGCAGAACACCGGCAGTCCAGCCGGAATTGACGCCGTAAATGATGGCGGGAATCAGGAATGCCGCGCCCGCATGACATGCCAGCAGATAGATCCATGCCGCCTGACGCACTTCCTGATCGTGATATTCAAATGCCACCAGCACAAAACTGGTGATCCCCATGATCTCCCACGCGATCAGAAATTCCACCGGCATCCTTGCCAGTGTAACCGCAAGCATCGCGGCAAGAGTCCACTGGAAAAACATCCAAAAGATCCAGTGCCGGTCCGTATCGTGTCCGGCAAGATATCCCCGTGCGTGAAATGCCGCAACTGCGCCGACGATCAGGATCGGTAGCTGAAACAGGGCGGAAAGCCTGTCGGCGGGAAATGAGATGGGGAATCCCCCGATAAATGCTCCGGCGGCACCGAGCAAACCGATGAGACACGCTGCAAGCGTCAGCAGAGTACCGGCTGCCGGAAGAAGATCCGTCCGCTGTTTCAGCAGAATGGTCCCGGCTCCGCCTGCTGTCAGGATCAGCAGCGCAATAAATGTAGCATTCAATTCAACTTGCCTCCAATTCAAATGCTGTTTTTTAAAAATTAATGAATATATACAATACAGCAAAAACAGATTTTTACAAACGGAAAAGCAAAAAAATGGCAAAAGAAAACCCGCCTTTAAGCGGGTTTCCGATAGAGTCACTGAACTGTTTCCGGTTATTTCATCCGGAACGTTTGCGCCGGAGTTTTCCGGTCCTGATGATAGTAAACGATTTCCACACCTTTGTCGCTCACATTCATCACAGCATATCCTGCACTGTTGTAGAAGGAATATTCTTTGACGCCGTTTTTGTATTCCTGAGTGAGATACTGATCTTTTTTTCTGATATTTGCGCCGTAATCATCCACTTTGTCCGAAACAAGTGTGAACTCCGCCGGTGTGCCTTCCGTCCACACGCTGTTGATCATAAACTGGGTGATGGTGCCTTTTCCTGCTTCTTCATATTTGATGCGGCCGACTCTGTGGTGATGACCGTTCAGCACGATCACATTGTGTTTGAGGAAAAGTTCACGCAGCGTCGCACGCACTTCGGTGTGTTTTTCACCGCCGTACAGCATCCAGTATGCACCATTGACATTCCACGGAACGACTGCGCCGTGGGTGATGATGAATTTGTACCGGGCATCCGGGAATTTTTCCAGTGCTTCCGTGACATTTTTTATGTCAGGACTGCCGAAGTCAATATAAATGTAGAGGTCCGCGCCGTAACGGTAATAGAAATTGTTCGTGCGGAGCGGTTTTGCCGGAACATCGGAAAAGGGTTTCAGGTCAGCAATGCGTTTCAGCTGTTCATCCATTGCCGCCCGAAAGACGATTCTGCCACTGAGACCGTTTGCCCAGGTGTCGTGATTGCCGATCACAGGAACAAAAGGCGTTTTGCCGAAAAGATCGTTGAAATACTTGAACGCATCATTCACCATGCGGGTGAATGCTTCGCCTACCGCATTGCCCTGCGTCAGGTCGCCCAGCTGAATGACGATGGCAGTTTTGTCATTGACTGCTGCCGCTGCGGCTTTGGTCAGGTTCGGCAGCCGTTCCTTCCACATGGAAGCATTGCGGACGAATTCACCGGTAGGCTTTTTGCTCTTGATATATTTTTCAATATATTCCGCATGATAGACTTCCGGATCGCTGTCCCAGTGAACATCACCCAGCAGGATCACGTTATAATCTTGAGCGGTACAGACGGAGACGACCGCCAACAGCAGCACTGTAAGCAGTCCGGCGAAGAACCTGAATTGTTTTTTCATGCGTTTTTTCCTGTTCGTGTTTGTTCCGTTGATATCAGAACCGTTATTTCAATCTTTCCTGGAAAAGTTTGATCGCAGTCTGCGGATTTGCTTTGCCGCGGCTCTGTTTCATCAACTGTCCCACAAAGAATTGAAGTACCGCAGTTTTGCCTGCTTTGTACTGTTCCACCTGAGCCGGATTGGCAGCGATCACTGCATCCACCATTTCAAGGATGGCACCTTCGTCAGAGACTTGTGCAAGTCCCTGTTCCTTAACGATATCGGCAGGTTTTTTGCCGGAATCAAACATGGTTTCAAACACCGCTTTCCCGACTTTTCCGGTGATGGCTCCCTTCTGGACAAGGTCCACCAGTTCGCAGAGGTCTTCCGGCGGGATGGGACATTCTTTGATGGTCAATCCCTTTTCGCCCAGCACGCGGAGCAGTTCCGTATTGATCCAGTTTGCCACCGATTTCGGTGCGCTGGATTTTGCCGCCGCTTTTTCAAAGTAGGCAGCCAGAGCCCGGTCAAGCGTCAGCACATGGGCATCGTAATCTGTCAGACCGAAGTCCGCCACATAACGGTTGCGCATGGCTTCCGGCAGTTCCGTCAGCGTGGCACGGATCGCTTCCACATCTTCCTTCGTGAACTCAATAGGCAGAAGATCCGGTTCGGGGAAATAACGGTAATCATTGGCATTTTCTTTGGTACGCTGAACGACCGTCTCGCCGGCTTCATCATTCCAGCCGCGGGTGTCCTGCGTAATGACTTCACCCGATTCCAGCGCGACGATCTGACGCTTGATCTCGTAGTTGATGGCGCGGTGGGCAGAACGGAAACTGTTCAGATTCTTCACTTCCACCTTGGTGCCGAATTCCTTCTGTCCGCGGGGACGGATGGAAACGTTCACATCGCAGCGCATCTGACCTTTTTCCATATCGCAATCGCTGACATCCGCATATTCCATGATCTGCTTGAGCGCAGTCAGATAAGCATACGCTTCATCCGCAGAACGCATATCCGGTTCCGATACGATCTCCATCAGCGGCACGCCGGAACGGTTGTAATCCAAACCGGTGCAGTTCGCATAATGTGTGGATTTGCCCGGGTCTTCCTCCAGATGGATCCGGGTCAGACCAATGTATTTGTCCGCCATCGGTTCTCCGGAAAAACCTTTACCGAAAATGTGGATCTTGCCGTCCTTGCACAGGGGCTGGTCATACTGGCTGATTTGATAGTTCTTGACAAGGTCCGGATAAAAATAACTCTTCCTGTCAAATTTACACCGTTCGGCAATTTCACAACCGCACATCAAACCCGCCACGACCGTTTTGCGGATGGCTTCCCGGTTGGGGACCGGAAGCGTACCGGGATACCCCATGCAGACCGGACAGGTGTTGGTGTTGGGTTCTCCGCCATACTGGTTCGGACAATTACAAAACATCTTCCGTGCAGTCCGGATCTGGACATGCACCTCCAGACCGATCACGGCTTCATAAGCGGTAGCCATAGATTTTCTCCATTCATTAGAAATGTTATTCTGTTATAAACCTTAATAAAATAGCACAAGATCGGGAATATTCAAATCATCACACCGGGGAAAACACAGGAAAATCTGTCATTCATCCGCCCGCCCCCGCAACCGCACACCGGGGACGCGGCTGAGCGGCGGCGGACGCGCGCCGCTCCAGCCCCCCGGAGATTTCCGGCACGCGGAAATCTCCGCAGGGGCACCGGAGTTTACTCCGGGAGCCGCGTCCCCGATGTGCGGTTGCGGGGGGGCGATACTGCCGTAACGGATAAAAAATTAAGAATTTCGGTAATTCCTGCTATTGAATATTTTGAATGTTATGGTATATTACTGGAATTTGTTGTTTTCAAGAAATGAAAAAGCACTGAAAGGCGTAGCGTGAACGATGAACGAGCAGAGTAACAAGTCCGCAGTCCGGGAAGAACCGGATTTTACGAACTTTCCGGTCAAAGTGCCGGAATATTTCAACTTTGCCTACGACGTAATCGACCGCTGGGCGAAGATCGATCGCAATAAGCAGTGTATGATCTGGACGAACCAGTACGGTGATGAACGGCGTTTTACTTTTTTTGAAATGTCCCGACTTTCCAATCAGGCTGCAAATCTTCTTGTAAAACAGGGTATCCGCCGCGGCGATCGCGTTTTTATGATGGTTCCCCGTCTGCCGGAATGGTGGATCTTCTCGCTTGCCATGATCCGTATCGGGGCTGTTCAGTGTCCTTCTCCCAGTCTGCTGACGCCGGATGACTGCCAGTACCGTATCAATGCCGGTAAGTTCAAAGCGGTCATTGCCGACATGAGCAACACGGGTAAATTTGATGAGATTTTTGACAAATGTCCCATGCTTCAGACCCGTATCCTGGTGGATGGTGAAAAAGCAAACTGGCTTTCCTACCGTCAGGAGATCAAAGGCAGCAGCCTTTCCCGTGAAGAGCTGCATCCCATGTTCCGTGCCGATACCAAATCCACGGATCCCATGCTGATCATGTTCACATCCGGTACCAGTTCCCATCCGAAGATGGTGCTGCACAGCCATGACCTCGCTCTGGGACACCGTGTGACTGCCCAGTTGTGGCATGGCTCCACCGCCAATGACCTTCAGCTGACGATTTCCGATACCGGCTGGGGCAAGAACCTCTGGGGCAACTATTTCGGACAGTGGATCGCGGGTGCGTGTCTGCTGATGTATGATATCCGCGGCAAATTCCATCCGGAAGAATTGTTGCCGCTGCTGGAAAAATATGAAGTGACCCGGTTCTGTGCGCCGCCGACGATCTACCGTATGCTGGTGCTTTCCGATCTTTCCAAATACAATCTTTCCCAGCTGGTCAGCTGTACGGCTGCCGGTGAACCGCTCCATACGGAAACGGTGAAAATGTGGAAAGCCGGTACGGGTATTACCATCCGGGAAGCGTACGGTCAGACGGAAACCTGCTGTATCATCGGCAACTTTATCGGCGAAGAACCGATCCCCGGTTCCATGGGCAAACCCTCTCCCGGCTGGCATGTGGAACTGCATGATGACGACGGCAACCCGGTCCCTGTCGGGGAAGACGGCAGAATTGCCATCAAGATCACGCCCGAATGTCGTCCTGCCGGTTTGATCCGGGAATATGTTGACGACGAAAAAGCCAACCGCGAAGCGTTTGTCGGCGATTTCTATTACACTGGTGACAAAGCCCGTATGGACGAGAACGGCAACTACTGGTTCATCGGCAGAAGTGACGATATCATCAAGAGTTCCGGCTACCGTATCGGACCTCTGGAAGTGGAAGAAGTCCTGATGAAACATCCTGCGGTCGTGGAAGTGGCAGTGATCGGTGTGTCCGACCCGCTCCGCGGAACCCGCGTGAAAGCGTATGTTATTCCGAAAGAAGGATTTGAGACCGGCGATGCTCTGGTGAAAGATATTCAGGAATTTGCCAAGAAGCATACCGCTCCGTACAAATATCCCCGTGAAGTGGAATTTGTCCATGCGCTGCCGAAAACGGTTTCCGGCAAAGTCAAACGCGACCTGCTGCGCCGTCATTCGGAACAGGGCGAGGATGTCTTTTCCAATCTGAAGTGATCCTCCCGATCACAGCGTAAAAAAATCCCCCGGACTTGCGGGGGATTCTCATTTTTACGGATCGTATTTCAGAATTTCCGGGTCATTTCCGCATAAAGAGCGCCGTCTGCCAGTTTGCGGATGGATAAAACGCCATCCTCCCAGGTCCCGTATGTGGGAATATGGTCCGGCTGTTTCGGAATGGCAATGGAGCCGGGATTGTAGATCACAGATCCGTCTTCCAGCGTCTTCAATGTGGGAAGATGGGTGTGACCGTGTGCAAGGACCGTTCCGGCTGCCACAGGCGGCATATTGCCTTCGTTCCAGATATGACCGTGAGTCAGAAAAAATCTTGTACCGTCAGCAAAAAGCGTGGAAAAATCTGCCAGCATGGGATAGTGCAGAAGCATCTGATCCACTTCGCTGTCGCAATTTCCCCGGACGGCGACCAGTTTATTTTTATATATGTTGAGCATTTCCGCCGCGCGTTTGCAGTCGTACTGACCGGGCAACGCGTTGCGCGGTCCGTGATAAAGGGCATCGCCCAGCATCACGATCAGTTCCGGCTTGAACGCGGCAATGCGGAGCGTCAGTTCACCCAATGCTTCTGCAGAACCGTGGGCATCGGAAAAAAACAGGATCTTCATACGCTGATCGCTTCCGTTTCGGCAGCGGTTTTATCTTTGAGCCGTGCCAATGCGGGGCGGACAACGTCCGTCAGATAATCCGTGACCTGACCCGCCGCTCTGCCGGTGAAGGATTCGGGCTTGAGGATCTCATCCAGTTTACCGGCAACCGATGCAAAAACGGGATCCTGTTTCAGGCGTTCGATCAGATCGTTTTTGCCGCCTTCCACCTTGACGACACGGGCTGCAGCCTGAGAGTGGACGCGGATCGCTTCGTGGATGTCCTGACGGTCTCCGCCGGCTTTGACGGCTTCCATAATGATGTTTTCCGTAGCCATGAAGGGCAGTTCGGACATGATCCGTGCGTGGATGACTTTGGGATAGACCTGGATCCCGTCGGTGATGTTCGACAGCAGGGAAAGGATCACGTCCGCCGCCAGAAACGCTTCGGGCAGCGTGATACGGCGGTTGGCAGAATCGTCAAGCGTGCGTTCAAACCACTGGACTGCATGAGTCTGGGCGCAGTTGAGGGGCAGATTCATCAGATAACGGGCAAGAGAACAGACCCGTTCGGAACGCATGGGATTGCGTTTGTATGCCATGGCACTGGAACCGACCTGGGATTTTTCAAAGGGTTCTTCCACTTCCTTGAGATTGGCAAGCAGACGGATGTCACCCGCCATTTTGTGTGCAGTCTGGGCGATGCCGGAAAGGACCGTCAGCACGTAATAATCGACTTTGCGGGTGTAAGTCTGACCACTGAGATAGACCGGATTGGTGAAGCCCATTTTCGCACTGACCATCTTGTCAAGCGTGCGGACCTTTTCCGTGTCGCCATTGAACAGTTCCATAAAACTCGCCTGAGTACCGGTGGTGCCTTTGACGCCGCGGAACGGAATGTTGTCGATCTCCGCTTCCACTCTGGCAAGGTCAAACATGAAATCCTGCAGATAAAGCCCGAACCGTTTGCCGACAGTTGTCAGCTGGGCAGGCTGGTAATGGGTGAAACCGAGAGTGGGCAGGTCTTTGTAGGTATCGCAGAAATCCGCAAGCAGAGAAATGACTTTCAGCAGTTTGGACTGGATGATCTTGAGGCCGTCACGCATCTGGATCAGTTCCGTGTTGTCCGTGACAAAACAGCTGGTCGCGCCGAGGTGGATAATGGGCTTCGCTTCCGGACACTGGGCACCGAAAACATGGATGTGGCTCATCACATCATGACGGAGCTTCGCTTCTTCCGCACGGGCGGCATCAAAATCGATGTCGTCCAGATGCGCCCGCATCGCCGCGATCTGATCGTCCGTGATGGCAAGCCCCAGCGCCTGTTCCGATTCCGCCAACGCAAGCCAGAGACGGCGCCATGTGGAATGTTTTTTCTGGGGAGACCAGTTGTAACTCATTTCCTTACTGGCATAACGGCCTGTCAGGGGATTCTCATAGGATGTGTGATCGCTCATCGTCTTGACCTTTCTCATCGTTACGGTTTCTGTTGATCATGTCACAGACATAATATACACCCGGAATCATCGCCACGCAAGAGCATTTTACCATAAAGAACAAGAAATAAAAGACCTGACGATCCGGGAGTGCGGCGCAGGGACGCGGCATGTCCCGGCGACGCCGGGACTGCACCGGCGCGGAAAAAAGGGCGCGCGGGGGCGCCGCGCCTTTTTTCCGCCCGGAGCTGCGCGGTGATACCGCGCTGCCGCGTCCCTGCGTGGTGTTGCGGTTTTATCCGTATGATTCGTCGTAATCTTCGACGTATCCGTCATCTGCGCCTTCGAATGCGGGCAGGCACGGCTGCCATGCAGATGGGATGGCATTTTGTTTTTTCTCTGTTTTTCCGGGTGCTGCGATTATTTTTGCGAGGGTGGCAAGGGCGCGGATGCGATCGCTGTCCCGGACGGCATTTGATGCGATATCCACCAGCAGTTCCCGGATCCAGGTCTGATCGGCGGCGAGGACTTCGGCGCGTTTTCTGCGCAGGAATGTGATCCTGTTTCTGATGGTGCTGTCGTCGAACAGTTCTTCTGCAAAATCGACAGCTTTCTGTCCTTCCAGTTGGAATCCGGCGGCGTGGATCGCGCCGCATGGATCGCCCCAGAAATGATTGCTGTAATACCGGCAGAATGCTTCTTTTCTGGTATTTGCCAGAGGCGTACTGCCTTTTTCCTTTTTATCTTCCATGATGATAACATCCTTTTTTTTACACATCGGGTCTATTATGGGCGGCAGCGTCAAAAGTTTGAAAAAAATTATCGTTGATATCTTGAAAATCTTTTTTTATCATCTATATTACGAAATAATATCCCCGCTACAGGTTTTTTTATTCGGAGAAAAGTTTTGCGGGGAGGGTGTTTCTCTGTTTTATTTTGTTTCAGGAGTTCGGTATTATGGATTTCGGTTCAAGGTTGTTGCGTATCGGTATTTTCTATGACGGTAACTACTTTTATCATGTCAGCAATTACTATTGTTATGCGCATCCGCGTCGTGCGCGTCTGAGTATTCCGGGTCTTCACGATTTTATCCGCCGCATGGTATCGGAGCGTGAAGGTGTGAAAGAATCGCTCTGTCAGATCGTTGACTGCCATTATTTCCGTGGTCGTCTTCCTGCAATGGAAGCGAATGCCCGTCAGATTCTTCTGAATGAGCGTATTTTTGATGATATTCTGATGCGTGAAGGTGTGGTGACTCACTATCTTCCGATGACGCGCAACACGGAAAAAGGTGTTGATGTATCGCTTGCTCTGGAAACATTGGAGCTGACGCTGTTCAAGAAATTCAATGTGGTCGTTCTGATTGCCAGCGACAGTGATTATGTGCCTCTGGTCCGCAAACTCAATGCGTTGGGTACCCGCGTCATGATCCTGGGCTGGGATTTTGAATATGTGGACGACAACGGCAATACACGCAATACGGTGACCAGTTCCCGTCTGATGAATGAATCGTCCTATCCGCTGCGGATGCACCGGATCATCAACGGCGATGACAGACTTGCCAATTTCTCTGTGGATTCACTTTTTGTTCCGTCAGCGAACACCGGCAACGCACGCATGTCTGAAGAAGGCGGCGGCGTTTACGATTATCCGGAGGCGCAGCCGATCGTGCAGGAGGAAGCAACCGGAGAACGTCAGTACGGTAAAGTGATCCATTTGAAAAACGGTTATGGTTTTGTGATGCCTGACGGCGGTACGGAAGGGATCTTTTTCTTCTGGCCGGATATTCAGAATTGCGACTTCAACGATCTGGAACTGGGCGACCGTCTGGAATATGAAGTCGGAAGAAATGACCGCGGGCTTTGTGCGAAAAATATTGTCCGGCTGGATGCAGATCTTCCGGACGAATGATCTGACAGGGGAGGCTGAAACACATGGGGAGGTTTTACAGACAACTTGAACGGATCGGGACGGGTACGGAGAGTCTGATGACCCTGTTCCGGAACTTCATTGCGTTCACAGGTGCTGTAACTGCCGCCCAGATCTCCGCTGTATGCCACCCCCGCAAAATCCGCTGGGGCGATACGGTTTCCTGTATGGTCCGCTGCGGTGTGGAAGGTTTGCCGGTCACGATCCTCATCTGTTTTCTGATGGGGGTGATCCTTGCCTATCAGTCTGCGATCCAGATGGAGCGTTACGGGGCGGATCTTTTGCTGCCGGTACTGGTGGGCTGTTCCATTGTCCGTGAACTCGGTCCCCTGATCGTTGCCATTGTTGCTGCGGGCAGATCCGGCTCCGCGTTTGCCGCCGAGATCGGAACGATGAAGATCTCCGAAGAACTCAATGCCCTGACCACGATGGGGCTTGATCCCATCCGTTTTCTCTGTGTTCCGAAATTCATTGCCATGTTCCTGATGCTGCCACTGCTGACGGTTGCCGGAGATTTTTTCGGGATCATCGGCGGATACTGTATCGGGGCTGCGGAACTGGATATTTCTCTGGATAATTATCTGCGTGTCACCCGGGAATGGGTGGCATTGGAATATGTGTTTGAAGGGCTATTCAAGAGTCTGGTCTTTGCCCAGATCATTGCATTGGTGGGCTGCTGGTGCGGATTGCGTACCGGTAATGACTCCATTGCAGTCGGCAGGTCCACGACCGGAGCGGTAGTGAACGGGATCCTCGGCATCATCATCGCAGATGCGTTTCTGGCGAAGATCTTTGCCGTGCTGTATGAAGTGATCGGAGATTGAACATGCGTACTCCAGCCATATCCGTCCGCGATCTGACCATCGGTTATCAGGATAAAACCATACTGGAACATCTGACTTTTGATGTGCCGCAGGGGCAGATCCTTGCCATTCTCGGCGGTTCCGGATGCGGAAAAAGTACACTGCTCAAACATATCATCGGGCTGTACGATCCGCTGGAAGGCGACGTTTTCCTGAACGGCAGAAGCATTGTTCATGCGGATGAAACGGAGCGGATGGGGATTATGCGTTCCTTCGGCGTGGCGTATCAGAGCGGCGCCCTGTTCCGGTCCATGAGCGTTTTTGAAAATGTGGCGCTGCCCATGCGGGAATTTACAGATATGAGCGAAACGGAGATCCGGGCGCGCGTGGAACGGAAACTTGCTCTGGTCCATCTGGAACATGCAGGTGATCTGATGCCGTCGGATCTTTCCGGCGGTATGATCAAACGGGCGGCGTTTGCCCGGGCGATGGCGCTTGATCCGCAGATCCTGTTTTTTGATGAACCCTCTGCCGGTCTGGACCCTGTCAGTTCTGCCGAACTGGACCGGCTGATCCTGAATATTCGCAGCCGGACCGGTGCAACGATCCTGCTTGTGACGCACGAACTGCCCAGTATTTTTGCGGTGGCGGACCGGGCTCTGGTGTTGGATAAAGCCACGAAAAGTATTCTTGCCGATGGCGCTCCGGCAGAGCTGAAACAGCGTACCGATCTGCCGTTTGTCTATGACTTTCTCAACCGGAACATACCTGAATAAGGAGAAAATATTATGCCTGCACGCGACCGTCAGAATTTCAAACTCGGTTTATTCGTCTTTTTTACGCTGTCACTTTTTGTGGCGCTTGTTCTGTCGCTGGGGATCTTTGAATCCTTCCAGCCTCAGGCGGAACTTGTCACCCTCTTTGATGAATCTGTGCAGGGGCTGACCAACGGCTCGGCGGTCAAATATCAGGGTGTCCCGCTGGGAACCGTTACAAGCATCAACATCGATATGGATACGCAGAGCGGCAGACGCCTGATCCGGGCAGGTATGACCATTGATCTTCAGAAATTCAAAACGGGTGCGAAAGAAACCATCAGCGAAGAACATTTTCAGGAAATCATCCGCCGCGATATCGCACGCGGTCTGCGCTGTACCATTTCCCCGGACGGCATTACCGGAATGAAATTCATCGACCTGGAATTTGTGTCAGATCCTGCGCCCGATCCTTTGGCAAGTGCAGGAGCCGCCGCAGTTGCCGATACGCCGGAAGTTCTTTACGTCCCCAGTGTCCCTTCCATGCTGAAAGACTTGCGTATCAGTATTTTCGCGTTGCTGGACAAGATGAATGCCATTGATTTTTCCGGTATTTCCAAGCATACCATTGCCACGCTGGATTCTGTTCAGAAACGGTTGAACGACCCGGCATTGGCGCGGATCATTACCAATCTGGACAAGGCATCTGCCAATCTGGAGACCACATCCGGTGCATTGCGCAAGACGCTGACGCCGGAGCAGATCAACGGTTTTGTGCAGCATCTCAACGATACCATCCGGACAGTGGATGAACTTTCCGTATTCGCAAAAAAGACGCTGGCAGACGCGGAACTGGGCAAAACGAGCGACGATTTCAGACGGCTTCTCGCCACATTGAACGAACTCTCACGGAACTTTTCCACCAGCCTGACCAGTCTGGATGAAATGCTGGATTCCGCTACGGAACTTATCCAGTATCTGGATTCCGATCCGTCGGCACTGGTGCGGGGAAAAGGCAAGAAAAAATAAATCAGATCTTTTCCGTGATGGATGTCCCCGCCGGATAATAGTGCAGGGGCGTCGCCGAGGCAATGACCGGATCCAGCAGCTGCCACGCCGCCCGGATGGAGTCGGACCGGATGAACAGCATACGGTCGTCCAGCATCACATCCAGCAGCAGCCGTTCATAAGCATCGGGCATGACTTCGCCCGGCTCCATAAGACTGGCGTAGCAGAAATTCATATTCAATTCCCCCATGCACAGTTTGGGACCGGGATGTTTCGCCTGGATCGTCAGGCTGATCCCTTCCTCCGGCTGAATACTGAACAGCAGACGGTTCCGGACCAGAGCCTCCGGCGGAACGCCCGGAAAGATGGATTCGACCGGGCGTTTGAACCGCACTTCGATCTCACTGCGTTTTTCCGCCATGCGTTTGCCGCAGGTCAATGTGAACGGCACTCCATCCCAGCGGGGAGTCCGGATATTGAGAACGGCGGAAACATAAGTTTCGATCCCGGAATCGGCAGCCACGCCCGGTTCGCTCCGGTACGCAGGAACTTCTCTGCCGTCGATGACACCTGCAAGATATTGTCCGCGGCAGACCTGATCCGGATGCAGCGGATCAATGGCACGGAAGAGACGCACTTTTTCGTCATGGACGCAATCCGCCGAGAAGGAATACGGTTTTTCCATGGCGATGAGCGACAGCAGTTCCAGCATGTGGTTCTGGAACATATCCCGGATCAATCCGGTCCGGTCAAAATATTTTGCCCGGTTCTCCACACCGAGTTTTTCCGATACGCGGATGTGGACGGATTCAATGTGTTCCCGGTTCCAGACCGGTTCAAATATACGGTTGGCAAACCGGAAAAACAGAATGTTCTGCACCGTTTCCTTGCCGAGATAATGATCGATCCGGAAGATCTGTTCCTCTTTCAGATTGCGGTACAGTCTGGTATTGAACGCATCGGCATCCGTCAGATCCCTGCCGAACGGTTTTTCCAGAACGACCCGCGATCCATCGGTCAGGGTGCCGTCATCTGCAAGGGCATCCAGCAGATCCATGTAGATGTCGGAGGGCAGGGAGAAATAGAGGATGTCGGCAGAAGGCAGTCCCGCACAATCATCCCGGAGTTTCTTCAGACGCTGTTTCAATGTCAGACGGACTGCCGGGTCGAAATAATCGCCGGTGATATATTCCATCCGGGCGGAAAAAGACGGATCATCGGAACGGATTTCCGTTTGATTCCGGGTACAGATCACGATTTTTGTGCGGTCATGGAGCAGCTGCCGTTTGTGGAGTTGTTCCAGAGCCGGCAGCAGTTTGCGCTTTGCCAGATCACCGTTCGCACCGAATACCACAAGTCGTGCCGGGGCAGGGTTGACTTCCATACAGAATCCGCCCTGCCAGCGGAATCCGTTTCCGTTCTGCGGCATTATGTGCGTGCCTCATAATCGGCACAATCATCCATGGGGCCGACATCTTTATCGTGTTTTGTGCAGTAGATCCGGAATGCGTTCATCACCCGGTATTTGCAGTCGCGGCAGAATCGTTTTTCCGTTCCGGCAAGGGGATTGACTGCTGTTTGGACTTCTTCGCCGAGCAGCGCGGCGAGGGCGTTGGTCTTTGCAGAATTCTCTGCCGATTCCGGCTGTTCCCTGACGGCGGAGAGTGTTTCCACGACAGCACCGCAGGACGCGCATTTCAGCACTTCGCCTGTTTTGGTCCAGCCATCCATTACAGATTCTTTTTTCAGAAAGGAATTATTGCCGCAGTGGGGGCAATCCCATGAATCACCGGCTTTCATCATCATATCTCCAGTTTCGTTGTCAATCTGATCTGTTTTGAGACAATCTACTCTTTTTTTTAAAAAAATCCAGTTCCAAACTTGAAAAAACGGAAAAGATGCTTACTTTAACACGGAACGAAAACGGAAAGTTGTAAAAATGAATTTGAAACAGAAGATCCGGAAACTTTACTTTAAGGTCATCCATCAGGAGGGAACGCCGGAAAGTGTGGGGCGCGGTATTGCCATCGGGCTGTTTATCGGTTTTATTCTGCCCATCGGTCTTCAGACGATCCCGGCACTGGTGGCTGCCTTTTTCTTCAAAGCGAACAAGGCGCTCACGTGGCTTTTTACCTGTGTATCCAATCCGGCATCCGTTTTTATCCTGTATCCGATCCAGTGTTATACGGGCAGTCTGCTGATCTTTGATCCCATGAGTTTTTCTGAACTGGAAAAACAATTTGCCAATATCGCCGCCGCCGATGGTGTGCGCGAAGTGATGAATGCCTTTCTTGATCTCGGGCTCGATATTATCATCACTTTCTTTGTGGGCGGACTTTTTTACGGGTCGATTTTTGCTGTACTGGGATATTTTACCGGAGCCAGACTCGTCCGTCTCTACCGGATCAGAAAAGAACAGCGCAAAGCCGCCCGGAAACAAATGCAGCAGGAACAGTGACCGGACCCGTTTGCTGAGCGTCAGCGGAATCGTGCAACCGGCAGATGCATCCGCAGTTTTATGGCGGCGATCCGGATGCCGGACACCACAAATGTAACGATGAGAAACTGCCAGAACAGAGGCAGTTCCGTTATGGTCAGAACACAGTAAAGACATCCGCCCAGCAGAGAAGCCGTGGCATAAAAATCACTGGTCAGAACAGCCGGGATCTGACGCGCCAGAACGTCACGGATCACGCCGCCGCCCACCGCAGTAAAGACCCCGGTCAGAACGATCCCGATGGATTCCAGGCCGTATTCCGCGCCTTTTGCCGCGCCCAGCGCAGTGAATACACCGAGCCCGAACGCGTCAAGAAACATAATGAGCCGCCGTTCCGCCTGAAAAAATCTGGCGGCAGAAAAAACGATCAGCCCCGCCGCAATACAGACCAGCAGATAGGTTTTGTCCTGAAGTGCCGCCACGGGAACTGCACCGATGATCGTATCCCGCATCATGCCGCCGCCCACTCCGACCGTACAGGCAAAGACCACCACGCCCAGCAGGTCCAGTTTCAGATGGACTGCCCGGAGTGCGCCGGTCACGGCAAAAATCGCCGTCCCGATCAGGTCAAATGTCAGGATGATATATTGTTCCATAGCCCGTTATTTTCCGTAAACTTTCTGCCACGCGGAAACACGCAGCCGCATATTGTTGACCATGGCATCGTAAAACAGATACAGATCGTTCATGTGGTAGATCCCTTTGCCGAAAATGGATTTGCCGAGCCATGCCGGTTCTGCCGGAAGCCGGACCGTCAGCGCACCTTTTTCCGGATCGATCACCGCCCCGCACAAATGCGTGAAACGCGTAATCTTTCCGGTGGTATAATCGTAAAACATGGAGCCGGGATTTTCCGTTGCCGCCGCCGGGACCGCGTCCGTCCGCCAGTTCAGCGGGTTGATGCAGTAGGTCCCTTTGCCGCTGAACGGACTTTTTGCCGCGTCAGGTGATTCCGTGTTCCAGGTGATGACCACACCGAAATCGTCCGCCCCCTTTGCAAAGGGCAGTTTCGCTCCGGCAGATTCTTTTTTCAGAGGAATACCGATGAGATACGCTGCCACAAAACCGCGTTCCGGCATAATATTTCCGTTCATGATCAGGACCATGGCAAGATCCAGCGCCCCCTGACTGTGTCCCAGCAGGATGTAGGGTCTGCCCCGGTTCAGATGAGTCAGGTAGTAATGAAACGCCTGTGCCGCATCATTGATCCCGGCGGCAGAACTTTCCCCGATATTGTTTTTCTTTTCCCCGCCCTTCAATTCTTTCATACAGCGGTAAAATTCCAGCTGCCGCACATAAGGCGAATAGAGATTGGCGTGTTCTTTCAAGCCGGAAAGCTGGGCATTGGCAAAGGGGATCACCTTGGATTTCGTTTTTTCGTCCCATTGCATCAGGGGATTGTTCTTATCCGCCACCAGCGTCGGGTAAATGTAGAATACATCAAAGGGCTTGTCCGCTTTTTCCGCAGCGGTATAGACCGCCCAGTTGGAAGGCAGCGTGTAGTTGATGTCGCGCCACGCATAAAGTGAAGCTGAACAGAGGACGGTCAACAGAAACAGCAGAATTTTTTTCATCATACGCGTTTACTCCGGGTTGAGATTTATTCTTTGACGCAGATATCCGGCAGATTCCGGTATTTTTCCATGGAATCCAGCCCGTATCCCAGCACATAAAGATCCGGGATCGTGAACCCGGTCCAGTCAGCAGCCGGAAATTGTTTGATCTTCCCGCCGTCCAGCTGTTTATTCAGCAGAACACATGTCCGGACCGAGGCGGCATCCATCTTTTCAAAATACTGTTTGACCGTTGCCAGAGTGCAGCCCGTATCCAGAATGTCGTCGATCAGCAGGATGTGGCGCCCTTGTACCGGCAGTTTCAGCTGACTGCGGATCTTCAGATTTCCGCTGGAAGCATCGTTGCTGTAGGACGACGCCGAAATGGAGTCCAGATATACATCATCCAGTTCGATGTGACGCGCCAGATCCGAGGCAAAAAGCATTGCTCCGTTCAACAGCACCACCAGCGTCAGCGGCTTGCCGGAATAATATTCCGTGATCTCACTTCCCAATACACGGACACGGTCGGCAATGGTCTGACGGTCGATCAGCAGTCTCCGGTTCATCATACAGAAAAGCTCTCCTTAATTACAAGTCAGTTTGACAGGTACGCGGGTCATTTCAGAAGCGAAGGCACGGCAGAGATTCATGGCACACCGTTCCTGCGATTCCACAGAATTGCACCCCATCCAGTCCCGTGTGAAAACACTGGCATCGGAAAGATGCAGCAGGACTTTCGCCGGAATATCCACCTCATGTCCGTGTTCACGGAAGATCGCATCCGCGGCAAGACATAGTTCATCTGCTGCGCGTGCCGCCTGAATGAATCCGGGCGCAAGCATCATTTCCGTCAGGGGCGCAATCAAACGATTCTCCGTGGCGATCCCGGTCAGACGCACATCCAGCCGGATCGCCGGAAAGATCCGGAGATTGACCGTGTTGACTTTGAGGATCCGTTTTTCAAAAAATGCCGCAGATCCGGGCGTGAGCCGGGCAAGAAAATCATCCTGCCGAACCGTGTTTTCTTTGTCCGGCGTAAAGTCCGGGCGCTTGATGTTGAACTCGATTTTTCCTGCAGCGACAGCAAGAAAATGTTTGCCGAGTTCCAGCGCCAGTTCCGGGCTGGTATCGTCTGCACCGATGGATTTCATGGTGTGAAAAACTTTTTCGGGGATCCGCTCCTGCATGGTCCCTTCCAGCTGAAGATTTTCCACCAGAAATGTACGGATCCTGTCCAGCGGGATGCGGGAGGCTCCTGCCGCCGATTCCAGCCGGTATTCCTCCGCGGCGGAACGCAGACCCGCACAATGCAGGATGTGTACCACAAGATCATCCAGATTTTCTGTAAGGATGCCGGGTGCGGGATTGTTTTTCATCCGGTTGGTCAACGCCATTTCCGCAGCGAGGGAAATATCTCTGGCGTATGCTGCCGCCTGATCGACTTTGGTGGACAGGATTTTTTCCAGCCGCTCCTGCAGTTGTGCCGGATCCCACGGGATGGATCTGCCGTCCGGACAGATCAGGAAAATCGTATGTTCACCGACGCGAATCATAATCTTATCTCTGTATGTTTGCCGGATCAGAAGAGATCCGGTTTGTTTTTCAGCATATCCCTGTACCGGTCAAATACGCCGGATTTTGAAACAAATCCGTAATACAGACCGTTGCGGACCACCGGCAGGTTCCAGAGCCGGCAGGATTCAAAAAGTTTTGTGGCATCTCCCAGCGAATCCGTATATTCCAGTACGGGACCGCAGGGCGACATGATATCGTATGCCAGAGCCACATCATACAACTGATCGTCAAGCAGAAACGGCCGGATATTGTCCAGAGTGATGATGCCGACAAGGGCACCATCCGTATCCAGGACCGGGAAAATGTTCCGCCGGGACTGCATAAAAGATGTCAGAAGAGACCGCAGGGTATCGTCCTGTTTCACCGTGGTGAAGTCCTGTTCCGCCAGTTCGCCCACAGTCAGGTTTTCCATAGCAACAGCGTCCCGGTTCAGTTCCGGTGTTCCGCCCCGCATGGCGATCATGGTTTTGTACACATTGTAGCGGCAGAACTTGCGGCAGATGTAGCAGGAGAGACTGGCCACGATCATCAGCGGCACAAAAAGTTTGTATCCGCCGGTGATCTCGGCGATCAGGAAGATCCCGGTCATCGGAGCATGCATCACGCCCGCCAGAACACCGCCCATCCCCACGGCAATAAAGTTTTTCTCGCTGATCCCTTCCCAGCCGGGCAGATTGCTCATCCGTATCAGACGCGCCGTGAAAAAGCCGAGGAACGCCCCCATGAACATGGACGGCGCAAAGATCCCGCCGTCGCCGCCGCTTTCGATCCCCACTGGCGATACCGCGGCTTTCAGCAGAACCAGAAAACCGATCAATGCCAGAAAGATCCATTTGTGTTCAAAAAGAAATGCCACCGGACTGCCGTTCAGAATGTCGTGTTCCGATCCGTTCAGCAGATGATTGACAAAGCCGTAGCCTTCACCACGGAGTGCCGGCAGCAGCAGAAATGCCGCATAAAGGATCACTGCACCGAGCAGACCTTTGATCCAGACATTTTTCAACGGCTCAAAACGGCGGGCGATCCCGCAGGACATGGTAATGACGAACGCCGATACGATCCCTGCGAAAAATCCCAGCAGCAGATAGTAGGGCAGATTCTGCATACTCCAACCCGTAACTTCAATGATGAATGTGTGGTTCGGATACAGCAGCGCCGCGACCATCGCCGCCGTGGCAGAGGAAATCAGCATGGGGATCAATGCCGGAATGGAAAACTCCGGCAGAAGGATCTCACAGGCAAACAATGCACCCGCAACCGGACTGTTGAACACGGCGGAAATACCAGCCGCACCGCCGCAGGCAAGAAGAAGCGTCCGGCTTTCTCTGCCAAGATGAAACAGTTTGGCAAAATTGGAGCCGATCGCGGACCCGGTCAGCGCCGTCGGCGCTTCCAGACCGGCACTGACGCCGCATCCTACGGAAATACCGCTGGTGATGATGTGGGAATACGTCTTCTGGGCAGGGATCTCACTGGTTCCGTTGGAGGTCGCCACGATCACGCCCGCCAGACTTTTTTCGTACGGTTTGCGGATCCAGAACTTGACAAAGAGAATACAGAAAAAGATACCCAGTGCGGGCAGCGCGGGCACAAGATATTCCGTCCAGGGCGCACCCGGAAGCATGCCGGTCGTCTGCCTGTGAACAAATTCACTGAACCAGCGCAGCAAAACAGCGGCGCATCCGGAAACGATACCGACGACACAACTGAGCAGCAGGATATAATTTTTTTCGCCGAGGGTCCCCCGCAGAAACACGGAATTTGCCCGCATGGAAGTTATGACGGAAAAAAAACGCTGCATTTTCTGTTTCAGATTCATTTTTCCGCCGTTCATTGTTTGTCCTTGCCGCCGGGATTTTTCGGTGTGTCGAAGGAACGGATCTCATGGATGAATTCATCCACATCCTGAAAATCACGATATACGGACGCGAACCGGACATACGCGACTTTGTCCAGCTCCCGCAGATGACGCATAATGATACCGCCGATCTCCGATGCCGGAATTTCCCGGTCGTAGGTGCTTTCAATATCCGCCACCACCTGCCGCACCAGATTATCGATATCGTCCTGACCGATATTCCGTTTCCAGCAGGCTTTTTCCACACCGCGCCGGATCTTTTCGCTGTCAAGATCCTGCCGGCTCATATCGCGTTTGATCACTTTCAATTCCGCCTGGATGATCTCTTCATGGGTGGTGAAACGGTGTCCGCACTGGAGACACTCACGCCTCCGGCGGATCCCGGTACCTTCACGGATGGAACGCGAATCGATCACTTTATCGTCAGGAAAACTGCATCTGGGACAACGCATTTTTTATCAGCCTCTCGCTTTCTCAATTCTTGCACAAGTCCGGCAAACAAGCCGGACTGATAATATACTTCTATTTTTCTTTTTTTCAAATATTATCTCTTGAAAGGGAAAAAAAAGATGTTACATTAGCAGTAACACGGTTTTCTGGTATTGACAAAACAATCTGAAAAAACATGAAAGGTAACAGAAAGATGGCAGTCAGAAAAACGAAAAAACAGGCATCTCCGGAAATGTTTCTCTGGGATCCGAAAACGACCGGTAAGGAACTTGCTTCCGCATTGAAAGTTCTTTCCGCAAAATATCCTGCGCTCAGCACCCGCAGCGGCAAAATGAAACTTGTGTTCAAAAAAGGCGGCAAGGCAACAGAATGCAGCGTCAAAACTGCCGGTGACACCATCACCGTCACATACAGCAAAGTCAATATGGCACTGCGTATGCTCGGCGCCATCCTTTCCGGAACCATTCCCGAAAAGAAGGATTACTGCCCCTTTGAAATGTTCGGCGTGATGATCGACTGCTCCCGCAATGCCGTCATGACCGTTGAATATATGAAATCTTATCTGGACCGCCTTGCCATTCTCGGCTACAATATGGCGATGCTTTACACGGAAGAGACTTATCAGATCGAAGGGGAACCCTATTTCGGTCTGATGCGCGGTGCCTACTCGCCGGATGAGATCCGCGAACTGGACGATTACGCCGCAAAACTGAATATTGAACTGATCCCCTGCATCCAGACGCTCGCCCATCTTGATCAGATCTTCCGCTGGAGTCATTACCAAGATATCAACGACATTCACGGCGTTCTTCTTGTGGATGAACCCAAGACTTATGAGCTGATCGAAAAAATGATCGTCACCTGGAAAAATACCGTCCGTTCCCGCCGTATCCATGTGGGGATGGATGAAGCGCACGGCATCGGCGACGGAAAATTCAAACGGCTGCATGGCGAAGAATCCCGTTTCAGCATCATCAACCGCCACCTGGAAAAAGTCCGCAAGATCTGCAAAAAACACGGTTTCAAACCCATGATCTGGTCCGATATGTATTTCCGTATCGGCAGCAAACGCATGGAGTATTACGACCGGGAATGTGTGATCCCGCCCGAAGTCATCAAGCAGATCCCCAAGGGCGTGGAACTTGTTTACTGGGATTACTATCACGACAACAAAGAGTTTTATCTGGACTGGATCGCCCGTCACCGTGCCATTGCCGGTGAACCCCTTATGGGCAGCGGCGTCTGGACCTGGAGCAAATTCTGGTACGATCACATCTACACGAAGGAAACGGTCACGCCCTGTATTGAAGCCTGCCGCGAAGCCAAAGTCAAAGATGTCTTCTTCACCATGTGGGGCGATGACGGCGCCTATTGCGATTACGACAGCTCTTTTGCCGGACTCGCTTTCGCTGCCGAACTCGCTTTCACTGGAAAAGCCGATGACGCTGTGATCGAAAAGAAATTCAACAAACTCTTTGCCGGTTCAAGTTACAAAGCGGTCCTTTCCCTTGCAAAATGCTGTTATACCAATCTGCCGCCGATGCTGTGGGACGACCCCATTATGCAGCTGAATATCGGCGGTATGATCGCGGAAAAAGAAGACCGCACCGCATATTTTGTCCGCTACAACTTCAAGAGCGTTCTGGCGGAACTGACCGCAGCCGCAAAACTTCTTGCCAAAACACCGAAAAGAGGCGAGGGCGGCAACATCATCTATGCCAAGACCCTGACGGACGCTCTGGTTGCAAAATGTCTGTTCGTGGATGCCTATCTGAAAGCATACCGCAAAAAGAACAATCAGAAAGCCGTCGGCAAAACGATCCCGCTGCTGGAAGAATACCGCAAACAGCTGAAAAAGTTTATGGCGGAATTCCATGCCATGTGGTTCCGTCATAACAAACCCTTCGGCTATGAAAGTATTCAGATCCGCCTTGCCGGTCAGCTGGCAAGAACGGAAGAAGCGATCCGCCGTTTCAAAGAATTTGCCGCAGGAAAAGCGGATACCATTCCGGAAACGGAGGACCTGTTCAAAGTGCAGGGCGATCTGAAAATGATCTGGGCGTCCTGGGGCAGATCCTCCCACGGGACCGTGATCATCTGATCCCCGGTCAGCAGTAAAAATTTGAAAGACCCGTACGCGTGTGCGCGCGGGTCTTTTTTTTCTGTGTCTGCGACAGAGACAAAAAAACACCGGACCTTTGCGGATCCGGTGTTTCTGTACTTGCTGGAGACCGGGATTACTTGTTGCCGGCTGCGATACCGTTTTCGGTCATGTACTTGTAGCTGGCTTCGATCGCCTGCCACATTTCCACATTGCAGTAGTCCAGTTCCACCACGATGCTGCTGACTTGTTCCGGCGCGTTTTTGACCAGTTCAGGAATGGGCAGAGTGCCGGTGCCGAGGGGCATGAGATCGATCTTCATATCCAGCAGACCGTCTTTCATACCGGCGTTGGCGGCTTCCTGTTTGCAGACGCCGTCCTTCATGTGGATCAGGATGGTCTTGTCGGAGAAGATATTGAGCATTTCAACCGCATCTTCCGTACCTTTGTTGGTACTCCAGAAGCAGTCGATCTCATATTTGACATTGGGGCAGAGTTCGGCGTAGATCTCATATTTGAGTTTGCCGTCGATGCGTTCAAATTCCCAGTAATGGTTGTGCTGGAACAGCGTCAGACCCTGCTTCGCAAATGCTTCCTGCATGGCGTTGGTGTTGTCGGCAGTGCGCTTGATGGCGTCCAGATCTTTGAAATCGTTGGGGCCGTAGCCGCAGACGCAGTTGTCAAGACCGAGGATCCCCATGGTTTCAACGATGGCGTTCACATCATTCACAGAGCGCGCCCACGGAGAATGGGAGGAATAGATCTTCAGACCGAGATCGTCGATGATCTTCTTGAATTCTGCAGGGCTGAGATTCCAGAAGCCGGCGGGTTCAACGGCTTTGTAGCCGATATCTGCCACTTTCTTCAGAACTGCAACAAAATCTTTTTCGGCGTATTCTCTCAAAGAATACAACTGTACTGCCAACGGTTTCAACATAATTTCTGCTCCTTGGTTTTTATCAATTCGGGTTGAAAATTTCGATCCGTTTACCCATAGTATAGACCGGATTTCTCATTTTTCAACCGTATTACTTTCATTTTTCTGTATTTTTCGTGCAGAACGGCGGCGCTGCAAAAAGTTCACGGACCGTCTGGGCTGCCAGTTTTTCACGCCGGTATTCATCCAGACTGCCCTTGTTGTTGAAGCCGCGCGCCCGGTTCAGGGTCCCGCCGATCGTGTAGGAACGGGCATCTGCAAAATGCCACAGTGCCAATCCCCGGATCCGGGGAAGTTCCGCGAGACTGCGGCAGACTTCCGTAATGTAATCGGACTGAAATTCTTCCGTCCAGGAGGTCCGGCGGATATTGTCCCGGAATCCGTAAAGCGCCGCCGCACCGATCTCACTGAGGATAACAGGTTTATCGATCAGTTCCGGCGTGTTGATGTCTTCGAGGACCTTTTCCAGACGCGGCTTGATGAAAATCGTGGGATCTTCTTCGCAGAACGCCGTGCCGTACCAGCCGGGATAAGTGTTGCAGGAGATCACATCCACAAGATCCAGACACATTTCGCCGTATGTGATGCAGCAGGACGCAAATGTGACCGGGCGGCTTGTATCAAAATCTTTGATCGTTTTGACCAGTTTTTCGATCAGGGAACGCGATTCCGGCTTGTGGGAATGTGTTTCGTTCAGGAATCCCCAGAGGATCACGCAGGGATGATTCCGGCTGTTCCGTACCATCAACGCTGTCTGTTCCACCTGAAGCGCACAGAAATCTTCCCGGTTCAGGGTCTCAGGACCGTTGCCCCAGCCGAGAGATTCCTCCCACACCAGGATCCCCATTTCATCGCAGAGATCAAGAAATTCCTGTGACTGGGAGTAATGGCAGCCGCGGACAAAATTACAGTGCATGGAACGGAGGATCTGCAGGTCTTCCAGAATGGCGGCTCTGGAAAGTTCCGCACCGGAACGGGGATCCGATTCGTGCCGGTTGTAGCCGGCAAGATAGATCTCCTCGCCATTCAACAGCATCTTCCCTTTTTCCGCACGGATCGTACGGATGCCGAAACGTTCCACCAACGCATCGGATCCATCGGGCAGAGACAGCGTCACGGTATGCAGATCGGGGGAGGCGGTCGACCAGACTTTGTGGTTCGGGACCTTCATCTCAATACTGCCGGTACCGTTGTTGAAGCAGAGCGTTTCCGTTACGGCTTCGCCGCGGTCAAACGCAATGCACACGGGCTGCTCCGTTCCGTCCGCCACATTCAGTTCCACATCCAGCCGCACACTGCCGTCCGCAATGTCCAGCGTCGTGACGGTACAGCGTCCGAAGTGAACTGCCGGCAGCATTTCCACCGTTACGGAACGCAGGATCCCGCCGAACGCATGGAAATCATACCACGGATGGAACAGGGGATTGAACTCAATATCAAAAAAGTTTTCCACTGCGATCACGAGTTCATGGCACCCGGCGGTCGTGGCGATCTCATAGGAAACGCCCGAATATGCCAGTTTGTTCAGGGCGATAAATGCGCCGTCCCAGAAGATTTTTCCGGTGATGGTCGTGGCGCCGATCGCCAGCCGCACTATGCCGTCGGCAGGCACATCGATCATACGGCGGTACACACCGATGCCCCGTTTGCCCGCATAGGGTCCGGTGGCATCAAAACAGCCGGGAACGACATGTTTTTCGTAGTAAGAGAGGTCTGCCGGTGAATCAAAATCTTTGATGGTCATGATCTGATGGGGCAGAAACAGAAAATCCCAGAATCCGCCGAGATCGACGGTTCCGCGTTTCGGATACAACGGATAACTCATTTGCAATATCTCCTGATGAATGGTTTATTTTTCAGCGTTTTTCAATGCTTTGAGCAGGGTGGGCAGTACAGTTTCGTACATGCGGTAGAAGCCCAGATCGTTGGGATGACAGCCGTCCACGGTACAGGCAGTTCGGTCCGTCTTGCCGAAAAGTGTTCTGCCGTCGATGAAATAAACGTGCTTGTCTCCGGCTTTCACCGCGTTTTTACAGGTCTTGCGGATGATTTCCATCCGCTTCAGATTTTCTGCATAGGCGGCATTGTCGAACTCGGGATAAATGTTGCACATGCTCATGATGATGATCGGCAGATCCGGCTGTTTTTCGCGGATGATCCGGAAGAATTTTTCGTGAGTGGCTTCCAGATGTTCGCAGCTGGGCGCATTGTGATCGTAATCCATCACAAACACAGAAAGCGGAATGGAGGCGATGGCTTCCGCTACGGCTTCTTCACCTCTGCCGCTGCCGGAAAATCCGAGATTGATCTGGGGCGCATCCACCGCTCTGCAGAGATGGGATGCATACATGTTTCCGGGGCGCGACGCACAACCGCCCTGCGTGATGCTGGAGCCGTAAAACAGAATGGGCAGTTTGATCTTCCGGGCTTTGGGCGGCTGAAGTTTCGCGTTGGGAGCAAGCCCGATTTCGATCGCCGCGCAACCGCCGTAAAGCGGCATATTGATGGTGAAATCACCCATCTTTCCGGGTTGGGGATTCTGACAAATGATCTGTTCCATCTTTTTCTGATCACGGCTCGGCTGGGCAGTTCCCACATGGTGATTGCCGAGGTAAATATCGAATCCCGCACTGCCCGCGCGGGGCATGTGGTTCATATCGCTGGAATCCACCAGTTTCGCACGGATCGCAATATACGGCGAGTTCGTACGGAAGCGGATGGTACCCCCGCTTGTATGCCGCGCAAGAAATCTGGCTCCGGCATTGACGCTTTCACTGTTTTTCAGTTTCCGGGGAAGACGGTAGAATGTTTTTTCGCCGTCTTTACGCCATGCAAAGCCCTCGATCACGAAGGGAGCGGTGCAGGCATTGTAGAAATGGACAGGTTTTCCTCCGAGTTCTGCGGTCTTGAAATTCTTGTCGATCTCTTCAATTTTCATAGTGTTCTGATCATCTTTCGGTTGTTTTTGTTCAGCATGAGCATAACAATATGTAAACAATACTGCTGTGAGCGTAAAAATCAAGGGCGGTTTGCGTGAAAAAATCATAAATTCCTCCGGTCTGCAGGTGACTGGCGCAGAGTGTTCTGCGGTTTGCTCCCGTACACTACACGCCCGCAGGTGCATTAACAAGAGGAAAAAGCGAAAAAAAGCGTTTTTTTTACAGTTCCGGCTTGTAAAATCTGCAACTTGTGGTATTTTATAGAGTTTTCTGCTGCACCCCCGATATGCGGCGGACACTGGGAAGACATGTCTGATCTGGCAGTCAGGCAGGAGATCCTGAATTCGTAACTGAATGATTGTGAGAATGTTAAACTGACGGAGAAATCCAGAATGAAGACTTACTTGGCAAAAAGAGGTCAGTTCGAACGCAAACACATTGTGTTCGATGCTGCCAATGTGCCGCTGGGACGTCTTGCAGTGAAGATCGTCAATGCGCTTCGCGGCAAGGACCAGCCGACATTTACCCCCCATGTGGATACCGGTGCGATCGTCATCGTGATCAACGCAGAAAAAGTTCTGCTGACCGGCAATAAAGAAATCGGGAAGATTTATGATTCCTTCACGGGCTACCGCAGCGGACACAAGTTCGCCAGAGCGGAAGAAGTCCGCGCGAAACATCCGGATAAACTGATCCGTGATGCTGTTTGGGGTATGCTCCCCGGCGGTCGTCTCGCCAGAGCGCAGTACCGGAAACTCAAAGTGTATGCCGGCGCGGAACATCCCCACGCTGCTCAGAACCCTGAAATCGTGAAATGATGGAGCGGATCGAAATGACTACTGAAATCACTTCCACCGGTCGCCGTAAAACCGCCAGCGCAAGCGTCCGTCTTGTTGCCGGCAGCGGCAAAATCACCGTCAACGGTGTTCCCTTTACGAAATATTTTGAAACGGAAGCCCTCCGCGGCTATATCGTGCAGCCCCTGAAGGTCTGCAATTCTGAAACGAGCTTTGACATCGCAGCCAACATCCGTGGCGGCGGCAAAGCGGGTCAGGCTGGCGCTCTGCGTCACGGCATTGCCCGTTCTCTCGTGAAAGAAAACGAAGATTTCAAACCTGTTCTCAAAGCGAGCGGCATGCTCACGCGTGATGCACGTGAAAAAGAACGTAAGAAATCCGGTCAGCCGGGCGCCAGAAAGCGCTTCCAGTTCTCCAAACGCTGAGGACTGTTCCCGAAAATCTTTTCTTACGGGAAAGAAAGAACTGCTGCAGAACAACATGTTTTGCGGCAGTTTTTTTTGTGTCTGCAATTTGGGCGGACAAAAAAAAGGAATTGCGTTCCCGGGCGGAAGCAATTCCTGCAGAAGTCTTTGGCAGCGAATTTGTTCTGCGATCTTTTTATTTTTGCAGAGCGGGATCGGGGATGCCCAGTTCGGCAAAGGCGGCGGCGCGAAGCCGGCAGCTGTCGCAGCGCAGACAGGGTGAGCCGTCATCGGCGGGATCATAGCAGCTGTGTGTGAGGGAATAATCGAATCCCAGCTCCAGACCGCGCTGAATGATCTCCGTTTTTCTCAAGTGCTGAAGGGGCGTCCTGATCTGGAACTCCCAGCCTTCATCCACAGCTTTTGTGCCGAGATTGGCACATTTCCGGAACGCTTCAATGAACGCCGGACGGCAATCGGGATAGCCTGAATAATCCAGTGAATTGACGCCGATGAAGATGTCACGCGCGCCGATGGTCTCTGCAAAAGATGCCGCAAAAGAAAGAAAAATGGTATTTCTTGCGGGGACATAGGTGATGGGGATGTGATTTTCGCCGTTTTCCGGATCGGCATCCGGCACATCGATCATCCGGTCGGTAAGCGCGGAACCGCCCCAGAGCCGCAGATCAAATTTCACCCGGCAGAATTTTTCCACGCCCACCGCCGCCGCGATCCGTTCAGCGCATTTCAATTCGATATCGTGACGCTGTCCGTAATCGAAAGAGAGGGCGTACAATTCGTATCCCTCCTGTTTGGCGATGGCGAGGCAGGTGGCGGAATCAAGACCGCCGCTGAGAAGAACGACTGCTTTTCTGGAAGACATGGGCTGTTTCTTTCTGTATGTCGGGCGTGTCAGACACCTTCAGCGTCGGCACCCCAGATGATCTTGTGAAATTGAAGATTGAGGCGGACCGGCAGCCGGTCGCGGATGATCTGTTCCGTCAATGCTTTCAGGTCACTGCCCCAGGCGGGACTGAACAGAATGTTTTTTGTCTGCCGCGGCAGATCAAATTTCCGGATCACGGCGACAGCGGCACGGTAATCGGTATCGTCTGCGATGACAAATTTGACTTCGTCAGAGGGGCGCAGACTGCGGAAATTCTGTTCCAGCATCTTTGCTTCCTCCCCGCTGGAAGGACCTTTCCAGTCGATGATCCGGCAGACTTCGGGCGGCAGTGTGGAAATATCCTCCGAGCCGTTGGTTTCCATGAGGACCGTTTTGCCCAGCGCGATAAGTTGTTCCGCAAGCCTGGCAACATCGGGCTGGAGCATGGGTTCGCCGCCTGTCAGTTCCACAAGATCGATCCCGGATTCCTGAACGGCAGCAATGATCCCGTCAGCCGTCATATCCTTTCCGCTGTCCGGGGACTGGGCTTTTTTTGTGTCGCAGTAGGCACAGCGGAGATTGCAGCCGGCGAACCGGATGAAAAAGCAGAGTTTCCCCGCGTGGGTGGATTCTCCCTGAATACTGGAAAACAGTTCATAAACGCGGAACATCATTTTGCCTCCGGCGATTTTTTCCGGAACACCATCATGGACTGAGACAGCATAATGGAGTGGATGGTTTCTTTGTGCAGCAGTTCGCCGTAATCCTGTGCATCTGCCAGGACTTCCTGATCGGTCAGGGGGCGTTCATCGTGAAAGATCCAACAGCGGAACAGTTCCGCCAATGCTCTTGTGATGCGGTAGAGCAGGGATCTCACCGGAAACAGGAGGATAACGACGCCGCCGGTGGCGGCTTTTTCAAAATGGAGCCGCACCAGTTCAGCCGTATCTTCCGGCTTGAAATGTTCGATAAGCCCGCCGCTGAACACAAGATTGCAATCCAGTTGTTCCGTACCGGGCTCGGTCAGCAGATCGTTTTCGTGAAGAACGATCGCGGATTCATAATCGGTTCCGGCACAGGCGGCAGTGATCTGCAGCGCTTCGGCATTGTTGTCGAAAATATGATATTTCCGTACCGTGAAATTGTGCATGATGGCGCACATATAGCAGCTTGCTCCGCCACCCAGTTCCGCCACATCGAATGCATGGCGGTCCGGCAGATATTTCCGGACTGCGCGGAGCAGTCTTTTCCGCAGGATCGACCGGGTGTATTTCGACAGAAAGAATGGTTTGCGGTAATAAACATTCCAGTCTGTAACTGCGCGGTTTTTCATGCCTTGTCCTTTTCTGCAGGGCGTTCCATCAATGTCCGGCAGGAACTTTTTCCGGGAGGCTTTCCGCCGCTTCGATCCGATCCCTTTGAGGATCTGTTTTTTTTCCGGAAATCGCTTCTGCTCAACTGTTATAAATCCTCTTCAACTATAGCATAATGTGCTGAAAAAACAAGTCGATTTTTCAAAAAACAAGTTGAAAAATGCAACAGGAAAGATACATTACCAGTGTATGGAATACAACCAGAAATTTAACAGAAGAATCAACCGACACAAGGAGAATGCAGAAGCATGAAAAAAGTTTCCGCGATCTTGACACTGGCGGCGCTCTGTTCCGGCATTTATGCAGCGGGCAGTGCTGATCCGACAGCGGAAAAATTCCGGCAGGTTTACGATCTGAAACCGGAAAAAGTCCGCGAGTACACAAAGCAGATGGCTGCCGATCTGGCAAAACATCCGGCATGGAAAAATGCTCCGGCGTTTTATTATGTGGTCCCGGCAATGTCGGATATTCCCCGTCAGCCGGATACATATCCCGCAGACGGAACAGCCTGCGGCGATGTGCGTTTTGTGGCGACACCCGGCGAATTTGAACCGGCTTCACTGGTGATCGCGCCGTTGAAAAATGTGGATGCATTCACGCTGAAGGCGTCCGATCTGAAAAATGAAGCCGGAAATGTGCTGCCCGCATCGGCGTTCGATATCAAAATGGTGAAAGTCTGGTATCAGGCAGGTTCGGCGTGGTACGGATATTTTGCCGATGCTCTCGGCAGAGTGCGCATCCCGGAACTGCTTCTGAACGATGAAAACCTGATCCGCTCTGTGGACAGCACCAAAGATAATTATGTCCGGTACAGCAACCGCGACGGCTCCACCACATGGCAGTGGATGAGCGCAAACTTCATGGTCACCAACTACCGTTTCAGCAATCAGGCGAACATTGATCTGATCGCGGATGCGCCCACACTTCAGCCGGTCGTGCTGAACAAAAATGAGTTCAAACAGTATTTTGTGACGGTGAAGATCCCGGCAGATGCCAAAGGCGGTCTTTACACGGGCGCCCTTGATCTTGTGGCGGATGGTAAAGTGATCGGTAAAGCACCGGTCGTGATCCGTGTGCTGCCCTTTACGCTGCCCGATCCCAGGACCAATTACAATCAGGACAAAAAATTCTTTTTGAGTATGTACGGCAGTGCCGGCAGAAATCCCCGGATCCTGAAAAATCTGGCAGATCACAACGCTAAAAATCCCATGGGATTCCCCAGTCTGAACGTGTTTGCGCCGGAACAGACGCAGGCGGATATCAAACTGGCGAAGGAATGCGGCATCGATACCGATACGCTCCTGTCCGGCGCGCATGGTGTCGGCGTGACCGTTTACGGCAAACGGGAAGAACTCAAAGGCGAAAGTCTGCGCCGTATTGAACGGCTGGAAAAGATCCTTGCCGCGACCAATGTCCTTTCCATGAAACTGCTGGGACATACCAATTACTACAGCTACGGCGTGGATGAAGGCGGACCTGCCACCATCCGTGCGGAACGCATTGCATGGAAAGCCGCTCACGATAACGGCGGCAAAGTCATGGTTTCCAGTGGACCTCATAAAGAATTGATCTACGCGCTGGATTATCTGGTCCAGCCGGGCGCACCGGCTCCGTGCCGCATCAAAAATGTGAATGATTTTCATGAATCCAATCCCGCCGGTCTCTGCGGCTGGTACGCCAATCCCCACACCGGACCGGAGAACCCGGATTATTTCCGGCGTGTTCACGGATTCCAGTCCTATAAATCCAACTATGATGTGGCTGCAAACTATACCTGGTGGCGGAACAACTGGAACGATATGGCAACGCCTTACGAACAGTTCCTCCGCGGTCTGGTGCTGGTCTATGCCACACGGGATTCTGTTCTCGATACCATCACATGGGAAGGTGTCCGCGAAGGCTTTGATGATGTGAAATACGCATCCTATCTCAAGAGACTTGCCCTTGAAGCAAGCGCAAACAAAAACGGTGATGTGCTTGATCTGGGCAGACGCAATCTTGCATGGCTCGCATATACCGATGAGGAACATTGTACGCTTGATACGTTCCGGCTGGAATGTATCAACCGCATCCTCCAACTCAGAAAAGCCCTCAATAAAGGAAATGGAACCTTATGAAATATTTTTCCGGAAAAATCCTGACAGCCGCCCTGTGTGCGGCTCTCTTCCCCGCCGTTCAGGCGCAGCAGGCTCTGGACTCCACGCCTTCTGTTACTGACCTGACGCAGACCACGAAACTGGCAGAGAAAAAAGCGCAGGTGGTCGTTGCGGATAAGATCACGACCAACAAAGAACTGAGTGATCTGGCAAACAAGATCATCAACGACAGAAAAGTCCGTTATCTCGTTTACAAAGATGCAGAGATCGTGGACGAACTGATCAAAGTTTACGCCCGGATCGATACCGCATCCAAAGAGGCGGACGGAATGATCCGCACCTGCCTCGACCGTATGTTCGATTATGCCATCCGGACAAAGGACGATGCCAGTTACAAAAAGACTCTGGCGCTGTTCAACGCGTTGCCGGAAGGTCCCAACAAGATGCACCTCCGCGGCTTTGTGAACCGTCATTTCGGAACTTATGCCGGACGGGAACATCTCCACTATATCACCATGTTCTTTGATGCGGAAAAAGAAAAAATGGATCCCGTGCAGAGAATGCGCGCGCTGCCCGGATTTGTGCATCAGTATCTCCGTTTCCATGGCGATTTTGAAAAGGCAAAGGCATATATCGCAGAGATCCTGACGGTGAAAAATCCCAACGACGCCAAAGATCCGAAACAGGCAAAAGCGTTTGAACGGTTTGAAAAAGAACGGATAAACCGCCTCAACAACGCCGTCTGCAATGTTCTCGAATACAAGCCGGAACTCGGCGAACAGGTCCTCGCAGAACATCAGAAATCTTTTGACAATGACCACATGGGCAACATTTATCTTGCGTTCTGCAAAGCTGCCGTTGCGGAAAAGGATCGTGCCCTTTTCGACCGTATGCTTGGAAAAATCAAGGCGCTGCCCCAGAGCGATGCCCGTCAGGCCCGGATCCGCGATGCCGCCGCCGCCGTGAACAGAACGCCCATCCTGAAACAGAAGATCCTTGACGATCTCCTGAAGGAAGATCTCACGCCCACTCAGCGCGCACAGGCGCTTTACAGCAAAGTCGCGTTCCCCGGTTATTTCTGCTACGGATTCAATCACGAGGTCGGTCCCTATGAAGAAGCAAAGCGTCTGACGCAGGAAGTGTTCCGGATCGCTGCTGAAAATGAACTGGAAAGAAGCGCGGCGTGGATCATTGACAGACTCCGTAATGATGCATTGGTCTGCTCGTATGATTTCGGTGACTTTGTCTGGTTCCGTCAGCTCCTTGCTGATGCGGCTGCCGTGGATAAAGCCAATGCCGACAACCGTGCAGAGAATTTCCTCAAACGCGCTGCCGATTCCAGAAAGAGAGTGGCAGACCGTATCGCACAGCGGAAAGAACGGGAAGCCGGTCAACTCAAACGGCTGAATGACGATCTGGAAAAAGCACTGGCGAAAGTCAAGGAAGCCGATCAGACCGCCAAACTGAAAGCCGATGCCGCAAAGAAGATCGCAGACCTGAAAGAAAGACATGCCAAGGCAGCTGTCAACGATAAACGGGATATGGAACAGGCGGAAAAGGATGCGCTCAGTCTTGAAGCCGATGCCGCTTCCGCACGTATGGAATATGCCACCCGCTGGCAGTTCCTGACTCTTGATCTCGTTCTTCAGAAAAAGGATAAGGAAGCTGCAAAGATCCTCGGCGATGCGCTCCGGATCAAACGCAACGCCAAAAACAGAGATATGCGCTGTCTCAAATATTTTCTGGAAGGCGGGACCTTTGACGGTTTCGACAAAGCGTTTGCCGATCTGAAACTGACCAGCGAACAGAAAATGAGTGCCATCCGTACCGTCGGCGATTTCTATTTCCGTACAAAACGGTTTGAAGAAGCCCGCGCACTCAACGCGCAGGTCATGGAAAAGATGTTCCGTCCTGCCGAAACCAACAAGCGTTACACGGTCAAGTACCGCAAAGATGCCCCCCAGACAGCCGATGCCTGGGCGCGTACGCCTGATTACCGGAACTGGAACGCACTGGAAACACGGTTCACTTCCTACTTCGGGTATGATGTCAACAACGATAAACTGCTGCTGAAAGACACCGATTTGCCGGTGCTGGACGATGCTTACAAGACCGGTATCCAGATCCTCTTTGACGATCAGGCCGTTCATGTGTACGCCCGCGTCAATCATCCCGAAGTGGAAAAAGTCGCGCAGGGATTGATCTCCGGTCCCGGTCTGGAATGGCTGTTCATGCCCGGCCGCAATTATGCGTATCACTCCATGCACTTTTCCAAACTGCCCGGCACGGACGATCCCCACTGGGTCAACTGGGCTGGTGCCACGAAAAATTACCGCCTGACATACGATCATATCAAGAAAGATGCCGTGATCACAGCCGAAGGATTTGCCGCGCACTTCACGATCCCCTGGATCTTTGTGTACGACCGGCTCCCCTCTGCCGAAAATACATGGGGGATCGGTCTCTGCGTCTGGGGCGGAAAAGCCACACGCACTCTGGGCGGTCTCGTCCACGAACTGGAACGGACTCTCAAACTTGACTTTGAAATGACGCCTGAACAGCGTACTGCTCTGGAACGGAATATCTGTATTCAGGCGTATGCGCGGTACAGAAATGTGAGAAATCATTCCGGCGAATATATCCAACGCTGGAACGATCATGTGCTGGGCGATCCGGATTTCTATAAAAATGCCCTCGAACCTCTCCTGAACGAACTGGATGAGGCGGGTAAGAAATTGCTGGCTCCTGCACCTGATGCCGATATCCACGCCATCTACACAAAATATGCACCGCAGTGGGCAGAGATCAATTACATCATTGATGAAAAACGCGCTGCTTATCTTTCGGAAGGTCTGTTCCGCAAATAAGCCGCATCTCCACTGCATACAACAAAAAACGGTGTCGCCTTTTCAGACGGCACCGTTTTTTTTACTGTTGTCCGGCGGGATCACACGTTGTTTTCACCGGGGAGCAGCTGTTTTTCACAGCCGTTGTTCCGGTAAATGCCGCTGCAGCCGTCGGGCAGGGTGATGGTGCCGGTAACGGTCTTTCCGTCGCGGCAGTGCAGGTCAAAGCGGATCCAGCCGTCGGGATGAGGCATAGTGCCGGAAATATGTTCCAGCGACCCCATGGACGGCGTGACGCAGACGCTTCTGAAGCCGGGACTTGCAGGGCGGATCCCCGCCAGTGTTGCAAAGTAATGATAGTACAGATGAGCGCCCCAGGCGTGGCAGTCCGAGCGTGAAGGTTCGGGCCGTTCCCATGTGGTGACGGCGCCTCTGGCTTTCATATCTGTCCAGATCTTTTTGTATTCCATCAACTTATATCCGCATCCGCGTTCATGGAACACATCGAAGAGATAAGAGATGAAATACAAGGTGGGAACGGAGATATTTTCTTTCCGGAGCATTGCCGCGAAACAGGCGTCCGCATCCGCGCCGGTGATAACACCCGCGAGCATGGCAAGACATTGTGCGTGCATACTGTAATGGGCGTGTTCCGGGTCATCGGCAAACAGTTTTTCCTGCTCGTCCCAGAAGATTTTTCTGACGGCGGCGGCGGTCCGATCGAACAATTCCTGATAACAGGATGTCATACTGCCGGATTCGGGAAGGATCTTTTCCAGTTCCATTGCGGTCCGGATCGACAGCAGATAATGCAGAGAAAATATGGAAGAGCAGCCCCAATTGGTGAGGGGATACGGAATCCCGTTATTCCATTCACCGACCCAGTCCACAAAGGACCAGCCGGCAAGATTTTCGATGATGCCGTCTCCATTCACATAACCGGCAAGATTGAGGATGACTGTCCGGACGCCCCGGCGCAGACGCAAAAAATCCTGATCGGTCCTGAATCTGCGGTACATGGCAAAATCGCGGACAAGCAGTGGCCAGATGGCACTGAACGTACAACTGAGCTGACTGCCTCTGCTGGGATAATGTTCCGCCACGATCCCTTCCCAGACCGAGCGGGACCAGTCAAAGAGATGGATGCCCCGTTCCGGCAGGCGCGGGTCCTGTGTCATCATATAGGTCGTGAGCATTTCCAGTCTGGTATCGCCCACATACATCAACTGTTCATAGAAGGGGCAGTCCATATATGTTTCGTGCATACACATCTGCATACTGCGGATCATCATCGGCTGGATCATATTCAGATCCGGATCGGAGAGAGTCACCGCGGATTCCGCTTCGATGGGGTACCGGGATTCAAAAAATGCCGTTTTGTGCAGGATCAGATCGGACGAACCCGCGCGGATCTTCAGCAGCGCATATCTTCCCGCCCGCCACCAAAGCGTTGAGATCCTGCGGGGACGATTTTCAAGATTGCGGAAAACATCAAACTGGAACGAAACGGGCCAGAGTTTTCCCGCAAGTTCATCGCGGTGCTGTTTGGAGCCGAAATCATCCGGCGCACCGAATGCGGCTTCACGCCAGGAAAGATCGATCTCGCTGTCACTTCCGCCGGTAAGTGTCAGTTCCGGATAAACGCATACATAATTTTCAAAGTCGATGATCACCGCCAGACTTGTTCCTGCGGGGATCGTGACCGGTTCACTGCTGTCAAAATGTTTTTGCCACGGTGTTGTATCGGCAGATTCCACCGGAATGGGAATATGTCCCTCCGGGGGATCCGGGATCACGGTCCGCACCCGTACACCTGAAATGGGGGTATGGATCTGTTCCGGCAGATTGGAGGGGCAGAGCCGCCAGCCGCGCTGTTTTCCGCCGCATAAGGATTTCGCCCGCGGACCATAAATGACCGCCGGATCGGTCCATTCCGGTTCCGTGAAATATGCGGCAACATCCGTAATGGAACCGCATCCCACCGCCCAGCCGCCGGGCTGGAAGGAGAGCCCGCAGACCTCTCTCACTTTCCACGGTGCGGAACCTGTATTGAACACCGTTTGCAATTCCGGATCGGCAACGCCGAACAGGAAACCGGGATGCCATGACAACTGGGCGAGGGGCACTTTCTCCGGCGCATACCACGCAAGAACGCGGAATTCATGCCGTCCTGCGGAAAGTTTCATCCGGTATGCTGCAAATGACCAGTGATCCACATCGCCCCGGTCGGGTCCCATGCCGATCCTTTCGCCGTCGCAATACAGTTCATAGCGGTTGTCTGCGGAAATGAAACTGCGGGTATCCACATCCGATTCCAAATCGACTTGCAGTGTAAAGAGCAGAAAGGAATCTTTTTCGCGTGACAGAAAATCTTTATGCCAGACCCATGCGATCTGATCCGCCTCATACTGCGGCATGATGTTCTGATTGCGGCTGTCACCGATGGGAATGGCGATCCGTTCAAATTGAAGCATACGGCACGGTCCCTTATTTTGCGGCAAATTCAAATTCGCCGGTTTTACACTTGTACGTGGAGCCATCCGGCAGGATCACATCGGCAGAACATCCGGCAGGGACAGTGATGCGGATGCAGACCGCTCCATCATCTTCGCAGGTCCATTCCGTAATGTATCCCCGGTGTTCGGCACGGAACGTTTTCCATTCCGGGATCAGTTCCGGCTGAATGGTCAGGTGTTTCCAGCCCGGACGAGCCGCATTGAAACGGAATCCGCCGGGATATTTGTAAAGCCATGCACTGAGGTCGCCGAACATGATGTGGTTCCAGGATTCGCCCGTTGTCCAGACTTCGTGCAGACTCGTGGCGTGATCGGCAATGACCCAATGCGCCCAGCCCGGAAATTCTTCCTGAGTGAAGAAACGCGAAGCCAGTTTCGCATAACCGTTGTCGGCAAGAACACGCGGCACATATTTTGCACCGAGGATCCCGAACTGTGCCGTGGCGGCGCAGCCTTCCACACATTCCACCAGTTTTTTCAGCGTGGCTTTTTTCGCCGCTGCGGAGGGGCAGAGATCGAAATACAATGCCGCACCCATGGCAGTCAATTCACCTTCCGCATAAAGTCCGTTGCCGCGATAGAAATACTGATTGAATGCACGCTTGATGGCGGCAGCAGCTTTTCTCGCCGCGGCGGCATCTGCGGATTTTTTGAAGTGATCTGCCGTATCGGCAAAGATCTGATGCAGACCGTAGGCAATGGCTGTGTTGGTGAGACGGGCATCCACCATCTTCGCCGGATCGGAACACCAGTCGCCCAATCCGGACTGGACAATGTGATCCAGGCTGATCAGCTGGAGGAAACCGAGGTAACGCTGCATATTTTCATAGCAGTCACGCAGTGCTGAATCATCGCCGGTATAAAGATAAATGTTCCACGGGATCACAAAAAGGGCACTGTCCCACGCCGGACCGTTGCCCCAGTTGAAGCCCCAGCCGCCGGAGGGGATGATTCCCGGCAGATTTCCGTCCGGACGCTGACAATCCCGCATCGTCTTGAGCCATTGTTTGTAGGCGTCTGCCGCATCAAAGTTGTTCAGACCGGTTTCAGACGCGAGCTGCGCATCGCCCGTCCAGCCGTTCTTTTCCCGGTGGGGACAGTCCGTCGGGATCCCCACAAAGTTGGCAAGATAGGAGCGGCGCGTCAGTGTCTGCAGGGTATTGATCATGGCATTGCCGGAAGTGATGGAGCCGATGGAATCAAAGTCCGTATTGGTCAGACGGGCTTCCACTTTTTGGATCTCCGCCTTGCCTTCAATACGGATACCCACATACTGAAAACCATGATAGGTGAAACGGGCTTCCCAGACTTCCGCCTTTTTGCTGCCGCGGAGCGTGTATTCATCACGCTGCCAGTTGCTGTTGTCAAAACGCGTGAATATCTGATTCGACCGGTCAAGACGGCCGTCCGGCGTGATCCGTTCTGTATAGGAAATGTAAACTTTTGCTCCGGCTTCACCCTTGACGGTGATCCGGGCGTGACCCGCAATGTTTCTGCCGAGATCGTAAACCCCTTTGTCGTTGGGATCTTTCAATACCTGCGTATCCACAATGCGGATCGGTGTGCCGGTCTGCTCCTCCATAATGCCGCCGGGAGGACGGGTGATCGATGCCTTTATCCACGCGGAATCATCGTAGGCAGTCTTTGCCCAGCCGTCCAGTTCTTTTCTGGCATCGTAATGTTCGCCGCCGCGGAGCGCATCAAACAGGATCGGACCATCCTGCGTGACTTTCCAGCTTTCATCAGATGCAGTCAGCAGTTTGCCGGACGCCGTGCGCATTTCAAGACGCATCTTCACAACATCACGCCATGACGCATATTCCAGGATCCACGGACCCGGCGTGAAACAGTTGTACCAGCCCGTTCCGAGAACAACACCGATGGCATTTTTGCCCGGTTTCAACAGATCGGAAATGTCGTACGTGACATACAGGACCCGTTTGTCAAAAATGCTCACCAGCGGATCAAGTACGCGGTCGCCCACACGCTTGCCGTTGATGTAAACTTCGTAGTAGCCCAGACCGCAGATCGCAAGCTGTGTGCCGTCGATCGCAGCACCGTCAACCTCAAATTCTTTGCGGAACCAGGGCGCTGCAGCAGTTGTCAGTTCATAGTTTCCGCAGCCGCCCGCAGAGATCCAGCAGGAATCCTGCGCTTTTGTGAAAAATTTCATAAAGATCCTTTCGTTATGTAATGTTGAGATCATACCTGAATCAATCTATAGAGAATGTATATCAATAAAACTCAAAATCAAGAGGAAAACAGGAGTTTCAGACAGTTTTTTTGCGGCAGCAGCAGGCGCGGCTCCCGTACCGCCGGGGGCGGTACGGTCCCGTTGACGCCCCGGGACGGGCGTCAGCGGGATGCGCGGCGTGTGCCGCGCGGAGCCGCGCCTGCGCTGCCGCCGGTTGTGAGCGTGTGGTGTCGGTGGTCAGGATCGTTCCTGCATCCGGATCAATCTCTGCCGCATGATGCTGAGCTGATCCAGTTTCCATTCCAGACATTTTTTATCGGTGATATAGCCGATGGTGGGTTCCCATCCGAGGCGTGAATCTGCCTCCACATAAGGGATCGTCTGCAGTACATTCCGTTCTTCATCGTCCAGGATCCGGAGCAGTTCTGTGATGCAGTTGTTCCGGTCCTGATCCAGATGTTTTCCGGTGAGGAAGAACCGTTTCATATTGAACATCGTCCGGACGGTATGAGTAAGGTATCCGCCGATCGCGATCAACCGTTCCAGTTCCCGGTTCCCTTTCAGGTCATCCAGAATTTTTTGTGCTTCTTCCAGAATGAGCAGTTCGGTTTTCTGTTCGGTGAGTTCCTGTTCGATGACTTCGAGGTAAAAATCAGGCGGTTCAAATGTGGGGTTGGTGATGCACCAGCCGTGAAAATACGGCAGCCCCGGAATTTCTTTTTCGACTGTTTCGGGAAAGGGTGGAGCCGGATCGCCCGGCAGACGCAGGGGAAATACGGGACCGACGCGGAGGGCGCAGTATTGATCGTGTCCGGAAATGGAGTGGGCATCCCTGTATGCTTTTGACCACAGTTTCCAGACCTGCAGAACGGTATCGGTATGTTCTTTGCCGAAATAGAGTTCAGCGGTCCGGCGCAGAACATTTTCCGGATCTTCGTCTTGCGTTTCTTCTGTCAAAAAGACTTTAACGATATCGGAAACGAATCCGGGATAGAACCCGTAGTGATGAGATTCCATCAAGCCGGAAAGGTCCCAGTTGTGTTTGGCAGCCCGGATGTGCTGACAGCGTTCGATCCACAATTCCGGTACCGGTTGATAGGGCACGGTGCCGCAGTCCCATGTCATGCCGCCGGTATTTGTCATTGCGTACAGCGGGACGCCGCATCGTTTTGCTTCTTGTGCTTCAGAGATGAACACGGTGGATGGTCCGGGCGTTCTGATGGAATAATCTCCGGGTGAACCTTCACCGCCCATTTCAAATGTCACATGGAGTGTGATTCCCGGCGGCAGATTACGGATCAGCGCCAGCCTGTTTTCTTCAGGTGCGCGTTTCCAGTTGTAGGACCAGAACACGATCTCAAAATCGTCGGTGTAGTTCCGGATGGTTTTCTGTATGACCCGGAGCCATTGGGGAAAATCGGTGGACGGCCAGAAGCCGTTGGGCGGTCTGGTCTCACCCGGCGGCCGTTCATGTCTGTTCCAGCAGAAACCGTAAGTATGGGGATCTTTGGAGGGAAACGCGCAGGATTCTCCGACGAAAACAATTCCTTTTACGCCGGGCGCATTCCGGAAAAGACTGCCGTAAAGATCATCATAATACTGCTCCGCACCGGGATCATCGGGATGCATGGCACAGTGCATAACGGGATAAAAATAAACATCCAGTCCCCAGCGGGCGGCGCGCTGCACAAGATCATTGATATCGGTCTTTCCGCAACGGGTCACATCCGGTGCTTCCGTGATGAAAACAACGATGGCGTCCATCCCGGCGTGAGCGACTCTGGCAAGATATACATCGGGAAATTCGTCCAGTCCCCAGCCGGAATGAGTCATCCGCGGCGAGAACATGCGGGTATGGGTGCGGGTCCCGGTCTTTACCGCCGGCAGACCCCGGAGATTGATTTCATCTTCCAGTCGGCAGCAGCCCTGCAGCGCTTCCCGCGGCGTGGCGCCGGAAATGAGAATACCGCAGCTGTCCGCAGTAATGCGGGAGGTCAACTGATTTTCCTCTCCGCACACCGCAATACGGATGATTTTTGCCGGATCGCTGCCATCGCCGTTCAAGGCAATGCCCATGGCGTTGAGAAAATAATCGCAGAGATCTTCAGCGGCAGTACGGAGAACGGGATCGTCCGGCGGTTCCGCAATGATCTTCCAATCGCTCCGGATCAGAATCTCATCCGCCTGTTGCGGCAGGGCATCCGCCCGGATACGCAAAGGATGACGCTGTGCCAGATGTTGCCGGAACGCGAACCGCGATTCACGGTGCATTTTTATCTGTAACCCCGATTCATGGAGTCCATGTGCTGCAATACGATACCGGTACCGTTTGCCACGGCATTGAGGGCTTCATCTGCAACAAAGCAGGGCAGGGTGAGTTCATCCGTGATGAGTTTATCGAGACCGCGGAGCATGGCACCGCCGCCGGCGAGCATGATCCCGTCATCGATCAGGTCACCTGCCAGTTCGGGCGGACAACATTCCAGCGTATTGCGGACGGCTTCCACGATGCTGGTAACGGGCGCCTGAAGGCAGGTGCGGATCTCTTTTGCAGAAATGCGGATGATCTTCGGCAGACCGGTCATCAGGTCACGGCCCTTCACATCCATATCGCCTTCGTTTTCATCCACCTGACACGCACTGCCGATCTGGACTTTGATATTTTCCGCCATTCTCGGACCGATGGAAAGATTGTAAATGCGTTTCATGTGGTCTTCAATGGCTTTATCCATTTTGTCGCCGCCCACAGGCACACTCTTGGAATCCACAATACCGGACAGGGAGATGATGGCGACTTCCGTGGTGCCGCCGCCGATATCGACGATCATACTGCCACGGGGTTCAGCAACGGGCAAGCCCACACCGATCGCGGCTGCCATCGGTTCTTCGATCAGTTCCACTTCTCTGGCTCCGGCATGGCTCACACTGTCTTCCAGCTGACGCTTGGCGGAGGGCGTGATCCCGGAGGGAACCGCGATCAGAACACGGGGTTTCACCAGACGGCGGCGGGGAGAAACGAAATTCCGCGCTTTTGTGACAAAATAACGGAGCATCTGTTCGGTAATATCGGGATCCGCCACGATACCGTCCTGCATGGGGCGGATGGCTTCGATGTTCACCGGACAGCGGCCCAGCATACTTTTTGCATCATCTCCGACAGCGAGGACCTGTTTGGTCGTCTTATCCAATGCAACGACAGATGGTTCGGAAAGAACGATCCCTTTGTCCTTCACATACACCAGACTGTTGGCGGTGCCGAGGTCAATGCCGATGTCGAATGAAAAAAATCTTGCCAGTTTCTGTAAAATCATAGTTCCGCCTTTGCTCCGTTTTCTGAAAATATATCGCTTTCTCTTTGAAATTTAATTGCTTTTTTCAGAATTGCAAATAGAAAAAATATTATTTTTCAAGATATTCCGGTACATGGGTGTGACGCACCATGTCTTCAAATGTCTCACGATCGCGGATCAGAACGGAACTGCCGTTATTTACAAGCACTTCCGCAGCCCGCAGACGACCGTTGTACTGATAACTCATACCGAACCCGTAAGCGCCCGCATTTTCCACAACGATGATGTCGCCTTCCGCCATATCAGCAGGCAGTTCCCGGTCCTTGACCCAGAAGTCCGTATTTTCGCAGAGCTGACCGCAGAGACCGAGGGGGGTGCGGGGGTGATTTTCTTTTCCGTCCACATAGATGTGGTGATAAGAACCGTACATGGCGGGACGGCACAGCACGTTCATACCCACATCCGTACCGATGATCTTTTTGTAGGATTCCTTGATGGCGTGGACTTTGCCGATGAGGTAACCGGCAGTTCCCACAAAGTAGCGGGCAGGTTCCATTTTGAGCTGGGGCGGCTTGAGACCGTATTCCGCGCATTTGTCTTTGAACATTTTTGCCGTACCTTCGGCAGCGCGTTCCAGATCCAGCGCTTCTTCGCCGGGCTTGTAGGGGATCCCCAGACCGCCGCCCAGGTCAATAAATTCAAAGTCGATCTGCAATTCTCTGCCGACTTTGCCGATGATATCCATGAGCAGACCGGTGATGAACGGGAAATAATCCGCATCGGTAATGCAGGAGCCGGTCATCATGTGAGCGCCGAAACGCTTGATCCCGGCATCTTTCGCCATCTTGTATGCTTTCAGCACATCGTCCGGATGGATCCCGAATTTTGCACCGGGTCCGGCATTGGTCACGTATTCGCCCACATTGCTTTTGCCGTAACCGGGATTGACGCGGAAAGAAATCATTTCCGGCGTACCGAATTTCAGCAGACGGGGCAGAATGGCAACGTCGTCAAGATTGAAGATCACGCCGCTTTCCAATCCCTGCCGGATGTCTTCATCGGAAAGGAAGTTGCCGCTGAACATGACCTGTTCGCCGGAGAGCCCGACGCTTTTTGCCAGCAGGATCTCATTGACGCTTGCACAATCCGCACCGGCACCTTCCTGACGGAGAATATTCACGATGGCGGGGTTGTTGCAGCATTTCACTGCGTAGAAAAACTGGAAATCCGGATAATGTTTTGCAAAGGCATTGTATGCTCTGCGGTAATTTTCGCGGATCTTCTGTTCGTCGTAAACATAAGTGGGGGTACCGTACTGCGCAGCAAGTTCGGCAGCGGGGATGCCGCCGATGGTGATTTTTTCGCCTTCAAATTTCATAAAAACTGTCTCCTGAATGAGCGTTGTTTGTTTTGTTTGTAATCCAATAATATACGGCACATTCTCTTTAAAGTCAAACGGGAGAAATCCTTTTTTGCACGGAAGTTGAAAAATACAAAACAAAAAAGCCCGATCCCCCACAGGAGAACGGGCGGAAATATAAATTTTTCAGCTGCGGATCAGAGGTTTTCCACCACCAGATCGCCCACGCCGCTGGTGGAATAACCCATTTTTCCGGCGGAGAGGGATTTGAGCTTGTGTTCGGTGCAGAACGCCACAGAATTTTCAATGGCTTTTGCCGCTTCGTGTTCGCCGAGATAATCCAGCATCATTGCTCCGGCAAGGATGGCGGCGCAGGGGTTGATGATATTCATGCCGGTATATTTCGGAGCGGAACCGCCGATGGGTTCAAACATGCTGACGCCTTCCGGGTTCAGATTGCCGCCTGCGCTGATGCCCATACCGCCGGATGTCATGGCGGCAAGGTCCGTGATGATGTCGCCGAACATATTGGCTGTCACGATCACATCGAACCATTCGGGGTTCTTGACCATCCACATACAGGTGGCGTCCACATGGCAGTAATTCAGTTTCACATCGGGGTACTGTTTGCCCATTTCTTTGAAGGCGCGTTCCCACATGCCGAACACATAAGTCAGAACGTTTGTTTTGCCGCAGAGTGTGAGCTGGGCGGTATAACCTGCAGCCTTGTCTTCTTCGCTCAAACCCTTCCACGGATTTTCTTTGCTGTGGCGTTTGCGGGCAAGTTCAAACGCATATTTCAGACAACGATCCACCTGTTTGCGGGTATAGACCATTTCCTGAACTGCCACTTCATCCGGTGTGCCGACCTGAGAAGCGCCGCCCATACCGGTATAAACGTCGCCCGTATTTTCGCGGACGACCACATAATCGATGTCTTCGGGACCTTTGTCTTTCAGAGGACATTCCACACCCGGATAAAGTTTCACCGGACGCAGATTGATGTACTGGTCAAGACCGAAACGCAGACGCAGCAGGATGCCTTTTTCCAGAATACCGGGCGCAACTTTGGGAGAGCCGATGGCACCGAGGAACACCGCATCATAACGTTTCAGGATCTCTTCCGCATCATCGGGCAGGATCTCACCTGTGGCAAGATAGTGTTCGCCGCCCCAGTTGTAGGTGTCAAACGAAATCTCAAAACCGAATTTTGCGGCTGCCGCATTGATGACTTTGATGCCTTCCGCTACGACTTCAGGTCCGGTCCCGTCTCCGGGAAGTGCTGCGATCCGATAGGTCTTCTGTGCCATGATCAAAACTCCTTATGTGGTAAATCCTGTTGAAAAATCATGATCCTTTAATATACATCAGCTTTGCCTGTTTTCAAGGCGCAAAAAATCACTTTCCGCCCGACTGAAGCTGAAGTTCCGCTTTCAATGCCGGACCCAATGCAGGAATCGTCCTGATCAGGTTGGATGTGATGCTTTTGGCGATATCCTGAAACGGCGGCAGACGCAGCCGTTCTTTTTCTGCTGCAGACCGGTTGCGTTTCTGATAAAGTTCGTAGATCTGACGGGCGGTGGAAAGAGCCTGTTCTGCTTCTTCACGCTCTCCATTGGCAAGGGCGTAAGCACTCTGGATCACAAAGGATTCCACCAGACGCTGGATCTGCAGATGAGTTCCCGCATCGATCATATTCCGCAGCCGTTGATTGACATACTGATCCAGTGTTGCCGCATGTGCCTCTGCGTAACCGAGATCACGCAGATGCTGAAAATATTTCTGTGCTTCTTTCTTTCTGCCGAACAGATAGAACGTATCGATCGCCTGGGCGATGAATGTCAGATGTCCCATATTTCTGATGGTTCCACCTTCGATCAGCGCATCTTCCTTCTGATATTCCGCCAATGCCGCTTCCATCAGTTCCAGATTGGGCAGACGGAGAAAATCCGGATGCGGTTCATTGCCGGGAAACACAAGCCGTCCGGAAGTGAACATGGTTTTCAGACCGTGACTCCGGACCCGTTCACAGTGGAGATTCCGTCTGCCGTCCGTTTTCTTCAAGCCCACATCCGCCCAGTAAATGGCGAATGTATCCGGCAGGAGCCAATCCAATTTTCCGTACCGCTTTTCCATATCCAGCGCCATTGCGGGATCGATATGCAGTTTTGCCCGGATCGCCATATTCTGCAGACTCAACATCAAGTGTTCCAGATCTTCTTTGCTGCTGATGCGGCTGCGGAGCGTTTCCGGGATCAGACCCGTTTCCGTAAATTCTTTCAACAGCAATTCCGGATCACGATACGCGGAAACTGTCCGGTGGAGTGCCGGATATTTTTTACGGAACTGCGCCCAGTCCGACGGCATTTCCGTCAAAGCCTGCCAATCCGGAGAATGTCTGCCGCCGAAGATCTTCCAGTTTTCCGACGCCAGTCTGAACTTGTAATACAAACTTGCATCGTCCAGCTGATCCCCAAGTTTGTTCTGATAGATCCATGCCAGATCCCGGTACAGCATGGGGTCGTTCGGACTTAATTCGATCGCCTGCATCAGGGTATCCAAGCCCTTCTGGACCCAACGCCATCTCGCACCGAAATCCTGCTGGATCACCGACAGATTGTATGCCATGTTCCATGCCAGATATTGTGCCGCCGCCGTGTTGGACGGCTGGACTTTCAGGATCCAGTTCGCCAGTTGCACCAGTTCAAAATAACTGCCTTTTTCCTGAAGACGGGACATCCGGATCCACAGCGTATTCGCAAGAATGTTCCGGAATCCGCCCAGAAAAACAGTGGAGACCGCCACGCCCGGCGGCGCACCGCCTTCTTCGGCAAACTGTTCCCCGAGCAGTTTGTGCTTCTGAATGGATTCGTACTGCTCCGACTGGATCAGGTGGATGACCGGCAGCGCACAGACCGTGGCAAGTACAGCCGCCAGAAGCAGAATATATTTTTTCATCTCTGTTACGCTCCTTTCCCTCAATCCTTTGCGGCAAGTGCCAATTCCCGTTTACGGTAGAACCAGATCCCCAGCAGCAGGAACGGTACAGCGCGTGCGATCACATCCACCAGCAGAAGACGCCCCAGATAACTGAATTCGATCAGTTCGCCGGATGCCAGCATGGCAGGTGCCGAAAAATTCCCCAGATCCACCAGCAGAAAATCAATGATCTTCCCCGCATAATAACTGATCCATTCCAGCTGATTGTGGGGCTTGACCGCTGTGTTGTCAAAAATATCCAGAAGGAACCGCGTTGCCTGACAGACCGTTACATAGGTGAATGTCAGGAAGATCCCCGTGGGCAGCGAGAAACACGCGCTGAAAGAGATGCCGAAGATGGCAAAAACAATGATCTCCAGCAGCGTGGTGAGGATCCCGCGGCAGTAGTTTTCAAAAAATCCCGTTACCGGCAGCAGCAGGAACGGTCCGTCATCTTCTTCAATGAACAGCGTTTTTACCGGATCGAGATTCTGGAACAGCAATACGCCTTTGCCGTTTTCCGTCATCCGGAATGAGTCATCCGGGTATGTTACGGGAATGATCTGATAATCCAGTTCCGACTGCCGTTTCAAAGGCGCCCGCGCACAGTAATAAAGGGCGTTGGCAAACTCTGTCCGTTCCGCCGTTTTTGTGCGGGGCGAAACTTCAAATTCCGTTGTCTGCAGGGCGATCAGGTTGATATTGCCCGTTTTGGGAAAGAACAGGATATCGGAGTCCGTCCGCCGGGTCTTGTCCTGCACCATCGGCACATTGTAACGCCAGCCCCACAATCCGCTGGTCCGGTCCTGCAGAGACTGTCCGGTATGATTGGAAAACATCTTATACCGGATTCGGAAGGGACCGTCCAGATCTTCCGGCAGACCGGAATATGTCCAGGTATGCAGTTCGCCCGGTCGGACATTGAGCAGTTCCTGCCGGAGCGTATCTTTGATCCGTTTCAGGATCTCGTTCCGGTCAAATTCCCCTTGTTTGTTCCGGACGGTCAGCCATGTATCCGGCATTTCCTTGCCCTGCATCCGTGCGGTCGCCAGATCCTTCTGCAGTTTTTCTTCCGCCCGTTCATTGATGTTGTCAAGAATGGAATCCGGCTTGAAAAGACGCCGTCCCACCATGATCTCCTCATCCAGACGCAGCCGTTCCTCCGGCGTAAAATCTGTGGCGGCGATCCGGTACAGTGTCAGCCCGTACACCACCGCAGATGCCATGAGCAGCAGAACCGCGTGGATCAGTACGACACCTGTGAATTTACCCAGAAAGATCACCGGACGGGATACCGGCTTCGTTACGATCATGTGCAGACGGGAATCTTCCACATCCGCTGTGATCTCCGATGCGCCCAGCCAGACCGCCGACAGAGACAGGATCAATGCCATCAGCCCGAAACTGTATTCCAGAGTGATCCGGACCAGACCCGCCGGGGTGCCGTCACTTTCCACCAGTACCGGGATCAGAAAAACGCAGCAGAGGAAAATCACCATCAGCCCGCGGAAAAAATGGGATCGTACCGCAGATCGGCAGGTCAGTTTTACAATGGCTGAAAACGCTTTCATCTCTGATTATTTTTCCGGTTCATTGCCGCCCAGCAGGGCGCGCAGTTTGTCGTTTGCCGCAGTCAGGTCCACCGCAGGTTCTGACGGCTCCTGCACAGGCGCCGCTTCTTCCTGAAGATCTTTCAGCAGTGCTTCCTGCTGTCGGATCGCTGCCGGATCGGGGGCAGGGGGGTCTTCCGGTTTCTCCGGTTCTTCTTCCGGTTCGCTGCCGGAGAGACGGTCCAGCAGTTCCCTGCCGCTTTCTGTGACTTCCGGACCGGTATCCGCACGGAGATATTCCGCCACGCCGCCGCCCGCTCTGGCTCCGGCGGTGCTGTCCGCTTTCGCCTTCGCCACCACATCCAGAAAGAAATCTTCCAGCGACATGCGCGGATGTTCCAGTTCCAGATCCGCCGCATATTTTTTACATTCCGCCAGAACTTTTTTCATCACTTCCGGCTCCAGATGATCCATGGTGAGCGTATCTTTTCCGGTGATCTGAAGCAGATCGCTCAAGGCACCTTCCGCACGGATCCTGCCGCCGTAAAGGATCACAACACGGTCGCATACATCTTCCACATCACTGAGCAGATGACTGGTGATCAGAACGGTTTTGCCCCGTTTTTTCAATGCGAGGATCAGATCTTTCACTTCCCGGCAGCCGATGGGGTCGAGACCGGATGTGGGTTCGTCAAGGATCAGAAATTCAGGGTCGTTGATCATTGCCTGAGCAAGACCGATACGCCGCGCCATCCCCTTGGAAAATTCTCCCACCATCCGGTTCCGGGCATGAGAAAGACCCACCATATCCAGCAGCTGTTCCGCACGGCTTTTCCGTTCAGCAGACGATAACCCGAAAAGAGCACCGAAAAAATCCAGCGTTTCAAACGCCGTCAGATGTTTGTAAAGATAAGTTTCCTCCGGCAGATAGCCCACACGCTTTTTCGCCTCCACCGATTTGGGTGATTCACCGAGGACCGACAGCCGTCCCGCCGTGGGATACAACAGCCCCAGCAGCATTTTGACCGTGGTGGATTTGCCCGATCCGTTGGGACCCAGCAGACCGAAAACTTCCCCCTGACGGATTTCAAAATCAATATCATTCACCGCCGCCGCTTTGGGGCGGTTCCAGAAATCACGGAAAATTTTGGTCAGACCGACTGCGCTGACCACCACGCTGGAATCACTCATGGCGTTCCTCCTTCAATGCCGGCAGAACGCTGGGCGCATCTTCACCCGTCCGGACAAGACGCGCGCTGTTGAAGATCACGATCAGCGTACTCACCGCGTGGAGGATCGCCGCAAGAACAGGGCTCATCACCCCGAATACGGAAAGAATAATGCCGCTGAGAACAAACAGCAGCCCGAAAGCAAGATTCTGATTCATCACCGCATTGGTTTTGCGGGAGAGACGCACCAGCAGGGGAATACGCCGCAGATCGTTGGTCATCAGCGCCACAGATGCAGAGTTGATGGCAATGTCACTGCCGATGGCTCCCATGGCAATACCAAGATCACCCGCCGCCAGAGCAGGCGCATCGTTGACACCATCGCCCACCACCGCGACTACGCTGTGTTCTTTCACCGCTTCCACATATTCCACTTTGCCCTGCGGCAGACAATCGCTCCGGACATCATCGATATCCAGTTGTCCGGCAATGACTTTCGCCACCGAAGCACGGTCGCCCGTGACCATGGCGCAATGGGTCACACCCAGCTGTTTGAGTTCGCGGATCGCTTCCGAAGCTTCCGGACGGATCTTGTCCTTGAACCCGATCCAACCCAGAAAACGTTTGCCGGAAGAAACATAGACCACGCTCATCCCTTCCGATTCATCCACCGATTCCGGAACGGTCACACCGCAGGATTTCAGCCACGCCGCACGCCCCACATAGACCTGCTGACCGTTCACCTGCGCGCCCACGCCCTTGCCGTGCGTTTCCTCAATCTGATCCGCCTGCAGCGGCGCAATGCCCGCATCTGCCGCCAGACGCTGAATGGCAAGCGCCGTCGGGTGATTGCTGTGGGCTTCCAGTGTTACCGCCATCTGAACAAGTTCCGCCGGCTGGATGCCGTCGGCTGGAGCCAGACGCGCCACGGAAAGTTCCCCTTCCGTCAGCGTTCCGGTCTTATCGAATACAACCGCCCGGATCCTGGCAGTAAGTTCCAGATGGGAAATATTTTTGATCAGGATCCCCAATCGTGCCGCCGCCGCCACTGCCGCCACGATGGTGGTGGGGGTCGCCAGAACGACCGCACAGGGACAGGCGATGACCAGCAGCGCGATCACGCGGTTCATACTGCCGTCTGTAAGCCACCAGGTGATGGCGGCAAGCATCAGGATCGTCGGCGTATAATATCCGGCGTAACGGTCAATGATACGCACGATGGGCGTCTTGTTCCGTTCCGCAGAAAGGATCATATCCTTGACTTTGCCCAGCGTCGTATCGGAACCGAGTTTTGTCACCCGGACGCGGAGCAGACCTGAAATATTCATGGTACCGGCGTAGATCTCATCTCCCGGCGCTTTGTCCACCGGCAGAGATTCCCCCGTGATGGATGCCTGATTGACCGCACTCTGACCATTGACGATCACGCCGTCAACCGGGAAATTTTCCCCCGGACGCACCACGATCTCGTCATCGATGGCAAGGGAGAGAACATCCACTTCCGTTTCGACACCGTCCGCGATTTTCCGGGCGGTATGGGGCGTCAGGCGGATCAGAGCTTCGATGGAGCGCTGGGCGCCGCTGGCGGTATGGGTCTCGATGATGATGGTCACCAGCAGGAAAAATGCAATGATCCCCGCAGTCCGGAAATCACCTCCGGTAAATGCGGCGAGGATGGCAAGTGCCACCAGTTCGTTCATATAAACTCTGCCTTCGATCAGGTCACGGACCGCAGTTCCGACAATGGGCAGCGCCAGACACAATGCCCCGATCGCCGCAGAAAGATCCGCCGCAAACTGTGCGTTCTGAAAAATCAGAGGCAGCAGAAAACTGTTGAGGATCAGCAATCCGCCGAAAAATGCGAAAGCGGGACGCCCCATGGATCTGGAATGTCCGCCGCCGCTGCCCATGGGCGCACCGCAGGAAATACAGCGTGTCGGTTCATCCGGATCACAGGCGTGTTCGTGGTGACTGTGGTCATGCCCGCAGGAGCAGTTGTGATCATGTCCGTGATCGTGCCCGCAGGAGCAGTTGTGATCGTGTTTTTTCTGTTCCGTATTGCAAGTTTCCGCGCTCATTTTTTACCGTCCTTCCCGATCTCATCGTTCTGTTCCTGCGTCACGGGTTCCCGGTTGACCTGCAGACGGACTTCTGTCCGGGACCCGTCATCGGTACCGACAACATATTTTTCGTCCACGGCGTCCATTGCCCGGGCGAGACCGGCAGAATAGAGAGAAACGATCGTTGCTTCCGGTTCCCGTGAATAGACCATCAGGATCTTGGTGAAGTAATCGGCATCGGCGGCAGTGGCGGCAATGGTACGCTGTTTCTGCAATGCGCCGTCCGATATGATCTTTTCCCGTTCGGCAGTTGCCTGTTTCGCCTGTTCCACTGCGTAGGTGCGTGCAGTTTCCACTTCCCGTTCCGCCATAGTGCGTGCCAGCAGAAATTCCTGAAACGCCGCCTGTGTTTTCAGCGGCGGAGCCACCAGCGACAGCGTCAGGTTGTCCATGACGATCCCGATATCCATATCCGCGATCCGTTTTTCCAGAATGGTCCTGACCGCCTGAAGGTACCGGTCCGGATCGTAATAAGTTGAATCAATGGTCAGATATGTACCCGCCTCGATCACGGACGCATCCAGAAGATTCCGCAGGATGTTTGATACATAATTCAGACGGACCGTTTCAGAATCGGATGCGCCGGAACCATCGGTGATGGCGGCGATCTCCGGACTCATGCAGTTCCGGTAAAACTGTACGGGCGATCCGATCCGGTAGGTCAATGCCCATTCGCTGTGAACGATGGCGTTGTCGCTGAGCAGCGCATAACCGTCGATCCCGGGCGTCAATGTTTCTCCGGCGTCATTGCCCATAAGGGTCTTGGCTTTCGGATCCCGCAGTTTTGCCTCATTTTTCGGCAGAAACGATGTGGTGACAACGGTTTCTTTCCGGGTGGGGATGCGGATGATTTTGGTAATGGGATAGGGCAGGAACCAGTGCCAGCCTTCCGTATATTCACCGTGATATTTTCCGAATTTGAGAACGATCACCGTTTCCGTGGTGGAATCCACGATAAACGATCCGCCGCAGGTCAGAAACCATGCCATCAGTGCAATGATGACCGCGGCAAGGATCACAAATACCGTTTTCAGCGCTTTGGAGAGCAGCTCCACACCGCTGGAAAACGCTCCCTGCTGGATGTCTGTTTGCTGTTGTTGTTCCATACATATACCCCGTTACTTTACAATGGCACGGTACGGTTTCGCGTTCTGACGGTTTTTATCGGGGAACAATGCCTGTTCTTCCGCATCGAGATCCGGCAGGGTACGGCGCTGCGGAACTGCCGGAGCCGCTTTCACTGCCGGAGCCGCTTTCACCGCAGGTGCGGGAGATGCGGGCTGGGATACAGCCTGTTTTTTCGCCTCGGGCTGCGCTCTTACCACCACCGCTTTCTTCACCGGAGCCGGTTTTACAGGTTTTGTGATTTCGACCGGGATGATCTCTTCCACAGGCGGAGCAGACATCATCCGCTGCTGGGTGTTGGCATCAAAAATATCGAAGGGAGCGTTGCCGGTATGGAGGATCAGAGTCGCTCTTGTGCTGAGGATCTTCTGCAGGGCATCCAGTTTCTGGAGAAATGCCGCCAGTTCCGCATTCCTGGCAAAGATTTTATAATATTCCGCCGCCTGGGAATCGCCTTCCGCACGGAGGCGTTTTGCTTCCGCTTCCGCCTTGGTCAGCAGTTCCTGTTTGTCCTGTTCCGCTTTGATCCGGATCATTTTCGCACGGGCGATCCCGCTTTCCCGTTCAGATGCCGCCAGCGTTTCCCGCTGCTGACGCATGGTACCCGCGATGGCTTCCGCCGTTTTTTCCGGGACGCCGATGGAAATGAAATCGACCTGGAACACATCCACCCCGTAAGTCCGGATCATTTTGTCGCGGAGCAGAGTCAGGATCTCGGCTTCCATATTGGCGAGTTTCATCTTGTTGGGATCGGCATTGATGAGCTGATCGTAATCAAATTTACCCACAACGCTCTTTTTGGCATTGCTCATTTCAGAAGACAGAAAATCTTCCATTTCGCTCACATTTTTTGCCGCCTGTTTGAACAGCATCACATCTTTGATCCGGTAAAAAACACTGATGCCGATGACCACCTGACGCTTGTCTCTGGTCGTCGTTTCTTCCAGACTGCCTGTCTTGCCGGAAAATTGCCGTTTGCGGATGTCGTATTTGATGACTTCCTGAATGGGCAGCGGCAGACGGAAATGCAGTCCCGGTCCCGTGACTGCTGTGGGTTTGCCCACCGTCAGCACCAGTGCCTGTTCAGATTCTTCCACCTGATACGTGAAGATCGCCAGCAGAAAGATCGCCGCTACAATGACCCCGAGCAGGATCGTTGGAAGGTAATACTTGGATTTTTTGTGTTCGCTCATGTTGCAGGACTCCTGTATATTTATTTTTTTCTTCTTCGTCACCGTGTATCAATCAGATTCGCCGAGTTTCTTGAAGTCGGGATCGTTCATCAGATCGACTTTTGTTTTCTCTTTGAAATCAAATTCATAGATCCGCGAAAGCAATTCTTTGGAAACAATAAACTTCCGCTGATCTTTACAATCTTGTGTCAGGAAATCCAGATAAGTCCGCAGCGCAAAGATCTCCGGCTGTGACCGGAACGCTTTCACACGCGCCTGAAACAGATCCGTTTCCGCCTTCGCGTGTTCCACCGTTCTGTTGCGGTATGTCTGTGCTTCTGCAAGGATGCGGGCGGCTTCCACCTGTGCGGTGCCATCGATCGCCGCCTTGGAGCTGTAGGCGCCGCTTTCCAGAGATTTTGCCGCTTCCCGGGCAATGACGATCATCTGGAACGCTTCCGCCACATTGGTATCAATGGATTTTGCGTCATCTTTATTTTTCGGTTTGCCGATGGGCGGATGGGCGTCAGTCATATTGACACTGACGATCTCAATGCCCATTTTCAGCGTGTCGCACTGTTTCTGGATCCGGTCCTTCAGATCCCGGCATACATCTTCCCGTGCGTAAGAGATGTCCGCCAGAAAGTCCGTACTCGCAAAATATGCTGTGGCTTCCGCTTTTCCGATGGCTCTCAGTGTGGACGGGATATCTTCAAACTGGAAGGCGTAATTCCGGATCTCCGACCGTTTCGCTTTGTAATAAATGGGCAGAGATGTTTCAAGGATCGCCACGGAATAGGAAATATCTTTACCGTTTCCGTTGTCTTTAGCCGCAACCAGAAACGGATCTTCCCCGCTGCTGTGATCACCCGTCCACAGAACCACCGGGTCCCCATGGGGTTCCTCATCTGGTTTTGCACCGACCCGGACGACCTGCACCTGATCCACCGGCACCCGGACGATCCGTTCTATGGGCCACGGCAGTTTCCAGTGTATGCCGGGACCGAGGTCTTCCCCTACGGCAGCACCGAACCGTTCACGGATCCCCAGTTCACCCGGTGCGACTTCACCCAGGCTTGTGAAGATCCAGAGCAGAAATGCCCAGATCATCAATGCCGGTACAAATATTTTCCGCAGAAACAGATAGACGGATGTTTTGGAAACTTTGAACCCGAACTGATAGTCCAGCGATTCCGCCACGTTCCGCATGACGCCGCCCGGTTCCGTGAAGATCGTCAGCACACGGCTTTCATAAACCGGACGCACTTCATCATTGCTCCGCGGACGGTAAAATTCGATGATGAAACTGATCAGAAATTCCACGGTCAGCACACATTCCAGCGCGAATACACCTTTCGCCAGATACGGTTCCACGCCGGTTTTGCCGTACACATACAGCAGCGCCCCCGCCGCGCAGAGGAACATGACCAGACCGCCGAGGATCATCATGCCGCCGACAGGACGGAGCCAACGGAATTCACGGATGCGGGACTGACCTGTCAGGAAGATCCCGGTGAAGAAGGAGAACGCCGCACAGACGATGCTCAGAAATGCAAGATTCACCGGATTGGCTGGAACATTCAGCTGCAGCAGATCCTCCGTCATTTCCCCGGCAGCGTCAGGTGTCTGCTGAAAAAGATAGAGCAGCAGTCCGCCGATCAGAAAACTCAGCAATGCCAGAGTGGACGGCAGATATTTATCAAAGTTCGTCAGGATCCGTTTTGCGGAGAACCGGACATCTTCAGATACGTCAAGGATGCTTGCAACATTTTCTTTCCGTCGTTCCAGCAGGATCTTTTCCTCTTCTTCGCGGAGCATTTTTGCGTAGAACCCTCCGCGGGCAAGTGCCGCCGCAGAAAAGATCAATGCAAAAAAGAAGGGGTAAATGCTGTATGTGAAAACCGGCAGTCCGCTCCACTGGAAAATCGTATCCGTAAAAAAGACGATCCCGCAGAAAACCGCAGAAAGGATCACTGCCACAATGGACAGCGTACAGCAGAGTCTGCCGCGTTCCATGGCGGCGGCAAGTCCGTTTTCGCTGTTGCTCATATCTGTCACCTCTGATTTTTTCAATTTTTCAATTATTTAAATAGCCATGGTAAAAATAGCTCAAAAATCCGAAAACGCAAGTAAAAGCGTCAAAAAAATCCCGATTATCTTTTAAAGACGATTGCCTTTTGCGGAAGAGTGAGTATATTATGCTCTGGAATGGAAAAAACTGAAACATTTTGAGAGAACAGAAACGATGCAGCAGCAGAGATCACAGTCCGTAATGAACAGTTTGCACAGTATCGGTGACCAGATCGCGGAAAGTACCCGTCAGCGCGGTAAAAACGCTGCAGAATCTGAATCCGCTCCCGCTGCACCCGCAGAACATACTGCACCGCAGGCTGTTCCCGCTCCCATCCCTGCGGAGGATGCCGTTCCTGCCGCTACGCTCAAACGCCGTTACGATGATTTCATCCGGATGCGCAACGATCTTGTGGACCGTCTCAATAACATGAGCGGACTGCTGAACAGTGAAGAGATCCGCTGCGTGAACCGTCTCAATACGATCCGTGAAGCCGCCGGTGAATTGGAACGGATCCTTTCCGAATTGCCGGAACGGAAACCCGGTCAGGAAACATTTTCCAACCGCACCGAATTGGCGGAGATCACACTTGCCATGGAACGGCTGCGGATCGAAACGCTGCGCCTGACTCCCGTGGTCGAATCCGGCGCGGATGAAGTCGCCCGCAGCGCCGGGGGGATCAAAAAACACGGGATCAACGGGACAACTGAAGCGGAGACCGGCGTTCTGCTGGAATCGTTGTCGTTCCGTCAGATTTTCCGGACAGCGTTTATTGCGTCTCTGCCCATTCTGATCGGGCTGACCGTTTCCGCCATCCTGATCGCCATTGCCATGATCGGCTCGTTCAAGGGGATCTTCTGATGAGCGAAATGGAACACAAACAGATCATCTTCCATGTGTTCGTTCTGGCACTCATTGCCATTGGACTTTTCTTCGCCGTTTTCTGATGCGTACGCGTATGCGCGTGCGAAACATTTTCCGCGCACTTTCACTCCACAATCAGGACCACCGGCTGAGCCGGTGGTATGCACTGCGCCTGGAAGGCGAAATTACTGGCTGCCCGACACGGGCTCTGAATAGGACCTGCCAGTCGCATTGACTTCACGGACTGCCGCTAAAGCGGTCTGTGAAGTTTTTT
>JAZNPK010000019.1:0-6772 GCA_045589595.1 Victivallales bacterium
TTGTATGTGGAGCGGTTTCCCGCTGCGGCTCGGACATCCGGCGGAGATTTTGCTGATCCGCTTGAAAAAAAACTCTCCCGGACACCGGAACCAGGTGGTTTTTTCCGGAAGTGATGCTGAAAAGTGCGAAAATACGTTGAAAAAATGATGCTGTTGTGCTATGAAGTGCACCCCAAAAGTTGGACACAACCTTTGAGGTGCATTTTTTTATGAAGAAAAAACACAGAATCAACCGTCGGTATAGTGCAGAATTCAAAATCCGTGTTATATTAGATATGCGGAACAATCATCTTGGATACAATGAAACGGTGTACAAGTATTGGGATGTCAAGAATTCTGTGGAAGCTCATAATTATTCTGGCAGATTAAGACTATGGGAACGCATTTATCTTGAAGAAGGCGAGGAAGGTTTTATGGAAGAAAAACGAGGACGGGCATGTGGTCCAGGAAAAGGGCGACCAAGAAAAGAACCGTTACCTCCTGATGTTGTCAGAGACTTAATAGAAGAAAATCAACAGCTCAGAATGGAGATTGAGTACATAAAAAAATTAAGTGCCTTGGTTCTTGCCAACGAGCGAGCAAGAAAGAACAAGCAGAAATAATCTCTGAACTGAGGCAGAAATATCCCTTATCCAAATTGCTTGCTCTTGGCAAAATGTCCCGCAGTACGTATTATTATCAGCTGAAGCGGTTGAGGAAACCAGACAAATACAGCGAAGTAAAAGAAGAGATCAAAAAGATATTTGAACAAAACAAGGGGCGTTATGGTTATAGACGAGTCCATGTTATACTTCGACAGCAAGGAATGACATTAAATCATAAAACAACGCAAAGATTGATGGCTTCAATGAAACTACAAGGGAAGCAGAGACGTAACAAATATCGCTCCTACAAAGGAGAGGTAGGTAAGATCACTGCCAACACATTGAATCGAGAATTTGATGCTCAAAAGCCATTTGAGAAACTTGTTACTGATGTAACCGAGTTTCATGTTTGTAATGAAAAGATTTATCTGTCTCCTGTCATGGACTTGTTCAATCGAGAAATAGTAGCTCATGCTATCAGCAGAAGTCCTTCATTTGCTCAAACAAGAACAATGCTGACGCGGCTGTTTGAAAAGTTGCCTGAAGGTGCAACGCCATTGATGCATTCTGATCAGGGATGGCAGTACCAAATGCGGGAATATCAGTCTATGCTGAAAGAGCATAATATCACTCAAAGCATGTCCAGAAAAGGAAATTGTTTAGATAACAGTGTTATGGAAAACTTTTTCGGCAGGCTGAAAACAGAAATGTTTATCGGTGAAACCTTTAGTTCTGTTGAAGATTTTCAACAGAAACTTGAAGAGTATATTTGCTATTTTAACAACGAGAGAGTATCTTTAAAATTAAAAGGAATGAGTCCGGTACAATTCCGAACCCATTCCATGTAGTTTAACCCGTCCAAATTTTTGGGGTCACATCAGGGCGTAAGGTCAAGGGTGGTCAGGCGTTGGCTTCAAAAGAACCTTTGCGACCCGCACTCTTTTTGAAGCGTGACGCTTCGCCCTTTTCCTTCATCTCACGGAAAATTCCGCTGTAAAGGGTCTGCTCCGGAGTTTTGCCGGTGCTTACCCATCCCGTCTCTTTGGCCTTTGCCACCAGTTCCCTGCAGTTCAGGGCTTCGCCTGTGTCGGCGAGGATCTTGGCGGCGAGGTCAAGGAGCGAGATCTTCTTTTCCTTTTTTGCCGTTGCACATTCCGGCGCAGGGTTCGGGGTATCGACTTCTGCATTGGTCTCGGCTTCGGCGTTGGTGGTGATGTTGATGTTGTCTTCGGGCATAATTGCTTCCTCCTGATTATTGTTGATCTTTTCCAGCCGGGATGTGTTGAACTCCCGTCCGCTGGAAACACTTTTTACTTTGTAACTTCCGTTTCCGCAATCTTCGATGATTTCCACTTCCACAAGATTGCGGCCGATCTTTGCGTTGGCGATTTCGCCAATAAAAAATTCACTCATTTGTAACCTCCAAGTTGTTGGTGTTGAATCTATTTCGCTTGCACTGGACATACATAAGCGTTCCTGTGCAACTAAATCCAGTCAACTTCTCAAGATAAAGGCAAAATATATGGATAATTCCTTGAAACTCACCGCATTACCGATAGAAATGCTCGTGAGAATCCTCAAACAGGCAGGCTCCCGGCTGATTACCGAAGAGAGCGTTGCCGAAGACATCGCGGCAGGTGCGCCGCAGAATGAAGACGGCACAATAAATTTGATCGAGTATGCCGCTTGGCTCGTGAAAGGAGATGATACCGATGCCCCTGACTCCAACTAATATGCACGTGGTGGATGTTGCCCGCTTACTGAACTCAACCTCACAGGGATTTGTTCTGGCACAGGCTCGGCTTTACCGCCAGTTCAACCGGGTAGGCTTCCGCATTGCCGCAACAGAGAACACCCGGAACATCAACCTTATTAAATATATCGCATGGCTCTGCGATGAGCGGCACACCCCGGAGGAAGAGTTTGTTTCCACCGCCCGAAGTTATGAGGAGCGCAAAGAAGCAGAGCGTCAACGGAATGCTGCACACTCTGCAGCAGGGCGTGACATTTCCCCTCTGCCGGAGGTGGTGAACCCGGAACGCAAGAAAGCGTGTGAACGAAACTTTCAGTTGTTCTGTGAAAGCTACTTCCCGGAAACATATTCTCTGGGGTGGTCGCCGGATCACATCAAAGCAATCGAAAAGATCGAAACCGCTGTTCTCTCCGGTGGACTGTTCGCTTTGGCAATGCCTCGCGGCTCTGGTAAATCGACTTTAACAGAAACCGCCGCACTTTGGGCGATGTTGTACGGTCATCGTGAATTTGTCACGCTCATCGGTGCAACGGAGTCGGCGGCATTGGAAATGCTGGACTCCATCAAGACAGAACTGGAAGTCAACGAGACTCTTGCAGCTGATTTTCCCGAGGTCTGTTATCCCATTGAGCAACTGGACGGCATCGCTAACCGTTGTGCCGGACAGATCTGTAACGGTGAACGCACACGAATCACCTGGACTTCCAATGAAATCGTGCTGCCCACCATCAAAGGCAGCAAGGCATCCGGCATCATCGTCCGGGTAGCAGGAATAACCGGTCGGGTACGCGGTATGAAGTACAAGCGGTCTGACGGAAGAAGTGTGCGCCCATCGCTGGTGATCATCGATGACCCGCAGACTTCGGAATCCGCAGGGAGTTTGGAACAGACCAGGAAACGGGTGCGTGTCCTTGCCGGAGACATTCTCGGTCTTGCCGGACCGGGACAGAAGATATCCGGCATTATGCCTTGTACCATCATCCGCCCTGGTGATATGGCAGATATAATTCTCAACAGAAACACACATCCGGACTGGAACGGAGAAAAAACAAAGATGGTATATGAGTTCCCGAAGAACATGAAACTTTGGGACGAATACGCCGAAATCCGTGCAGAAGCCCTGCGGACGGACGGCAACTTCCAAGCTGCCACAGACTTTTATCTGGCGAACAGAGAAGCGATGGATGAAGGGGCGATCGTCAGCTGGGATGCCCGGTATAATCACGATGAAATATCGGCACTTCAACACGCCATGAATTTGAAGTTGCAGGATGAAGCAGCGTTCCAAGCCGAGTACCAGAACGATCCGCTCCCGGAGGATTTGTCGGACGACACTTTGCTTTCTGTGGATGAGATTTGTGGCAAGGTCAACGGTATTGCCCGGTACAAAGTTCCGCTTGCCTGCGACCGCCTGACAATGTTTATCGACGTTCAAAAGGCTCTGCTCTTTTATACGGTGGTGGCGTGGAGTGAAGATTTCACCGGGGCGGTGATCGATTACGGCTCTTGGCCCGATCAACATCGGAGACAGTTTTCTCTTGCAGATGCCAATCCAACCATTCAAAGCTCTTTCCCCAAGGCTGGCTTTGAGGGCGGCTTGTACGCCGCGTTGACCAAACTCACCGATGATTACCTTGGGCGAGAATGGGAACGAGAGGACGGGGCTGTGTTAAAAATTGAACGGGCATTGGTGGACGCCAACTGGGGGCAGAGTACCGATATTGTATATCAGTTCTGCCGTCAGAGTACCCACGCCGGTATTATTATGCCGTCCCATGGTCGGTATGTCGGTGCATCTTCAAAACCGATGGCAGAGTACCGCAAACAGCCGGGTGACCGGCTGGGCTTCAACTGGATGGTTCCCAATGTGGCTGGGAAACGGGCGATCCGGCACGTCATCTATGACACCAACTTCTGGAAGAGTTTCATCCACACCCGGCTGGGCGTTGAGATCGGCGACAAGGGCAATCTTTCCCTCTATGGCAGAATTCCCGGAGTACATCAGCTCCTGGCAGAACACCTGACCGCTGAGTACAAAGTGAAGACCCAAGGTCGTGGCAGAACCGTGGATGAATGGAAGCTCAAACCCGACCGAACCGACAACCACTGGTTGGACTGTATCGCCGGATGCGCTGTCTGCGCCTCCATGCTCGGAGCAGCTCTCCCGGAAACTCTGCCGGTGAAGACAGCCCGCAAACCCATGATCCGTCTTTCCGACCGCCGCATCAGGGAAAGACCGCAACCCACCACCAACGGCAAAATGAAACTTTCAGATATCAGAAGGAGCAAAAATGGCTGATAGCATTATTGAAAAAATAGCAGAAATCCTCGCTAACGCAATTCTTCAGAGAAAGTTGCAACAATGATCTCAGACCGAGTTGCTATCTCGCTCCATGTGGAGCTTATATATAGCAAAGTTCTGAAAAGGAGCAAATATGAGAGAAAATATTCAAAGAAAAATGAATGTACGCACAGAACTCGCCCGACTCCAAACCATGGAGTTGGACGAGTTTAAAAATTATTGGCGTGAAGTTTACGGAAAGGAAGCTCCTGATTGCGGAAAGGTATTTTTACGCAAGCAGCTTTCATTCCGTGTCCAGGAATTACAGTATGGCGGTATCAGTGAAACCGCACAAGCTGTACTGGTTGAAGCAGGTAACCTTCCCAAACTCAAACCGAACTCCGGAGGCGTTCTCCCCGGAACCCGTTTTGAGAGAGATTGGAAGGGAGAAATCCATGTGGTCATAGCCACCGCAACAGGATTTGAATACAAAAATCAAAAATTTCGTTCTCTTTCCGGAGTGGCATTTGCCATTACCGGAACTCAATGGAACGGAAAGAAATTTTTTGGAGTGAAATAATGGAAACAATACGATGCGCCTGTTATACGAGAAAATCAAGTGACGATGCGACACTTGATCGGGACTTTAACAGTCTGACCTCACAGCGGGAAGCCTGCGAAAACTATATCAACAGTCAGCGGGAAAAAGGCTGGATTTGTCTGCCGGAACATTACGATGATGGCGGTTTTTCCGGAGGCAATATGAACCGTCCGGCAATGACCCGGTTGAAAGAAGATATTGCGGCAGGAAAAATTGATATGGTGGTATGTTACAAAATTGACAGATTATCACGATCAATTTTGGATTTTGCAGAACTTCAAAGTTTTTTTGAAAAGCACAATATTCACTTCGTCAGCGTTACGCAAAATATTGATACTTCAAGCAGTTCCGGTAGAATGTTATTGAACGTTCTTGTTACCTTCGCCGCCTTTGAAAGGGACCTTATAATCGAGAGAACCCGAACAGCTGTTATCGGCGGAAAAAAGCGCGGAAAATTCTGCGGCGGAGTACCTATGATCGGATATAATTCAGACCCGATAACAAAGAAACTTTTTATAAATGAGGAAGAAGCAAAAGTTGTAAAACTCATATTTGAAAAGTACATGGCTCTTGGTTCCCTGAAGCAGACGGTAACGGAAATAAACGCTTTGGGATTGAAAACCAGAGAGTGGACTTCCGTCAGCACCGGCAGACTCCATAAAGCAAAGAAATGGGATACCGGCACGGTTTACCGCATTCTTTCCAATCCAGTTTATGCCGGATACACTAAACATTACGATGTAAATTATGAAGGTGAACACGAAGCGATCATTCCCCGTGACCAGTGGGAAAAAGTTCAGCAAATGATGAGTACCAATGCCGGAGAGAGAAGCGGTTACCGAAAGCAAATCCACCCATTAAGCGGGCTTATAAAATGCGGACATTGCGATTGTGCGTTGACGCCGACTTATACAAAGAACCACGGCAAAAAATATTGTTATTATATTTGCCAGAAAACAAACAAATCCCCCGATCACCAGTGCGAATTGAAACGCATCCCAGCCGGGGATTTGGAGCATTCCATCCTTACGCTGATTGCCGGATTTTTTCATACCCCATCCGTCATCAAAGCGACATTGAAAGCGGTCAAAGAAAAGGAACAGTTGCTTCGGGAAAATTACACCAACGACTGCGAACGGCTGCAGAAACATCTTAACGAATTGAAAAGGAATGTCTTGCAGAACGACACCGATTTTGACGAAATCAGAAAAGTTGGCGAGCTGCTCGCCGAGGCAAAAAAGAAAAAAGCACAGTTACGGGAACCGTTATCAGATACAGAAATCATTGCCGCACTCGGCGATATTTCCGGGCTTTGGGAATTTATGTTTCCCGGAGCAAGACAGGAGTTGGTACATCTGCTCATCGGTAAGATAAGAGTCTTTGCCGACAAAATCAGCTTGACATTGAAAGTTGACGGCTTGAAAGACCTTGCCTCCGAAATGGCGGTCAGCGGATATTTTTATGAACCTCACGGAGAACCGGAGAAGTTCCCGGAAACCGCACAGGAAGTTTTGGATGATGGTTCAATCCGGATGACCATGCAGTTGGAAAGC
>JAZNPK010000020.1:0-32577 GCA_045589595.1 Victivallales bacterium
CCCCCCCCCCCCTGGCCGCGGCCCGGGGGGGGGGGCGGGGGGGGGGGCGGGGCGCCCCCCGGCGGCGCGCCGCCGGGTGGAAGCCGTGCCTTTCCTGCCCCATCGGACCGTGCGGTTGATTTTTTTATTTTTTTCCGTTGATGCGGCTTGTATTATATTCCATTACGGTTATAGTAATCCGCAGTTATCCACAACCAACAGATTTGGAGATCGACCATGGAACAGAATGTATATTTTCTTGAACGGACAGAGCCTCCTGCCAACTGGATGGAAGGTTTGCTCACGGGAACCGGGCGTCTTGCCTGTATTCTTTACGGATCGGAACCGCTGACGGATATACTGACGCTGAATCATGAAGCGTTATGGACTTTGCGCTGTGCGGAGAAAGAGAGTCCGGATGCAGCAAAATATCTGCCCGGATTGCGTGCTTTGCTGACGGAGGGAAAAGCGGACGAAGCCATGGAATATCTCATGGCAAACTTTGCGCCGCTGAAACTGAAAGATACGAAATCTCCGGACGCTGTGGATTCTTATCAGCCTTCCGGAAATATCACATTCAAGATCAGCAGTGATCAGGACGGTGCATACAGCCGGAAACTGGATTTCATCACAGGCACGGCATCGGTCACATCCGGCGGGGTGAAGCGCAGTGTCCGGGGGGATCTGATAAAGGACCGGATCGCCGGCAGTCTTTCATCGGATCAGCCGTTTTCGGTGGATATCCTGCTGACGGATATTGCGGCGGCGGATCAGGAAGAATATGAACGGAAACTGACGGTCACGGAAACGGGGCTCACGCTTGCAGGAATGGTTCCCGGCGGCGCGTTTTACTGCGTACAGCTGGATCTTTCCGCGTCCGGGACTGCCATACAGGACGGCATCCGTTTCAGCGGCATCACGCAACTGGATTACGAAGTCAATGTGGGATACGGTCTGACAGCGGAAGAAGCGGCGGAAGATGTACGCCGTATTTCTGCGCCCGGAAAGGAACCGGCTGATATTGCGGAGATCGACATTCCCGGCGGCGGCGCAGTCCTTCAGGCGTTCAACTTTGCAAAACATCTTTTGCGGACCGGAACGACTACCGGTAAAATGCCCTTGAACCTTCAGGGAAAATGGAATCCCTGTCTCCGTCCGCCCTGGATGGCTGACTATCATCTGAACATCAATCTCCAGATGAATTACTGGCCGACACTGCCCCTCGGTTACAATTACGCAAACAAAGCGATGCTGGACTTCTTTTACGATCATGCACTGGAACAGGGACGCAATGCGGCACAGCGTCTTTTCGGCTGTCGCGGATTTTATTTCCCGTGGGCATTCGACCCGGGCTGCCGTGCAGCATATTCCGGCGGGATCTGGGGGATCTGGTGCTGTGTGGCGCTCTGGATGGCGCAGCATTATTACGCCCAGTATGAATACACGCTGGACAAAACTTATCTGGCGGACAGGATCTATCCGTACTTGAAGGAATGTGCTTATTTTCTGGAAGACTTTGTGACGTACCGGGAAGACGGAACGGTGAGCATCTCGCCGAGCCAGTCGCCGGAAAACAAGTACAAAGGCGCGGAAAAATATCCCATCTCCCTCTGCGATACGGCAACGATCGACATCGAAATCGCCATCGAACTGCTGTCCAATGTGATCCATGCCGCGGAAATCCTTGATACGGACGAAGCGGACCGTCAAAACTGGCAGACACTTCTTTCCAAACTGCCGCCGCTGACCATCGGAAAAGACGGACGCCTTCAGGAATGGGGCATCAATGATGTTGAGGAAGTCGAACCCGGACACCGCCATGTGTCACATCTTTACGGCATTTACCCGGGACACAGTATCGATCGGGATCTGACGCCGGAACTTTATGCCGCCGCAAAGAAATCCCTTGATTTCCGCCTCGAACACGGCGGCGGTCATACGGGCTGGAGCCGTGCGTGGTGCGCCTGTTTCAAAGCATCCTTCCGGGATGGTGACGGCGCGTTGAGCGAACTGGAAAAACTGGTTGCAGATCAGTATTCCATATCGATGCTTGACCTGCATCCCTACGGGAGCGAAGTCCGGGATTTTGAATATCTGGAACGGACATTCGGCGGAACGATCGACCGGAAAGGATTTGCCTTCCAGATCGACGGAAACTTCGGGCTGGCGGCGGCTGTCGCTGCCATGCTCCTGCGCTGCGAAAATGATACGCTGGAGATCCTGCCCGCTCTGCCGGAAAAATGGCAGAAAAACGGGTCCGTGCGGAACATCCGGGCAAAAGGCGGTTACACCCTCACATATTCGTGGAAAGACGGCATTGTGGATTCCCTTGTCATCCGCGCCCTTTCAGCCGGACCGTGCAGGATCGTCCTGAACGGAAAGACACAGATCATTCCACTGGAAGAAGGGGAAAACACCATTCTTTGAGTCCGGTGTTTTTCAGCTCCGCCGCAGCCGCAGCAGGAAGTAGATCAGCGAACCGGTCACGATCAGGATCATTGCCGCAAAGGGGATCCAATTCAGACCGGTGAGCCAGATCAGACCGCCGACGAGAAGCAGCGGCGAGAGCATATTTGATGCACCCACCACCACTTCGTTGATGGCGGTATATTTTGCCGCCTTCACCGGATGTGCGAGCGCATAAAATACCAGACAGAATCCCGCCATACCGCTGTGGATCCCCAGCAGTACCGTGCAGAAAAACAGACAGCCGATACTGCGGAACAGGAATATATACCCCAGCAACCCCAGAACAGCACCGATGGAAAGCACGGTCACCACGCCCGCTTTGTACATCCATTCCCGGCTGCGGATCATTGCCATGGATGTTACACTGTGGCAGAAATACAACACCGATACCAGCAGACTGATCTGGACTTCCGAATACCCCGCATCCCTGCCCTGATCCGGCAGAATGGTACGCAGCCCCATCACCAGTGTGAAGGACGCAATGATCAACGCCCAGCCCGCAGGAGCCATATCCGGACGGCCGCTGAAATCATCTGCGGCAGCAACTTCCGCCGTATCCGTCACGACCATCTGAACGGATCTGTTCCGACGCGCGGCAAGCCGTTCTGCGATCATCGGAATAAAAAATACAGGCACCATCAGCACCGCATCCATAATGTAGGCGACCCGCCACGCCTGTTCTCCGGCAACCGCCGAGAGCATGGCAAAAAGAAACGGCCCCACCGCCATCCCCAGACTCCATGACGCCGAATACATGGCAGCCGCACGGACAAGACCGCCCCGCTGCCCGGTTTCCAGTTTCTTCATAAAAATCTGAAGCGGCGCGCAGAATGTGGCGGAACCGAACCCGATCACAAACAGCCAGAACAGTTGGAAATAATTGCTGTTGAAGAAGATCAATCCCGTAAACGCCGTAAAAAACAATGTGGCACTGACCTGAAGAAAACGCCGGGCATTCTGTTCATTGAGAACAAAACCGATCAGACCGGAAAGCACACAGCACACCACCGCCCAGACGGGCAGCGCCACAGACATCATCATGGTACCGGCTCCGCCCTCTTTCAGCCGGAGCAGAATGATCATGTGGGCAGATCCGAGAACAAGATTGATCAGAACAGTCAGAATGGAAGGAAGTACAGACAGCATTTTTTCAAATCCGGCAAAAGTTTGTTTGGCGTTCAGAATGTCCCGCCGTCCGTCGGCGGAAACCGGGATCTGTAAATATAGCCGGTAAACGCCGGAATACAAGAGAGCGCATCTGCAAAAAGCACAGATTTTCTTCCCCTGAAGCGTCAGAGAAAAGCGTTGAAACTGCAATTTTTTTTGACATTTTTCCCCGGAATCAAAAAAAAATCAAAAAAAATTCAAATTTTTTCAAAAAAAACACAAAAAACGCTTGCAAGATGTCAAAGTTAGGGTAAATTAGTGGAAGTTAGGTGCATTTAGGTGAACAAAGAAAGCGCAAGTGGAAAAATGACGGATCCGTTGGACATTTTTGATTGTTTATGCAGGGACTTCGTGTTCAGCATGGATGGTCAGGGGCGTATAGCAGTTCCCGCCGACTGGCGCGGAAACTCCTGCCGGTTCGTGATCATTCCCGGCAAAGATGCCACATTGCAGATGTACCCGGCGGAAGTTTTTCAGGAACGCATTCTGCCCAAGTTCAAAAAACTTTCCCCCACCAATGCAAACGATCTGGCAAAACTGCGCGAACTAGGTTCGATCATGTTGAAATGCACCTGCGACAAACAGGGAAGAATTCAGCTCACTCCCGGTCTGATCCAGCACGCAAAACTGGATAAACGGGTCGCCCTTGTCGGTTCTGTTGACTTTGTTCAGATCCTCAGTGCAGAGCGCTGGGAAGCCGAACAGCAGGCGCGGAATCAGAACAGTTCCGATGAGGCATTCCTTGATATTCTGGGAGACTGAAGGTGATGAACGATGGAGAAAATGTACCGCACATACCGGTTCTGCCGGAAGAGACCTGCCGCGCAGCCATGCCCTGGAGCAGCGGCGTAAAGCGGGTCATCGACGGTACAGTCGGCTTCGGCGGACACAGCTCATTGATATTGCAGCGCAACCCGGATGCAGAACTTCTGGGGATCGACAGAGACGAATCTGCTCTGGCGTTTTCCCGGAAAAGACTCGGCAGCGGAGCAACGCTTGTTTACGGAAATTTTTCTGAACTTGCGGAAAAAGCGGCGGAACACGGCTGGGATAAAGTGGATTCCATCCTGCTGGATATCGGCGTTTCATCCTATCAGATCGATACGCCGGAACGGGGTTTCTCCTACCGCTTCGATGCCCCCCTTGACATGCGGATGGACAGAACCGGAAACAGGATCACCGCAGCCGATGTGGTCAACACGTGGAGCGAACAGGATCTGGCACGGATCTTCAGGGATTACGGCGAGATCCGCGAAGCGAAACGCCTTGCTCGCGCGATCGTCCGGGAAAGAGAAAAAGAAGCCATCACAACCTGCGGCAGACTGGCAGCCGTCTGCGAATCGGTCTTTCCGTCACGGAGAGGCGGTCCGCCGGCACCAACACTGCCCTTTCAGGCGATACGGATCGAAGTCAACCGGGAACTGGATGAACTGAAAAACGCGTTGTCTTCCGCCGTGGAACTGCTGAATCCGGGGGGAAGATTGACCGTCATTTCCTTCCATTCTCTTGAGGACAGGATCGTCAAACGGTTCTTTGCAGAGATGGCTGCGGATTGCAAATGCCCGCCGGGTTGTCCGGTCTGCATCTGCGCCTGGAAACCCCTGCTGCGGATCCTGACGAAACATCCGGTGACAGCGTCCGAAGCGGAACTGGCGGAAAATTCCCGCTCGGCATGTGCGAGGATGCGTTGCGCTGAACGGACAGAAAACAACATAACAGAATGAAAAAATAAAGAAGAAACCGATCACATAAGAAGAAGAACGGGAGAAGAGAGTATGAACAAATTCACACGGAACATGAAAGTATCTCCGGCATCGGAGAGACAGAAACAGCACAGCGGCAAACGCAGCTGGGTCGGATCATTTGTGATCTGGATCGTTGTTGCCGCCGTCTTCGGATTCGGTGCGTTCTGCGTACAGATCAATCTGAAAGCACAGACGGAACGGCTGTACAATCAGACGGTACTGGTGGAACAGCAGATCCAGGAAACACAGAACAAGATCACCAATCTGAGAACACAGCGGGAAGAACTCTGCAGCTGGAACAACATCCGCAGAAACATCACCCGTCAGCAGCTTCCTCTTGTTCAGCGGACAGCCGCACAGATCACGAAACTGAAACGCTTCCACGGTATTGCCGTCTCCGGCGCACCTGTTGCGACAGTCCGTGCAGAAAACAAAGACAACCACGGCAACAGCTACGCTGTAAATACACTCCGCTGATCTTCTTTCCGGGATGGTATAACTGGATATGAACAAGCAACGGGCAACATTACTGCGGATCCTTCTCTTCTTCCTTCTTCTTGTCGCATGTTTTGTGTATGCAGCCCGTCAGATGTACGAGATCCAGATCGTCCGTCACGATGAACTTTTCAAGAAAGCGCAGCAGAAGTACAGCGCGCAAAAAGTGGAAAGAAAATTACGCGGTCAGATCTTTGACCGCAACGGTTATCTGCTGGTCGGCAACAAACATGTGATCACGATCGCATTCGATCCGTCCGTCATCAAAGATCAGGAACAGCGCAGAAAGATCGCCCATCTGCTTTCAGAATCGCTGCCGGAAGCACCGAATCACACCTATGCCGAGCTGTTCAGGCGTACCGGTCTGGGCGATACGATCGACCCCGAAACCGGCGAACTCAAGATCAAAAAATACGTGGTCCTTGCCAAAGATGTGGATTACGAACTGGCAATGGATTTCCGGAAAAAAGTCCGCGGTCACGGCTTGCAGAGAGGTATGATCTTCCGTTCCGGCACAAGACGGACTTATCCCAAAGGCTCCATGCTCGCCAATGTTCTGGGATACTGCGGCGATCAGAACGACCCCACAAAACCGATGGCAGGTCTGGAAAAAGCGCTCCGGGAAGAAATGAGCGCACAGAACAGCCTGATCATTTATGAACGCGCCGCTGACGGCAGACCGATCGGATACGGAAACAGCACCACCGATAATGCCGGACACGATGGCAACGATGTATTCCTCACCATCAGCGAACCGCTCCAGTCCATTATGGAAACGGAACTGGATGAGATGTACAAAAAAACAAGAGCGAAAGCCATTTACGCCGTTATGGCAGATCCCTATACGGGTGACATCCTTGCCATGGCGCAGCGTCCCACATTCGACCCCAACAACCGGGAATCCATGCTCGTTCCGGGATCGTACAACAACAGGATCTCCCTCGACCAGTTTGAACCCGGATCCGTGATCAAACCGTTCGTCGTTGCCATGGCACTCGACAGAGGCTTCATCACCACAGAAAGCCGGATCGATGTGGGATTCGGTCCGTGGAAATATGCCGGAAAACTTCTGCGGGATACACACTACATCGGCAATGTGAAACCATGGCAGATCATTCAGCACTCCAGTAATATCGGCACCGCTATGATCGCCGTGATGATGGGCGCGGACAATCTTTACAACACATTGAAAGCGTTCCAGTTCGGCGAAAAAAGCGGCCTGCCCATCACCCCCGAAAGCAGGGGTTTGCTCAGACCGACAAATAAATGGAGCAAACTTTCCGTGTCCCGTATCTGCATCGGACACGAAATGACTGTTACCCCCCTGCAGCTTCTGCGGGCATACTGTATGCTCGCCAACGGCGGATATCCCGTTCAGCTCCGGCTGATCGATTCCCTGGAAAACGATGACGGGAAAAAGAAACTGCCCTATCAGATCAGCCGGAAATCCGTGTTCATAAATCCCAATACACACAAGACGATCGTGCAGATGATGAAAACCGTGACCAAGCCGGGCGGTACATCCGCAGCCGCCGGTGTGCCCGGATATGAAGTCGCCGGAAAAACCGGGACCGCAAACAAGATCGAAAACGGCAGATATGTGAAAGAAAAATATTTCTCCTCCTTCTGCGGTTTCATCCCCGCCGATAAACCGGAATTTGTTATGATCATCACCTGCGATGAAGCAAAAGGGGAAGGCTCGGAAGTGTACGGCGGCGCCGTTGCAGGTCCGCCGTTCTCACGCATCGCACAACAATCCCTCAAGTTTCTCGGCGTCCCTCAGGATATGACCGAGGAAGAATGGCTGGCAGACCGTAAAAAATGCGAAAAAGCACGCTGGGCAGATGTCCAGCGGCGGGAACGGGAACGCCTCCAGAAATTGGGCAGAAGCCCCAAACACTGATCATCCGCCACACACACAGCCCGGTACGCAAGGCACGGCACTGTTCCGGATCGCCCCGCGATCCGGAACCGGTTCATGCCGTCTGTGCGGCATGAACTGCGGCGGTGGGACCGCCGGGTGCCGTGCCTCGCGCACCGGGCTGTGAAAAAAGTATCAAATAAAAATGTTTCGCTGTTGAAAAAATTGTTTTGAGCGTGTATATTTACAGCGTAATTGACTATATTATGAACAGAAAGCGGACAAAAACGGAAGGGACATACCCTATGGCAACAAAAGTCGTTATTACCGGGCGTGGTCTTGTTACTCCTCTGGGGGCGGGACTTGCAGCCAATATTGAAGCGTTAAAAACTGCGAAGAGCGGCATTTCTCTCTGTGAAAGTTTCCGTGAAAACGCGCTGGAATCCCAAGTCGCCGGAAAAATCAACTTTGAGTACGACTGCCCGCTTTTTGAGCGTAAACTTCTCCGTTTTATGCCGGAAAACGCAAAGATGGCGGTCTATGCTGCTTATGAAGCCATTCTGGAAGCCGGTTACACGCCGGAAACGCTGCCCGGCGACAAAATGGCGGTGATCAACGGCTGCGGCGGCAGTGCCTACGGGGAACTTTATCCCAACGTCCGCAAATTTGAAGAAGCCAGAAGCATCCGCAAAGTGACGCCCTTCTCAGTGCCGCGTATTATGCCTTCCTCTGCGGTGGCGAACCTTTCTCTGGTTTACAAGATCAAGGGGGAAAGTTACGATATCAGTTGTGCCTGTACCAGCAGTGCCCTTGCGATCATGGCGGGTGCCCGTCTGATCCGGTCTGGGGAATACGACATTGTGCTGGTTGGCGGTTCCGAAGAGGTGTCCTGGCCGCAGGCATTGGGTTTCAATGCGATGAAAGCGTTGTCCCACACCTACAATGAAACGCCGGAAAAAGCATCCCGTCCCTTTGACACTGCCCGTGACGGCTTTGTGATTGCGGAAGGGTCCGGTATGCTGATTCTTGAAAGTGAAGCACATGCCAAAGCACGCGGTGCAAAGATCTGCTGCGAACTTTCCGGTTATGCATCCAACAGCAATGCCACGGACATGGTCGTTCCGGATGTGGCAGCCAGTACGGAAGTGATGCGTCTCTGTCTGGAAAATGCCGGTTTGAAACCGGAAGATATTTCCTACATCAACACACACGGGACCAGTACGGGCGTCGGTGATCCGGTGGAACTGGAAGCCATCGGCAATGTATTCGGCAGGGAAGGCAAAGTGGCGATCAACAGCACGAAATCCCAGACCGGTCACATGATCGGTGCTGCGGGTGCAGTGGAAGCGATCTTCACCTCACTGATGATGGAACATGCGTTTATCAGCAAGTCTGCGAACCTTGAAAATGTTGTGGAAGGTTTTGAATGGGCGGACCTGGTAAAAGAGCTGCGTGAAGGTGTTGAGATCCGTCATGCGCTGAGCAACAGTTTCGGCTTCGGCGGTACCAATGCGAGCCTGATCCTCTCCAAATACGAATGATGATCTATCCCGGCAATGCCGTTATTCAGGCGCCGGTGGCGGGTCATACGGATCTGCCCATGCGCCGTTCTGCGCGCCGTCACGGCTGCAGATTTGCTTTTACGGAAATGATCGATGCCGGTTCCCTTGTCTTTCAATCCGGCAAGACGCCTATGCTTGCGATCCGCGGGGAGGATGAGGATTTTCTCGGCATCCAGCTTGTAGGTTCCGATCTGCCCCAGTTGGAACGGGCGGTGGAGATCGTCAACGGGATGCACTTTGATGTGCTTGATTTCAATTTGGGCTGCCCTGCCCCGAAAGTTGCGAAAAAAGGGGAAGGCATCACCTTTGTCCTGAAGGATCAGGATGGTGCATTGAAAGCGGTCGAAACCATTGTACGGACCTCGAAGATCCCGGTTTCTGTCAAGACGCGCATCCTTGATTTTGATGATCCGGCGCCGACGGTCGCTTTCTGCAAACGGCTGGAGGAAACGGGGATCCGCGCATTGACGCTCCACGGCAGACTGATGCGTGTTTTTTATTCCGGTCCGGTGGCGTTTCCGGTCATTTCTGCGGTACGGGAATCGCTGAAGATCCCGGTCATCGCCAACGGGGGCGGTCTGACACCGGAAGCGTATCACACGCTGCTGCGGGAAACGGGCTGTACGATGGGCATGGTCGCCCGCGGTGCGTTGGGCAATCCGTGGATCTATGATATGATCGGCGGCGGGAAAGCGCCCACGGTGGAGGAATACGCGGCAGAAATGGAACTGCATGTGCGTGAAATGACGGAATTTTACGGAGTGGATCTGGGATTCCGTATTGCCCGGAAAACGATCCTGGAATATCTGCGCGGCAGAGGTTACGCGGGAAGTCTGCGGGCGGGGATCTCCTATCTTTCAGATTTTGATGCGTTCAACCGATTGCTGGATGAGGTCAGAAAAGGGCCGTCTCCCCGTTACTGGGAATTTCTCCAAAGCCATCCGCAGGAAGTGGAACGGCGTCTTTCACCGGCATAAAAAAAGATCAGGCATTACACCTGATCTGAAGAAATTTTAATTGTTTGCCGGGAAAGCCTGAATAAAATCAGGCACCCTCCGTATTGGCTACGAAACGGGCTGCGTTTTCAGCGTCCACATAATCCATGAGTTCGTTCAGGGGCGTATCGTCAATGTTTTCCGGAATGGCGGGAACTTTGTCGATTTCTTCTTTGAACTTCTGGCAGAGACCGAGTCTGCGGGTCAATTTTTCGTAGGCGCGTTCGTACTGATCGACGAGAGCTTCACGGGCTGTGGAATAGAGATCATCTTCTTCCCAGATGGCTTCCAGTTCATCAGGCGTGGCAGAAAGTTTCGTGCCGCGGAGTTTATACTGATAGCGCGTACCGTTGTCGCCAACTTCTGCAATGATCTTGGTGATCACCATCGGCATGACTTTCTTATAGCTGATATCGCTGTCCGGATCTTCAAATGCGCCGTCTGAGCAATGGAAGGGGCCAGAGCAAAAAACGATCGTGCCGACGGAGAACTTCGGAGTGAAGTGCGGGAAGACTGCCTGCTTGGTCATAGTGAATTGTTCCTTTCTTCTTTGAAGATGTTTGTTTTTTTGACACCATTTACACTCAAATAATGCCTTTTCTAATCGTAATCTAACACGATGCAACAAAAATTCAAGACTTCCGCAAACATTTTCAAAAATTTATTTTCGGTACAAATTCAAAAAATACGCTTGTAATTTTTCCACTGTCAGTTATATTGACTGATCTGAAAAATTCGCCTCATTTTCAAAACAGAAGAAAAATCGTCCGAGGTCCTTTAATGCCAGTAAGATACGACTGCAACCGGGAAAGAAGAAAACTTCTCTGGTCGCTGATGGGTGACCTCCCTGACCGGAATACCCCCTTTCAAGTTGAATGTGTAAAAACAGAAAAGTTGTCCGGCTGCACACTGGAAACACTGCAGTTCCGCTTTCCCGGAGAAGAACCGTTTCTGGCATATTTTGCGTTGCCGGAACATCGGCAGGGAAAGATCCCGGCGATCGTTTACAATCATTCCCACGGCAGTATGTATCATCTGGGAAAAGATGAACTGCTCACAGGCGCCCCCTATCAGAACGGACCGTATCTGCCCGATCTGATATCCGCCGGATACGCCGTGATCGCAATGGATCACCGGGCATTCGGTTCACGGTCCGCCAAAAAAGAAAGCATCATTTTTAAAGAACTGCTCTGGCACGGAAAAGTCATGTGGGGCATGATGGTCTATGAATCCGTCCGGATGGTGGATTATCTCTGCAGCCGGAACGAAGTCGATGAAACCCGGATCGGCACCCTCGGTATGTCCATGGGCAGCACAATGGCGTGGTTCCTCGCCGCAATGGATGAACGGATCAAAGTCTGCGCCGATATCTGCTGTCTCACCGATTATGACGAACTGCTCAAAAAAGGCGAACTGGACCGCCACGGTCTTTACTATTATGTACCCGGTCTGCTCAAATATTTCGATACCGCCGGGATCAATGCCCTGATCGCACCGCGCGCCCATATCGGCGTGGAAGGACAATTTGACGGTCTGACACCTGAAGCCGGTCTCAATAAGATCAATGAAGCACTGAAACAGGTCTATCAGGATCACGGCTGCCCCGAAAACTGGCTCATGAAAAAATATCCCGTGGAACATCAGGAAACACCCGCTATGAGACAAGATGTCCTGGACTTCATCCGGCAAAAAATCTGACAGGAAAACACACCCCGCAGGAAACGGCACTGCGCCTGACCGGTGTTCGCACACCGGTCAGGCTTTTTCTTTTCCGCCATGCGTCCGGCATGGCATGGCGGAAAAGAAAAACGCCCCTGAAAAAGCCGTGGCGGCTTTTTCAGGGGCGGCAGTGCCGTTTTCTGCGGAGTCGGAGTTACTGATACTTTGCCAGTTCGTCTCTGACGCGCTGTGCGAGGATGGCGGGCGCGTCGGCGATGGGGATCAGTTCCGTATCGCGGCAGGAGCGGAGTCTGAACTCCACCATACCGTTTGCGAGGCTCTTGGGGGAGACGATGACGCGGAAGGGGATACCGAGCAGGTCGGCATCGCTGAACATGGATCCGGCTTTTTCGCCGCGGTCATCATAAAGGACTTCCACGCCCAGTTTATCGAGGGCGTCGCTGAGTTCTTCTGCGGCGCTGCCAACGCCGTCCTTATCCGGATTGAGTGCGCAGACCTGGATCTGGTACGGTGCGATGGACATAGGCCAGATGGGGCCGTAATCGTCATGTGAATCTTCCACCACGGACGCCATGGTTCTGCCGACGCCGATACCGTAACAGCCCATGATCATGACCTGTGATTTACCGTCTTTATCCAGATAGGTACATTCCATCGGTTTGGAGTATTTTGTGCCGAGCTGGAAGATGTTGCCGACTTCGATCCCGTGGCGGAACTGAAGCGGTTCGCCGGTCACCGGACAGGGGTCGCCTTCGCGGACGCACGCCACATCTGCCACGATACCGCCGGAGAGGTCTCTGCCGTAATTGAAGTTTTTATAATGCTGATCGGCTTCATTGGCGCCGACGACCAGATTTGCCGTACCGGCGGCGGAGTTATCCACGACCAGCGTCATACGGCTCTGATCCAGACCGATGGGGGATGCGTAACCGGGCACGGAACCGACCGCGCGGATCTGGTCATCGGTCGCAAACTTGATATCGCTGATGCCCAGCAGATTTTTAAGTTTGCATTCATTGACTTCAAAGTCGCCGCGGATCAGCACGAAGATCAGTTTGTCATCGGGATCGGAATAGAAGACTGCTTTGCCGGTGGCATCGCTCTTGACGCCCAGAAATTCCGCCACTTCATCGATGGTCTTTTTGCCGGGTGTCGCAACTTTTTCCAAAGGCTGTTCGTCAGCTGCATTCTTTTCAAATTTCAGACCGGAGACTGCGACCTCGCGGTTCGCCTTGTAGCTGACACCGTCCGGCGACAGGAAAATGCTGTCCTCGCCGCAATCGGCAATGGACATAAATTCATGGCTGATACTTCCGCCCATCATCCCGGAGTTGGAAAGGATGGAAACAACATGCTGCAGACCGACGCGGCGGTACACATTTTCGTATGCCGCATGGGCACGCATATAGTATTCGTCCAGAGATTCCTGACTGGTATGGAAGCTGTACGCATCTTTCATTGTGAACTCACGGACGCGGATCAAACCTGCACGGGGGCGTGCTTCATCCCGGTATTTCGTCTGGATCTGATAGACCATCACCGGCAGCTGTTTGTAACTGTTGATCTCTGTCCGGACAAGTTGGACCACTGCTTCTTCGTGGGTCATACCCAACAGCATGGCTTTGTTGTTGCGGTCTTTGAAACGGAGCAGTTCATCGCCCACCGATTCATAACGGCCGGATTCCTGCCACAATTCAGCGGGAAGGACAACCGGCATCAGAACTTCCTGTCCGTCAATGGCATTCATTTCCTCGCGGATGATCTCTTCGATCTTACGGATCGTACGCTTGGCAATGGGCAGCAGAGAGTAGATCCCCGCAGATACCGGACGGATATAACCGCCGCGGACAAGAAATTTGTGACTGATCGTTTTTGCGTCTTTGGGGTCCTCGCGGAGACGGCGCCCCACCATCTGAGACATTTTCATCTTCATGGATCGTTGCCTTGTTATTTCAAAAGGGTTTCTGTAAAATAGACACTCTCATAACCGTGATCCGTCAAACTTCTGACCACGGATTCCATACGCTGGAAATGTTCGGGAATGTAATTGCTGTAGAATGGATAACTGTACTGCTCATGGGTGCCGACCAGCAGAAAATTGCGGTCCTGTTCCCGATACGCATCTTCCAGCATGGCAAGAAGTTTTTCCTCCGGATAGAGATTCACCATAAACAACAACTGAAGTTCCAGCTGATTGAACTGATAATTGTACTGCGCCGTGATCTTTCTGCCGAGTTTCTCAAACAACGGCAGCCAGTGACGCTCCATAGACGGCGTGAAACAGCGCATACCCGCATCCGCAATATATTTGCGGCTGGCATCACTGGCAATATCGTGAAAATGCAGCAGCACCGGTTCGATCAGGGTCTTCTCACCGGCAAAACGGCGGATCTCATCCGTTACGATCCTGTGGTGTTCCGGCAGTTTTTCCGGATAGACTTTTCCGTAAGGCGCGCCGGGAAATTCCGAATAGGCATGAAATGCCAGCCGGAGCCAGTCGGCATTGTCTTCAAACTCACTTCTGTACCGGGTATCCAGTTCCGATGTATTGAAATGATCCGGGTCGTGCGCATTGTCGTAAAACATATTGAGCGTGACTTTGAACCCGTATTTCCGGTGCAGTGTCCGGAGAAAATCCAGATAAAAACTTTCAAAGACAGATTTGTACTGCTTCCGGGCGATCTCCGTCAGGAAAAATACATTGTCGTCAATAAAAAAGTTGTACCGTTTCCGCGGATCAGTGTCACAGACAAAACGGAGACGCTGCTCCGATACACCATCCGTCAGCGTCAGATCGTAAAACGGATTCTCCGCATGAAAAGGAAGCGAAAAAATCCCGTCCTGACCGGCAACAGCCGATACCGTACCGGCAGTAACCACCCTGCCCGGCTCCGTCCTGCCCGAAATGACAAAAGAAACCGGCACAAGTTCACCCTCAACCGGATAGAATACCTGCAGTTTGTTCATACGCCTCAGACTCCTTCAATGATAATTCCGTTCGGGTATATACTTTAGCATAAAACCCGCGCTTTTCCAGTAAACACTGTAAATTTTTCAGAAAATGCACGCTCCGGCAGCCGGCGGGCGCAACACTGCAGCGGCAGCGCCGCTGCGGACCAAAGCGCCGCTTTGGTCCTGCCCCGGCACGGGGCGTGTTGCGCCCGCCGGCTGCGCGGTATTACGCGGTGATCTGATTTTTCTTGCAGTAGGCGGCGACGGCATACACGATCGCAGCGGCGCTGTTGCCCACATTGATGGATGCCTTCTGTCCGAACATCGGCAGCCCGATACAGCCATCCACGATCTTCAATGTATCCGGATCGACGCCCAGAGCTTCGTTGCCGAAAATGATCGCCAGCGGAAATTTGTATTCCGCGTCCCAGGCATCCGGGGAATCGGGAAACGGTTCTGCCGCAACGATCTGCGCATAGCCTTCCGCCCGGAGTGCTTCCACGGCGGCAAGGGATGATGGAAATGTCCGGCACGGCACCATTTTATCGGCGCCCATGGCAGTTTTTTCCAGTTTCGGGTGGGGCGGTGCAGGCGTATAACCGCAACAGATGATCTCGGCGGCTCCGATCGCTTCGGCGATCCGGAAGATATTGCCCACATTGTGCGCACTTCTCAACCTGTCAAGTACGATTGCGATCCGCGGCAGTGCTGTCATCTTCAGCGTCTCCTGCTGCTGTTATTGCGGCGGTGATTGTTTCCGCCGTGTCCGCCGTTGTTCTGCCGTGGCGGAGCATCGTTCAGAATATCGGATTCACGGCGGACTTTTTCCGGCAGAACGAGCATTTCTTCGGCAGGCTGTTCCGTCCGGATCGCCTCTTTGGTGTACTGTTCCAGATCGGGCAGAACATAAGCACCGTATTCACAGACAAAGCTGATGCTGACGCCTTTTGCTCCGGCGCGTCCTGTTCTGCCGATACGGTGAACGTAATCATCGGGCTGTACCGGAAGATCATAGTTCACCACATGCGTCACGCCATCCACATGGATCCCGCGTGCCGCCACATCTGTTGCCACCAGCACTTTGATCGCACCGGACCGGAATTTTTCCAGGATCTTCAACCGTTTTTCCTGAGCGACATCACCGGAAAGCAATTCGGCATCCACGCCGTAGGAATAAAGTTTTTTAACGAGGGTGCGGTTATGATCCTTCCGGTTTCCGAAAACAAGCATCCGCTGCGGATTTTCAGCACGGATCACGGAAAGAAGCATCGCAAGTTTACTGTCGCTGGTCACTGCATAAAAACGCTGTTCGATCAGATCAGTCACCACATGCTCCGGTTCCGATTCCACCGAAACGGGATTTACAAGCCAACTGTCAACCAGCCGCAGCACGGAAGGCTCCAGCGTGGCACTGAAAAGCATGGTCTGGCGTTTACCTGCCGGGGGCAGCTGCGCAACGATCCGGCGGACATCCGGGATAAATCCCATATCCAGCATCCGGTCCGCCTCATCGATCACCAGGACTTCCACCCGTGAAAGATCCAGATCGCCGCTGCGGGAGTAATCAATGATGCGTCCGGGTGTACCTGCAAGGATATCGACTTGAGATTCCATCAGGGCATCCCGCTGTCCGCGGTGATCCATCCCGCCGAAAACGACCATATTGTTGAGGTCCGTATATTTTCCGAGATTTTCCGCATCTTTCTGGATCTGGATCGCCAGTTCGCGGGTAGGAGCAAGCACAAGAACACGGCACGCACCGGATTTACGCGTTGCCGGATCCAGCGGTTTCCGGAGCAGACGGGTCATAGTGGACGCCAGAAACGCAGCAGTCTTTCCGGTACCGGTCTGGGCTTTTGCCGCCAGATCGTTTCCGGCAATGGCGTAAGGCAGACATTTCGCCTGGATCTCTGTGCAGTATTTGAAACCGAGATCCTGCGTTGCCGCAAGAATTTCCGGCGCAAGTTCCAGATCACAGAACCGCAGTTTCCCTTCCGATTCCGGCAGCGGCACGATCTCCGGCATGGGCGGGATCACCTTTTTCTGCGGCTTTTTCCCCGATTGTTTCCGGGAGGGCTGCTCCGCATCTTTCATCTTTCCGGAAGGACGCCGGTCCGAAAGCCGGACATAAGGATTTCCGTTTTCATCCTGACGCATCTGTTTTTTCTTTTTGCTTCCGCGCTTGCGGTCGGACGGATGCTCTTTTTTCTGTTTTCCGGATCGTTCGGGAGCCGGTTCAGACTTTCCGCTGAAAACAGACTTGATCCCCTGAACTATGGAATTGATTTTTTTACTGATTTTTTTGAACACGATCTTTGCCGTTCTGTTTGGATTTTTTACAACTGACAACGGGATTGCGGAAAAATTGCCGCGCAGAACTCCCGCCGGAGACGACCTGTTGTCTCTGCAGAAAACAAATATCTTTTAATATACTCCATGAAAGGTGTTTTTACAAGGCTGACACCCGATTCCCGGATCACTTTTTCCACCTCTGAATGACATTTTTTCAAAAAAAGCAGATGTTTTCACGATTTTCAACTTGATTTTTCGCAAAAACGGTGCATATTATAACTCCATACGCTCCGGCATAGCTCAGCGGTAGAGTAGGTGGCTGTTAACCACTTGGTCGTAGGTTCGAATCCTACTGCCGGAGCCATTTTTTGTGTCAAAAAATGGCGTAGAATGTAGGATTAAGCAGTGCGAACTGCTTTTTTTGCGCCAGCAAAAACGAACCGTCAAGGTTCGACACCGAAGGTGCGCTGAGCAAAGCGAAGGCAATCCTACTGCCGGACGCACAGTGTGCGCCATACAGTGCTGTTTCATAACGCTCCGCTTACTCAACAGCACACTCGCAGTCAGAGTTTTTTCTATTTCCACCGTTTTTGCAACCGCGTTGCAAAAACTTACGGCAGAAAACGCCGTACGAAGTACAAGTTTTCTGCTCGCGTCAAGGGCGCTGCCACACAGTGTGTGCCATATAGTTCTTCCTCATAACGCCACACAGTGTGTGCCATATAGTTCTTCCTCATAACGCTATCGCTTATTCGTCAGAACGATGAGACTGCTTGAGTTTTACTCTATTTCTACCGTTTTTGCAACCGCGTTGCAAAAACTTACGGCAGAAAACGCCGTACGAAGTACAAGTTTTCTGCTCGCGTCAAGGGCTTGCCCTTGCCGTGGTGCAGCGGCGGAACGCTGCCACACAGTGTGTGCCATATAGTTCCTCCTCATAACGCCACACAGTGTGTGCCTTATAGTTCTTCCTCATAACGCTATCGCTTATTCGTCAGAACGATGAGACTGCTTGAGTTTTACTCTATTTCTACCGTCAATGCTGCGCAGCAGCTTTGACTACGGCAGAATATGCCCCGCATATTCTGCTCGCGTCAAGGGCGCTGCCACACAGTGTGTGCCATATAGTGCTGTTTCACAACGCTCCGCTTACTCAACAGCACACTCGCAGTCAGAGTTTTTTCTATTTCCACCGTTTTTGCAACCGCGTTGCAAAAACTTACGGCAGAAAACGCCGTACGAAGTACAAGTTTTCTGCTCGCGTCAAGGGCGTTGCCCTTGCCGTGGTGCAGCGGCGGAACGCTGCCACACAGTCATTGAGATCAAAGTTTTTGATTTTTTCGGTATGGGTTCTTGATTTACGCGCGGGCGTGTGCTATAGTTTTCTGAACAGAGATATGGAGAAGATATTATGCATTTGACATTTTGCGGGATCAAGCATGCGGGCAAGACATCGATCGGGCGGGCTGCGGCGTTGCGTCTCGGACTTCCGTTTTACGATACGGACGATGTATTGCAGCGGCTGTACTTTCTGAAAACGGGAGAGACGCGTCCGGTCCGTGAGATCTACAAGGTGCTGGGTGAAGACCCGTTCCGTCAGTTGGAAATGGAAGCGATCCGGACGCTTGCGGACACAGATTGTGTGATTGCGCTGGGTGGTGGTGCGTTAAGCAATCCTTATTTCACGGATGCGGACAGAGCACTTCTCGGTTTTCTCTGTTGTCTGGATGTGCCGGACGAGGTGGCATTTGAGCGTGTTGCGCGTGAGGGTCTGCCGCCGTTTCTGGTGAAGGAATCCGATCCGTTTTCAGCGTTCTGCAAATCCAATAAAGTACGGCGTGATATTTTCCGCAAAACAGCTGATCTGCTTTTCAGTGCGGATCCGTCAAGCAGTCCGGAAGAAAATGCAACCAAAATCTTATCGGCGGTAAAAGACGCCGGAGGTGACTTATGAACAACACATTCGGCACGATATTTTCAGTAACGACATTCGGTGAATCCCACGGTGTGGCACTGGGTGTGACGATCGATGGTCTTCCGGCAGGGATCCCTATTGATCCTGCTTTCATCCAATCGGAAATGGACCGTCGCAAACCGGGACAATCAGCGGCGACGACAGCCCGTCAGGAGGGGGATCGCATCGAGATCCTGTCCGGTGTTTTTGAGGGAAAATCCACGGGTACGCCACTTGCCATGATGTTGAGGAACGGCGATCACCATTCCGCGGATTACAGCGAAATCGCCCAATGTTACCGTCCGGGTCACGCAGATTATACCTTTGATCAGAAATACGGATTCCGCGACTACCGCGGCGGCGGCAGGTCATCCGGCAGGGAGACATCTGCCCGGGTGGCGGCGGGAGCTGTGGCGAAACTGCTGCTGCGTCATTACGGGATCGATGTCCGGGCATGTGCGCTGCAGATCGGATCTGTTGCCGGGGATACTGCCGATATCGACTGGTGTACGGTCGAACAGAATGCGGTGCGCTGCGGCGTTCCCGCGCTGGCAGATGCCATGTGCAATGAAGTCACAGCCGCGTCAAAGGATCTGGACAGTATCGGCGGCATCATTTACGGTGAGATCTGCGGCGTTCCCGCCGGTCTCGGTGAGCCTGTATTTGATAAATTTGATGCTTTGCTTGCTCACGGAATGTTCTCCATCGGCGGCGTCAAAGGCTTTGAGATCGGCTCCGGTTTTTCAGCGGCGTCATCCCGGGGCAGTATCAATAATGATCCCATGACGGAAGAAGGATTCAGCAGCAATCACGCGGGCGGCATCCTCGGCGGTATTTCCAACGGCAATACCATCACATTCCGTGTGGCGGCGAAACCGACGCCGTCCATCTACAAACCGCAGCAGACCATCGGCAGAGACGGCAAAGCTGTAACGCTCGCCATCAAAGGGCGGCATGATCCCTGTCTGGTTCCGCGTATGGTCCCGGTGGTGGAAGCAATGGCAGCCATCATTACGGCGGATCTGCTGTTGCGGGCGCGGAGTTCCAAACTGTAAAATATTTTTCAGGGCATCAGCAGAAAATCTGCGGGGACCGGTGCCGTGAAGACACAGCGGCTCTGATCGAAAGGCGACCGGAATTCCAGTTCCGAAGCATGAAGCGCCTGCCGTTCCATACGCAGGAGCGCGCGATCGTCCGGCGTCATTCTGTCTTCAATGAACCGGAGAAAGATGGTCTCATCGGGACCGTACATTTTATCGCCGGCGAGCGGGTATCCGAGGGAACAGAGGGTGGCGCGGATCTGATGCAGTCTGCCGGTTTCAGGCATACATTCCACCAGACTGAGCCCGTTTTTCCGTTTCAGACAGCGGAAATCTGTTTTGGCATCGGTCATAGCATCCGTAAGGACGGAAACATCTTTTTTGAGGATGAACTTCTGTTTTTTGTCGATCTTTGAATCCGGATCGGAACAGAGAAAACCTTCCGCCGATACCGTATCGGGAAAATCTCCGAACACGATCGCATGATAAGTCTTCCGGATCTTCCCCTCCCCTGCGGCAAAAAGATCAGCCAGTTGCGCCGCTTTTCTGCCGTCGGCGGCAAACAGCACCACGCCGGATGTTTCCCTGTCCAGACGGTTGACCGGATGCACGATTTTTCCAAGATCGGCAGAGAGCAGACGCTGGAGCGTATGATTGAAATAGCATCCGGACGGATGAACGGGCAGATTGCCGGGCTTGTTGACTACCAGAAAATCATCCGTTTCAGCCAGAATGGTGTAATCTGTACGGACCGGCGGTTCGATCAGATCTTCCTCCGGGGGAATGAAGGTAATGACTTCGCCGCTGTGAACGGGGCGGGAGGATGCTGTTTTTCTTCCGTTCAGCAGGATCTCACCGGAACGGATACAGCGCTGCCACACGGTTCGTGACCGGTAAGTGAAGCGGTTGGCAAGGTATTGATCGAGCCGTATCCCCTCTGCTTCACCGGGCACGATGGTCGTCACGATGCGCTGTTTTTCGTTTTCAGTAGCCATTACGGGGTGTTTTTGCTGTTTTTTTTATCTGTTCATTTGTATTTTCGGCTTTTGTAAGTATAATATAGCACTGAAATATTGATTTTGAAAGTCCACCGGAGAAAGATCTTATGTTTACATCCTTGTCGGAACGCCTTCAGGGCGCTTTGAAACATTTACGCGGACAGGCAGTTCTGTCCGAATCCAATATTGCTCAGGCAATGAACGGGATCCGCGACGCCCTGCTGGAAGCGGATGTCAATCTGGAAATTGCAGAAAGTTTTGTTGCGGAAGTCCGCGAAGCCTGTCTCGGCACGGAAGTTCTGCGGAGCGTGACCCCCGGTCAACAGGCAGTGAAAGTCGTTTACGACAAACTGGTTGAACTGATGGGCGGCGGCGAGGCGGAACTTTTTTCCGGAGCAAAGCCCAATATCATCATGATGGTCGGTCTGCACGGCAGCGGTAAAACGACGACCAGTGCGAAACTTGCTCTTTCTCTCAAGAAGGGCGGCAAAAAAGTGCTTCTGACCGCAGCGGACGTTTACCGCCCTGCCGCGATCGATCAGCTGGAAGTTCTGGGGAATGAGATCGGCGTGCCGGTCTATGCGGAACGGGGCAATACCAATGTTCCGGCATTGGCGATGAATGCGTTGCAGGAAGCCCGGAACAGCGGTGCGGATTATCTGATCATCGACACGGCGGGCCGTCTGGAGATCGACGATGTCATGGTCCGGGAACTGATTCAGGTCAAACAACTTACATCAGCGCAGGAGATCCTGCTTGTGGCAGATGCGGCGCTCGGTCAGCAGGCGGTTTCTGTGGCGCGCCACTTCCACGATGCGCTGTCCATTACCGGTATCGTGCTGACGAAACTGGATGGTGACGCCCGTGGCGGTGCCGCTCTTTCCATCCGCAAAGTCACCGGCTGCCCGGTAAAATTTGCAGGTCGCGGTGAAAATCTGGATGATCTGGATGTATTCCATCCGGACCGTATGGCGTCCCGGATCCTCGGTATGGGCGATATTGTGTCCCTTGTGGAAAAAGCCGCCGATGAGATCGACCGCGCAGAAGCGGAAAAACTGGAAAAGAAACTGCGCAAGAATGAGTTTGATTTTGACGATTTTCTCGGACAGCTCAAACAGATGCAGCGTATGGGCGGTCTGGAATCCATTCTGAAATTTCTGCCCGGAGGCGATCAGATCGCAAATATGCCCGGTTTTGATCCGAAGCAGTTCAAATACACGGAAGCGATCATCTGCTCCATGAACAAAAAAGAACGCGCCAATGCCGACATCATTGATATGCCCCGGCGTAAACGTATTGCCAGAGGCTCCGGCAGACCCGTGGATGAAGTCTCCCAGCTGATCAAACAGTTCCTCATGATGAAAAAGATGATGAAGAACAACGGTCTGATGTCCAAACTCATGGGCGGTCTCGGCTCCATGTTCGGCGGCGGCGGAATGGGCGGTCTCGGCGGTCTCGGTTCCATGTTCGGCGGTGGTGGCGGTATGCCCGGCGGTATGGGCGGAATGGGCGGCGGTTTCGGTGGATTCGGCGGCGGATTCGGCGGACGCGGCAGCAATTATACGCCACCCAAGAAAAAACGCAAAAAATGATCCGGAGGTCCTGAAATGGCAGATGAACAGAAGCGTCCTCTGATCTGGATCATGGCGGGTGAATCCAGCGGTGATCTTTACGGCGCACGGATCGCAAAAGAACTGAAACGGCTGAATCCGGATTGCGACATCAAAGGTATGGGCGGTGTCCGGATGAAAGAAGCCGGTGTGGATATTCTTGTGGACTCCACAGAACTTGGCGTTATCGGGATCGTGGAAGTGCTTGGCAGCATTTTCAAATTCATCCGGATCATGCTGTTCTGCATACGCGAAGCAAAAAAACAGCGTCCCGATGCCGTTCTCATGGTGGATTATCCCGGATTCAATATCCGGTTCGCAAAACGTCTCTGGAAAGCCGGTATCCCGGTGATCTGGTACATCAGCCCACAGGTTTGGGTCTGGCGCAAATCAAATATTCCGAAATACGCCACCTACTGCAAAAAAATGCTGGTCATTTTCCCCTTTGAACCGGAAGTGTGGAAAGACAGCGGACTGGATGTGGAATTTACCGGTCACCCCCTGATCGAAGTCGTGCGTGAGCGGACAGATCCTGCCATTCAGCGGGATCCGAACCGGCTGCTTCTTCTGCCCGGCAGCAGAAAAAGCGAAACCAGCCGTCTGGTATTTCCCTTCCTCGCCACGGCAGCGATCCTGAAAAAACGGCATCCGGAACTGAAATTTGCCATTTCCGCGCCGCGTGAAAAGACATACAGAGATATTCTGCGCTACATCGGCGATTTCAAAAAGAAATATCCGCAGGTCGCATTGCCGGAACTGGATATCACCTGCGGCGAAACTGCCCGCTGGATGCAGGAAGCAACAGCCGGTCTGGCTGCATCGGGAACCGTTACGGTGGAATCTGCCATTGCGGATCTGCCGCTGGTGGTGGCGTACCGCCTGAATCCCATTACATTCCAGTTGGCACGGTGGATCATCGGAAAGTTGTTCCGCGGCTATTTCACGATGCCCAACATCATTCTTGACAAATGTGTATTCCAGGAATATCTCCAGTTCCAGGTCGTGCCTGAAGATCTGGCAGATGCAGTTGACCGTATTCTGCCCGGCGGAGAACGGCGCGCACTGGTGGATGCAGATATGGCAGCCATGCGGGATGCCCTCTCCTGCGGTGCGGAAAATGCCACGACCCGGGCGGCGGCGGCAATTCTGGAAACCATTGACAAATGCAAATGAACAGTAACCTGACAGGGAGCAAATCATAATGGAACGCAATGTACTGCTGAATGTTCTTGAAAAAAATCTGAACTGGTTTCAGAAATCATCCGTAATGGAGCCTGCCAACGGATTCTGGGGCGTGGCGGAACGGGTCTATCTCTGCCCCGATAAGGATTTGAGAAAAAAAGTGTTCAATTCTTTTAATTCCTTCACCGATTACGGCGACTGGAGTGTGGTGGAATCCCGCCGTGCCGATTGTAATTTTCAGGCGGCGTATCTCTTTCTGCTGTCGGCAGATGTGCGCAACGATCCGGCGGACCGGGCGGTGGCGGAAAATCTGCTGGGCTACCTTTATCACCGCAGCGGTCTCCTGAACCGGGACGCGGGCGATGAAAGCAGAAAAGATATGCTCGGCGTATGGAACTGGTCTCACACACAATGGGCAATGGTCCTCTGGTTCGATGATAATTCCTGGTCTCTCTCCATTCCCCTGCTCATCGCGGAACGGTATCCGGAACTGGCGGAACAGTTTGAGATGACCGAATGGGCGGAACAGCTTCTGCCCAGACTGTCGGAAGGCTTTGAACGCACATTCCATGCCAGTCTGGGCAAACCGGATGCAGATTTTTCCGATCCGGAAAAGGTCTGGCGTGGACGCCCCCTGCTCCCGCACTGGGGCTCCCTCTGCTGTTTCGCACTTGCCACCGCATGCCGTGCAAAACTCGGCGATGTGGAAAAGAATCTTGCCATCATCCGCACCTATCACGAATATCTGAAAAATGCGCCGGAAGAAAAACTCAATGTCAGTGAATTGGCTTATGCCGTGATCAGCAGCACAGCCGCCTACCGAGCCACAAACGATCCGTTCTATCTGGATCTTGCCACCGGTTTTGCGGACCGCATCCTGATAAAAGCGGATCCGGAAACCGGCAATATTCCCGCGGAACATTATGAAGCGCCCAAAGGTCCGCACCTTGTGGATACGATCTATACCGCAAACTGGATCCTGCTCGGATTCCAGAATCTGGTGCGGCTCCTGCCCGATGAAGCAAAGTACCGGACCGCTTACGAACGGCTGCTCGCGCTCTTTGCAAAGATCCAGGATCCCTCCACAGAACGGCAGTTCGCCGGATGCTGGCGTGGAATGTACGATACAAAAACCGGCACATGGGGCGGCGGCGACTGCTATGAAGGCGGCTCCGGAAGCATTTACAGCGGCTGGACCAATGCACCTGTTTCCATCGTTTTCGCCAATGAACTGCTGGGAACATCCCTGATCGGCTGACGGGATCCCGATCCGCATCATCACAAAAAAGAACCGGCACGGCGTCAGGCTGTACCGGTTCTCTGTTTTTTGTATCAGCAGAAATCAGATCATTCAGTCTGCTCCTGCTCCTGTTTTTTCCGGCAGCACGCCTCGGTGATCTTCTGGACCACGGTGTACATGGCAGGCAGGATCAGAGTCCCGAACACCACGGAGATCAGCATACCGCCGAATACGGCAGTACCCAGACTTCTCCGGCTGACAGAACTGGCGCCGAACGCAGCCACCAGCGGCCATGTACCAAGTACAAAGGAAATGGCAGTCATCAACACCGCCCGGAACCGCAATTTTGCGGCAAATTCGGCGGCATCCACAATGGACATACCTTTTTCGTGCTGTTCTTTGGCAAATTCCACGATCAGGATCGCCGTTTTGCAGGCGATACCGAAGAGAAGCACAAGACCGACCTGCGCATAAATATTGTTGTCGATCCCTGCAATTTTGAGCGACAGCGCCGCCCCGAAGAACGCGATCGGCACACTGGCGATCACGGCAAGGGGGATCATCCAGCTTTCATACTGCGCCACAAGGAACAGATAGATAAAGAGCAGCGCGAGGGCAAAGATCACATAGATCATATTCCCGGCGATCTTCTCCTGATAACTCATATCGGTCCAGTCATACGTCATCCCTTTCGGCAGTTTTGCGGCTGCGATCCGTTCCATGGCAGCCATTGCCTGACCGGAACTGTAACCGGGTGCAGGTGAACCGTTGATGGTCACACTTGAGGACATATTGTAATGCTGGAGATACTGCGGCACAAAACGGGTTTCCGGCGTGACCAGCGTGGAGAGCGGGACCATTTCGCCCGTTGTCGAACTGCGGAGCTTGATGGACGAAAGATTGTCCAGCTGACTGCGGTACTCCGGTTTCGCCTGGATCTCCACCTTGTAGGACTTGCCGAACTTGTTGAAGTCATTGACATACGCATAGCCGAACAATCCCTGCAGGGCAGTATTGATGCTGTTCATGGTAACACCCATCTTCAACGCTTTTTCCCGATCGATATTCAGATACATCTGGGGGAAAGATGCACGGAATGTGGAAAACACATTCATCAGGGCGGGATCGTTGTTCGCTTCCGCAACCACTTCATTCACAACGCTTTGGATCTGCATCGGCGTCATGGAATTGGAAGGATCCTGCAGCACGAAAGAGAAGCCTCCGGCAGTACCGATTCCGGGGATCGCGGGCGTGCTGAACGGCGTAAGGACCGCTTCTTTGATGAAGGCGGTTTTCTCCATAAAAGTACGCATCAGATCATTCTGGGTCACTGCACCGCGCTTTTCCCAGTCGTCAAGCGTCACAATGATCATACCGCAGTTGGATGCACTCACGCCGTTCAGAATATTGAATCCGGCAACACACATATATTCCCGGATGTATTTCATGTCTTTCAGGACCGCATCCGCTTTCTTCAGAACATCCTGCGTCCGTTCCAGCGACGCCGCATCCGGCAGCTGAATATTCACAATGAACATACCCTGATCTTCATCCGGCACGAAACCGGTGGGCAGTTTTTCATAGATCCGGACGGCTGCCAAAAGGATCAATCCCAGAGCGACCAGCACGAAAAATGCTTTGCGGACCAGCCGTTTGACGATCCAGACATAACCGTTGGTAAAGGCGTTGAACCATTCGTCGATCTTCCGGAACACGATCCATTTTTTCTTTGTGCCGCTGCTGTCGGTCTTTTTCAACAGGACCGCACTCAATGCCGGACTCAATGTCAGGGCATTGATGGTGGAAATCAGCACCGCCACGGAAATGGTGATGCCGAACTGACGGTACATCACCCCCGTGATCCCCGGCAGAAAACAGACCGGAACAAACATGGCAAGCAGGACCGCCGTCGTGGCAATGACCGGACCGGTGACCTGCTCCATGGATTTCAGCGCGGCATCTCTGGGCGAGAGACCTTCCTCCTCCATCAGCCGCATCACATTTTCGATCACCACAATGGCATCGTCCACCACGATCCCGATGGCAAGGATCAGCCCGAACAGCGTGATCAGATTGATGCTGAAACCGATGCAGTACATCACGGCAAAAGTACCCACCAGCGATACCGGGATCGCCACAGTCGGCACCAGCGTTGCCCGCCAGTCCTGCAGGAAAAGGAATGTCACCAGGATCACCAGCAGCACCGCTTCGTACAGCGTCTGCACCACTTCATCAATGGATGACTGAATAAACAATGTGGAGTCGTAAAGGACCGTATATTCCGTGTCAGGCGGGAACACCGTTTCTTTCAGTGACGCCAGTTCCGCACGGACTTTTTTTGCGATCTCCAATCCGTTTGCATCAGGCAGCTGATACAGCACCAGACCGGCACTCGGCAGACCGTTGGCATAACATTCCGACGCATAAGATTCCGCACCGAGTTCCACCGTGGCAACATCACCGAGGGTAATATTGGAACCATCGCTTTCCGACCGGAGCAGTATCTTCCGGAATTCTGCCGGATCTTTCAGACGCCCTTGGGTACTGAGGGAAAAACGGACCGCCTGTCCGCGTGGCGCAGGGGCATCCCCCAACGCACCGGACGATACCTGAACATTCTGCGCCTGAATGGCTGCGATCACATCATCCGCCGTGATCTTGAGCGCCGCCATACGGTCCGCATCCAGCCAGACACGGATCGCATATTTGCGTTCACCGAGGATGTTCACATCCCCCACGCCGGGAATACGCGCAATACGGTCTTTCAGATAAATGGACGTAAAGTTGGAAAGAGCCAGAGCATCCAGAGTCCCCTTCGGCGAGGTCAGACAGATGACCATCAGCATATTGGCGGATTTTTCTTTGGTGGTCACACCCTGACGCTGTACTTCACTCGGAAGCGCCGCTTCCGCCCACGCGACCCGGTTCTGGGTGTTCACCGTATTGGTGTCGCCATCGGTACCGATGTCAAATGTCACATTGATCGTTGCAGTTCCGCTGTCGGTGGCAGTGGCGGAAAAATACAGCATCCGTTTGACGCCGTTGATATTGGTTTCGATGGGAGCGACCACCGTATCCATCAGATCCTGCGCACTGGCTCCGGGGAAGTTGGCGGAGATGGTAACAGTGCCGGGGGAAATATTGGGATATTGCGCCACCGGCAGCACAAAGATCGCGATCATACCCGCCAGCAGAAACAGGATGGATATGACAAAGGCGAACCGGGGATGAAAGATGAAAAATTTACTGATCATTTATTTCACAGCCCCCGTCAGAGTGAAGGTACATTCCACACCTGCACGGATCTTCTGCATCCCGGCGACAACAACAACTTCGCCGTTTTTCAGACCTTCACTGAGGAATGCGATGGCGGGCGTTTTATCGGCGATTTTCACATAGCGGCGTTCCACCCGCGCAACATTGCCTTTCATATCTTTCAACACATAAACATAAGTCCCTACCACATCGTAACTTACAGCTTCAAGCGGGATCGCGGTCTTCTTTTCCGGTTTGCCCAGCATCAGTTTCACCTTGACATAGAGTCCGGGGATCAGTTTCCGGTCCGGATCATCAAACACCGCCTGCAGTTTCAGCGTACCGGTCTTCGTATTGATCCGGTTGTCCCACGCCTGAAGCGATCCCTTCAATGCGATTTTTTTGCCGTCCTGCAGATACAGTTCCACAGGCACATCCTGCAATTTGAGCTTTGAAACTGCCATATTGTGCTGGAGACGGATCAGATCCGTTTCCGCCAGATTGAATTCCACTTTGATCCTGCCCGCTTTTTCGATGGTCGCCAGCTGCTGTATTTCCGCATTGGGTCCCACCAGTTCGTCCTGACTGCATTTTCTCAAGCCGATCCATCCGTCAAACGGTGCTTTAATGGTGGTATATTCCAGATTGAGTTTTGCCAGATCCAGATCCGCTTCGGCTGAAAGAAGAGCTGCATCCGCTTCATATTTTTCCGCCTGGATCCGTTCAAATTTCTGCTCGGAATCGATCTTCTGTTCGTACAGACTTTTCTGTCGGCGGTATTCCGCATCACGGTTCTGTTTTTCTGCCAGTTTCTGGGTGCGGACACCCTCGGCACGCTTGACTGCCGCTTCGTATTCTCTGGGGTCGATCTCAAAAAGAACAGTTCCGGCTTTGACTTTTTCACCTTCCCGGAAATTGATTTTTTTCACCGTCCCGGTAACACGGGCAACAAGGGGAACACTTTCATCGGCAAGGACTTCACCCACTTCTGTTACAGACTGGATGTAATCGATGGCAGAGACTTTTTCCGCCACCACTGCGGGCAGACGGGTCTGTCCCTGCTGCGCAGAAAGATCCGTACCGGCGGCAAAACAGAGTAGCGCGGCGGCATAGAAAACAGCAGTTCTGTTCAGAGTCAACATTTTTTTTCCTTTCGTTTTATGCGGGATCAATGGAATCCAGCGTTTCGCGTAAAATATCGATCCGGTTGGTGAGGATACCGGCTGCGCCCTTCCGAACCAGTTCCCGGATCTGTGTATCCGTATCAGCATAAAAGACATTGGCATAAAGACCAAGTTTCCGGCAGACATCAAAGGTTTCATCTGTCAGCGTTTCAATGGGGGGCTGGACAAAACGGCAGCCGAATTCCCGGCACCGCTTCAATTCAGGCGTCGTTGCCCGGAGCGCCCACGCGCCGAGGACTGCCACTTCCACTTCCGGATCGATCTTCCGGACAGCTTCCGCCTCCTCAAAAGAGGACATGGCAAGGAATCCGCGGTCAAACATATTGTAATCGCGGTAGAGACCGCAGATTTTTTTCAGGGAGAGTTCCGAGGAATCATACACCTGAATGTTCATACAGACTTTGTCATGCAGCGCGGCGAGGATATCTTCAAATGTGGGGATCGCCATTGCGGCATAACTGGGAAATTCCAGCCGTTCGCCCCAGATGCTGCGGTAATGGGAAAAATTGAATTTCCGCAATTCTGCGAGGGTGTATGCGCCGGGTTCCCCTTTACCGTCGGAAGTGCGGTCGATGGTGGCATCGTGAAGCACCACAGGCACACCGTCGGCGGTCAGTCTCAAATCAAATTCGATCAGATCCGCACCGAACTGAACGGCTTTCGTCATGGCAAGCAATGTATTTTCGGGATAAAGTCCGGAGGCGCCGCGGTGCGCGGTTGCAACACAGGCTTTCTGCGCATAAATCTCTGTCAGGTTCATACTGCTCATATTTTTTCGATTCCTTTATATGGCGGATCCGGAAGGAGGATCCTTCTGATTGTTGTAAGGATAAGGCAAAATCGTTGTTCTGCCGTCATTACCGTGAACATCCGTAAATGCGGACAGGGCGTTGCTGATGGTATAAACATACCGGAAACTGTCACACGCCACCGCGCAGAGCATCAGGATGGAGGCAATGTAACGGAGGACCTGAATATCATCCAGCACCACAAGTTCCGGCGGTGATCCTTCAAAGATCCGGTGCGCGTGATATTGAAAATCCAGCCCGGGAAAAAGAAGATTTCCCGCCCGGTCCATCACCCCGAAGTCATCGATCGAGCGGACAACTGACGCTTCCACACCGGCACTGCGGAGCAGTTCCGCCGCCACCACCGAAAGCAGCACATCAGCGCCGTTATGATCATCGATGACCACGCCGAAACAATAAAAATCGGCAGCAATGTCATCGTTCAACGGCGCATGAAATTCTTCCTTTGCGAGGAAATCCGCCACAGCCCGGAGCGTGGGACGCTGACGGCAGAAGGAACGGAATTTATGACACAACTCATTCCATTGATTCTGAACATGTTCCACAAGATCGTTATCGAACCAGAGCAGATGAAGCTGCACCGCTCCGTCGTACAAACCGATGGCGGAGCGTTTCAGACGGGTCCCGAGTTGAGTCCGCTGACGCCGCGCACGGATCGCCGATTCCAGCTGATGGACACGGCGGCGGAGACGGGGATTTTCACTTTCCTGCAGCGCACAGAGGCATCTGTCAAGACTGGCTTCATCGCTTTTGAGCAGAGCCGCCATGGCATGACACACATTCTGTTCGCTGTCGTCATCCAACAGTTCGATCAGATAGGGGATCTGATCCTTTCCATTCTCCATAGGACCGCCTCAACTTTTCTTTTCCGGAAATTTTCCGATCATGGCATCTGCGGCGATTTTTTTCACATCTTCGGGGAAATCCGCTTTGAGGATCCAGCGCAGGAAATCCGGGGAATCCACCGCAATGGTCTTCAGGGGCGTACCGGCATGACGCCCGAATGCCACGATCGCTTCATCGCCGCGCCATTTGAATCTGCCGTTGGCATCGATCCATTCCGGATTCTGGGAACAGCAGAATTCATGAAGTGCATCCAGATCGGCGGGGAATGCAGCAATACCATCGGGCAGATCGGTGTATGCGGGGTCGCCGTACCGCTGCAGCTGGGCTTCCAGAACTTCCACAGTGGCGAGGGTGTCGGCAGAAGCGCCATGGGCACCTTCCAGTTTTTTTCCGCAGAAAAACTTGTATGCGGCAGTCAGGCTGCGCGGTTCCATGCGGCAGAAAATGGTATAGGCATCCACCACTCTGCGTCCTTCGGTGGAAAATTGCAGACCGGCGCGCTGAAATTCGCGGATCAGCACAGGCAGGTCAAATTTCACGATATTGTATCCGCCCAGATCACATCCTTCCAGAAAGATGTAGAAATTTTTGGCGATCTGCCGGAATGTCGGTTCATTTGCCACATCTTCATCGGAGATATGATGCACGGCAGTCGCTTCCGGGGGAATCGGCATTTCCGGATTGAGACGGCGTGTCCGTTCCTCCCGTTCTCCGTCGGGATGGATCTTGATCACAGAAAGTTCAACAATGCGGTCGTTACTGATATTGGTACCTGTCGTTTCCAGATCAAAGAAAACGATGGGGCGTTTTTCGGCTAATTTCATCATGGCAATCACTGTTCCGTTTTTTTTACATTTTTCCATACAATAACGCTTTTTTTAAAAAAGGAAAGTCCCGCACGCAAACTTCTTTAAAAAAAATGCCGCCGGATGGATTTTTTTTCAATACCCGACCGCTTCAACTTGAAAAAACAGAAAAAACGGATATATTATACTCCAATTACACCTGAAACCGGAGAGATGGCTGAGTGGCCGAAGGCGGCGGTCTCGAAAACCGTTAACGGGTTTACCCGTTCGGGGGTTCGAATCCCCCTCTCTCCGCCATTTTTACGCTCAAATTTTAACAAAATGTCCCCACTTTTCCCCACTTGGGGTTGCAAAATGCCCATTGTTGTGCTATAATCAGCCATAACCTGTTATTTTAGGTATTCGTATGGCAAAAGCAAAAAACAAGGTTGAGTCTGTGAAACTTGAATTCGGATC
>JAZNPK010000021.1:0-3814 GCA_045589595.1 Victivallales bacterium
ATCCGCTATGCGGGGAAGTCCTATCAGAATGCTCTGGCAAGGGAATGTATCCGGCTGGGCTATGAGTTGGACATAAAGCGTTCCGATAAGGGTGAAATCACCGGATTTGAGATCAAAGGCATTGATGAAGAAATCCTCAAACGCTGTTCCCGTCGCCGTCATCAGATAGATAAAGCCATTGAGGAGTTTGTAGCGAAAAAAGGCAGACAGCCAACGGCTGAAGAGGTCAAAACTATGACCTTGCTGACCCGTAACCGCAAGATGTTGGAAAAAAGTGAAACAGAGGTTGAAGCATTCAAGCGTTCTCTTCTGACTGCTCCGGAGCGGCAGCGACTCTATGTTCTTGCTGAAAACGCCCGAATCATGGGAGACTTGCGTTTTGTGGATGTTGAGGAACAGGAGGCTGTTCAACAGATCAGCAAAGTTGCGGCACAACTTTTTGAACGGCACAGTGTGTTGAAACTGGATGCTCTGTTGGCAGAAGTTCAGAATCAACACTTGGGCGAAACAGATTTGGAAGTTTTGCAAACAGCCTTACAGAGTGTTCCCGGATTAGTGAATCTGAAAAGTCCTGCGGGTAATCCCTATTTTACGACCGAAGAAAATCTCCAACGGGAAAACTATACCATTGAAACGGTCAATAACACCAAAGGTCTGCTGCCGGATCTGACCAGTTCGTACCGTCCTTTTTCAGAAGTAGAAGATACTTACGACCACTCTGCCCAGATCAAAGTTATCAATGATATTCTGGAAAACAAAGATCCTTTTATGGTTTTCCGCGGCGTCGCCGGAGCAGGAAAAACTTCTACCTTGCAGGAACTTTGCAAGTGTTTGAAAAAAGGTGGTATCGAAAATATCCATGTGGTTGCACCTACCAATTCGGCGGTAGATGTTCTGCGGAGCGAAAACTTTGAATCCGCCCAGACAGTTGCCATGTTTCTGCAGAATAAGGATAAACTGCCGCCGCAAGGATCATATCTGATTATCGATGAATCCGGTCTTAACTCTTTGCGGCAGGGTACGGAAATGATGAAACTTGCAATGGAGAATAATTACCGGGTGCTGTTTGTGGGGGATGAACGGCAGCACAGTTCGGTTGAAGCCGGTGATTTTTTCCGTTTACTGGAAAATCATTCTATGATAAAGAAAACGATGCTGGCGGAAATCCACCGTCAACAACAGCAGGAATACCGGCACGGCATTGAGTACATTGCCACAGGTTCCAGCAAAGAGGGCTTTGAACACCTTGATGCACATGGATTTATTCACGAAGATCAGGCAGCTTATCTGGAACTGGCGGCAGAAGATTTTGTCCGGTTGACTGATGACGGCAAACGACCGTTGGATTGTATTGCGGTATCTCCGACACACAGGGAGTGCGATATTCTGACCGGTATGATCCGGGAGAGGATGAAGTCTTCCGGTTGCATCAAAGGTGACGAAAATAATCTTGTAGAATCATTTCATTCCTGGAACTGGACCAAACCGCAGTTGGGGGATATTGGCAATTATCAGGTCGGAAGCAAGATTTTTTTCAATACCAGAATCAAGGGAATTGCTTCTGCCGGAGAAATGGCAACTGTAGAAAAAATTGAAGACGGGAAACTTGTTTTGAGTAATGGTATTTCAGTTCGTCCTACTGAAATCAAACATGGAATTGATGTTGGTAATTCTGTTCAACTTCCGGTAGGAGCAGGAGATATTGTACGCTTTACCGTCAATCTCCGTACTCTGGAATATAAGATCAATAATGGCAGTTTGGCGATTGCAACCGGCAATCCTAACGAATACCGTTTGCTGGATTCCAACCGGAAAGAGTTGACAACCATACGACTTCCGGAAAATTTCAAAGGTATCAAATACGGCTGGGTGATGACCAGCCATGCCTCACAGGGAATGACCAGCAAAAATGTGGTGGTTGCGGCAGAAAAGATGTCCAAACAGGCGTTTTATGTGGCGTGTTCCCGCGGCAAATTCAATCTGGCATTGCACATCCCCGACAAAGAGTTTTTCAAAAATAAACTGCTCCATCTCCGGACAGAACGGCTTTCGGTACACGATTTGTCGGCATCCGGTGAAATTGTTGCTCCTGTCTTGCCGTCAGCGGAAGAAATACGGCAGAACTGCCGCCCCGTTCCGGAGGAACTTATGCGCAAACATAATGAAAATGTTTTAATAAGAATGTTGAAGCGTATCGTCCAAAAAGTTTCCGGACTTTTCGGCGGTTCGCCTTATAACAGTCCACAGGCTGTTGCCGAATACCGTAAAGGTCAGGTATTGCAGATGACTGTGGATAATGCAACAGAAAAAATCAACCGTAAAGGAGAAGATCATGAACAAACAATCAGACCAGAACACATTGGAAAGCAAGTCACTGAAGAACGACCGGAACGCAAGATTGCGGACAATCCTGCAAGAGCTCCGGGAACATCCAAACCACCACGCAAGCCCGGCCCTGGTCGCGGCATTGATTGAACTTGAAACAGAATTGGATGCTAATTCTTTGGAACTGGATCAATCCGATGTTTGTTTTCAGCGGAGTGCCCATTTGATGCCCCGCTTGCAAATCGTTACGGAATTTCAGACTTTTGTCATTCCGTGGCACGCAGTTTCTCTTATCCAGAGTGATCCGTCAAAAAAGATCATTGAATTGTTTACGACCTTCGGATTGCATTTTAAGATTTGCAGTCAGCAGAAACTTGATGATCTTTTGGCACTGCTTCAACTGGAACGGGTGAAAATTATTTATTCCATTGAGGGAGTAACTATAACCGTACATAAAGAGAATGCATGAAAAATCCCCCGGCTTCTTATTTCGGAAGCCGAGGGGAAGAAAAAGTTTTTGTTTATGCGGCAGGCTGAACTTCCGGTTCAACCCTCTGATTATTGGCTTGCCGCCACTTGCCAAGACTGATGTATTTGCTCGCCTGCTCATGAGTCATTTTACGGAAAAATCCGTAATCAAACCGGGGGAGAAATCCATCATTCACCAGTTGGGTGAGTCGCTCGCTCTGCCGTTCCGTCATTGGGGCACGGGGAGCCAATGGCGCCCGCGGTTCATATCCTTCAACGGTCCGGTTGGCGGTTTCATTCTGCAAGCCTTTGTAAATCATGCGTTTTGCCTGTGAACTGGTAAGATTCTGATAAGTTTCCCGTTTCAGTCCTTTGAGAAAGCCTCTGCGGATCAAATCTCCAAGTTTGGTTTTCTGGGCTTGCGATGCCGGAAGTTCTCCGTGATCGACATACAATTTGGTGATGATTTCTGCCGCCTGACCTTTGGTCATATTCTTCCAGGCATTTTCATCAAAACGTTCCAGTTGATTTTCTTTGACGGCATGACCGATCACCCGCAGCTGGGCATTGGTCGCTTTGGCTCCGGGTTCCTGAATGGTGATAACAGGCGTGTTGCTGACGGTGTTGGTTGTTACGTTCATTTTGTCTTCCTTTCAGTTTTATTGAATTTGTTTTTTAATTCTTCCTGGCGGCTTGCTTCATAGGGAACAAGACCGCCGCAATTTTTCATAATACAGTAAGCGTAAGGAACAACCTTACAATCACTTTCGTAGATTGTTTTGCACTTACAGCATTGCTGATAGACTTTTTTCATAATGATCAAAACTCCTTTTCGAGAATTTCAGTGAGCATATCGTACTCTCCATTGGTGATGTAGCAGTCAGCTTCCAGACAGGTGTAATCTTCTTCGTGTCCTTTGATGCTTCTTGCATTGACGACCTGAAAACCGTAGATTCTTGCGTAAGCAGCCATTTGTCCTTCTCCTTATCTTGTTGATATTGATTTCGAGTTCGGGAACATC